>JAJPIK010000068.1 GCA_021324795.1 Chloroflexota bacterium
AAATCCCGCGCGACCCTCCCGGCCCGCTCGGGATTCCTCTGGCCCCGTGCGAACGCCCCTGCCTCCGCACTTCCTTCAGTATACCCCCTCTCCCCCTTTTTGTCAAACCAATTTCCGTCCGAATTTGCAATCCGCCAATTGTTGTCTTTGTAGAAGAAATAGCTACTACCGGGACGATCGATGTGTCTGTTTATGACATTTTAGCGACAATCACATTGACGCTACGTTGTTTTGCTTAATACACTGTGAGGTGTGCTGTAACTCGCTGAGACGCAATCTGCCCTTTGGCTGACATTTCTTCCCCATGGTTTCAGATTACTGCTTAGGTGGCCGGGAGATGGGGTCTCTCTGTTCGCAAGCGACCGATTTAATGGTAGGACGGTCGATCGAATACTCGGAGTCTTGGTATGTCCTGCGCACTCATGTCCGTCGAGAGTTGCAAGTTGATCGTTTTTTGCGGCAACATGGTTTAGAAACTTTCCTCCCCGTCAAGATGGTCGGGGTACGCGGTGGCGAACTAGTGCAAGAGTCGTTCTTTCCGAGCTATCTCTTCTTCCGATTGTCATCCACATCGCCTCAATGGCCGCTCGTTCGCTGGGCCCCCGGTGCGAAGCAGGTCGTCGCCTTTGATGGCATGCCGGCTAGCGTTCCGGACGCGCTCGTTGCGACGATCCGCCACCGACTTGGTAGCCAGAGCGGAGGTGCGATAGTCCCATCCTTCAAGCGGGGCGAGCGTCTCAAGATAGTAGCCGGTCCATTGGCCGGCTTGGATGCTATTTTCGATGAGGGAGTGACCGGGGCGCGCCGCGCGAGTATTCTGATTGAGATGGTGGGACGCTTAGTCCGCACTCAGGTCGCGATCGAACAATTGCGGCGCACTGACTGATACAGAATCAGGGGGCCATCTCGGGTTTGGTCCCCTACTACCCCCGTCGGATGAGGAAATGTTGGGGGATAACTCCAAGCTCTCTCCCTGACGGGATCCTGAGGACAGGAGAGGATTCATGCCGCTGCAGGCTGATCTACGCGAAGTAGCGGAGGAGATTGGCCCAGGGGTCGTTGCTGACCGTCGCGATATTCATCAGCATCCCGAGCTCGGCTTTCAGGAGCATCGGACTGCTGCTTTGGTCGCCGCGCGTTTACGGGACCTCGGCCTCGACGTTCGGATAGGGGTGGGCGGAACTGGGGTCGTCGGACTCTTGCGGGGGGGTAAGCCGGGAAAAACGGTCTTACTCCGTGCCGATATGGATGCACTGCCGATCGAAGAAGCAAACGATACTTCTTATCGGTCGCGGAATCCGGGCGTGATGCACGCTTGTGGCCACGATGCCCACAGCGCAATGCTTTTGGGCGTCGCCTGGCTCTTGGCTCACTATCGGGACCAGATTCCTGGGAACGTCAAATTCATGTTCCAACCCGCCGAGGAAGGTGGAGGTGGTGCCCAGCGCATGATCGACGAAGGCGTTCTCGCTGACCCGCCGGTCGACGCGGCCTTTGGGATGCACGTCGACACCGAACGCTTCGTTGGTCAGGTGGCACTGCGGTCAGGCCCGGCCATGGCCTCGTCCGATCGCTTCGTGATTACGATCCGTGGCAAAGGAGGACACGCCGCTAGCCCCCACCGCACGGTTGACCCGATCGTCGTTGGTGCCCATCTCATCACGGCACTCCAGACGGTTGTTGCTCGGGAAGTTGCCCCCAATGAGCCCGCGGTGATCACCGTGGGTAGCCTGTCGGCCGGAACGACGAACAACGTGATCCCCGACACTGCGACACTGACGGGAACAGTTCGTGCCTTCAACCCGGACGTCCGCCAGACCATCGAACGGCGAATTGGCGAGCTGGCGCGGGGTATCACCCGCGCCATGCGGGCCAACGCTGACGTTGACTATCGGGTAGGTTATCCGGTCCTCGTCAACCATCCGGAGTCGGTTGCCTTGGTCAAAGACGCACTCGGCAATCTCTTGGGACCTAGTGCGATCATCGAGCGCGAACCGGTCATGGGTGCCGAAGACTTTGCCTTCATCTTGCAGAAGGTCCCTGGCGCGATGATCCATCTCGGCGTACGTGATCGCGCCTGGGGACGCCCGCGGCCAGTCCACACGGCAACGTTTGATCTCAACGAAGCGGCGCTTCCGGTTGGCGTGGCGGCGATGGCGGCGACGGCGTTGAGGTTTTTGGAAGAGGGAGTATCGTAAGGCAGGGCTAGCTATGCGCGTTAAGCAAGCCGCGACGCAAGGCGATCTTAACGAGCTCGGAACGGTGGTGAAGATCGAGCTTTTCCATGATCCGCGAACGGTAGGTATCCACCGTCTTGGCGCTGATGATGAGCTTGTCGGCGATTTCCTGGTTAGTGTAGCCGGCCGCGGTGAGGGCAAGCACTTCTCGCTCGCGCTCGGATAGGTCGTCGAAGCGATCATGTTCGTCTTCCCCCTTGCGCTCCCGATAATCCTCGAGTAAGAGGGCAGTTGCCGAGGGATAGAGAAAAGCTTCCCCCCGGTGAACCGTGCGAATCGCTTCCATGAGCTCGGTGTCTGCCGAGGCTTTGAGCACGTAGCCCGAGCCGCCCGCGCGTAGGACCTGGAGAAGATACTGCTCCTCTGAATGCATGGTCAGGACGAGCACTTTTACATCCAAGCCTTGCTCGCGAATGCGACGAATCACCTCCAGACCGTTCACCCGGGGCATGGCGATGTCGAGGACGAGAACGTCCGGTCGCAGTCGCTGGGCCTGGACAATCGCATCCTCCCCATCGGTCGCTTCGCCAATCACTTCCATATCCGGCTCACCGGCCAGAAGCGCCCGCAGACCGGCGCGCAAGACGGCGTGATCGTCGGCAAGTAAGACACGTATTCGCTGCATGGACTAGCTCTCCAAGGGAATGCTGATCGAGACTCGCGTAGATTGGCCGGGGGAGGACGCGATCCGGAGGGTGCCGCCGACGAGAGAAACCCGTTCCTGCATTCCGAACAATCCCAAGCCGCGCTCCCGCGAGCGCATGACGCGCTCGACGTCGAACCCTTGACCATTGTCGACCACGTTCGCCCGCACGCAATTCCCTTCACGGAAGATCGACACTGCGACATGGCTGGCATTGGCGTGCTTGGCAACGTTGGTCAAAGCCTCCTGAACGATTCGGTAGACGACGACCTCGACGGCATCGGGCAAGCGTTGCTCGAGGCCAGATAGGCGAAGGTCAATGGCGATGTGTGTTTGGCGGGCAAAACTGTCAGTATACCATTGTAAAGCCGCGGCAAGCCCCAGGTCGTCAAGCGTGCTCGGCCGCAGGTCGACCGCCATCTTGCGCACTTCTTGAAGAGTACGACCAGTTTGGTTCCGCAGATCGTTGATGTGAGCCGACAACTCTTCTGGCGTGCTCGCTTTTTCGATCATCCGCAAGCCGATCAAGAGAGAGGTCAATGATTGGGCAGTCTCGTCATGCAACTCGCGCGCAATCCGCTGGCGTTCCGCTTCTTGGGCGGTGAGTACCTGTTGAGACAGAAGCCGCACGCGCTCACGGTAGGTCTCGAGGCCATCGAGCATTGAATTAATCGTGTCGACGAGTTGGTCGATCTGTGGATCGCTAAAGGCAACATGAGCGGCGCGCGCTTGCATGTTCCCATGGCGCACCGCTTCGACGGCGCGCTCCAGCGAGGCCAATGGTTGGAAAGCAGCCTTGAGGACGACGAAGTTGACCAGGACGCTCAAGGTGATGCCAACGCCAGCGAAGAGTAAAATAAGCTCACCACTCGCGTGATCTGGTGTAACTGCGAGGTATTGGATGGTGAGCCAGGTGCCGGCGACCGCGCCCAAGACGACGATCAGCGAGTTCGCGAGCAGGACTTTGTAGAAGATGGGGACGCTCAGCAAGCGCTGGCCGAAAGCGCGCAACCAGAGAATGACGCGTCTCTCGGTATCAAGGCTATGGACGACGGGCTTTGCCCCTTCGATCGCTTCCATGCGACGTCTCCTTCCCCCTCATTAATTATAGTGAGTGCGTGAAAGCGACGCCAATGTTTTGAGAATGGTACAATCCATCATGAAGCTTTCTGGTCGCATCCGACAGAAAGGGGCAGCTTTTGGACGCAAAGAGGAACTCTTCGTCGACATCTCAGCCAACCGTCCTTGGGACGTTTGAAATCAGCCTACTCGTGGACCCGGGCGAGGTCGAGCACGCGACGGTGACGCACGTGCGCTCCACTGGTGACAAGGTGGCGCGCGACCTTGTCCTCGCCGTGGGGGCACTGTTGTTTGCCCAGCGCCAAGTCCGGATGGTGAAAGACCCCAATCGTCTGTCGGCGGTTGAAGAGATCGAGAGCGCTTGCCGTGCATCACGAGCTGGAACACTGACTGCGCCGATCGCGCCAGCGAATGCGCGGACAGCCTCGATTTTCACGGTCCAAGTCCTGGCCGGCAGCTCCTTTGGCGCCAATATCGAGGACAAGCTCAACGGTATGGTCATGGACATTGCCGGGGGCTTCGCAACTGGTGGATTGGCGTCCGAGCTACTCACGACGCTGAGCGAGCCTTATCGCACGTTCTATCGTGAAATGCTCGAAGCAGCGATCGGTTTCTGGCGCGAGCGTCGGCCGTCGCTGATGGAATCAACCTGGTCCTGGACGGCGGCACTCCAGCGATTGAATCAGCTCATACGTCAGGGAACAGAAGGGATTGGCGAGCCGCAAGCTTGTGAGACTTGTCACGCCTTGCGTCCTGCTGGCGCGGCCTGTCTTCGTTGTGGTGCCGTGCCGAGTAGCTCGGCGACCACAACTGTGACTCCCGCAGTGCCGACCTTTACGACCGCACCTCCTCCGCCTCCACCTCCGGTTGTCGCACCACCAATCCCTCCGACTCTCCAGGAAAGGCCGGTTGTTTCCCCTTCCCCCGCGCCCGTGCTTACGCCAGCGCTCGCCGGTGCTCCCTCCGCCACTGGAACGGCACGTGACGTTTCCCCTATGGCGACCGAGACGAAGGAAGCGCACATCGAGGAACCTTCGATCCTCCGAGCTCAGGAGCCTGCTGCGCTGGCCGACGCCAATGAGGCTGAAGCCCCACTCCTAGCCGGCATCGTTCGCCGTGGCCTTGCGATGCTCGTCGACGTGATCTTGGGGGTACTCTTAGCAGGGTTCGGAGGGTTTGGTCTGACCGCGATCCTCATGGCAGCTGGTAGCTTTGGACCGTCGGATAGCCCTTCTCAGTTCGCGAGTGGGGTCGCGGTTGTAATTTTCGCGCTCTACTTCGTCGCCGGTTGGGCCCACGGCGGTACTTATGGGATGATGCTATTTCATCTGCACATCGTCCACCAGTCAGATCAGCGCCGGATCGGTCTCTTCCCAGCATTGGGGCGTGGTATTGGCTACGTGCTCCTGCTTGCCTTCGCCGGCGCAGTTTTCGTTATCGGGAATCTGATCGATAACCAGCTCGTCTTCATCCAAGGCACCGCCGATACCGCCGTCCGGGTCATCATCGGCCTGATTTCGCTCTACATCTTGTGGTCGGGCAGTGGCCAGGCGATCATCAGCCAGGCTCGGCGCCAGACCTGGGCCGACCGATTCGCACGGACGCTGGTGGTTCTGAGGGCGAGTGGAAAGGCAGCCTAGGCTACCTTTCCACTCCGATCAATTCCCAATCGACCGGAGGATCCGCAATCCGGCTTCGAGGTTCGCCTCGGACGTGGCGTAGGAGATCCGAACGTGGGTGCCGTGCTTCGAGAAGACCGAGCTAGGGATGATCAGGACATTCTGGCGGATTGCCTCTTCAACGAACGGCGCAGCGTCACTCTCACTGACTTTCGGCATAATGTAAAACGCACCCTGGGGCTTAATCACCTCGAATCGCTCGCGCAGGCCGTGGTAGATCAGATCCCGCCGGCGCTGGTAGGTCGCGATCTCCGGGGCAGGACCGCTGGCGAGAGCGGTGAGCGCCGCGACCTGGGCGAACGACGGTGCGCAGACGAAGCTGTACTGTTGGAGCTCTTTCATTTTCTCCATCAGGTGGTGTGGCCCGGCAGCGTAGCCAATCCGCCAGCCGGTCAGGGCGTGGCTTTTCGAGAAGGCGTTGAGGGTCACTGTATTCGGGTAGATGCTGCCGATGCTGAAGTGGCGCGTGTTGTCGTAAACAAAGTTCTCGTAGACCTCATCGGATAACACCAGCACCCCGTGGCGATCGGCGATTGCCGCGACCTCGCGGAGTATCTCTTCTGACCAAACCGCGCCGGTCGGGTTGTTCGGGCTATTCAGCAGAATCGCCTTCGTCCGCTTCGTAATCGCCCGCGCGACTCTCGCCGGATTGAGTTGGAAGTCTGGATAGGTGTCGACGAGTACCGGTCGCGCTCCGAAGAACGCTGCGAGCTGGGGATACATGACGAAGTACGGATCCGGCACGATCAGTTCGTCACCCGGATCGAGTACGGCGGCGAGGGCGAGGAAGATGCCTCCCGAGCTGCCGGCGGTGATCAGGACATCGTCGACCGGCACGTGTACGCCATTGACCCGCTCTAGCTTTTGAGCGACTGCCTCTTGGAGTGCCCGCAGCCCTTGAGTCGGCGTATAGCGGTTATACCCCTCGTCGATCGCGCGCTTGGCCGCCTCGAGAATGGCCCGGGGAACCGGAAAATCCGGTTGACCAATTGAAAGGTTGATCGGCTTCTTGAGTGTCGCGCCCAAATCGAAAACCCGCCGAATCCCCGAGCTTTCGATGACTTTGATCCGTTCGGATAACCATTGCTCGGCCGGATCGTCCGTAAAATGTTCTTGCACGTCGATTCCTCAGATAAATGCCCACGACCCGTCGGCACGAGTTGGGAAGGCGCGGTGCCAGGTGCGGTAGGGATATTTCGGCAGGGCGTCTTCGTTTAGCTCGATGCCGAGGCCGGGGCGGCTTGGGAGCTCTAGATAGCCGTCTTTCAGTTGCATGGGCTCGTCGACGAGATCCCGTCGTGGGCCCTCGTCATCCGGATGATACTCCAGAATTAAGAAATTGGGGATCGCCGCGGCGAGGTGGACGTTCACCGCCGTCGCGATCGGTCCCATCGGATTGTGTGGCGCGACGTTCACGTAGAATGCTTCGGCCATGCCGGCGATTTTCTTGCACTCGAGAATCCCACCCGCGCAGCAAATATCGGGCTGGATGATGTCAGCAGCTTGCTTGATCAAGAGCTCGCGAAACTCGAACTTGGTGTAGAGCATCTCGCCGGTGGCGATTGGGACGTCGGTGTGCGCGGCGACCTTGGCCAATGCGTCGACGTTTTCGGGACGGAGTGGTTCTTCGAAAAAGAGCGGATGGAAAGGCCGAATCGCCTCGGCCATGGCGATCGCCCGATTAGGCTCGAAGATCTTGGCGTGGGGATCGACGGCGATGTCAATGTCCTCGCCGACAGCCTTGCGCACCGCCGCGATCCGGGTTGCAGCCTGGCGAGTGACGGCATTCTGGGGCTGCGCATCGGAGCCGGGGCCATGGGGAGAGATTTTGACCGCAGTGTAGCGGTATTTCTCGATCAAGCGAACGGCGTCGTCGGCCAGGGCTTCGGGGCTCGTGCCGTGGGGACTCTGATAAACACGGATCCGGTCGCGACAATTACCGCCCAGGAGCTGGTAGACTGGCACGCCGAGTGCTTTTCCTTTGATATCCCAGAGGGCGTGCTCAATCCCGCTGATCGCCGAGTTAATCACTGAGCCACCCGGAAAACGCGATCCCTGGTACATCAGTGCCCAGAGGTGCTCGATTCGGGCCGGATCATGGCCGACCAGCCACTTCTCGAAATCGTGAATGGCCATCGCGGTTGCATTGTCCGGTCCAACCGAATAGGCCTCGCCGATACCGTGAATGCCCTCGTCAGTGTGGACCTTGACGTAAACGAGGTTGCGATGCTCAAGATGCGCGAAAAACGTGTCGATCTTGGTGATCTTCATCGTCGATCCCCCCTCTTTCCGTCGTCGCCAGAGCGACGCACCGTAGGGGATTCTAGAGGAGGGAGCCATGGGGGTCAATCGGGGAAAAAGTGCACCTTGTTCCATCCATGACTTCCAGGGGACAATTTTGGCTACCCCGAATAGCTCTGGCAAATTGGCTGAGCGTATCACTCAATCAGCGACAGTTGGCGTGACGGAGGAGTTTGTTGATTATCATCACCGTTGTGGGATTCTCGCGTGGCGCTAAGTTTCGCTGGACGGCGGGCAATATGGCTATCATCTGAGGGCTCGTAGACAGGACGATCCATCGGTCTCGTCCGCAAAAGTCCCGCGCGAGCCAGGTCAACTCGCTGCCGTCCGACTTCGATGTACTCGGCAACTACTTCTGCTCCGACTCCCCGGCGGCCATGAGCTACCGCCGCGGCAACCGTGGTCATCACGCCAGCATAAGGGTCGAGGACGATATCCCCCGGATTGGTACAGCTCAATACGAAGCGCTCGACGAGTTCCACTGGAAACTGACATGGGTGGATCGTCTTTTCAACGTGGTTATGTTTGACGTTTGGGAAGATCCAGACGTCACCGGGATTCTTTCCAAGAGGGTTGCAGCTATACTCGCCAATGCGCGGCCCCTTGTATTGCTTTTTACCAGGGTATTTCTGAGGCACTCGGATTGGGTCGAGGTTGAACACGTAGTCATCTCCAAGCGTAAACCATAAAATCGTCTCGTGGCGGCCGGAAAATCGCTTGGAGCAATGCAGTCCATGCTCGAAGTGCCAGACGATACGATTGCGCAGCTTCAAGCCCAGTTCCTTGAACAATGGATAGAGAATGATGTCGAGTGGAAAGACTTCCTGTGCCTTTGCTGTTCCACCGATGTGGTTGCCTACCTGCCAGCAAAGTGACCCACCCTCGCGGAGGACGCGGTAGCAGGCCGCGATAGTTTTGGCCTGTTCTTGGATGTATAAGTCTAACGAGCGCCTTCGCTCGTACTCCTTCCCAATGTTATAGGGAGGTGACGTAATGATGAGCTGCACCGACCGCTCGGGTAAAGCTGCCAGTAAGTCGATGCAGTCTCCAAGGTAAATCAGCGCATCCTGGTTACCTGACACTAGACCAGCAACTTCTGTCTCGAGATTCGGATTACTCACTCTGCACATCCAGCATCTTCAGCGTTCAGATTAAAAGCGGTCCCCTGCAGGTGGCAATAGGCACTGACGACCTGCACTCGACGTTTACCATCGCCCACTACTGCACGAAATCCAGACTTAGCAGACGGCACTGGGAGAACTATTCACCACCAGGGGAAGGTAGATCCTATAGGCTCCGGAGGCAAGTGGCACGTCGAGGGGCGTGGCCGTCTGCGTTGACGGATCGGCGATCAGCGTAAGGAGGTTACAGGCCCGTGGGGATCCCCAACCGGTGGCGAAGTCCCAGCCTGGCCCCGCGTCGTAGTAGAGGTTATTGCCGCTCGCTATGTCGTGGTAGGGCGGCGACGCCGATCCCTCGGCGTTGATCACATTGCTGGCATAGAGATAGGGGCTGAGTAGGCCAAGTCTTTTGCCCGCGATTTGATTGGCGATCGCGGCGATGCCTGCCCATTGAGGGGCAGCGATGCTGGTACCCCCTATCCCACCGTGCCAGTTACCGTCAAAGTAAATGACGTTGCCGGTCGCCGGATCGCTGTTATAGGCCACGTCCGGCACCCCACGCATACCAGTATTGTTAACCGGACTTGCCGTTTGCTGCCAGCTTGGCTCGAGGATCACCTGGCTCACCCCGCCGCCACTGCCGCACCCTCCCTGGCATTCCGACCAGGAGCCCCAAGCCGATTCCCCGGCGTAGCTGCCGTCGCCATTCAAGCTCAGTGAGGTGCCACCAACTGCCGTGACGTACTGACTGGAGGCTGGGTAGGAAACGCCAAGAGCGGCATTCCCCCAAGAGTCCTGACAGGCGTAGGCGCCCTGATCACCACTGGCGACAAAGACGCCCTGGCCGTTGGCGGCGGCTTGGCTGAAGCGAGTCTCGAATGCAGAGATTTCTGCCGGGCTCAGGTCGAGCTCGCATTCGCCAAGGCTAATGCTCAAAACACTGGCGGCATTCTCATCGACCGCTTGGGTAAGGGCATCATAAAAGCCCAGATTGCTGCAGCCGCCGGACGGGTCTTCGGGAAAGCTATAGAAGATCAGGGCAGCATTCGGAGCGATAGCGTCGCTCCATTCCAGATCCAGAGTGGTCTCGATGTCACTTCCCGAGCCGCCGCCGTCGACATCGTGGACGGAGATCGGAGCCTGGGGTAGGCCAAATTGACTCTCGAAGCCACGAATGTCGGAGAGATTGAAGGCATCACAGCCGATGATCCCGATCGTCTGGCTATTGCCTCCATCTCCCTGGCTATAAAGCGACGACAGGTCGTAGGCAGTGCGCATATCCGAAGGGGTAAAGTCACCGGGAGTTGACGCGGCGAAGCTAGTTGGGACGCTCGTCAGCGATTGAGCCGATGCTGCGATGGAAGTATGCATGCGGTGGAAACTGGCGACGCCGTTCAAGCCGAGCACGGCTTGGACCATTGGCGCGAGGCTGGCGGGCAGACGCGGCTCGCCAACCGCCGCGTGAAAACGGCGGCCGTGGCGAGCCTGAAAGTTGTGAAGGGGGATCCCGAGCGCTTGCTGAATCTGGGCAACCGTTCCTTGCACCGAAAAGCTCAGACGGTCAGGATCCGGTGCCGACACGCGGAGACCGTAGCTCGCGAAATAAGTGGTGAGCGCGTCGACGTCCGCTTGAGATCGGCCGACCGCGTGTACGAAGGTGATGCGGCTCGCTTGGAAGCCGGGCTGAACGAGGACCGAGACACCACCGGGGCTCCGAGGTTGCAAGGCGATCGTTAGTGTCAGCGTCTGCTGGCCGGACATTGGGCCGAGGTCAGTAGCGCTGCTGAGGCCACGCAAAACGTGACCAGACAACTTGATGGTTGGCGGTGAGGCAGCGAGCCCTGAACTCAAAGTGGATAAGAACAAAGTGAAGGCGCAAAGCAAACCGACGACGAGGCGCACTACTCAGGCCTCCGCCCAGGCTTTCCGAAGATTTAGCACTGCCTCCTTGAGGGCGTCTTCGGCCGGTCCAGCGAAGTTACATTCGATGCCCAGGTAGCTGTCGTAGCGGGCATCTTTAAGAGCGTGAAAGCCCGGACGAAAGTCGAGGTGGCCGCGGCCGGGTTGAAGCCGGTTGCTGTCGGCGACGTGAACGTAGTGAATGAATGGTGCTGATTGGCGAATGCTTGCCACGATGTCGGCTTCTTCGATGTGCATGTGGAAGAAGTCAGCCATGATTCGGATCTCTGGACGGTTCACCCGTCGGCAAAATTCGGCGCCCTGCTCGAGTCGGTTGATAAAATGCGTTTCGTAGCGGTTGATTGGCTCAAGCATCACCGTCGCGCCGACCTGGCCGGCATAGACCGCGATCTCCTTCAGCTCAGTTAAGAGAAGCTCACTTTCGATCTCAATCGCCGATCGCCATGGGGATAAGTCGGGAATGAGCGGCTGTCGGCCGAAGACCGGGACCACCAGGACGGCTACCGCGTCAAGTTCCTTACATAAGTCGAGCCGCTGACGGAGCATTTGCATGGACGCCGTGCGTTCGGCTGGACTAGGATCGAGCAAGCCCCGGGGCCCGGGGATGGTGGTCGGCCGTACTCCCCGATTCTGAAATAGACCGCGAAGCACCGCGGCGCCCCGAGCAATTGTCTCGGACTCGGTAATTTCAATCCCTTCGATGCCGATGCGCTCGAGAAATGTGACGCGCTCTTCCAACGTTGCGCCGGGAACCCGGTTCTCACGAACTGCGATCTTCACTCATTCTCTCCTCTACTTTGAGCATGACGCCTGTGCTAGTATATCGGAGCATCTCCAATTCGGGAATCACGCCAACGTTGGAATGACGACGCGAAGGAGGACGGGTATGGTGAGTGTCGTAGAGCGGCTGGCAGGGGGAATCCCCGGACTCTGGGAAAGCGCGCTGAGTCCGACTGTACTTGCCCAGATCGACAGCGTTGCTGAGCCGCGCTGGTCGCCAGATGGTCAGTGGCTGAGCTTCCTACGGACGCACAATGGCGAGGGACGGATCGTAGTCGTGCCAGCGGCGGGGGGCCCGGAGCTAGCCGTGTCGGGTGATCCGCAAGCTCAGGCCGGTGGCTCGTACAATGGCGGCTATTACACCTGGGCGCCGGATAGCCAGTCGATCGCCTACGCGGCGCGAGATGGTAAGCTATGGATCGTGCCAATCATGGGCGGACCAGCGCGAAGGCTGCTGGAGAGTGAAGGCCGTCAGGCAGCCCCCACCTGGTCACCCGATGGCTCGACGATCGCCTACGTTGCCAGCACGCCGGAGTGGTCGGCGATCGCCGTGGCGCCGGTCGACGGCTCGGCCTGGCCCCGTCGGGTGAGTGGCCCGGCCGACTTTGTCTTGGATCCGGCTTGGTCGCCGGACAGCCGTCGCCTGGCCTGGCTCGAGTGGGACGTGCCGAACATGCCCTGGGATGCGAGTCGGATCGTGGTTGCTGACCTGAGGACGGGCGAGCGGAGCATCGTCGCCGGTGCTGAGAACGAATCAACCTCCCAACCGCGGTTCTCCCCTGATGGCAAGTTCCTGGCATTCTTAAGCGATCGTCTCGGTTGGCTCAATCTCTGGCTCGCCGACGGCGACGGCCAGCGCGCTCGACCGTTGCTCAACGAAACATTTGAGCACGGTCCACCCTCCTGGGGGCCGGGAGCACGTACCTACGTTTGGTCGCCCGATAGCCATGAAATTGCCTTCCTACGCAATGACGATGGTAACTGGCGACTGTACCGAATCGACGTCGCCAGCGGAGCGATTCACGCAGTCGCTGACGACGATGGTATACGTGCTGCGGTGAGCTGGTCGTCCCGCGACCAGTTGGCTTACATCCAGAGTAGTCCCCAGAGTCCGCCCCAGGTGAAAGTCGTCGATCTTGAAACCGGCAAAGACCGTGTGGTGGCCTACACCGGAATTGGTGCCCTTGTGCGGATGGATCTGGCGCCGGCCGAAGCATTCACGTGGACGGCCCGCGATGGTACCGCCCTCTACGGGCACCTCTACCGTCCTAGACAAGCGGCCGATCGCCCGTTCCCGCTGCTCGTTCTCCTCCATGGTGGACCAACCAGTCAGGCCGGAGTGGGCTGGAACAGTCAGATACAGTATTTCGTCCAGCGCGGCTGGGTCGTCTTCGTCCCGGAGTACCGTGGCTCGACCGGTTATGGTCGTGCCTACGCCCAGGCGCTCCACGAGAACTGGGGAGTGTACGACGTCACTGACACGGTTGATGGAATCGACGCACTGCATGAGAGTGGACTGATCGATCCCAAGCGAGTCGCCGCTATGGGAGGAAGCGCGGGCGGCTATACCACACTGATGCTCCTAGCGCTGGCCGGCGATCGCTTCGCGGCCGGCGTCGACCTGTACGGAGTGGCCGATCTCTGGGAGCTGAACGAAGTGACGCACCGTTTCGAAGCGCACTACAATCACAGCTTGATTGGACCACTGCCGGAATCGTTCAGGCGCTACGACGAGCGTTCCCCGGTCAAACTGGCCGATCGGATCAAGGCGCCGCTGCTCGTGCTACAAGGGGATGCCGATCCGGTCGTGCCCAAGTCACAGTCGGATACTTTAGTCGAGGCAATACGTCGCCATGGTGGCACAGTTGAGTATCACGTCTATGCCGGTGAAGGGCACGGTTGGTCACGCACCGAAACGACGAAAGACGCGCTCGAGCATATCGACCGATTCTTGGTGAATTGGGTTCTCTTACGCTCTTAGAGGAGTTCCGGAGTCCCTCTTTGTCGGAACGGGGACGCGGCAGGAATTTTTCATCAGTAGAGGATGAAGGTGGAACGAAAGAAGCTTTCAATTGAGCAACGGCCGCGCGGGAACCGCGTGGAAGGAAAAGTCACCATTGTCACTGGCGCGGGGAATGGCATCGGTCGTTGCGCCGCCGAGCTACTCGCGCGCGAGGGCGCGCGAGTAGTCGTCGCGAATCGTAGTGCGGACAAGGGCGAAGAAACGGTGCGCCGGATTCGTGCCACGGGCGGTGACGCGCTCTTTATCCAGACTGACGTCAGCAAAGAAGCGGACTGCGTCCGTTTGGTCGCCGAGACGGTGCGACGCTTTGGTCGGCTGGATGTTCTGGTGAACAACGCCGCGATCTACCCGCGCTCCACCTTGGAAGAAACGACGCTCGAGTTCTGGCGCGAGATCATGGCCACGAACCTGGAAGGACCTTTTATCCTTTGTCGGGAAGCAGTGCCACAGATGATCCGGGCGGGCGGTGGCTCGATCGTCAACGTGGGATCCTTCAATGGCTTGGGTGGCGCCGCAAACCTGACGGCCTATTCGGTGTCAAAAGGTGGTTTGCTAGCGCTCACCCGCAACATTGCCGCCGCCTACTCGCGTCATGGGATTCGGGTGAACTACGTCATCCCCGGTTGGGTTCTCACCGATAACGAGCGGGTCATCCAAGCGGCGGAAGGCCACGATGCGACCTGGCTGGAAGAGCATGCCGATGCTCAGCCATCCGGACGGTACTCCGAACCTGAAGACGCCGCCTTTGCGATCCTTTACCTTGCCTCGGATGAATCGATCCAGGTGTCCGGCACGATTCTCAACACTGACGGCGGCGCCTCGATGCTCCCCAACGCCGCGCGGAACCGGATGCTGCGGCAGGACTAGAGTAGGACAAAGTCTTACTTCAATAGCCGCCGGACGAATCGACCCAGCCGCTCGACGCCTTTCTGGATCGTTTCCATGTCAGTGGCATAGGAGAAGCGAATGTGCTGGTCCGAGCCGAAGGAGAGGCCCGGTACGACTGCGACGTGCTCTTCTTCCAGGAAGCGTTGGCAGAAGGTCATCGAATCAAGACCGGTCGCGGCGATGGATGGGAAAACGTAGAATGCACCGTCTGGCCGAACGCAGGTCACGCCAGGAATCGCGGCTAGGCCGTTGTAGATGACGTCCAAGCGCTTGGCGAAGGCTTGGCGCATCATTTCAACCGGCGTTTGGTCCCCTTCCAGCGCGGCAATGCCGCCATATTGGGCGAAAGTCGTTACGTTCGAGAGGCTATGGCTCTGGACGACGTTGGCGGCGTCGATGATTGCCTGCGGCCCGGCAACGTAGCCGAGGCGCCAACCGGTCATCGAGTAGGCTTTGCTGAAGCCGTTGACCGTCAAGGTACGGGCAAATATCTCCTCGCCCAGGCTGCCAATGCTCTGGAATGGCACCGTGCCGTAGACCAATTTCTCGTAAATCTCGTCCGAGATTACGAGGATGTCGTGCTCGACGATGATGTTGGCCAAGGCGGCGAGTTCGTCCGGAGTGTACATCACGCCGGTCGGGTTGGACGGCGAGGCTAGGACGAGTAGCCGGGTCCGCGGAGTGATCGCGGCGCGGAGCAGTTCCGGCGTCAGCTTGAAGCGGTTGGCTTCAGGTGTCTCGACGATGACTGGGGTAGCGCTGGCCAAACGAACCATTTCGGGATAGCTCAGCCAGAAAGGCGCGGGAATGATGACTTCATCGCCCGGCTCAGTCAGTGCCATCATGACGTTATAGAGCGCCTGCTTCGCACCACCGGAAACCTGGATCTGGCTGGGCTTATAATAGAGTCCGTTCTCGACCGCGAGTTTGCGGGCGATCGCCTCGCGCAGCTTCTCGATTCCTTCGACCGCGCCGTACTTGGTTTCTCCCCGTTCAAGGGCAGCGATCGCCGCCTGCTTGATGTGTAGTGGCGTGTCGAAATCGGGCTCGCCCGAGCCGAAATTGCAGACGTCGACGCCTTGCGCCTTCAACGCTTTCGCCTTGGCGTTGATCGCCAGCGTCATCGACGGGGCGATGCCGTTCAACCGACCAGCTAGCTTGATGCGCGGAGCGGCGTGCTGAACACTTGATGCCATACGTGTATCACCCAATTCCTAGTACTTCGGCGAGCCGTCGGGCAATAATCTTTTCCTCGCCTTCTTCTAACGTCTGCGGATTGAGATAAATTGCCCCCCGGCGGGTGGCGACGACGATCGACGGCTCGCCGTCGCGCAGCGCTTGAGACACCTCATGCGCACCTAAGCCAAGTGTCTTTTCATCAAAGGTGAGCAGGGCGCGCGGGTGGGGCTGCCCGGCCTCACTCGGAAAGTCGCGGCGGACGCTCAAGCCCGGTTTCTTGCCGTCAAGTCGTTCGATGAAATAGCTGACGACGTCTTCGTAGCGCTGGAGCAGCGCCTTTTCGTCCTGGCGCAGCGACCATTCGACCGCCGTGAGGATGCCAGCTAGCTCTTCTTTTCCAACCTTCATGGGCCGACCGATGTTAGCATTGGGATTCGCGTTCACGTAAATGTTATCGATGATTGCCTTCCGCCCAAGCACGAGGCCGGTGGGCTGTGGACCGCGCAGGGCCTTGCCGCCGGACACGATGATGATGTCTGCTCCGAGATCGCGGGTATAACGCCAGAGGGTCTCGATCGGCGGAATCTGAGCCGCGGCGTCCACGATAACTGGCACGTGGTGACGGTGAGCACTGGCGATAACGGTCTCAATGGGGAGAGCGCGTTGCTCATTGAAATAACCGGCGAGGAAGACGACGCCGATCGTCCGATCAGTGTAGGCTGCCTCGAGTTCCCATTCTTGGGCGCCGTTACCCATGCCGAACTCGACGAGATTGACGCCGACCATGCGAATCGCGTGATCGTAGCCGAATCGCTGCGAGCGATGGATCAGCACGTCGAACTTTGGACCGTCCGGAAGGGGTAGTCGCTCGGCCTTGGCTTCGTCCGGACCGGTGATCAGCGCCGCGGTCACCAAGGTCAGTCCGGCCGCTGCTCCACAGGATACGTAGGCCGCTTCGTTGTGGGTCAGCTCGGCGATCCGTGCACCAACTGCGCGTTGCAGCTCGACCAGATCCACGTAGGCGCTCCCCGCTTCGAGCATCGCTTCGCGCACTTCCCGTGGCATGATCGAGCCGCCGAACTTGGTGAGCGTTCCCGCCGCGTTGATGATTGGGCGAACGCCCAGGCGTGTATGTATGGTCGGACGAGTGGTCGTCTCTGTCATGGTCGGCCCATTCCTTCCTCTCTCGTTCGCTTATGGGACTCCAAGGTCACTTTAGCTGATCCGCTGCTCAGAGTAAAGCGAGAACGTGACCGGGAAATGAGAGAGCCCGGCACAAAATCGCCCGGGACAAATGTACCTGCTATCCTTACTGGAGATCAACCCGGCAGACTTTCTGCGAAGGACAGCCGGACTGTGATTATTTTCAACCTTAAGCGCTTGCCGGCTTTCGCGCTCGTCGCGGTGATGCTTAGTCTGACCGCGTGCGGCGCGCCCGTATTCTCAGCGGTGGCTTCACCGTCGCCGTCCGCCGTCGCTAGTGCGACGGCGATAAGGCTGGCGACGCCCGAGAGAACGGTGGCAATCCCAAACTTTCGCCACGTGTTCATCATCATCATGGAGAACAAAGAGTACGATGACATCATCGGATCGTCGTCAGCACCATACCTGAACCAGCTTGCGCGGACCTATGGCCTCGCCACGCACTACTACGCGGTGCAACATCCCAGCTTGCCTAATTACCTGTCCTTGATTTCAGGCTCGAATCAAGGAATCAACGACGACTGCCCCACCTGCACCGTCGATGCGCCGAATCTCGTCGATCAGCTCGAGGCCGCCCAGAAGACCTGGAAGGCATATTTGGAGGATCTCCCCAGTCCTTGTTTCAATGGCCCCGCTGCGCCAACCGGTATCTTATTTCTCACTGATGGCTACGTTCGACGGCATAATCCTTTTATGTACTTCGCGGACATCCAGCATAACCCTGCCCGCTGCCAGCGAACGGTGCCGCTCAGCGACTTCTCCGAGGATCTCAAGGCAAACCGCCTGCCGAATTTTGTCTGGATCTCTCCGAACCTGAACCACGACATGCATAACGGATCCATCAAAGAAGGCGATCGCTGGCTCGCGGCGTTCGTACCGACGATCCTTCAGTCCGAGGCCTGGAAGGAGCAGGGAGCCCTCTTCATCGTTTGGGACGAGGGTACGACGAACCAGGGCTGCTGTGGCGTGCCCGGCGGCGGGCACGTTCCGGCCCTCGTCATTGCCAGTGATGGCAAGGCCGGTTACCGCTCCCCCATTGAATACACCCACTACAGTCTGCTCAAGACAATCGAAGCCGCTTGGCACTTACCCTATTTGGGACACGCCGGTGACCCGATGAACCACGTCATGAGTGATCTCTTTTCGGGGAACTGATTTCGGGAAACTGACGTACGTTGGTTGTGCGTTCAGTTGGCGGAGTCGAGTCCTTGGAGCAGGAACTGGGCAGTTTGGTTTGTCTGCCAGTTTACCACGGCCGAGAAGTAGAGTGGGTGGGCAGTCGAGGCCAAATCCAAAGTGTAGAGGTGGACCAAGACGTCGCGGGTTTGGTGGGGTGGAATTATAACCCCGGGGAGATTGTCGCTATGACTGTAAGCGAGATGGCCGGCGCTGTCGGTCAGGTAAAAGTCGCGCAGACTACCGTTCGAGTCTGACGGGGCCATCAATGCCGGGCGAGGAGTGTCGGTCAGATTCTGGACCTGCAGGTGGACGGTGACCGGGCGCTCCCCCGTTTGCTGGGCCGGACTAAAGTCTACCCCTCGGCACGTGACCGACCATTCATTGCCAATTCGGACCCATGTTCCTTCGGGAACACGTGGTGTCGAGCTGGACGGAACGAGGCTGACGGATGAGGGGAACTTTTGATCCAATTTGACGTCAAAGCGGGCCGCTCCGACGCTTTGCGGAAACTGGAAGCGGAGCGTAAAGGGCTGCAGTGAGCTGTCTGGGTAGCGAAAGCGGTAGTTCAAGCGGATGGCGTCGCCGGCCGCGGCAATAAACTCGTAGCCTCCCTCGCCGGTGCCGAAGCCGCCACCAAAAGCGCGCTCGGCCCGGTCGAGCAGGTATAGTCGCAGCCCGTTGGCAATCGAGGGGTCTTCTTCCGGGATACTGGGCAGGGGGACGAAGCTAGGCTGTTTGGTGATAGCGTGTGGCTTGTTCGTATCATTCGGCACAGTCGATGGAATCGGTAGCTCAGCGGCGTGATCGCTGGTGTTTAAGAGGGTGTACGTCACGACTGCTTGATACCAGCCATTCGCAGATTCATCAGGTGCGAAGCCCACGTCGTCGACGACAAATCGCCAAGGACCGCTGCTGCCGACCTGTCCAAGATCCAAGATCATCGGATGAACCGGTCGAGGCACCACCGAAGTAGTCGGCATCGGGACCGCTCGCTGGCGGAGTGCTAATCTGCTACTCTCGGGCGCGACCACCGTGGGCGCCGGCTGGGTGGACAACAGCGCGGTCCAGAGGCCGCGCTGAGTAATCAGCGTGGCGAGGCCAATCAAACAGAGAGTTGCCACGATCGCCGTACCGGCGAGCCATGGGTTTGGTAAGGAAGAGGAAGACGATTGATTGGTCGGTAGGGGAGAAGTTGAGCTTGCCAGGAGTTGACCACAAGCGTGACAGCGAACCGCGAAATCTCCGTTGGCGCTGCCACAGGATGAGCAATACATGAGGCAAGCCGTTCCACGCGACGTGATCGTACATATGCATTCTACGCCCGATCGAAAGCACGACGCAATTTTCGCCGAATCGTCCACTTGCCAAAATGACGACGTGTTGACTGCGGGCTTCCAAGAAGCAGAGACGTACTGAAAAAACGGGTGAGAGGAGGCGCGCCTCATCACACCCGTTGTGCCCGTTGTGATTGAGGTCACAGATTACGCGATTTCGACGGGCACGGCTCGCCGCGGTGCAGGAACAGATCGGGGAGGAGATGGGGATTGTGCGGTCTGAGTGCGACGCAAATGGTACTCGACTTTGCGGACAACTTGGTAGGGGTCGAAAGGCTTGGTGATGAAGTCGTCGGCACCGTCGCGCGCCACGTCTTCGACCTCCTCAAAGGCCGACGCGGTGATGACCAGTACAGGAACATGCGGCGCGGCACGTTTGAAGAGCGAAAGCAAACGGAAGCCCGAGACGGTTGGGACGTTAAGGTCGATCGTGACCAATGCTGGCCGTTCTTCGTCAAAGACGCGCAAGGCGGCTAGTCCATCCTGAACGATGGTGACCGGGTAACCGGCCGCGAACAGATTCCATTGTAGAATCTCGGCAACCTGAGGATCGTCTTCCACGACGAGAATGCGCTCTCTCTTGAGCATTCTATCCCTCCCACTCGGGTCGTTACGGGAGAATCAGGGAACCTTCTCGAAATTGGTCTCCTGCCACCCCTTTTGCTACTTGTGAATTGGGCAACTAATCCCTATCTACCCTCTATCCTCTTCTCATAGGGGCAGAGGGGGAACCTTCCCTGACGAGAGTTTCTCTCAGAATGGCACTGAAGCTGTCGTGGTCATGCCGATCGCGCGCTGGCGGCGGGCAATCAGGTGCTGGCGACGTTGATCGCGCATGGATGCGTCGAATACTTCGAGAAGGATCTTGACACTGGCGACGAGATTTTCCGGAAAGAATGGCTTTGTAAAATATTCAACCGCTCCTTGGCCCAGGCCACGAAGCACGTCTTGGTCCCCGCCTTTGCAGGTGAGCATAATGACCGGTCGCCCAGCAGTGACCGGGTCCGTCTCGATCGCTTCGAGGACCTGCCAGCCGTCTAGCCCGGGCATGAGCACGTCGAGGATGATCAAGTCAGGGAGAAGCGTTCGTGCGGCTGTGAGACCGGCCACTCCATCGGTGGCAACACTGACGTTGTAGCCCGCCCCTTCGAGATTAATCCGCACAATTTCACAGATGTCCGGATCGTCATCGATGACCAGAATTGATTGTGCCACTGGCTCTTACTCCTCTGGGAGTGCAACGTAAAATGTGCTTCCGCGCCCGAGCTGACTCTCCACCCAGATGTACCCCCCATGGGCCTCGACGATGCTCTTGCAGATGTAAAGACCGAGTCCGGTACCAGGCACCCGTCTGACCGCGGGGGAGTCGCCGCGATAGAACTTGTCGAAGATGAAGCGGATCTGGTGTGAAGGGATACCAATTCCCTGATCTCGTACGGTAAGCACCGCCCAACGTTGGTTGGCCGGATCTTCACGGGAGAGGTCGGCCGGCGCAAGCGGTCCGCATTCGTACCTCAGCCCGAGCGTGATCTCACCTCCCTCTGGTGAATACTTGATCGCATTCGCGACCAGGTTAACCAACACGTGCTCGATCTGATCACGATCCACGCGCAACATCATCGGCTCGCTGGGGAGATTGGCATGCAGCAGATGACCGTTTGTCCCGGTCCGCGAGTTGGCAACGACTTTCCGGACGATCTCGGCGAGATCGACGTTTTGGAGGCTCAATTTGAAGCGTCCGGACTCGAATCGCGAGCCGGTGAGTAAGTTGTCGATGAGTCGGGTGAGGCGATCAGATGCATCGTTGATACCACGAATAAACCGAGTCTGGCGCTCCGCGTCGAGATGGAGTGAAGAGTTCAGAAGTGTGGCCGCGTATCCTTTGATCACGGCGAGTGGAGTACGCAGTTCATGGCTGACCATCGAAATGAAATCTGACTTGAGACGCTCGACCTCCTTTTGCTGGCTGACGTCGCGGACAACGGCCAGAGCAAAAGGGCCTTCGTCATTACTGGCCGGTACGTAGGCGTAGCTCGCAGCAACGTGGCGCAGAGTGCCCCCGCGTGGCAAGATCGTCGTCTCGACGACCGTCGAATACGAGGCGCCACTCTCGAGAACCGCTCGAGTCGCGTCATGCAAGGACGTTGAGCCATCCTGATCACTTGGGAAGACCTCGGAATCACAGGCGCCAATCGCCTCCGCTGCGGTCCAGCCACTCAGAATTTCGGCGGCCGGATTGAAAGCGACGATCCGCGCGTTGCGGTCGGCCATGTAAATCGCGTCAGTCGAGTTCTGGAAGATCACGTCGAGGCGTTGCTTTTCAAGCTGAAGACGGCTGTAAAGCTCGGCATTCCGCGCCGCCGCGGCTGATAGCTCCTCGACCTGGCGTTGGAGACCGGCGAACAAACGCGCGTTGTCAATGGCGATCGCCGCTTGAGTGCCGAACGATGCGAGAAGGTCGATCTCAACCGGTGAAAAGCGCTTGGGAAGGGCATGAAAGACGCCGAGCATGCCGATCACCTGACCGCGCAAATGCAACGGCACGCCAACGCACGTTCGGAGTGGGGCGCTTTGCACGCCATGCAGGTGGCCCTGCCAGTATTCGCAAAGGTCGGCAACGTAAAGTGGCTCACCATTGCGAATGACCTCTCCCACCAGTTCGTCCAGAAGGTGGGGAGGCAGCGCATAGTGGCTCGCCGTATCGGCCGGCGCCCATTGAGTATCGCCGAGCGTGCCGTCTTCGCGACGGAGCGTCAACCCGCCGACGGTAGCCCGGAGCATTTCAGTCGCTAGCTCGACGACAAGACGGAGAGTATCCGACAGATCCAGACCAGCCGCCAGAGCGTCGCCGATCCGACGAAATGAGGCCAGGATCTCGAGACGCTGGCGACGGCTTTCGTCATAGAGTTGGGCGTTTTCGATCGCCACGGCCGATTGGCTCGCGATGGCCTGGATGACCGCGATCTCCTGGGGTGAATACCAGTAGGGACGGCTAATATGATTCAGAAAAAGAGTACCGATCACTCTCCCTTTGTTGGCCAGGGGTACTACCAGGATCGACTTGTCGCCAAATAAATCAACCGCCCGCTTATCAGTGCGTGGGTCGGTCGCCGCGTCGTGGACGACGACGGGCTGGCCAGTGGTAATGGCTTCCTGAGAAAGACACTCATCTTTGATTGCCAGGATCTTGCGCTTCCAACGCGCGGCAAAGCTCGGATCGATACCATAGATCGCCGCGGGAAGCAAGCGATCGTGGCTGCTGTCCAAAAGCCAGAGGCTGCAGCGGTCGGCACCGGTCAGCATGGCGGTTTTTTCGGCGACTCGGTCAAGTACCTCGTGGAGCTCGAGAGTTGAGCCAGCCGCCTGGGCGATCTCGAGGAGGACCGCCGATTCGTCGGCACGTAATCGCACCGGAAAGGAAGCCGTTCCATCAAGGTTCGCGGACAACGTCATCGTTTACCCTTACCTACCGACGCTGGTAGGCTACCCTTCCCAAGCAATTTCTTGGGGCTGGCGCCGGTAGGTCTGCGTGAAGCGCGAAGCGACAAGAACCGGCGCGTCCCGACGGCACGGTAGCTTACTTTACGGGAAAGTGCGTTCCGCGTGCCGTGGCCCCGGAGGAAGAAGGCTGATCCGTTCGCACCCCGGTTGCCTGAGACTCGAGATAGGGCAATTATACAACCGACCAGGGATCGAAATCAAGGCGTTGGCTTTGTGTTAATTTATTGTTAAGCCATGGTTGAGTTTTGCACCCTTGCGTGAGGAGAGTCGGCGCACGGTTCCGCGCGTGCCGTCCACCTCGACCAAGTCTCCCGTGTGGAGTACCTCGGCTGCCCCGACGATGCCGACGACCGCGGGTAAACGGTACTCACGGGCGACGACCGAGGCGTGGGACAATTGGCCGCCGGTTTCCATGACTAACCCGGCCAGCCGACTGAAAACTGGCGTCCAACCAGGATCGGCACCGTGGACAACCAGGACCTCGCCGGCCGCGACGCTACCGAGTTCATGCGGGTGGCGGATGATGTGCACTGCCCCGCATCCGCGCCCCGGGCTGACCGGCTCGCCGTGGAGTTCGTCCAGCAGTCCATCGGGAGGGAGTTCGTTCTCGACGAAGGGAGTGTTCCCTTTGAGGAACCGTGGATAACGATCTTCAGTGGCGCGGTCAAAGCGGATCCAGTGTTCGGCATATCGCTCGGCGCGGGTCTTGGCGATTCCTTTCAGAAATAGACTTGAGTCGATCGCGGCACGCCGAACCTCGTCGGCGGTGAGGAAGAAGATCTCGTTGACTTGGCCCAGACGACCTTCCGCGACGAGGGTCGCTCCAGCCTGCACGTAGAGACGGCGGAGTATGGCAAGGCCGCGTTGCCAGGTGAAGCGCTGGTTTTCGCGCAGGCGGGCGTAGCGGCGGGTCAGATTCACCAGCGGAGCCATCAACCAGCGGAAAGCTCGCTCTTGTCGGGTCAGTTGCTCGGCTCGTTTTGACTCTGCCTGACGATCTGAAGAGCGATTGGTCGCCATAACGCTCGCGCCAGCGTCCGGCGCACTCAGCAGCGCCTGTACCTGGGAGGGATCCGCCGCGAAGCTCGGACGGATCAGGTCGAGGCTGAACGAACGGTGTCCGTGTTCCTGGAGAAACTCTCGGAACGCGGCTTGGAAGCGCTCCGTCTCGGCGGTCGTTGAGAGAGCGGCGAGCTTTGCCAGGTCGCGATTGAACTGAACTGAATAATCATCGAGTTTGGTCACAACCTCGGCGCAGTAGGCGAGGGCCGCGTCGGCGCCGCAGATCACTCGCGTCAGCCGCCGGAGGAGCGAGTACGAAACCTCGGCGTGGGTCAGGCTCCAGCGATGAATTTGGAGTAAGCGATAGTTCAAGCGCTCGACTTCGTCGATCAGCGCGACGATGGTGGCAAGAGATAGGTGACCGCTCGCCTCCAGGGCATCCACCCGATGCGAAAGCTGCTCGATAGCCTGAACGTAGTCGTGTTCGAACGATTCCCAGAGTCGATCGTTGTGCCACGGCGAAATGGCGGCAGGATCGGCGACAAGCGCGCGGATCAGGCCGCGCCAGAGCTCGAGTGATAATACGGAGCGTGGCCTGGGAGCGCGCTTGCGACGCGACGCGTCGCCACCTGGGAAAAAACGACGCGCGTCTTCTGGCAAAAGCCAATCGGGAAAGAGTTTGTAGAGCGCTTCGAAGACCGCGACATTGGCGTAAGGTAAGCCGTTCCAGCAGCGGGTAATCGGCTCGAACTGGCTCGGATCCACGCCAAGCATCTGGAGCGGCTCGCGAAAGGCGAAGCTTTCCAGGCCCTTTTGGAGAACCGACCATCCCAATGGTGAGACGGGCTCGGTGAGCCGCTCGTCGAGGAAACCACTGGTCCATTCCCAACGCTCGACACCGGACACGTGTTCTGGATCACTGACGGCGATCGAGGTAGTGATTGGCCGCGCTTGAAAGACGTACCACCCTCCACCCGCCAACCCCCATTCGACGTCCTGGGGAGCCCCTAAAACCTGTTCGATCCGAAGCCCCAGGTGAGTCAGGGTCCCCAGATCGAAGTGATTCAGCGTTGGCCAGCGACGCCGCCAAACCGGCACAGGCACTAGCCGAGTCCCATTTCGCATGCTGGGGATGCGCTGGCAGCGCTTGTCGCCAATCCGGGGCGGAGCAAGCAAAGCTAGGGTATCGCGAGCGACGAGGTAACGATCCGGAGTCACTTCACCCTGGGCAATCGCTTCGCCGAGTCCCCAGGTCGCTTCGATGACGACTCGTTCGGTGCCGGTCACCGGATCCACGGTAAAAAGCGTACCGGCCACCTGAACGGTGATCTGTGACTGAACGAGCACCGCGATCCTTGGCAACCCGCTGGATCTGGCAAAGCGCGCACGATAGTGGAGCGCGGGCAAGCTGAAGAGCGAAGCCCAGCACTCTCGGAGTGCCAGCAGGAAGTCGTCAAAGTGGCGAACGTTGAGGACGGTGAGCTGCTGACCGGCCGCCGATGCCTCGGGACGATCTTCTCCGATTGCCGAGGATCGCACGACGACTGCCCCGGTTGCTCCGACAAGCCCCGCGAAAGCATCATGCAGGTCGCGGACTAACGACGGTGCTAAGGGTGCTCGAGAGAATGTCTGGGTTACACGTTTGAGCTCGCTTGCCCCTTCGAGATCGCTCGGCGAACGCTGAGTTAGGGCCTCCAGGTCGGCGATTGCCGAGGCCAGATCGTTCTCGGCGATAAACTCGTCGAAGACGGTCGCTGGAATGACAAAGCCGTTGGGAACCGTGATTCCCGCTTGGAGAAGCTGGCCGAGCGTGGCCGCCTTGGAGCCAACCAGCGTCGCATCGGCTGTGCCGATCTGGCTGAGAAAGAGCACTGCCCTGTCTTTCATACAAGAGAATTATAGTAGACGCTGAAGCCAAATGCCGGAACAATGGACAAAGCGAGATCCGATTCATAAACTGGCATCAGACGTGCTGTCCGGTCGAAGGCACGGAGGGACGGTGAATCACATAGTTCGACTGGGGAATGGGCTGCTGATTCGCATTGGCGCAGAGGCTGGTGCGGCTGCGGGAATCGTCTACCTTCTCGGTGAAGAGCTCGCGGCGATGCTCAGTGGCGTCTCAAGTGTGATGCCCCTCCGCTTGTTTGCAAGTGTCCTCTTGGGGTCCTCCTCCTTTAGCTCCGCCGCGAACACAGCCAGTATTGCTGCTCTCGGAGGCATGGTGGCATTGCTCGTGACGACCGTCTTCGGCGCCATCTTCGCCATCCTCGTTCATCTTTTCCCTTGCTTGACGGCGACCCCCGGTACGTTGGTGATTGCTGGCGCCACTTATGGATTATTTCTCTGGCTCGGTTGTTTCTATGTTCTCGGCACTTTCTTCTGGCCATGGTTTCTTCAAACGAATCCAACCACCCAATTTGTCCTCGCGACGTTTGGTTATGGCGTTGGCCTCGGCCTTGGTTTTGTCCTCGCCAGGGTCCATCGCTCTCCCTCCTGTCTGTTTTAGAGCGTGGAGATGATGACGCGACAGCCAATCGTCGTATCACACTTTCAGGTCGAGCCACTGCTGGCGGCGAGACGGCGAGGTGACAAGTTAGTCTTGACCTCTCTCGACCTCGGTCTGTCTCAGACCGAGGTTCACCTCGAAGCGGATCGGGTGGTTTTTCCCGATGGGCAATGGCTGCCCTGGGCGACGATCGATGAGATCGCGGCGAATGGCACGGCCTGCTTCCTGGTTGCCGATAATACCGCTAGCAAGATCCAGGCATACTCGGAAGAGTTCGGTCGTTTCTATAGCCTGATGCCGACGGCAACGGCGCCGACTGTTCTTATCTCGGGGATTCTGATGCATCGGATCAAGAGAGTCGATCCGATCGAGGATACGCGATGGAAGATCCGGGCGATCGCGCCGATCACCGATCGAGTGCTCGATACGGCGACCGGGCTGGGCTATACTGCGATCGCAGCGGCCAAAACTGCCGACCAGGTGGTGACCATTGAGCTCGATCCCACCGTCCAGGACCTTGCTCGCCTAAATCCATGGTCGCGGGACCTGTTCGAAAATCCGAAGATCGAACGGCTTTACGGCGATGCATTCGACGTCATCCAAAACTTTCCCGAGAATGCCTTTGCGCGCATCATCCACGATCCGCCAACCTTTACCTTGGCGGGGCATCTCTATTCGACCGACTTCTATCGTCGGCTTTATCGAGTTCTGAAGCGTGGTGGCCGCCTCTTTCACTACATTGGCGATCCCCAGAGTCCATCGGGACGACGGACAACCCAAGGGGTGATCCGTCGACTCCAAGAAGCAGGCTTTGCCCAAGTCTCCTCCTATCTCCCGGCCAACGGAGTCATTGTGCGCAAGTGACGTCTCAAGTAAGGTGTATTGAGTGCCTATTGGGCGGTAGCGCCTCACCAACCCACTTTGAATTCCCTGAACAAGACATCTCTGATATCCCACCTGGCCGAGGCACGTAAGAAGAATTCATGATGTGCTAAGATAGAGGACGAATTTTCGGGCACCCGATACTGCAAGAGGACATAATGCAGACGACGACGAAAACCTACGGAATCTTAATCAATGGCGAATGGCAGGACGCTGACAGCGGAAAGACATTCGCGGTCCGGAACCCTGCCACCGGCGAGCTCTTGGCGGACGTTGCCGACGGTGGTGTGGCTGAGACCCGTCGCGCGATCGAAGCCGCCCACCGCGCCTTTCCGACTTGGGCCGCGCTCCCAGCCGAGAAGCGCTCGGTCCTGCTGTCAAAGGCTGCGGCGCTCATGATGGAGCGAATCGACCATCTGGCCACCGTGCTGACCCGAGAGAACGGTAAGCCCTTGGCCGAGTCGCGTGTCGAGGTAACGGTTGGCGCTGGTTTCTTTCAGTGGTTTGCCGAGGAAGCGCGGCGGACCTATGGCGAGGTAGTGCCATCGGCGGCGCCCGACCGTCGAGTGCTGACCTTCAAGCAGCCTGTGGGTGTCGTGGCCGCGATTACTCCCTGGAATTTCCCCTATAGTATGGTCACTCGCAAGATTGGTCCTGCCCTCGCCGCGGGCTGCACCGCGGTGCTTCGCCCTGCCCGAGCCACGCCGCTTGTCGCGATCGAGATCTATAAGATTCTGCAAGAGGTCGGTTTCCCAGCCGGCGTCGTCAATCTCGTCACCGGTACTGACTCGAATGGTATGGGCAATGAGATGGCAACGAACCCGCTGGTGCGCAAGCTGACCTTCACCGGCTCGACCGAGGTGGGGAAGCGCCTGCTCGCGCTCGCCGCTGGCTCGGTCAAGCGCGTCTCGCTCGAGCTGGGGGGGCACGCTCCGTTCATCGTCTTCGACGACGCCGATCTTGACAAGGCCGCCGCGGCAGCCGTAGCCTCGCGCTTCCGCAACGCCGGTCAAACCTGCATCTGTGCGAACCGGCTCTACGTTCAACGAAGTATCGCCGATCAGTTCACAGCCAAGGTTGCTGAGATTACCCGTGGCCTGAAGGTTGGCAATGGCCTTCAACCGGGGGTCCAGGTTGGCCCATTGATCGATGGTAAGGGCTTCGAGAAGGTTCAGGCCCACGTTGAGGACGCGGTGAGCAAAGGTGCTGTCGTCGCGGCAGGCGGTAAGCCGGTCAAGACGAATGGCGATCTCAAAGGCTATTTCTACGAGCCGACCGTTCTGGCCAACGCCAATCACCAGATGAAGGTGATGTACGAGGAGACGTTTGGGCCGGTCCTGCCGGTGATGCCCTTTGACACCGAAGAGCAGGTAATCGCTCTCGCTAACGATACCCCGTACGGACTCGCCGCCTACTTCTATGCTCGCGACATCGGCCGGATCTTCCGGGTGTCCGAGGGCTTAGACTACGGCATCGTCGGCGCGAACGATCCCTTCCCGACCGGCCCGCACATCCCATTTGGTGGCTATAAGGAAAGCGGTCTCGGTCGCGAAGCCGGTAGCGAAGGCATCAACGAGTTCCTGGAAGTGAAGGCAGTCTCGATCGGGATCTAGAGTCCCGACCGGGTGAATGTCTGGGCTACGAAGGTCACGAAGCTAGACGACGAAGTACGAAGGTCAGGAAACGTCGCGAAAAACGCGAAAGCAATACCGCTCATCGCGGCGTTTCCGGTTTTTCGCGTACTCCTTCCCTTGAGGGAGGGCTACCTGGCTGATAGGCAAGATCGCCGCAAAGGTAGGAGACATCTAGAATGACTGACCACGCCATCGTCTTGAACCGTCCCCCTCTCGTCCCTTTAGCCTTCGCTACCCTGCCACTCGGGGCAATTCAGCCGCGTGGCTGGCTTCGCCGTCAGCTCCATCTCCAGGCCGATGGTCTGACCGGTCACCTCGAAGAGTTCTGGCCCGATTTGGGACCGAATAGCGGCTGGCTTGGCGGAACCGGCGAGAGCTGGGAGCGCGGACCGTACTATCTCGATGGGCTGGTTCCTCTGGCCTACTTGCTGGGTGATGAAAAGCTGATCACGCGTGCTCGCAAGTGGCTCGATTGGACACTCGATCATCAGCGCGCGGACGGCTGGCTCGGTCCGGCTCACGACCCCCACGACGTTCGCCACTCCCCCTACGATGTCTGGCCGGTGACGGTTATGCTCAAGGCGCTGACTCAATTTCAGGAAGCGACCGGTGACCCGCGTGTCGTTCCGGCGATGACGAGCTTTCTCAGATTCCTCCAGGCTAACCTCGCACGCCAGCCGCTCGAAAGCTGGGCCAAGTTCCGCTGGGCCGATCTCGTGCTGAGTGTCTTCTGGCTCTACAATCGAACTGGCGGATCCTGGCTACTCGACCTGGCGAGGCGTATTAAAGCGCAAGGCTACGATTGGGCTGAACACTTTACGACCTTTCCGATTCGCGAGCCGGTCCGCGCCGGTTTCAACCTCACTACTCACGTCGTCAACAACGCGATGGGGATCAAGGCGCCCGGCGTCTGGTACCAATTCTCACATGCGGCCGAAGATCGGCAGGCCGTATACGAGGCTTTGGCCAACCTCGATCGCTACCACGGCCAGGTCAACGGCGTGTTTGCCGGTGACGAGCACTTGGCCGGGCGAAATCCGACCCAGGGGACTGAGCTTTGCGCGGTCGTCGAGTACCTGTTCTCGCTCGAGCAGCTTTTGCCAATCCTGGGCGATTCTGGCTTGGCCGATCGCTTGGAGCGAATTGCCTATAATGCGCTGCCGGCGACCTTTTCACCGGACATGTGGGCCCATCAATATGATCAGCAAGTCAATCAGGTGCTTTGTACGATCGCCAAGCGGAATTGGACCAATAATCGCGACGACTCGAACGTCTTTGGCCTGGAGCCAAACTTTGGCTGCTGCACCGCGAACATGCACCAGGGATGGCCGAAGTTTGCCCAGAGTCTCTGGCTGGTAACGCCCACGAGCGGTCTTGCCGCGGTCGCCTACGCGCCCTGTCAGGTCACGACGGCGATCGGAAATGGCCAAACCCTTACAATCGTCGAAGACACTGATTATCCCTTCGCTGCTACCATTCGTTTGACCATTCACACCGAGGCACCAGTGCGTTTCCCCCTGCTTCTCCGGATTCCAGCTTGGTGCGACCAAGCAAGGTTAGATTTATCCGATCGAACGCAGCAGGCGTTGCCGGCCGGGACGTTTCAGCCGATCGATCGCGAATGGCAACCCGGCGAGACGGTCGTTTTGAACCTGCCCATGCCAGTGAAAGCGCGTGAAGGCTATCACCGTGGCATCGCGCTTGAGCGTGGACCACTCGTCTTTGCCCTGAAGATTGGCGAAGAATGGCGGCAAATCCGCGGTGAGAGGCCGCATGCCGACTGGGAAGTGCTACCGGCAACACCATGGAACTACGCCTTGCAGGTAGACGCCGCAGTGCCGGAGCGCTCGGTAAAGGTGGTGACGCGGTCCGTGGGCGAGCGCCCGTTCTCACCCGACGGAGCGCCGGTCGAGTTGCACGTATCCGGACGACGCCTTTCCGACTGGAAGCTGGAAGAGAACTCGGCCGGGGAGCTACCGGAGAGCCCGGTCGAATCGTCCGAGCCAATTGAAGAGCTAACTCTCATCCCCTATGGAAGCACGAACTTGCGCATCGCGGTCTTTCCGACGCTAGGCTCTGGTTAATGAGCGTTGCCTTGTCGTCCCCAAATGGTGGGACGGGGCAGGCACACATGCCTTGTCCCTACCTCAACAATTCATTTGCGTTCGCTTCGTCATCGTGCCAACATGATAGAGAGGGGGAGTATCTGGTCTGTTACGGTGACGAGAGGAGAAGATCCTATCATCGTAATCCAGCGTACTGTACCTGAAACAATGAGGATAATACACTAATGACTACAATGACGATGGTCGAAGGCTTCGTGCTGCAGCGCGAGGCACATATTCCCGAGCTCAATACCCGAGCCAGGCTCTACCGCCATGCGAAGACGGGCGCGGAGATCCTCTCGCTCGAAAACGACGACGAAAACAAGGTCTTTGGTATCACCTTTCGGACGCCGGTCAGCGACTCGACTGGCGTGATGCACATTCTCGAGCACTCCGTGCTTGGCGGCTCGAAAAAGTATCCAGTCAAAGAGCCTTTCATTGAGCTGGCGAAGGGTTCGCTGAAGACGTTTCTAAATGCCCTGACTTATCCGGATCGCACCTGCTATCCGGTCGCGAGCACCAACTCGCAGGACTTCTACAACCTGATGGACGTCTACCTTGACGCGGTCTTCAATCCGCTGCTCACACCGGAGCACTTGCAGCAAGAGGGCTGGCATTACGAGCTGAACGCCCCCGACGAGCCGCTGACCTATAAAGGTATCGTCTTCAACGAAATGAAGGGGGCCTATTCGTCGCCGGAGCGCGCCCTGGGCGAGCAGGTCGAGAAGTCGATCTTCCCGGATAACGCGTACCATTTCAGTTCGGGCGGTGATCCGAGGAACATTCCGGATCTGACCTACGAGCATTTCAAGTCGACCTATCAGACCTACTATCACCCATCGAATGCCTTGATCTTCTTCTACGGCGACGACGATCCGACCGAGCGGCTGCGCCGGATCGATGCCTACCTGCGCGACTACGAGCATCGGGAGGTCGACGGGATCGTTGCGCTGCAGGCGCGCTTCGCTCAGCCGCGCAAAGTGGTCGAATCCTACGGCGTTGGACCAGAGGTCGATCTTCAGAAGAAGGCGATGGTCGCGGTGAGCTGGCTGCTGGGCGAGACGACGAACCCGGAATCCGTGCTGGCGCACAACATTCTCGAATATATTCTGATTGGTACGCCGGCTTCACCGTTACGCCGGGCGCTGATCGATTCTGGTCTGGGCGAGGATCTGGTCCCACTTGGCCTCGACGACAGCATTCGTCAGATGTATTTCTCAACTGGCTTGAAAGGGATTGCCGTCGAAGACGCTGAGCGGGTCGAAGAGTTGATCCTTCGGACGCTCAGCGAGCTGGCAGACCGAGGCATCGAGCAGGACGTCATTGCCGCCGCGCTAAACACCCTCGAGTTCCGGCTACGCGAGAACAACACTGGCCGCATGCCACGTGGTCTATCACTCATGTTTCGCTGTCTGGCTGGTTGGGTATACGGTGGCGATCCGATCGAGTTGCTTCAATTCGAAGCTCCGCTCGCCGCGATCAAGGCGCGCCTCGCCAATGGCGAGCGGGTTTTCGAAGAAATGATCCGTCGTGATTTTTTGGAAAACTCACATCGCACGACGGTCATTTTGAAGCCGGATCCAGACCTGAACCGGCGGGAAGAGGACGCTGAGAAGGAGCGCCTCGCGCGAGCGCGCGCGGCGATGAGTCCTGAGGAGGTTACTGCGGTTGTCGAAATGACCAAGCGCCTGAGACAGCGCCAGGAAGCACCGGACAGTCCGGAGGCTCTCGCCACTATCCCGCGCCTCTCGCTGGCGGATCTCGATCGCCAAAATAAGCCAATTCCGTCGGAGCTGCTCGAGCGAGCCGGGACGAGGGTCCTTTACCACGATCTCGCGACCAATGGCATTGTCTATCTTGACGTCGGCTTTGACGTTCACAACTTACCCCAGGAGCTTTTGCCCTACCTGCCGCTTTTTGGCCGGGCCATGCTTGAAACCGGCACGGCGCGTGAGGACTTCGCGGCCTTGTCGCGCCACATCGGTCGAGAGACCGGTGGCATTCGAACCGAGATTCTGAACTCGGCGATTCGTGGGAGCAGTCAGGCTTCGGTCTGGTTCTTCTTCCGTGGCAAGGCAACGCTCGGGCAAGCCGATGAGCTCCTGGCAATCTTGAAGGACGTGTTGCTGACGGCGCGCCTCGACGACCGGGAGCGTTTCCGCCAGATCGCGCTTGAGGAAAAGGCTCGCCTGGAGAGTGCGATCGTGCCCGGTGGCAGCGGCATCGTCGCGGCGCGTCTAGGAGCCCACTTCGACGAGGCTCATTGGGTGCAGGAGCAGATGCGTGGGGTCAGCAATCTGTTCTTTGTTCGCCAGTTGGTTCAGATGGTGAACGACGACTGGCTGAGCGTTCAGGCTGCGCTCGAAAAGATCCGGCAGATCTTGCTCAACCGCCAGACAGTGCTCTCCAACGTAACACTCGATAGCAAAGGCTGGGAGCAGTTGGCGCCGCGACTAGATGCTTTCCTCGCCGATCTGCCAACCGGCGCGGCAGAGCACGCGACATGGGCGATGGATCGCTTCCCAGCCGCGGAAGGACTCGGCTTGCCCGGTGGAGTCAACTACGTTGGCAAAGGAACGAACCTGTTCTCATTGGGCTATCGCTACCACGGCTCGAGTGAAGTTGTCAGCCGTTATCTGAGTCGCACCTGGCTCTGGGACCGCGTTCGTGTCCACGGTGGTGCCTACGGCGGCGTGGGATCGCTCGATCACCGTTCCGGCACCTTCCTCTATCTCTCCTGGCGCGATCCGAATCTCGCCGAAACCCTGGCGACGTATGACGATACGCCGCGCTTCCTGCGCGAGCTTCAGCTCAGCGACGATGAGCTCACCAAGGCGATTATCGGCACGATTAGCGACATCGATGCCTATCGCTTGCCGGATGCCAAGGGATGGATTGCCCTCGATCGCTATCTCGCTGGCGAAAGCGAGGAAAGTCGCCAGCGGATGCGGGAGGAAGTCTTGGGCACGACCGCTGCAGACTTTCGAGTCTTCGCCGACGCCCTCGATGCGGTGCGCCAGCAGGGCGATGTCGTCGTGCTTGGCTCGCAGGCAACGCTCGAAGCCGTGAACCGCGAGCGACCGGGTTGGTTGACGGTTACCAGTATCGGACTCTAATAGGAGGGCTTGCTCTTCGGAGTAAATGGTCCATCCACCAAAAATGCCGCGGATTATCATGCTGAGCCCTTCGCTTCGCTCAAGGGGAAACTCCGTGAAGCATCTCCGGGTGCGTGCCACGGGAGATGCTCCGCTATCGCTCAGCATGACCTGCGGCATGGACTTGGCGGCTGCACCACGAAAGGCCAGAGAGCAAGCCTCCCAAAAAGCTTGCCGAATTAGACGGTTGACGCTAGACTGACGGTGGCAATGGCAGGTGAGAAACCGCCCATTCGATTTGTCAGAAGCTTGAGGAGGTCGCTGATCAATGGCTGACGTCACGATTACACCGCGCAAGAATGGACCGTATCGGGTGGAAGGGGTTATCAAACTGGTCGATTATGAAGGAAATGAGTTCAAGGTCACCGACTCGGTGATCTTCCTCTGCCGGTGCGGTCATTCCGCTAACAAGCCGTTCTGCGATGGTTCCCACAAGCGGGTCGGCTTCGACGCCGATACCCGGGCTCCCCAGGCCGAAGAGACGCCCGCCAGCTAGGCGGAGCGTTTTGCGGTTGTCTTGGAAAGTCAGGAGGCCCTCGCCGGTACGGGTGAGGGCCTCCTGACTTTCTTACAAATATCCTTGACCCAGATCCATGATTCCGGCCGGTCGCTCCCACCAGAGATCGAAGGTTGATTCGAGAAGCATAATACGGTTTGTCACCGATGCTTGGTAAGCGAGCATCTGTTGCTCGGCGATGTGAATGCCGATCGTGCTGTCGCAATGGGGGCGCTCGCCGGTCCGAATGCAGTGTACGAAGTGGCCGACGATGTCGTCTTCAACGCGCATGGCCGGTATGGCCGGAGCATAGCAGTGTTCGAGGCCGAGAAACTCGATAGGCTTAGCGTCTGGTACCGGCGTGAGATCACTCTTGACGATCAAAGGGTACCCCCAGCGGTCGAGGAAGATCGTCCCATGGCGGCCATGGAGAACAGTGCCATTCTGGCGAAACGATTGCGCCCAATACGACCGGACGACAGCTTGCTGACCGGTTGCGTATTCGAGGAGGATTGTAACGTTATCGTCGACCTGTGATTCAACTTGACCGCCATCGTCGCAGAGCCGGTGGGGGATAAGTTGGTTGGTGAAAGCGGCAATGCGTTTGGCCGGTCCCATCAGCGCGGCAGTGCGAGCCAGCGGATAGACCATTGTGTCGAGCATCGCACCCCCTTCAGCCTCCCGGGAGTAGTACCAATTGGAGCGGGGTGGCCCAGGAATGCTGAGATCCGCCTCAATGCCGGTAATCTTCCCGATGTATTCCTCGCGGACGTAGCGTAAGGCGGTCAGAAAGGCCGGGGTGTGAACGAAAGGAAGCGCCATGAAAGTAACCCTGCTGGACCGCAGCTCGGCAGCCAGGATGCGCAGGTGCTCCAGACGCGTGGTGAGGGGCTTTTCGACCAGAGTGTGCTTGCCTGCGCGTAGCGCATCGATCGCCATCGGCGCATGGAGTTGATGTGGCGTCGTGATCACGACGGCGTCGACACTTGCATCGTCGAGCAACTGGCGGTGGTCGGTATACCAGTGCTCGCAATGGTTTTCCTCAGCCTTAGCGCGAGCGCTCGCCTCGTGGGCCGCACACGTTGCCACGAAGCGCACTCCAGGAAGTTGGCGAGCTTGATTGAAGAAGCGAGTACTGATCTGACCGCAGCCGATCATACCCAGGCGAATTTCGTCCATCGATTCTCCTGTCGAGTCTACTCGGAAATTCCCTCTCTTCACGGGAAATGGCTAGGATAAGAGCCTGTCAATTCGTTTGCCGGTGCCCAAGGCCAGACGCGATACCCGCACGAGTCGATACCCCTAGTGTGAGACGATGATAGCGGATCTTCTGACTGATGGTTGGTCTCGATCAAGGAAAATAAATATTGACAGAACAGCTTGTCGCGCTATGATTGGAAGTGGGTCGACGGCGCACGCCGCCGGACGACGAATCTGGCGACGCAACACCGCTTTCGAGCTCCGAGGAATGGGGAGATACGTCGAAGTAGCTTCTCGCGAGGAGGCTTGAAGCAATGGAATTCGTAACCTGGCTCTTCATGCTGGCTTTTGCCTACGGCCTGGGCCTTTTCTGGTATGATTTGCTGCCTGGCAAATTGCCAGAGATGCCTTGGCGTGTCGCGGCGTATCCGTTCGCTCTGATGGTCCTGGCTGAGACGTTCGTCCCGATCGGACCGACATTCCAGGGATTCCATCCCGGCGATGCGGTCGTGGCATCATTAATTGGCGTTATTATCGACTGGCTAATCACCTACTTCCGACACCCACAGGCGATCGAAACTCTCGAGCTGCGGGCTCAGCCTGCTCACGGCTAGAGAATGGCCTTCCCCTTCCTCGGAATGACCTGAGTGAGCGGGAGCAAAACCGATCTGATCGGTTTTGCTCCCGCTCACTCACATGTGAGTACAATCTTTACACCCTGGCCAGCCAGGAATATCATCATGTCGTCGCTGACGGATCGAGTTATTCTTTGGATCTCTCAATCGATTTGTCCATGGCCTTTCAGGTTCTAATCCTCTGGGCGCATGCCATGGCTGCCATTGCCTGGGTTGGCGGAAGCCTTTTCTATGTCGTCGCGATCAATCCCGCGCTCGATCAAGTTGGGCGAACGCCAGAGCGATTGGCTCTGCTCGGGGCGATTGGCCGTGAGTTCCGTGAAGTCGTGCGGCTGGCGATCGTCATCTTTGTGGCGACCGGAGCGGTCCTCGTCTTCAGCCGACTTAGCCTTCCCCGACTCTCGACGAGCTACGTCGTTGTCCTAGCCGTGAAGGTCGTGCTAACCCTCTGGATGTTCTGGTTGGCGGGACGTATTGGACCGCGGGTTGGGGAAGCGACAGTGAGCTGGCTAAGCAAGATGCCTCTAGTCGGCTGGTTGAGGCCACAACATTTGATCCTGACCCTGGGCGTCGTCGTTGTTGCTTTGTCGTACGTCCTTCGGGCGCTTTACGAACAGGCACTTGGCTCAGGGCCTTGATCTGGGAGTAACCCATGAACGTCGTGTTGTCGTTGGTCGCGACTCTGATTAGTTTGCTGTTCGCGGCGATTCTTTACCGCCAATACATGGACCGCTGGCGCCCTTACCAGCTTGTTTGGAGTTTGGCATTGCTAATCTTCGCGGTGGGCACGTATTGCCAGTTCGTCGCCGAGCGGAATGGTTGGAGCGATCTGATCTATCGTGCCTGGTATTACAGCGGTGCGATGCTCGCCGCTGCCTACCTTGGTCAGGGGACAGTCTACTTGATGGCGCCGCGAAAGGTTGCCCACGTTTCGCTGGCGATACTCGGGATGTTCTCCTCGGCCGGGCTGGCTTTGGTGGCCGTTTTGCCGGTCGATCTGCATCGTGCCTTGGTCGATGGGAATATCACCGGTAATGGCTTCCCGACGACCCTGCTACTGCTCTTGATTCCCCTGAATACCTATGGTACAGTCGCGCTCGTCGGCGGCGCTCTCTGGAGCGTCTATCGCTTCTGGCGAAAAGGGACAATGGGGCGCCGAGCGCTTGGCACGTTTCTGATCGCACTCGGCGGGATTACTGTTGCGCTCGGCGGCACGGCAAACCGACTGGGTGTGCCTGGTCTGCTTTACCTGACTGAGTTGATCGGCGTCTCGGTTATCTTCATTGGCTACCTGCAGACGGTTGCTCAGCCTCATCCCATGACGATGTCGGCGGTCGATGCCCGATCCGATCCATCACGGCCGTCTTCGGCCCACCTGGTCTGATGTGATGGCGAACGTTCCAATCGCAGATCGATCCGACGAGTTGTGCGTTCAGTGTGGCGCGAGCGTTGGTGTCGCTGATCGCTTTTGTCCAAGCTGTGGCGCGCCGCGGGTTGTCCAGTGCCCAGCGTGTGGTGCGTTCGCGCGCCGGGGGACGCGGCGCTGTCCGGATTGTGGCGGACCATTGCCCCACGGTCGGTCAGTGCTTGGAGAGGTCTCAGCCACCGGAGCCAAGCGAACTGGTCGTGGTCTGCGCCTCCTCATTGCCTCGACACTCTCTTTGCTCGTCGTCTTTGGCATGGTGGCTTGGATTTATTTCAGTGCCCCCGAGCGGCGGCAGGCACAGCCAGTCTCACAGCTTCCGGTGCGACCGCCCCTAGCCTCAGCGATTTTGCCGGGAGACCAGCCAGTAGTCTACGTCAGCGCTGCCAATCGCTTGCTGGTGAGCAACGACGGCGGGGAATCTTGGAATCCGATAACGTTCCCGGGCGTAGTGAACGCGGTCGGCGTTGGGAAAACGGGAGCGAGTTCAGTGTATGCGGCCGGGGCTCAGCTTTGGCGCGAGAGCCCCGGCGGTTTCTATACTGTTACGACTACGTTGCCGACGGGCTCGATCCAAGCACTTGCCGTCGATCCTACCGACGCCAACCGACTGTATGCTTTGGTCGTAGGGCAGGGCCTCTTCCAGAGCGATGACGGCGGGAGGATCTGGGCTCGATTGGGGAACGAACTGCCGTCCGAGGCTACCAGCCTCACCCTGGCGGGGAATGGTTGGCCGCTCTTCTTCGTCGGAACCGCTGGACATGGCCTCTTCGCGAGTGCCGACGGCCACTCTTGGGTCAATGCCAATGGCTTCGTCAACGGCGCGCTGCCTACCCAGACAATCTTGGCTGTCGCGTTTGATCCCCACAGCGGTGATCGCTACGTTGGTCCCTCGGGCCAGACCTCGACCGGTGCACTCTACGCTGCTACTGACCTCGGCCTTTTCAAATCGATCGACCAGGGTCAGAGCTGGAGTGCCTTAGCATTGCATCAGCCGATTGCCGCCCTTGCCGTGAGCGCGAGCGGACCTCGTCTTATGCTCGCGATGGATCCATCTGGCCAGGTGTATCGAAGCCGGGACGGTGGGGTGAGCTGGAATTAGACCCCTCGGCAGCTATCGTCCCGTCTGCAGTAGCTGAACCGCTCGGTCGAGCTGAGGGTCCTTGCCGGCGATCAGGTCCTGGGGGCTCATCTGGACGGCGACATCGGGAGTGACCCCGATCCGATTCAGAACCTTGCCTTTGCCGGTTAGTAACTGAGCTACCGTTACTTGAAGCCCACTACCGCCTGGCAGGGGAAAGATCTGACCCGTGCCAACGCAACCGGCCGTTTGAGTTCCAACGACCTTAGCCAACCCCTGTTCTTGCAGAACGGCGGCAAAGATCTCAGCACCAGAGCCGGTTCCATCGTTCACCAGCACGACGGTAGGAGGTAGCTTGGGTTGGGTCGGCCCGGTCGAGCGGTAGTCGGTCTTCTTGCCACTCGAATCGGAAAGCGTGAAGAGCAGCGTATCACGAGGCGTGAACGTCGAGAGCACCTGCTCGACCGAATCGAGCGCACCGCCGCCGTTATCGCGCACGTCGACGATCAGCGCCCGCGCGCCTTGACGATTCAGTGCGTCGAGTGCCTGTTGGACCTGGCCAGACACCCCTTCGGGAAAGCCGTATAACTGGAGATAGCCAACCTGGTTCGCCAGCATTTGATGCTCGACGTTTGGTGGCTGAATTTCGGCTCGAAATACCATCACGTCGTGAGCCGTGCTCTGCCCTGGTGAGCGAACCGACAACCGGACTGGCTGACCGATCGGTCCCCGAATTTGGTTGACGACCGCTTGGACGGTTTCACCATCGACGCTCTGACCATTAACCGCCACGATGACGTCCCCCTCCTGCAAGCCAGCCTTGGCGGCTGGTGTTCCAGAAAAAACCCGCCAGATGACGAGAGGATCGCCGGGCTGTACTTTCCGTAAAGACGCGCCGATACCGCCGAACTGGGTATGTCCCTGGATCGAGGCGACCTGATCAGCAAATTGGCTCGCGGTGAAGTAGGTGGTGTGACAATCGCCAACGCTCCGGGCCATCTCGGCAATCACCGCGTCGTCGGCAATCTGTCGGTTGATCTTTGGTGAGTAGCGATCGAGCGTACTCCCAACCGATTGGCGTAATAATCGCAGATCGAGATTCGGATCGTCGGTGAATGTCGGGTTTGGAACTGCCGGGGGAATAACCCCATCGACGAGCAGCGCGTCGCGCAGACCAGCGAGGCCAGCGTTCGCGAGTTGGGGTGGCTTCACCGGGGTGACTGAATATTGCAGGATGAGCTGGTAGGCTGCCCCGATTGGCTCGCCTTGCCCGGTTGTGCTTCCGGCTGCACTTTGTGGTGCAACGCCCGAATCGTTTTGCGAAGGCGCACAGCCGACGGTAAAGATCAGAATCGCGATGAAAGCAAACAGCCCCAGGCATTTCATGACTGTGCCTCGACGGAGTGATCGCGTTCAACGTAGCGGGCAAGGATGAAAAGCAGGTCCGAAAGGCGGTTTATGTAGGGTAAAAGGAGCGGATTCCCGAGCTTGCCATGATGCACCATGTGCGCGAGTTGCCGCTCGGCACGACGGACGACCGTTCGCGCCAAGTCTAGCGCAGCTCCGGCTATCGTATCCCCCGGAATGATAAACCGATTGGCAATGTCGACATCCCGTTTGATCTCCTCGCTAGCTGCTTCGAGCGCGGCAAGATCTTCGTCGGAAATACCGGCGATCTTCAGCTTGCTGGCTGCCTCTGGCGTCGTCGCCAGCTCGGCCATCAAACGATAAAGGTTCTGCTGTTGCTGGCGGATCAGTGAGCGGATCCTTGGCTCGGGCACGCACGCGCGTGCCAGGCCCAACGCCGAATTCGCTTCGTCGACCAGCCCCAATGCCTCGATTCGCGCGTCATATTTCGGAACGCGCTCTGACCCGAGCAAACCCGTGTAGCCAGCATCGCCAGTGCGGGTCGTCACTTTTGCCATAGATGTATCTCCCCACTCACAGCATAACCCGTTGGCGCAATCGCGGTCAAGAAAGAGTCAGCGTGTGTCATCCAGCGGCGATGGCACATCTCTCGCAGGCTTTTCGCCCATTAGTGGAGCGAGGCAGACAATGAAACTGCTCGAGTGGCGCGTGCCCGGTATGATTACGGCGTTGGATCTCGCGGCGGTACGCACGGCGGTGGATCAGATACATGGCGTCGCTCTGATTGCCGCGAATCTGGCTACCCACCAGATAACCATCGAATATGATCCAGACAACGCCACCCCCGCCGAGGTCGCGGCCTATTTGGCGACGTCGGGGTATCCCGTGGAAAAGGCGGCCGCTGAATTTTGACGCGTGGCTTCATGCCGTGCTATGATTGGCTCCGACAGGCGGGGAAGCAAGCTGCACAAGTGGCTGACGTGTTGTCCGTTTGCGCTTTGCCGTGACTCGAACAACAATCAATCGTTCGGGCTTCGGTGACTCGAAGCGAGATTGGCTCAGGTGCGTCAGAATGCATTGGCTGCCGCCGGGAGCGTGCCTTGCAGTTTCGTGAATACTGGCTCATTCTCAGTAAGCGTTGGTGGCTCGTTCTTCTCGTTGCCGCGGCGGCGAGTCTAGCCAGCTACGGGTATTCTCACTTTCAAACTAGGGTTTACCGATCTGAAGCTCAATTGACAGTTGCTCCGTCTCGACTTGATTATGGCTTAACCCTCGTCATTGACAACCTGCTCACTCAGTATCAGCAGCAGCTTTCAACCCACCAACTCGCTGGGCAGGTCGACAATGCGCTCCAGCTCGATTTACCGATCGAAAAGCTCCTTTCCAAGGTCCGGGTGAGCGCAGAGTCGAATGGTTATCTGCTCGATATCCAGGTCGACGACACTGACCCGAACCGCGCTCAGCAGATCGCCCTGGTTTGGGCCAACAAATTCATCGAGCAGCATCAGGCTGAGATGGCGCCGCTCGATCCGCAAGATCGGATTGACATCAAGCTGCTCGATAAACCATTGGTCGGTCAGCTGGTCTTTCCACGGACTAAGCAATACGTCGTCGCGGCCGGTCTGCTTGGTCTGGTGGCTGGTGCGGTGCTCGCGTTTGTCCTCGAATATCTCGACGATTCAATCAAGTCCGGTGAAGAAGTCGAGCGTTTGACCGGCTTGCCACTGGTTGGCTCGATTCCGATTGCTCCCGAAGTAACGCTCCCCGCGCCCAATGGAAAGGCGACCGCGAGCGTTGTTGGAGGTCGCCATTGACTGTTGATACTGCTAGCCGTCTCGTCACGGTGGCTCAGCCGCGCTCCCCCGTTTCCGAAGCATATCGTCAGTTGCGGACGAACATTCAGTTCTATAGCTTGGATCGTGCGGTCCAGACTGTTCTGGTTACCAGCGCGAGCCCGGACGATGGTAAGTCTACCACTCTTGCCAATCTCGCGGTCACCTTTGCCGAGACCGGGCGTGGCGTCCTCGCCGTTGATTGCGACTTGCGTCGACCCTCACTGCATACGTTCTTTGGCCTGTCGAATGACGTTGGTCTCACTACCTTGATTCGTGAAGAGCGGACAGTCGCTGACGTCGTCGTCGATACAGAGGTGCCCAACTTGCGCATTCTCCCCAGCGGTCCACTGCCGCCAAATCCAGCCGAGCTGCTTGGCTCGCAGCGCATGGAACGAGTGATCGAGACACTGCGCGGCATGGCCGACGTTATCCTCTTCGATTCGCCGCCGATGATCGCGGTGACCGACGCCGCGGTGCTTGGTGCGAAGATGGATGGCGTTCTGCTCGTGGTCAGTGTCAACAAGACCAAGCGTGACCACGTGAGCCGGGCGAAACGCCTGCTCGAAAAAGTGAACGCCAAGGTACTTGGCGTGGTTCTTAACAATGTGAAATTTGACGGCAGTCTGTACCGCTATTACGGCTGAGGGGTGCAGTGATCGATCTGCACACCCACATTTTGCCCGGCGTCGACGACGGTGCGCAAACGCTCGATGATTCTGTCGCGATGGCTCGGGTCGCGGTCGACGATGGCATCACCGCGGTGGTTGCCACGCCCCATCGGAATCCTTGGACTTACACGGCGGGGGTCGCCGAGGCCGAACGACGGCTCGACGAGGTCCGAGCGGCGTGCCGGGAGGCTGGCCTGGCGATTCGGCTGATTCTGGGCGGAGAGGCGTACGTGGCGCCGGATTTAGCCGAGCAAGTACGCGTCGGACTGGCACTGACGATCAACGAAAGTCGGTATTTGCTTGTTGAATGGCCGTTCGAACAGTATCCGGTTTATAGTGAGCAAGCAATCTTCGATCTGCAGGTTCGAGGCATTGTTCCCCTGATGGCCCACGCTGAGCGTTACCGTTTTCTCCAGCGTGACGTTCAGAAGGTGCGCGCGCTCGTCGACCGCGGCATACTGATTCAAGTCACTGGCAGCAGTCTCACCGGCGGGCACGGTCCTGAGCCACAAAAACTGGCCGAGGCATTACTCACGAGCGGCCTGGCGCACGTCCTGGCGTCGGACGCTCATTCGGCCGAGCTCCGTCCGCCAATTTTGACGCCAGCTTACCAGCGGGCGATTGAGCTCGTCGGCGAATCTCGGGCACGGGCGATGGTCACCGACGCTCCCGAGCAAATTATCGACAACCGGCCGGTCGATCTACCACCGGCAAAACCACCGGTTCAGCGACCATTTTGGGCCTTTTGGCGGCGCTCTAACCACGTTTGAGGGGAGGATGAACCTTAATAAGGGATGAAAGGCTTGATTCTGAGTGGTGGGAAGGGCACACGCTTGCGCCCGATTACCTATACGGGGGCCAAGCAGCTCGTACCAGTGGCGAATAAGCCGGTGCTGTTTTATGCGATCGAAGATCTGGTCGAGGCTGGCATCACTGACGTCGGCATTGTCATCGGCGACACGGGCGATCAGATTCGGGCGGCGGTGGGCGATGGCAGTCAGTTCGGAGCGCGAGTGACCTACATTCCCCAGGAGGCACCGCTTGGCCTTGCTCACGGGGTGAAGATCTCTCAAGACTTTCTCGGTGAGGAGCCATTCGTACTCTTCCTGGGCGATAACTTTATCCGTGATGGCATCGTTCCTTTGGTCGAAGAGTTCCGGACGAGTGGAGCGAATTGTCAGCTCTTGCTCTACCGCGTGCCGAACCCCGAAGCGTTTGGCGTCGCCGACGTGCGGGGCAATCGGATCCTCAAGGTGGTCGAAAAGCCCCAGATACCACCAAGCGATCTAGCGATCATCGGCATTTACATGTTCGACCACCACGTCTTCGAGGCGATTCGCGAGATCAAGCCATCGGCCCGGGGTGAGCTGGAAATCACTGATACGATCCAGGTGTTGATCGACTGGGGCTTGACCGTCGTGCCAAAGATCATCACCGGTTGGTGGATCGACACTGGTAAGCATGCTGACATGCTCGAAGCGAATCGCTTGATTTTGGAGACCCAGGAACCGGCAACGCACGGCATGGTGGACGGCAAGTCGCAGATCTACGGGCGAGTGGTGATTCAGAAGGGCGCCGAGATCCGAAATAGTGTCATCCGGGGACCGGCAATCATTGGCGAAGAAACCCAGGTGATCGATTCGTACATCGGACCGTTCACGTCGATTTACCATCACTGTCTGATCGAAGGCAGCGAGATCGAGCATAGCATTATCCTCGAGAACAGCCGGGTGGTCGACGTGCCGCACCGAATCGAAGAAAGCCTGATCGGGCGTAACGTCGAGATTTCTCGCTCGCCAATCAAGCCACGCGCCTATAAGTTTATGCTTGGTGATTACAGTAAGGTGGGGATTCTTTAATGAGTGGCGTCCGTCATTTGCTTGTGACCGGTGGGGCTGGCTTTATTGGCTCGAACTTCGTGCGCTACTGGCTCGCGCGCCATCCGAGTGATCTAGTAGTCAATCTCGATCTTTTGACCTACGCCGGCAATCTGGAGCACCTTGCCGACCTGGCCGGGGATCAGCGCGAACGCTACCGCTTCGTGCGTGGGGATATTCGCAATCAGGAGCTCGTCGAGCATATTTTGGAAGAATTCCAGGTCGACGTAATCGTGAACTTCGCCGCCGAGTCGCACAATAGCCGGGCGGTGCTCGATCCGGCGCTCTTCCTGCGCACCAACGTGCTGGGCACTCAGGCTTTGCTGGAAGCAGCGCGTCGCAAGGGAATCGACCGCTTCCATCACGTGTCGACCTGCGAGATCTACGGTGACCTGGACCTCGACAGTCCAGAATCGTTTCGTGAAGACACGCCCTATCGTCCGCGCACGCCATACAACGCGTCGAAAGCGGCCACTGACCACGTCGTCCGTGCCTATTACGAGACTTTTCACGTGCCGATCACCATCTCGGTCTGTGCGAACAACTACGGGCCCTACCAGTTCCCGGAGAAAGTTATCCCTCTTTTTACGACGAATGCACTCCAGGGGAAGCCGCTGCCGCTCTACCGCCATAGCCAGAACCGACGCGAATGGATTCACGTCGTCGATCACTGTTCAGGGATCGAACGAATCCTCGACGCGGGTAAGGTTGGCGAGACCTACCACGTCGGCACTGGCGTTGAGAAGAGCATCGAACAGATCGCTGATGGGATTCTTGGGGTCTTGAAGCTGCCATCATCGTTGAAGACCTACGTCGAGGACCGACCAGGGCACGATCGTCGGTACCTGCTCGACTCGTCGAAAATCCGACGCGAGCTCGGCTGGCAGCCGTCGGTGACGTTCGAGGAGGGATTGCCGGAGACGGTGCGCTGGTATCAAGTGCATCCGGAATGGTGGCGGCCGCTGCTGGAACGTGCCTCGGTTGAAGAGGCACGCTGGAAGCAAGGCAGTTAGCTAACATAAGCAGAAGGGGCGAGGACTGCTAGCTCTCGTCCCTTTCTGCTTGTAAGATTAATTCTGCTTGACGGCCTGGACGTCTAAGGTGATCTTGACGTTGTCGCCAACGAGGAAGCCACCCTTTTCGAGTGGGACGTTCCACTGAAGCCCGAAGTCCTTGCGGTTGATCGTGGTTGTCGCATTGAAGCCAACCCGGCTTCCTCCCCAGGGGTCTGCCCCTTCCCCGAGAAACTCGGCGTCGAAGACAACCTCTTTAGTAACGCCGCGAATCGTCAGGTCGCCCACGACCTTGGCCTGCCGTGGCTGCCCGGTTAGCTCAACCTTGCGACTGCGAAAAGTAATCTTTGGATAGTTTTCGACGTCGAAGAAGTCGGCCGAGCGCATGTGGCCATCGCGCCCGTCGTCGTGCGTCGTCACCGACGCGGCATCGGCTTCTGCCACGACGGATGCATTCTCCGGATGCTCCGGGTCAAACTCGATCTGCCCGTCGACCTTTGAAAATGCTCCCTTGACGGTGCTGATCATCATATGTCTGACCGCGAACTCGGCAACGGTATGCGCAGGGTCGATTTTATAAATTGCCATTCAACGTCTCCCAATTGTAGAGTTACGATAGATCGTGACTACGTTCTACATCGTTAATCGATTTCAGATAGTCACTATTGATAAGCTATCAACATTACTATGAAAAGTCAAGCATTTTCTGGTATACTGGCACTGAAAGGGGTGATCGCGGTGAAAGAGGAAGTCTGTCCAATTGCCGAGGCGGCGAAGCTCTTGGGAGATAAGTGGACACTGATCATCCTCCGAAATCTAGCGGACGGGGCTCGACGTTTCAAAGAACTGGAGCAGCTCGGTGAGGGGGTGAGTCCGAGTGTCCTGGCCGCGCGCTTGCGCGAGCTCGAGGAGCAAGGCATCGTAACCCGAACGAGCTACAACGAGATCCCCCCCCGGGTCGAGTATCGGCTAGCGCCCAAGGGCCGCGATGCCCTACCGGTGGTCGAAGCCTTGCGGGTGTACGGCGAGCGCTGGCTCACTCCGGCGAGCGTCCAACGGCGCTCGGAGTCCCCTTAGATTAGAGAGGAGGGGCGCGCGGCAACGGCACTCAATTCGCCGGCCATGAGGTAGACGAAAGCTTAAGTTCCAGATCGTCTCTTGGTCAGGTAGCCTATGCCGAGAGTGATAGTACCTAAGACGCATAATGCGAACAACGTATCCGCTGGCCAGCCCCCGGTGGTCGGTAATTTGGTTGGCTGGATTATCCCTGGCTTGGTAGATCCCGCCGGGCTGGGTGTGCCGGTCGCTGCCGGAGCTCTCGTTGGACTTGGAGTCCCGGTTCCGCTCGGGGAACCGCCGGTCGACACGGTCAAAGTCGTCGAGGCAATCGAGCTCAGCGGAGCCAGACCTTGCTGACGCGCGCAGCCCCCGATAATGAGCTGATAGCTCCCAGCGACGAGGTTTTTCGGCACGGCCACGTCGGCTTGGCCCGAGCCCGTGGCGTCGATCGCGATCATGCCGATTTCTTCTCGGAATGCGGGCGATTTGTTCTCTTGAACGTTGTTCCCCGGGCCAAGAACCCCGAGACAGAGAGTGACGTTCTGCTGGAATGAAGCAGTGATCCCGCTAACACTGACATGAATTGTCGTGCCGGGCCCCGTGGTGGTCGGGGTAATAGTCAGCGACGGACCAGTGGTATCGGCGAGCGATGCCGCCAGGAGCGGGGTCGGGGACGTGATCAATAGGCAAAATGTCAACAAGGTAAGAAGGCGTTTGATAAGCACGACGTATTCCTTACACCGACATCGTCAAGGATAACTCGCTGGGGAGCTTGTCCCCGGCGCTTGACCGCAGGGCCATCAGGAGCCAGAGAAACGGTCCTCTTGCCTTGTTGGATTGTAGCGAGGCATTGGTTGTTGGTCAAGCGCATCGAGTAACTGCTCTGCTGCCTGTTCGGCGCTCAGGCGATGGCTGGCAACGTCGGTGATCAGAGACTGTAACTGCGCTGCGGAGACTGAAGATCGAAGCCGCGCCAAGAAGTTATCCTGGGCGGCTTCGAAGATCTGGCGCTCGGCCCGCTCGTTACGCCAATGGGCGAGCCGTCCACTCTGCTCAAGGAAGCATTGATGCTGGTGGATCGATTCGAGTAACGCGGGAACGCCATCGCCGGTCAAGGCGCTCGTCTTCAGTACTGGTGGGCGCCAGCCATCGGCCGGGGGCGCGAGACTGAGCATTGCCCGCAGCATGGCCGCCGCCTGATCGGCGCCATCGTGGTCGGCTTTGTTGACGACAAAGACGTCGGCGATTTCCAGAATTCCGGCTTTGATCGATTGGACGTCGTCGCCCAGATGGGGAACTTCGACAACGACGACAGTTGGCGCAACGCCGATGATCGCTGCCTCATCCTGTCCCGCACCAACCGTTTCGACGAGCACGACGTCATAGCCGAGTGCCTCGGCGACCAGGACCATGCCATCGACGGCCCGCGCTAGGCCGCCAAGCGCGCCCCGAGTAGATATGCTACGGACGTAGGCGCCCGGGTCGCCGTGGAGGTCTTGCATGCGAATTCGATCGCCGAGGACCGCGCCACCGGTGATCGGGCTAGCCGGGTCGACCGCGAGAATCGCAACTGTTTGACCGCGGCTGCGAATCTCGCGAGCAAGTCGACCAACCAGCGTGCTCTTCCCGGCGCCGGGAGGCCCGGTAATGCCGATGATACGCGCGTGACCACCCCACGGCGCTAGGGTAGCGAGGGCCGTAGCGGCCGGATTGCCGCCGTCTTCGACCAGGCTGAAGAGTCGTGCGCGGGAGCGAATGTCGCCTGCCCGTGCCCGGTTGATCAGCGTCGAGACGTCGGGATCAAGACGGGGCACGTTCAGCGACTCCAGCCGTTGACTGGCTAACATGCTTCTCGATGAAACGCGCAATATCGGTTGTCGAGGTGCCCGGACCGAAGACGCCGGCGACACCGGCCTGCAGGAGGGTCGGTACGTCTTGCTCCGGAATGATCCCACCGACGACGACTAACACGTCGTCGGCTCCGCGCTCACGCAGCAAGGAAGTGACCTTGGGAACCAAGGTCAAGTGAGCGCCCGAAAGCACGCTCAGGCCGACCACGTCGACGTCCTCTTGCAGTGCTGCTTCGACGATCATCTCCGGCGTCTGGCGCAAGCCGGTGTAGATCACTTCCATCCCGGCGTCGCGTAGCGCCCGGGCAACGACCTTGGCGCCCCGGTCGTGACCGTCAAGGCCCGGCTTGGCCACTAATACCCTAATCTTATCCGACCGACCCCCCATTCCTCATACCTCACACTGAAGCGTGGCAAAAAACGCATCGACGGCGTTCATCTATCCCTCATCCTGGCCTTCTCCCTCTGGGAGAAGGAAATTCTTCCGCGCTGCGTTACTCATCGTTCGTCACGTCACGTGATCGGCGCTTCGCGATATTCTCCGAAGACAGCGCGCAACTGGTCGACGATCTCACCAAGCGTGCAGTAGACCCGGACGCAGTCGAGCAGAGCTGGCATCAGATTCTCGTTGCCGCGGGCTGCCTCGCGAAGCCGAGCGAGGCGCGCCATGGCTAGGGCGGTGTCGCGCTCGCGGCGCACCCGATTCAGCCGAGCAAGGTGCTCGCGCTCCCAGCGCTCATCGAAGCGGAGAATCTCTGGTGCCACCTCGTCCCTCTCGAGGAACGCATTGACGCCGACAATAATACGCTCTTTCTGATCGATCTGGTGCTGATATTGGTAGGCGCTTTCGCCGATCTGGCGCTGGAAATAACCACTTTCAATCGCCGCGATGACCCCCCCTAATCGATCGATCTCGTCGATGTAGGCTTGAGCCGCCTGCTCCATCTGATCGGTCAGAGTCTCGACAAAGTAGCTGCCGCCGAGCGGATCCACGGTATTGGTGACGCCACTTTCGTAAGCGATAATTTGCTGAGTTCGCAGGGCGATCCGGGCGGCACGCTCGGAAGGCAAGGCCAGTGCTTCATCGAGGGAATTGGTGTGGAGACTCTGGCAGCCGCCGAGTACCGCGGCCAGTGCTTGGAGTGTCGTCCGTACGACGTTGTTGTCGGGTTGCTGAGCAGTCAGCGAGCAGCCAGCGGTTTGGGCGTGGAAGCGCAGCAGCAGCGATTGAGACTTGGTTGCGCCAAGGCGCTCACGCATGGTCCGTGCCCAAAGACGCCGGGCGGCACGATATTTCGCGATCTCCTCGAAGAAGTCATTGTGGGCATTGAAGAAGAACGAGAGCTGAGACGCGAACGCGTCGACGTCAAGGCCCCTGGCCCGGGCGTGCTCGACGTAAGTGATGCCATCGGCTAGAGTGAAGGCGAGCTCCTGAATGGCAGTCGAGCCAGCCTCGCGAATGTGGTAGCCGCTGATCGAGATCGGATGCCAGCGCGGCAGATACTGGGAAGCGAACTCAACAGTATCGGTCACCAGGCGCATGGCTGGGCCCGGAGGAAAGATGTACTCCTTCTGGGCGATGTATTCCTTCAGAATATCATTCTGGAGCGTGCCACCGAGGTGTTCGAAGGGGATACCGCGTTTTTCGGCAGTGGCAAGGTACATGGCCCAGATCACCGCAGCCGGACCGTTGATTGTCATCGACGTCGTGACCTGGTCGAGCGGAATACCATCGAAGAGCAACTCCATATCGGCCAGCGACGAGATTCCGACGCCACAGTGACCGAACTCGCCGGCGAAGTTGGGATGATCGGCGTCGTAGCCGTAGAGGGTTGGGAGATCAAAGGCGACGGAGAGTCCGTTCTGGCCGTGCGCGAGGAGGTACTTGAACCGTCGGTTGGTCTCCTCGGCAGAGCCAAAGCCGGCGAACATGCGCATCGTCCAGAGACGTCCGCGGTGCATCGTCGGGTAGACGCCACGGGTGAAAGGATATTCGCCAGGGAAGCCGATGTCGTCGAGGTATGAGTGACCAAGGCGATCGAGCGGCGTGTAGAGACGCTCAATCGGCAAACCGGAAAGGTTCGCGAACTCGTTCTGGCGCTCTGCGTGTTGCTGAATTGTCGGTGCGACCGTCTCCTGTTGCCAGCGCTGGTGAGCGGCCTCGATCGCCGCGATCTCGCCGTCGGTCGAAGAAGCGGTCCGGTCTTTCGAATGCGAATGGTTGGCATGTGGGCGCACCGCCATTGGTTCCCCCTCGTCGCGCCGCCTCGCGTGACGTGACCTGGCTTACGTTCGCTGGTAGAGCTCGATCATCACCCCGTTGGTCGACTTCGGATGGACAAAAGCCAGCCAGCGGCTGTGAAAGTTCTGTCGCGGCTGCTCATCGACGAGTTGGTAACCGGCGACGCGCAAGCGCTCGAGCGTGGCCGGTAGGTCCGGCACAACGAAGCAGACGTGATGAACACCCTCTCCCCTCTTCTCCAGAAAGCGTGCCACCGCTGAATCACCGGGCAGTGGCTCGAGGATCTCGATCCGGGCGTTGGCGCCGGTGAGGAAGGTCACTTTGAGGTTCTCGTCCGCGGCGACTTCAGTCGGACTGGCCTCCATGCCCAGCGTGTCGACGTAAAGGCGAAGGGCATCGTCTGTATTGCGCACAGCGAGGGCAACGTGATCGATCGGCAGACCGCGGAGTAGCTCGTTGGCCATTTTTGCTCCTACAAATCTCATCATGTATTATAGCTCGAACTGTCAGCAGAGGAGGCGTAGGCCCAGGTTCGGACAAGCTCAGAATCTTTCCATCCCCTGCTAAGAGAATGCGATCGCCTTGCTCTGCCTATCCAGGAACTGCTTTTCGCGGGTAATGGTGTCGCGCAAGGCATCAGCCATCGGATTTGTCTTTCTCTGTCGACTTCTTGCCTATCCAGAACTCTAGGCACATTGCGGTCTTTATCATAAAATTAACTCAACCCGCCGGTCGGATTAACTTGTGTTTAAGTCGGTTCCGCTAATCTATCCTGGGTGGAGGTGGCCGATTGCGCAAGGGCAATCGTCGCCCCGTGTCTGTCGATCTGGTCTAGCCGGAGAAAAAATGGAGAGGCGAGAGATGAATCGAGCACCTACGAGTTGGTCCGAGATGGTTTCCCGACGTGCCCTGCTGGCTTGGGGAGGGACGGGGGTCGTGGCGGTTGTCGTCGCGGCCTGCTCAAGTGCAGCGCCAAGTCCGACTAGCGCACCGCCAACCCCGGCATCCCAGACGAATGCTCCGGTACCGACCCAAGCTCCCGCTGCGCCAACCAGTGTGCCAGCCGCCGCTCCGGCCGCGACGGCTGCCCCGACTACAGCACCGCAAGCCGTTTCCCAACCCGCATCTGGCAGCTCGGTGAGTCTCACGTTCTTCTACCCGGTCGGCGTCGCTGGTCCGTTGAGCAAGCTCATCGACGATATGACTGCGAAGTTTAACGCGACCCAGAACGGGGCGATCAAAGTCACGCCAGTTTATAGTGGAGATTATCTTCAATCCTTGAGCAAAGCCCAAACGGCAATTCAGGGAGGCAAGCCACCAGATGTCGCGGTGCTCAATGCGGCGGCAATCTTCACGCTCCAGGACATGGGCGCAGTGATTCCCCTCGACAGCATGGCCAAGGCAACGGATCCCCAAATCGCCGACGACTTCTTCCCGGCCTTCCTCCAGGATTCCAAACTCAACGGCGCGCTGATAGGCCTGCCGTTCCAGCGCAGCACCCTCGTCTTCTATTACAATCCTGACCTGCTCAAGATGGCTGGCCTGGGTGACAAGCCTCCTCAAACGTGGGACGACGTGGTGTCGTTCGGGCAGAAGCTCATTCAAAAGAACGGCGATGCTGTGACTCGTTGGGGGGTGTCATTCCCCTCCTCGGGATCGAGCTACTGGGAGTTCCAGGCACTGGCGATCGAAGCCGGGCAGAATGTGATGGGCGACGTGGGCAACAAGGTATTCTTCAACTCCGATGCGTCAGTAACCGCACTCCAGTGGGTGATCGATCTTGCTCAAAAGTATAAGATCATGGCGAACGGGACACTCGACTGGGGCAATCTGCCGACCGACTTTGCCGGTGGCAAATCCGCGATGATCTGGCATTCGACTGGCAGTCTCTCTTTCATTGCGTCACAGGCAAAGTTTACCGTTGGAGTCGCCTTCGATCCAAAAAACAAGCAGTTTGGCAGCCCGACTGGTGGCGGCAACATGTACATCTTCAAGGGGATTCCTCAGGCCAACCAGGACGCGGCCTGGAAGTTCGTGACCGCGATGTGCGCGCCGGAAAGCCTGGCGCAGTGGAGTATCAATACTGGCTACGTTGCGCCACGCAAGTCGTGCTACGACGTGCAGGCGTACAAAGACTACACCACGAAGTTCCCCCAGGCGCTCGTCGCCCGGGACCAGTTGCAGTATGCTCAGCGTGAGCTTGGAACGCACCAGATGGCCCAGGTCCAAACGATTCTCAGTAATGCCATCCAAGCTGCCCTGACTGGCAAACAATCCCCCAAGGCCGCGCTCGACGATGCGCAGAAGCAAGCCGATCAACTGCTGAGCAGCTTCAATAATTGAGAAGGAACGTTGGCTGCGCCTGCCCGCACTGATGGCAGACAAGGAGTAATGAGCGCCCTCCTCACCAGTTCGGCGAGGACGCGGGTGGCCCATCGAAAAGACTGGTGGGCCGCTTACCTGTACCTGCTGCCCGGTCTGATCTTTCTCTTCGTCTTCAGTCTCTGGCCGATGGTCGAATCGGCCTACCAAAGCTTGTTTCGGATCAATCTGCTCAATCCCAACCGTGGCTTCATTGGCTTGGGCAACTACCTCGCGCTCTTGAATAGCTCGCTCTTTTGGCAGGTGTTTCACAATGCGCTGATCTTTGCCGTGGGAACGGTTCCGGTCAGCCTGGTGCTGGCGCTCGCTCTTGGTCTCTTGCTGAACCGTCCGCTACCCCTGCTTGGCTTCTACCGCACCGCGATCTTCTACCCAACTGTGCTGCCGATGATCAGTGCGGCGGCGATCTGGGTTTTTCTTTACGTTCCCAGCTACGGCTTGATCGATCGTGCCCTCGAATTCGTCGGTATTCCGGGCCTGAACTGGCTCGGCTCAGACTCGACCGCGTTGCTGGCAGTCATGCTTGCGACAATCTGGAAGCAGGCGGGCTATTATATGATCTTCTTCCTAGCCGGGCTCCAAGGCATCTCCGCCGACGTGCTCGAGGCCAGCCAGCTCGACGGCGCCAATTGGTGGCAATCGCTGCGCTACATCCTGCTGCCGCTGCTGATGCCGACGACGGTATTCGTCTCGACGATCGCCTTGATCGCCGGGATTCAAGCGGTTGATCAGGTTTACTTGATGACTCAAGGTGGACCAGACAATGCGACGAACTTGCCCATCTATTATCTCTACCAGATCGCATTCATGAACTGGGACACTGGCCAGGCCGCCGCGCTGACGGTACTTCTGCTCCTCTTGTTGTTTTGTCTGAGCTGGTTCAACTACCGTTCATTGGACCGTTTTACGCACTACGGGAACTAAGGATGGAGTGAAGATTGACGAGGAATCGTCGGGTCGAGCGTGCACGCTCGGTCGTCGCGATGGTCGTGGCGCTGATTTGGATCGTGCCGCTCGTTTGGAGCGTGGCGACGTCGTTTCGAGCCGCGCGGGATCCGGTCTCCGGTGGACTGGTCTGGTCCGAGCCCCCTACCCTGGCGAATTTCGCCGAGGCTTGGAACTCGGCTCCATTCCCTACTTACTACGTCAATACGGTCATCATTGTCGGTGGCATTCTACTCGTCCAACTCATCACGGTAATCCTGGCCGGATACGCCTTCGGCCGCTTGTCTTTCCCCGGGAAACAACTCCTGTTCGCGCTATTTCTCTTCCAGATGATGGTACCGGCCGCGGCCTTCGTCGTTGCCAATTACCAGACCATGCGTTTTCTCAATCTGATCGATAATCGGATCGCGATCATGCTCCCCGCCTTCGCCTCCGGTTTTGGCACGTTTCTGATGACTCAAGCATTCAAGGCGTTGTCGAGTGACTTCGAGGATGCGGCGCGGATCGATGGCGCGAGCTGGTGGCAGGTACTCTGGTACGTCTACGTGCCGCTGGTTCGACCCTCACTGGTCGCTTTCGGCGTCGTGTCGGTTTGCTATCACTGGAACGATTTTCTTTGGCCGCTCATTGTCACGAATACGCCGGCCAGCCGACCGCTCACCGTTGGCTTAGCCGCCTTCACTCAGAGCAGCGAAAGTGGCGAGGCCTGGCAGCTCATTATGGCCGGTACGCTGCTGACGACCGTTCCCCTCTTGGTCGGCTTTTTCGTCTTCCAGCGAGCATTCATCAACAGCTTCATTCAATCCGGCCTGCGCTGAAACAATCCTTCTTTCACCCCCTTTTCTCTTCAGGTTAGGGTGGGAGGTTACTTGATAGATAGGGTAAATCCGCCGCGGGAAGAGAACGTGGCCGATCGCCCCTCATAATCCAGCTAGTTCGAGCTCATCCTGGAATGCCCGTAACGACCGATTCTTTTGGCGTAATCCGGCCAGATAGTTTTCCCACGCCGTCGTCTCGCCCAAGCTCGCCAGAAGTGTGCGAATTCGTCGGAGCACGTCGCAGGCAGTGGCGTAGTTGTTGCGCCCCCGTTGGGCAATCAGGTGTTCCGCATAATGCTGGTAGATTTCGCATGCCGCACGCGGCCGGGATGCCTCGGCCGCGCGGGCGACCTCTAGCGCCAACCGGAAGTCGCTACCCGCGACTCCGCGTGGGGCCGCGTTGCTGCCTGACACGAGCTCCAGCGCTCGATCAACGTCGCCTTCGTCCAAGTAAATCTGAATGAGAGTCGACCGGGAGCCTCGCCCGCGAAGCTTGGCTAACGTCAGATTGCGGAGCGCCGTCCAGTCACCGATCGTCCGGGCAAGGCGACGCAGCTCACGATAGTCGTCGAAGCTGTCCCTCAGATCGAGCAGACGGGCTGCATGGGCCAAAGCACCATTCAAATCGCCGCCTGCTTCGTTTCGCCGCTGTAGCCATTCAAGGATGCGGGGGTTAGTCGTGGTCGCCGTCCGCTCGGCGAGCAAGCGCTCGAAGTCAGCGAGGTGTTGGTGTCGCTCAAAGGTATTGGTGACGTCGAGGATCAGGTCGTCGTCGAGCTGTCGGGCTTCCTCGATGGCGTCAGCCAGGCGATGGCGCTCCAGTAATCGATCAATCAGCCTGGCGTAGCGTCCAGTTTCCCGGCAAAGTGGGTAGAATTGATCATCTTCCAAGAAGTCTAGCTCGAGATCGAGCAAGAATTCGCGAAGCTCAGCGCGACAGAGATTGTCTCGGGCGCGGAGCAGCTCATCCCGGACCCAGCTCACCACTAGACGGCGCTCGGCTGGCGTAGCATGGTCGAGGATAGTCGACGCGGCCCTTCGACTCAGGCTTGTTGCTCCGAGCGCAACGTCGACGGCGTAGGTTTTCCAGAGCGCGCGCAGCCATCGCTCTCGCTCGGGCAGGAGTCCCGATTCGCTGGCAAGACACCGCCCTAGACCATCGATGCACCGCTGCCCGACACCAGGCAAGATCTCTTCTTCGTCGTCGTACGCCGCGTACTGATCGCGTAGCTCGTCGAGAACGCCGACGTAGACTGCGGCGGCGCTGACCAAATCACCCTGGGTAGCAAAATCGTCGCCGATCGCGATGATCGCCAAGAGGGCTTGGGCGATCTCATCGACGACGCCGTAGGTGTAGCCAGTGCGACGAAAGATCGCCGCGGCCTGGCGCCGGTAGGTTTCCGAATGGGCGCTCCGACTTTGACCGGGTACCGGCAGTGGGGTTTCGAGCAGAAGCTCGAGATCCGGTTCCTGGCGAAGCATCTGCTTGACGAGAGCCACGAGTTCGCCTTTGCTACGCCGAGCCAGCGATGCTTCGAGATCTTCGATCTCCACGAATTCTTCGGGCCGGGTTTGCCAGGTCAGTAAGAGCGCCGCGACGTGCTTACATTGGCCCTCGTGACCGACCGGACAGGTACAGCGCGCGCTGACTACGCCGTGGCCCCCCAGCGTCGCTTGGACCCGGTAGGGAATGGCTCGATTGCCTTCGCACCGCGCTTTGAGGGTTGCACCCTGGCGACGCGCCTCGAAGATTGCCCCGGCCCGGAAATACTGTACACCGCGTTCGAAGCTGCGCTCGCCAACCCGGTTACGTATGGTGATATCATCAATAGGATCAAGTAAAGTCATTGCAGTCATTGCATACTCGCGGGCAGCCATTGCCCGTCATTTCTAGTCACTACTGTACATAATAGTATACTGGAATGTTGGAGGGTGAGTCGATTTAGCCGCTTGTATTCCGCACCGCGAACGCGGTAACGTTGCCGCGCTCATCTTCGATGACCAGTTGGCCGTCGACGACGATTGGGCTTTCCCAGTGGATCGGGCCAATTGACCCGGGTTGGCCGTCTTCCGGGCTTTGCCAGAGTTGACGACCGGTCTGCGGATCCATCGCTTCGAGGATGCCGTTCCGCGCTGCGTAGAGCACACCGTTGACGACGATCGGCGAGGTCGTGCCGGTGCGCTGCTCCCAGCGAGAAACCAATCGGCTCTGCCCCGCGCCATCCGTGCTCAGAGTCAGGCCGGCCAGTCCACAGTAACTGGCGACGAAGACCCAGGTCGTCTGATCAGGCGCTGTCCAGACGGCCGGGGCAGTCAGAACCTGGCAGCCGCCGGGAGTCGGCAGGCTTTGCAGCTCACCCTCCAATTGGCCGGTCCGCCCTTTGCCGCTCAGATTGCGCCGGTTGAGCAGACGAAGAAGACCATCTTTTCCCGCCTGTACTGCGAGGAATGGCGTCTTGCTCGTGGGCTGCTCGGGTAAGAGGGCCGGGGCGGCGCTGCCGAGGTCGAGGTCGCGCCGGTCCAGTTGGACCTGATTCGAGGGCGTGTAGCTGTCGAGCAATGTCCGTCCGTCGCTGCTCAGTTCTAGCACACTGTCCCCCCAGTTAGTCGAGCCATTCCACGGGCCATTTCCAGTAGCGAGGAACAGATTACCATTTGTCGGGTCGACGACTGTGCCAGCCCGGGCCCAGATCCCAGACCGTTCTGACGCGCAAAAATTGGACTGGGCGGGATCATCGCCGAGGAGCACCGGGCGGTTGCTGCAGAGGGAATTGAAAATCGTCGACGTCCCACTCGCGAGGTCGATCGTGACGAGGTGACCATCGTAATGCCCCTGGTCGCCGAGGTAACCACTCGTCGTCACGTAAAGGTGGCCATTGGCGAGGTTGAGCGACGAGCTACCTTTCTCAACTTGAGGTAGCAGTGTGACGCGGACCGGCCAGCCGTCCTCGGTCGATTCCTGTCCATTAGCCGTGGCGTACTTGTGGACGTAACCATCCAGCCCATAGGCGTAGAGCCAGGCGCCGGATGGGTCGAGCGCGGGCGAGGCAGTCGTGATCTTGGGGCCGGTCGTGGCGGCAGTCCAAAGCAGTTCGCCGGTGCGCACGTCAAGCGCGACAGTGTGGCCGTCTTTCAAGGTAAAGAAGAGGCGGTTCGCGGCGGCAACCGGCGGCGCGTCGGCGATAGCGGGCAGGTGGTGGATCCAGGCGAGCTCAAGCTGGCCGACGTTGCTTCGGCCAAGGCGATTGTCTCCTACCGACGCGCCGGAACGGCCCGGATCGACGTTGAACACCGGCCAGACCGTGTTAATCGAAGCAGCCGATGCCACGGGGCTGGCCCGCGTCGTCGAGGCCAACACTGGTGGTGCCGGACTTGGCGGCACCGTCGGCGAAGCGACGACAAGTGGCGTCGCCGGTGGGCTCGCGGCAGTTGTCGGTACTTCGGTTGGCGAGGCTTGGGTGTCCTGGAGGGCTGGCGACGCGGTCGGAGCTGGACCTTCGATTGAAGGAGTGGTCGTTGGCTGGGGCACCGCTGGGGTTACTACGGAACTCGCCGCGCGAGTGCAGCCCGCCACGACCAGCGCCGTGGCGAGAATGGCCAACCAGCGACAGTGGGTCAGTTGCACGGTTTGTATCTCCGTCGACCGGTATAATTAACGGTAGTCTACACCCCAAGTGTGAGGAAAATATGAATTCGACGGTTGATCCCGTCTTGACGTACATTTCTGCCCACGAGCGCGACTTCGTTGATGACCTGAGAGAGTTCTTGCGGATTCCGAGTATCAGCACCGAGTCGAGACATGCTGGCGATGTCCGTCGGTGCGCCGAGTTCGTGGCCGAGGATCTCCGCCGCGCCGGCCTGCAGGGCGTCGAGATCTTGCCGACCGCGGGTCACCCGGCCGTCTATGCCGAATGGCTCGGCGCACCCGGGAAGCCGACCGCGCTGATCTACGGCCACTACGACGTTCAGCCGGTGGATCCGGAGAATCTCTGGAATTCGCCGCCTTTCGAGCCAACCGAGCGCGATGGCTATCTCTACGCGCGGGGTGCTTCCGACGATAAGGGGCAGATTCACCTGCACGTGAAAGCGGTCGAGAGCTATCTCCGAACGCTCGGCCGTTTGCCAATCAACTTGAAGTTTATCGTCGAAGGCGAAGAGGAGATTGGCAGCGAGCATCTCCCCGCGCTGATTCGTGCCGAGCGCGAGCGGCTGAAGGCCGATTTCGTCCTCGTGTCGGACACCGCGATGTTTGGACGCGGCCAGCCGTCGATCTGCTACGGACTCCGGGGCCTGGCTTACTGGCAGATTGATCTGGTCGGGCCAAACAGCGATCTGCATTCCGGATTCTACGGCGGCGCGGTCGCGAATCCGGCCGAGGTTCTTTGTGACATGCTTGCCTCGCTGAAGGACGACAAAGGACGGATCCGGGTCCCCGGCTTCTACGACGACGTGCGCGAGATCACCGCCACCGAGCGCGCCGAGTTTGCCCGTTTGCCGCACGACGACGCCGAGTTTCGCCACTCGATTGGCGTAGCCGAGCTATTTGGCGAGGCTGGCTACAGCACCCTGGAGCGCATGTGGACCCGACCGACTCTCGAGATCAATGGCATCTGGAGTGGCTTTACCGGCGAAGGCTCGAAAACGGTCCTGCCGTCGCGGGCCTCGGCGAAGCTGAGCAGCCGACTCGTACCGGATCAGGATCCCGATCGTATCAGCGACCTCGTCGAGGCCCACCTTCGCAAAATATGCCCGGCCACCGTCACGATGACCTTTACCCGCATGGCCGGCGCCCAGCCGGTGGTGACCCCCATCGATCACCCGGCGGTGAAAGCCGCGGCGCGGGCACTCGAGCGGGCCTTCGGCGTCAAGCCGGTCTACCAGCGCGAGGGCGGCACGATTCCAGTCGTCGCGACCTTCACCGATGAGTTGCACGCGCCGACTGTCCTGCTCGGCTTTGGCCTCGAGGACGATCACCTGCACGCTCCCAACGAGCGCTTCCTGATCGAGAACTATTTCGGTGGGATCCGGACCTCGGCGCTTTTGTGGGATGAGCTAGGGAGCCGTTAGTTACCTCAAATTTCGCGCTCAAGCGCCTGGAACTGCCGCTCGGCGAAATTGCGGGCGGAGACGCCCAGGACCTTGAGGAAGCCCTCGGCGTCGGCGTGATCGAAGCTGCCGATCCGCTCCATCGAGGCGATGTCCGAGCTGTAGAGCGAGTGCGGCGTATCCTCGGCACCTTCGAAGAAGATGTTGCCCTTGTACAAGCGCAGCACGATGGTACCGGTCATGAGTGGAAGGAGTGGCTTCAGCGCGGCGAGAGCGGTGGTCGTAGCCAGGTCGTACCAGTAGCCCTGATAAATCTGGGTCGAGATCTGGCGCGAAAGGGCATCGTAGACGTCTCGGGCGCGGCGATCGAGGACGAGCTGGAGCAGGTAAGCGTAGCTCTGACCAAGAATTTCCATGCCCGGGGCTTCATAGACGCCGCGCGACTTGATCCCGACAAAGCGATTCTCGACGACGTGGACGCCGATGCCGACGCCGTTTTGACCACCGATCCGGTTCGCCTGGTGGAACGTCTCGACCAGGGAGGTGTGCTCTCCGTTGATCGCGACCGGCACGCCGGCCTCCCAGCGGATCGTTACAGTCTCCGGCTTGTCCGGCGCGTCCCACGCCCAGACGCCCATGCCAGGCTCAACGTGAGCGGCCGGGGTGCACAGCGATTCGAGCTGCCCAGCTTCGTGGGTCAGCCCCAGGAAGTTGGCGTCGGTCGAGTAGGGCTTCTCCAGGGTGGCCCGGACCGGTAGCTTGCGCTCGGCACAGTAGGCGAGCATCTCGGCGCGGCCACCAAACGTCTCGATGAAGGCCGGATCCCGCCAGGGCGCGTAAACCTGGATCCCTGGCGCGAGCATGTTGGCCGCGAGCTGGAAGCGAACCTGATCGTTGCCGCGGCCGGTGGCGCCGTGAAAGAGCACGTCGATTCCGCGCTTCTCCAGCTCACGAATGATCAAGGCGGTGGTCACGTAGCGGGCGATGCCGGTCGTATTCCAGTAGCCGCCTTCGTAGCGGGCCTGGCTCTGAATGACCTGGAGACCTGCCTCGGCGAGCGCCTCTTGTCCAGGGATCACCGCAGCCTCGACGGCGCCACAGGCGAGCATCCGCTTGGGGACATCGTCCAAATTCGTCTCGTCGGGCTGACCGAGATCCACGACGAAGCAGTGAGCGCGCGCTCCTTTTTCGGTTAGCCACGCCGTGGCAGTGCAGCTATCGAGCCCGCCGGAGATGGCGCCGCCGACGTCTTTGCTAATCAGATCCTGGTACCGCATACTAGTATTGTGCCCTTGCCTTTGTCTTCTCTTTAGGCGCAATTGTACACTATTCGCGTAAAGAGGCACAGAGGACACAGAAAATGCTGAGGTTAGAGGCTTGGCACGGTATTTAATCACCGGTGGGGCCGGTTTTCTTGGTATCAATCTCACTCGCTATTTGCTAGAGCGGGGGCATGAGGTCGTCACCTTCGACCTCGCCGAGTTTGATTACGAAGACGTCAAGGATCGGGTCCTTCACCTCAAGGGCGACATTCGCGACCGCGCAGCGGTGGACCAGGCGATGGAGGGGATCAACGTCGTCGTGCACACCGCAGCCGCGTTACCGCTCTATAAAGCGGAAGACATCTTTACGACCGACGTCGACGGAACCCGCAACGTCGTCGATTCCGCCTTCCGTCACCAGGTCGATCGCTTCATTCACATCTCGTCGACCGCGGTCTACGGGATCCCTGATCACCATCCTCTGCTCGAAGACGACAAGCTCGACGGTGTCGGCCCTTACGGCAAGGCAAAGATCATGGCGGAAGAGGTCTGCGCCGCCTATCGCCGCCGTGGCATGTGCGTGACAATCATCCGACCGAAATCGTTCGTTGGACCGGAGCGGCTAGGGGTCTTCGCATTGCTCTATGATTGGGCGAAAGATGGCAGAGGCTTCCCGATGATCGGTGACGGTAAGAACCGCTACCAGCTTCTCGACGTCGAAGACCTGTGCCAGGCGATCTACCTCGCGGCGACCGGGCCAAAGGACAAGGTGAGCGACACCTTCAACGTTGGTGCTAAAGAGTTCACCACGATGGGCGAAGACTACCAAGCCGTGCTCGACTACGCCGGCTTTGGCAAAAAGATCCGTCCTTTCCCGGCCTGGCCAGTCATCTGGGCGCTGCGCGTCCTCGAGTTTTATCATCTCTCGCCGCTCTACAAATGGGTCTACGAAACTGCTTCGAAGGACTCCTTTGTGTCGATTGAGAAAGCCGAGCGAGTTCTCGGCTACCAGCCGAGGTACTCGAACAAAGATGCCCTGGTGCGGAACTTCCAATGGTACCTGGCGAACCTTCACAAGTTCGAGCATCGCTCTGGCGTCTCGCATCGGGTGCCCTGGAGGCAGGGAGCATTGGGACTGGCAAAACTACTCTTTTAGGCTTTCGGCCGGCGTGAGCCCTGTTGACCAGCGCTATAATAAGCAGGGAAAACAGACGTCTGATAAAGACAGAACCCGGCATGAACTGACCAACATTCCAACACCCAAACGGGAGACAACGATGGCTGATAAGCTCGGATTCATTGGTTTGGGGCTGATGGGCAAGCCCATGGCACGGAACTTACTCAAGGCAGGATTCTCCCTCACTGTCCACAACCGGAGTCAGGGAGCGGTTCGGGAGTTGGTCGCCGAGGGAGCGACCGCCGCGGATTCGCCGGCTGCCTTGGCCGAGCAGGTGGATGTGGTGTTCACTTGTTTGCCGATGCCTGCCGATGTCGAACAAGTCTACCTCGGCGAGCGGGGTGTGCTGAGCGGCGTGCAGCCGGGTAGCGTTCTGGTCGATATGAGCACGATCGATCCGTCGACTCATCAGAAAATCGCTGCCCAAGCCGCGGAAAAGAAGGTCAGCTACCTCGACGCACCGATCAGCGGTGGGACGACCGGCGCACGTGATGGCACTTTGTCGATCATGGTTGGCGGCGAGGCGGCAGCGGTCGAGCGTGTCCGACCCGCCTTGAATGCGATGGGCCAGCGGATCTACCACATCGGGCCAGTGGGCTCAGGGGCGGTTGTCAAGATAGTTAACAATATGATGTCGGCGATCAACGCGGTTGGTGTCTGCGAAGGTCTGGTTCTTGGTGCGAAGTTTGGGATCGATCCCGAACTGCTGCTCGAAGTGACGAACAATAGCTCGGCGGCCAGCCGGACCCTTGCTTCGACTGGTCGAGCGATCATCGACCGCAATTTCGATCCTGGCTTCATGATCGACCTGATGCATAAAGATGTTGGCCTGGCCGTCGATCTGGGCAAGCAGCTCAAAGTGCGCACGCTCGCCGCTGCGCTGACCCAGCAGGTGTTGCAGGAAGCCCAAGCGGCTGGCCTTGGCCGGGCCGGCACTCCAGCCCAGATTATTCCGCTGGAACGGAGCGCGGGGATCGAGGTCAAGAAGAAGTAATTCAGGAAACTGGAATTCACCACTTCTCAATCACTCGTGGCTCTGCAGCCTCTGGTCCGCAGTGCGGGCGTCCGCGGCGCGGGCGGCCTTGTAGGCGAGGATCTTGTCCAAGAGGGCAGGATTACTCGTCGCGAGGATCTGAACGGCGAGGAGGCCGGCGTTGGTTGCATTACCGATCGCCACGGTTGCAACTGGCACACCGCGTGGCATCTGGACAATCGAGAGGAGCGAGTCCATCCCTCCGAGGTGACTGAGCGGCACCGGTACGCCGATGACCGGCAGTGGCGAGAGCGCGGCTAGCATACCGGGGAGGTGGGCGGCGCCCCCCGCCCCGGCTATGATCACTTTGATTCCACGTTCGTGGGCAGTCCTCCCATACTCCGCCATGTCAAGGGGCGTGCGGTGAGCGGAAATTACGCGGACTTCGTGAACGATGCCAAAGGATGCGCAAACCTCGGCTGCTGCTTTCATCACCGGCCAATCGGAGTCGCTACCCATGACAATGCCGACCAAAGGATTGGTCTCGGTGTTCTGACTCCTCATACTAGTTTTCCTCTCGTTAATTCTAGAATGCCCCGCTATGCTATGCGCTCTCCCCTCTCATGCCGGGACGGAGAGGGGCAGTCGCAGCCGACGGGGTGAGGGACTTGCAAGTCTGCTCCTTCGTCTATTGCCACGATTTTTAGGAGTTGGCCATGCAGACTGCATCCTGATCGTCTCTCAGATGGGGAGAGAATCGGCATTCTCACCAAACGATACACCTGGCAGCACGTCGGGCTAGCTCCAATGCCTTTTCAGGCGAGTCACCGAGCGCTGTCACGTGGCCCATCTTCCGTCCCGGCCGGACTTCACGCTTCCCATACAGATGAAGGTGAGCCTGGTCGAAGGATTGTGCCGCGGCAGTGCCACCGGGGTTGGCCGGTCCCTGACGCGTGCCGAGCAGGTTCACCATCGCCGCGCCGGGGGCGATCAGGTCAACGGGCCCGAGCGGCCAGCCGAGGATGGCCCGGAGGTGATTGGCAAACTGGGAGGTCCGACAGGCTTCGATGGTGTAATGGCCGGAATTGTGGGGACGCGGGGCGAGCTCGTTCAGCAATATGGGGCCGTCTGCCAGGTGGAAGAGCTCGACGCCGACTACGCCAACCGCGTCGACTGCTTCGACTGCCGCCACGGCAATCTCGGCAACCTGCGTGCTCACGGCTGATGGCAGTCGGGCTGGAACGACGACTTCGTGGCAGATGTGGTCGCGCTGGACGGTTTCCACCACCGGATAAACGGCAAGCGAGCCATTGCGTCCCCGGGTGACCATGACGGCAAGCTCGCCCACGAACGGCACAAACGCTTCGGCGTAGAGATCGTAGCTGCCTTCGCTGGCATGGCGTCGCTCGACCGGCCCGAGCAGGCGCGTGAGCGCCGCTTCGGCCTCACTCGGGCCAGCGACCGTTGCATTGCCGTGGCCATCGTAGCCCAGTCGGCGGGTCTTCAGGACCAGCGGCCAACCCAGCTTCTCGCCGGCCTCCAGCAGCTCGGCGGTTGACCGCACCGGGCGGAAGCGCGGCACCGGTAAGCCGGCCATGGCGAGCGTTTCCTTCTGTTTCAGCTTATCTTGAATGATCCGTAAGGTGGCCGGACCGGGGTAGACAGGGGTGCCGTGATCGACAAACCATTGCAGGATCTCGGCGTCGACGAACTCGCTCTCGAGCGTAATCAGATTGACCCGATCGGCAATTGCCTGCCGCTTTTCCATCTCGTCCCAATGGCCGACGATCTCGTGATCGGCACCGACGATCTGGCCGGCCGGCGATTGGGCTTCGCGCTCGAGAATCGTGATCTCGACGCCAAGCCCAATCGCTGCCTCGGCGGTCATCCGAGCGAGCTGACCTCCGCCAAGGATCCCAACGTGAGGAGCAATCTTCAGTGTCTCTTTCATGGTCATCGTCACTGCAGATTATACGGCATGCATACGATCGATCAGCTCAGCGATGCGGCGTGGTGGCCACTTTCTGAATCTGATGCGCGGTGGTTTCGTCGCGATGCTTTTTCAGGTAAGGCATGAATGGCGTGCCGCCAGTGCCATACGTCGTCGAGTTGTAGGGGCTATAAGCACTCTGTTTCTGGATGTAGGCAGCGGCGTATTCGAGATGTCTCTGCCGAAAAGCCTCGAGCCAGTGGACTGCCTCATTGTAGGCGTCGACGAGGACCCCCTCCTTTTGGTGCTCGAGCACGTAGGCACGAATCGAAGGCCCGGCCTCAATGGCTGCTAGGAAAGCGCGATGCTCCGGAGGCATGTAATCGCGCATGTAATTTAAGTAGACTCGGAGCTCGTCCGGTCGGTGCTCGATGCCGAGCCCGGCGTCGAGGGACGGAATGATCGTGCTCTGCGCGCCAGTTTCGCCGTAAAAAGCTCGCGGCTCGCCTTGATAGGCGGCAACGCCTTCGTAGATCACCGGATGTTGGCTGAATCCGTGGATGTAGGGGCGCACGCGGTTGTAGTAAATGTACGGGTCGCAATGCTCTGGCATTCTCGCCAGGGTCTGACCCAGCCGTTCGACGACCGCGGCGATCCGCTCGAGATAGCTGGTGAGCAGATCGAGATCCCCGCGCGCTACCGCGGCTTGGGCGCGGGTGAGCGCCTCTAAAGCTGGGCCGGCTTTCGCTTCGATGTCGATGTGAACGGTGACAAACCATTCCTCGTCGACTCCGCCGAGAAAATTCTGGAGCAGCGCGAGGTTACCAAGCTCGATTGGGCCATTGGGGTCCAGACGGCGCCAATTGTCGAGCGCGTAGGAGGCGTAGGCGAGCACGGGGGGGCGCCCGAGACGCTGTGCGACCTGATACCACGGCACGGCAAGGTTCGCCGGCAGGCGATCACGCTGCTCGGTTTGCCATTTTTCCCAGACGTAGCCGTGGCCAATGAAGGAAAGGAGCAGCATCGCCCGGCGCAAGGCGGCACCGTCGAGCCCGGACGGATCCAGAACCGGCAGTCGAGCGACCACCCGCTCGAGGGCAGTCTGCGCGAGGAGCTTCGGCAAGTCGGCGGCGACCTCCTCCCAAGTGGCGAAAGTCGGCGGAAGCTGGCGGAGGGGATCGCGCGGGGGCAGAAAGCCTCGCTCCGGATCGACGGCGAACCGGTGGAGGTCAACCCCGAAACCAACCCCATCGTTCGTTTCGGTGAGACTCATCGGAGTTTTCCTTTTAGACAACGGACATTACTTCAATTATATTCCCGACCGGATGGTCATGTGGTGAAACGGGCAGGATGAGGGCCATCTCCCCAAAATGTGATCTGGCAGTGGTAGGATCGTCTCATCCCGAGTCTCTCCCTCGTCTCAGCCGGGCTTTTCGCCTCGAACAATGGCTATCAGGTCGTCGACCATAGATTCAATAGTGTAGGCGGGACGCCAGTTTAGCTCGCGCTCGGCGGCGGCGATGCTGAGCTGCCACTCGCGAGAGATCCGACTGACCGGCGCAAGTTGCGGATCGGGTTTGAAGGTAAACTGAGCGTTCGGGACGCGTTGCTTAACGATCTTGATCAGTCCATCCGCAGTGGCGAGGCCGGTGCTAACGTGGTAGATCCTCTGGGGAGCGCTCGGGGCAGTGGCGAGCGTGGCCAGGGCCCGGGCGGCGTCCTTGGCATAGCAGACCGGCGTGCCAGCCTCGGGATCGACGTCGATTTCGTAAGGCTGGCCCAGCGCGGCGCGCTCGATGATCAGTGAGGTGTACATCGTTGCTGAACCGGAAGCGGCATTGCGGGCGGGACCGACAATCGCGGCGAGGCGCGCGGCGCGAAAGTCGAGACCGAAGCGACGTTGGTAGTAGAGCCCGAGTTGCTCGGCCATCAGCTTGCTCTGGCCATACCAGGTCAATGGCCGGGCCGGCGTCGCCTCGGTCATCGGCTGCTCGACGTCCGGACCGTAAACTGAAATCGTGCTCGCGAAGACGAAGCGCGGAATGCCAGCCAGCCGGGCCGCCTCGAGGGCGTTATGCGTGCCGCCAAGGTTGACGCGCATGCCGAGGTCCGGGTTCTGCTCGCAGCCCATGGTGACGATACCAGCGAGGTGAATGATCGCGCTGTAGTCGCCGGCACGGCAGATCTTGATGAAGCTTTCACGGTCGGTGATGTCGCCGACGACCGAGCGCGCCGAGGCGGGCAGATCCGGCTTGGCGGCCGGGTCCGGGGGAACGCGGTCGAAGGTCGTCACGTCGATCTGATGATCGAGAAGCTCGTGTGCTAGCCAGCGGCCGATGTAGCCATTGCCGCCGGTAATCAGGATAGCCATCTGTCCTCCGCGAACAATAGTTTCGTTTCTTTGCAGCCGATGCCAAGGCCGATTATACTTCCAACGAACATAGCACAATGGGGCAGGTCGAGTCACCAGCCAGGAAAGATAAAAGCATTATGCCCGCGATGACTTCAGAAACCCGTTTTCTGGCGGCTTGTCGTCGCCAATCTGTCGACATGACGCCGGTTTGGTTCATGCGCCAGGCCGGACGTTGTCTACCGGCTTACCGCGAGCTCCGGACCCGCTACGATATCATGACGCTCGCCAAGACGCCGGAACTCTGTTCCCAGGTCACGTTGATGCCGGTCGACCGCTTCAAGGTCGACGGTGCGGTGATGTTCGCTGACATTATGCTGCCGGTCGAGGCAATGGGCGTATCACTGGAGATTCAGCCCGAGATCGGGCCGATCATTCATCAGCCGATCCGTAGCCGTGCCGCGGTCGATGCGCTCCAGGTGCGCGAGGCCGAGGAAGCGACGCCATTCGTCTTCGAGGCGATTCGCATGGTCCGTCGCGAACTGGCCGGCGGCAAGGCCGCCTTGATCGGCTTTTCGGGAGCGCCGTTTACCATCGCCTGCTACTTGATCGAAGGCCGTCCGTCGCGCGACTATACCAAGGCCAAGGCGCTCATGTTCGGCGAGCCGGAGCTTTGGCATGCGCTTTTGAGTAAAGTCTCAGAGGTCGTCGTCCGTTATCTGCGCGCCCAGATCGCAGCCGGGGCACAGGTGGTCCAGCTCTTTGATAGCTGGGTCGGGGCGCTCGCTCCTCAGGACTACGAGGAATACGTCCTGCCGCACACCAGGTACATCTTCGATGGCTTGGGTAACGCCGGGGTGCCGACGATCCATTTTGGCACCGGCACGGCGACGTTGCTGGACGGGATGACCCGAGCCGGCGGTGACGTGATTAGCGTCGACTGGCGAATTCCCTTGGATCATGCCTGGGCGCAGATCGGCACGGACCGGGGCATCCAGGGTAATCTGGATCCCGTGCTCTTACTTGCGCCCTGGGAGCGGCTCGAAAAGGGCATGCAAGACGTTTTGCAGCGCGCCGGCGGGCGACCGGGCCACATCTTCAATCTGGGCCACGGCGTGCCTGCCGAAACCGATCCAGACGTGCTCACGCGCGTCGTCGAGGCGGTCCATCGGGCGACCGCCCGGAAGGGATGATGATGAGCGACGTACTGACGAAATCAACCAGTAAGCCAACCATCGCCACCATCGGGGTTCTCTTGATGACCTTCGGCTCGGCTCCGAAGCCAGAGGACGTGCCGGCCTACCTCGCCAGCGTGCGCGGTGGTCGGCCTGCTCCGGACGATCTGGTGGCCGAGTTTCAGCGACGTTATCGGGTCGTCGGTGGCTCGCCACTCATTGAGATTACCCGCCAGCAGGCAGCGGTGTTACAGACCGAACTAGCCCACGAGCGGCCGGGTGGCCCGCGTTTCGTCGTCTCGATCGGCATGCGCCACTCGCCGCCTTTCATCGGCGAGGCCATGCGCGAGCTGGCCGAGCGAGGCATCTCCGAGGTTATCGCGGTGATCCTCTCGCCGCAGTATTCCCCCTACATTATGAGTGGCTACCATAAAGCGGTCGAAAATGCCTGCGCTCAGCTCGCCGCCGAGGGCAAACCGGTCAAAGCGCGGGTGGCCGGAGCTTGGCATCTCAATCCTCACTTCCTCGACGCCTTGGCGGAGCGGGTACAGGAAGCGCTCGCGAGCTTCCCTCCTGATCTGCGAGACCGCGTGCCGCTGTTGCTCACCTCGCACAGTCTGCCCAAGCGGGTCGTCGATCACGAGCCGGACTACCTCAACCAGCTTCAAGAAACGGTGCGCGCGCTCGCCACGCGTGTCGGTCTGTCCGACGATCGCTGGCAATTTGCCTATCAGAGCGCCGGCCACACTCCGGAGGAATGGCTCAAGCCGGATATGAAAGATCTACTGCCCGGGCTTCGCGAGCGTGGTCATCGTCATGTCCTGATGGTGCCGGTCCAATTTCTGAGCGATCACCTGGAGATTCTCTACGATATCGACGTCGCGGCACGCGAAGAAGCGGAATCCCTCGGCATCGCCTTCAAGCGGATCGAGTCGCTGAACCTCTCGCCGCGGTTTATCCAGGCACTAGCCGACGTGGTACTGGGCGAGTACGACCGGAGGTAGGTATGTGAGCTTACCGACGGGCGCATCTGACTGGACGAACTCGCTTCACCCTCTTCACCTAGGGGAGGCCCGCATTGAACGCACTGATGCGGGTCTCCGCCTGATCCGCCTGCCGTCCACTGCTGCGATCTATTCCGACGCCGAGCTACTTGGCCGCGAGCCGAATCGCTGGCGACCGCCGCTCAGTTTGATCGTCCGGGCCCGCTTCAGTCACCCGGTGGAGTGGCTACGGGGCACGGCTGGCTTCGGCTTTTGGAACGCCGGAATCGGCCCGACCGTGCGCCGTCCGCGTCCGCCTCGCGCGGTGTGGTTTTTCTTTGGCGGACCGCCATTCGACGTTCCTTTGGCACTGGGCGTGCCGGGGTATGGCTTCAAGGCTGCCGTACTCGATGCGCAGCGCCTGCTGTTCTTTGCTCTCCTTCCGTTTGCACCACTCGGCTTCCTCTTGATGCGTCAGCCAACGCTCTACCGCTGGTTCTGGCCGATCGTTCAGACAGCGATCGGCGTCGCCGAGGTCGACTTGAGTGAACTCGATCTGACGGCCACTCACTCGTACAGGCTCGACTGGCGTGACGGTACCGCGACCTTTGGAGTCGACGGTCAAGAGGTGATGACCGCACCAGCACCGGCCGGACCGCTCGAATTAGTGATCTGGATTGATAACAGCTATGCCATCGCCACGCCCCAGGGACGCTTTAGCCTCGGACTCGTCGCGGCGTCGGAAACGCAGTGGTTAGAGATCGAGAATGTCGAGGTACGAGTAGAAGGATGACCAAGCCAGGAATCAGATTTTTCACCACCGACGATACATACACTGACCCCTTAGCCAAGTAGCCTTCACCTTAACCTTCTCCCCAGGAAAGGGAATACCCAGGCGGGCTCAGCGGTTGTGGCCAATTACCCCCGCGTGTGCCCATTCCGACTCGGCGACCCGTGGCTTTTCGAGCGTGGTGTCTCCGTAGGAAACGGGCTTGCCGGCGTTGATCCAGGCTTCGGTCCCTCCTCGCATACTAACGACATGCCCTATGCCGACTTGCTTGAGAAACTGCGCGGCGCGCAGCGAGCGGACTCCGCCCTGACAGATCGCAAAAACTGGCCGGTCGCGAGGAATCTCCGCCAGACGGGTTGCGAGATCCGCTTGGGGTAGATTGATCGCGCCGGGCACATGGCCGTGGGCGTATTCTTCTGGCTCCCGGACGTCAAGAAGGAAGGCATTGTCCGGGCGCGACTCGAGCGCAGCGAGGTCGACTTCCTCGACCGATGGCGCGGTGGTCAACATCGCCCAGGGGAGATCGGCCAGGCCACGGTTGGTAGCTTCGATCGCGGTGATGTTCAACGGACGGGCCGGCACCTCGCTGATCAGCTTGGCGATGAAAGGCGTTTTGTCGAGCCGCGCGAGCGGGTTATAGAGACGCTCGAATCCAACGGTCGTGCTCGGCCGCCCGCACATGCCGGCGCCACAGGGGCCTTCGAAGTGACCGGGAAAAACCGCGACCCAGTCCGGTAGCCGCAGCAGGCGATTCAGGCTTTCGTACTGCTGCCCGGCGTCGCCGCCTCCGAAGTCCGGCCGCCCGACGTCGCCGACGAGCAGCGAGTCGCCAGTCAGTACCATTGAAGGCTCCGGGCTGCGAGGCGGGTTGATGATCAAGATCGAGATCATTTCGGGGCGATGCCCCGGGGTGTGAAGAATCCGGAGCCGGAGCTGGCTAAGGGATAGCTCTTCGCCATCTTTGAGACCCCGGAACGCATAGGAGACCTGCGCGGCTTCGTGGAGGCAGAGGGTCGCGTTGTGGGCCGTGGCCATCTGCCGAGCACCGGATATATGATCAGCGTGGACGTGGGTGTCGATGACGTAGCGCAAGCGAAAGCGGCGCTCCCGGAGCAAAGCCTCGTACTGCTCGGTCATGATCGACGGATCGACAATGGCGGCTTCGTAGGTCTGGCGCGACGCGATGACGTAGGACGCGCAGCCACACCGCTCGTCGAGGATCTGCTTGAAGTACATCGTCGGCCTCCTGGCAGTGTGAATCAATAGCCACGCTCGCGAGCACCGAGTTCTCTCTGCCATTCTAGCATGTCGATGTAAAAAGTGTTGTACCTAAGGCAATAGGCATATTCAACTCATTAGGAATGGATCTTGCGCTCCTATCATGTTCCCTCAACTGGCGTCGCTGATAATCCGTGGGGTGGCGAGGCTGACCTTGAAATCACTCTTGTACTTCCTATTGCTCGGCGGGGTCAACCACCAAATTACCATCATCGTAGTCGAGTCGCTCCTGTTCCGTGGCTTTCGACAATGGCTCGTCCGTCGCTCGCGCTGGCTGGGCGAGCTCGTGCGCTGCCACCTCTGCTTTGGCATGTGGGTCGGCTTCTTCATGGCACTGATCTTCCGTCCGCGCTTTGTCGACGTCCCACCCGTGCCCGGCGCTTCGCCAGGAATCGATCGCGGTGTCCAAGCGCTGGCGACCTTTGTCGGCGATGCCTGCGCGATTGCCGTAGGAGGACGCATCTTTAACGAGCTGCTTGGCATTGCCCGGCGCGAGGTTGGCTTGCTGGAGGAGGAGACCGAACTGGTCGAAGAAGAGCGTGAGATGCTCGAACACGGCGGGGCGAGATGACGCTAGTCGTGCCGCGCCGGTTTTGCTTTCTCGCTCACTCCATGGTAGAAAACCAGAGGAGTGACCAGTAATGAGTCGACACAATTCCAGTACAACTGCTGCTTCCGCGGTTATCGCAACTCTCCAATCCAAGCTTGGCCCCGAGCAGGTCTTGACCAGCCCGGAGGCAATCGCCCGCTACCCGGGCTTTGTCTGGTTTCCGCCTCGGCCGCGCATGCCGTTGCCATATCCACTTGGCACCCCGGCGGCAATCGTCCGTCCACGCGCGACCGACGACGTCGCGATGGTGCTTCATCAAGCAACCGCGGCCGGCGTGCCGGTCGTCCCTTATGGCGCGGGGACCGGCGTCATGGGTGGCGCTTTGCCGATTCGCAATGGTATCATCCTCGACGTCGGGGCAATGAATCGTATCCGCTCGATCGAGCCGGGTAATCGCTTAGCCCGGGTCGAAAGCGGCGTCATCCTCGGCGAGCTTGCCCAGGCTGCCGAACGCCAAGGACTGCTATTTGCCCACGATCCTTGGAGTCAGCCAATCGCCACCGTCGGCGGTGCGGTGTCGACGAACGGTGTGGGATACCTCGCCGCCGGTTACGGAGCGATGGAAGACCAGGTACGTGGTCTCGAGGTCGTTCTGCCGACCGGCGAGGTAGTGAGCTGGGCCGGCGCGGCGAAGCGGTCAGCCGGGCCGGATCTCTGGCCGATGTTCGTTGGTGCCGAGGGTACACTCGGGGTAATCACCAGTATCGTCGTTCAGCTCTTTCCCTGGCCGGAGGCGCGTGCGCTGACGGGAGTTCGCTTCCCCAAATTCGCCGATGGGTTTCGAGCGATCGATCGTTTGGTTGGCGTCGGCTTGCAGCCGGCGATGATCGACTACGAGGAAGAAGAGGGCGAGCCATTGGCAGCGCCCTCTCGGTTATTCCTGGTCTTCGACGGTCCTGCCGAGGTCGTCAGCGCCGCGACCAGTCTAGCACTGCGGATCGCGTGCGACTATCAGGGAACCGATCTCGGCGTGGCCGCGGCAGCCCATTTCTGGGAGCATCGCCACGACAGCGCGCTCCGCTTTCTCAACCGTGATGCCTCGCTACTGCCTCGCCGCCGACCGCGTTACGGTAGCCGCTACCTCGACGTTGCCGTGCCGATTGAGCGTGTACTTGACTACTGCGCGGCGGTCGTTCAACTCGCGCAGGAGCACGGCGTCGCCGCCCATTCGTTTGGAATCTGGGGGCGGCCGGAGCTCGTTTCGGTGATCCTCGAAGGCTCGGATGTCGCCCCTGTTAAGAACGGCGGGCTCTCACCGCTCGACCAGGCCACCGACGCTGCTCTGCGTCTGGCGCGCGCCCAAGGTGGCTCGATTGAATACTGCCACGGCGTTGGTATTCGTTTCGCCCACCTGCTTCCCGAAGAGCTTGGCCACGGCTACGCTCTCTTCCGCCATCTCAAGGCTACCTTGGACCCGGCGGGAATTCTCAATCCGGGCAAGCTGAGCACGGGTGACTAAGAAAAAGGAACCCAACCGGACCGCAGAGGTGCAGAGACACAGGAGCAGAGAGTCCCTCGCAGATTCTCTCTCACTGGAGGAGAGTTAGGGGGGCTACCTGCCGATGTCATCTGCTCTACTCGCCCCGCGGATCAGGTGTAACTCAGGAATTCTGCCCGTCGTTCCCCAGTAGCCCTACCAGGCGAGATAGCCACCATCCATCGCAACAGTGAAGCCGGTCATGAGGTTCGAGGCGGCCGAGGCCAGGAAAACGGCAACCCCCTTGAGCTCTTCCGGAGTGCCGATCCGTCCAATGGGCGTCCGCTCGGCAATTTCGGCGAGATATTGGCGCGATTCCGCGGTCTCGCCGCGCAGCATTCCCCCGGCAATGTTTGTCCGGACAAATGTCGGGGCGATCGCGTTCACCTGAATATTGTAGGGAGCGAGTTCGATCGCCAGGCTACGTGTCAGGTTGACCACGCCGGCTTTCGCCGCGGCGTACGCCCGACCTCGGCCCGGGCGCAAGTTCGCGACGAAACCGTAGATCGACGCGGTGCTAATAATCTTGCCATGGCGTCGCGGCACCATCACTTTCGCTGCCTCTCGAGCTGTCAGGTAAACGCCGGTGAGGTCGACGTCGATGACCTTTTGCCAGGTCTCCAGCGTCGATTCGATCAGCGGTTGTGACGTCCCGGCGATCCCGGCATTAGCAAACGCAATGTCCAGCCCACCGAGAGCTTGAACTGCCGACCGGACCATCTCCGAGGTATCTACCTCGCGGCTGACGTCGGCCGCGATAGCTACCGCGCGTCGACCCAGCGCCTGGATCTGCCGAGCCGTAGCCTCGGCGGCCTCGCGCTGAACGTCGACGCAAGCCACGTCCGCCCCCGCTTCGGCCAGAGCGAGCGAAAACGCTTCCCCCAGTCCACTCCCGGCGCCGGTTACCAGCGCTACTTGTCTATCTAACCGAAATGACTCGAGAACATTTGCCACTGTGATCACCTCCGCGCGAATGATAGCAGATTACAGCCTTGCCTAAATCGCGGCTCAGCGTGCCGGAGAGGTTACGATCTGAACGGTGAAGAGCCGATCTCTGCCTAGGCTGCTCCTGAGAGACGCGGTTGACCAAAGGGACCATCACGGGCGCAGCCCTCCTCGCTCTCACTCGTTGCCGAGACGAAGCGACCCAGGTAATCGTGGTCCGAGTAGTACAGCGTCGTACCCTGCTTCATGGCGATTGGCACGCCGTCGAAGAGATAATAGGCCGTTGCCCCTTGTCGTCACGTTATACTCATACCAGTCGTTAATGAAAAGAGTAGTCTATTCGGCTTTGGTTTGGTCCGTCCGGACTAGCCGTCTACCATCCCCATCATCGGTATTCTGGAGGGGAGGATTCAGTCAGCTTCCTCCCCTGCCCGTTTTCGGAAGGTCGCAACTCGGAGAGTGAGTGACAATCGAATGATAGACGCGCAATACGTCATCAGGGGGAACTGTCACCACGAGCTGAATCACCGTTCCACTCTGAATCCACTCCAGCGGCGCCGAGCCGATGCGCGTGTCACCGTCGACCTCTATCCCATCTAGGATGCAGCGCTCGCCACTCTGGATCACGATGGGCTGGCTGAGATATCGAGCCCGCCTGCGTAGGAAAACCTTGGAGTGGTTAGGAATCTCATGGTCGAACCCAGTATATGGGGCGAGTTCGCCCTTGTCGGGCGAGGTAAGTGGTATCGATGAAGCTAAGGTCGATCGGTCCGATTTCCACCGAGACAGAGCGGATGGCACGGGCGGCGTTTCCGAAGGGCAGTCGGGTGATGCAAAATGCGTGATCGATTGATCGGGGGCAGGACGGCGATGTCGAATAAGCCAACGGAATCTGGCTTTTACATTAGTCAAGGACCGCGATCGCCTCGATCTCCAGCAGAAACTCCGGCCACGCCAACCCGGCCACCACGACGAACGTGCTCGCGACCGGATCCGGCCGACCAAGGTAGCGGGCGCGGACCTCGGCGATCGGGCGCAGAAAGCTCACGTCAGTGGCGAAGACAGTGATCTTCGCCAGGTTCGAGAAGTTCGCCCCGACCGCGGCCAGCGCCGTCCGAAGATTCTCGAAGACCTGGGCGGCCTGCGCCGTGATGTCTCCGCGCCCCACGACCTGACCGTCTGTGTCCAGCGCGACCTGCCCGGCGAGATACACCGTGTTTCCGGCCTTGACAACGTGGGTGAAAAGCGGCAGATTCTTCAGCCCGGCGGGCTGGATGCGTTCGAGCGGCATCGCGCCTCCAATTCCTGAACTCTCGCGACTGTAGATCAGCCGGCCGTTGGCTGCTTTGCTCGGAAGGCGAAGCCGATCTGCCCCAACGCCTCGTCGAGGGATCCCTCGCCCCAGCTCTCCACGATGCGCCCATTGTCCAACCGGAATATCTCGTTCTCCGTCCAGGCGATCCGCTTGCCGGTCGGGGGGATGCCCATCGCTTCGCCGGTGTGAGTGGCCTCGCCGCGCACGCGCACCGCGACCAGATCCCCCTCGCCAATGAGCTGCTCAACCTTCAGCCGGGCATCCGGAAGCGCTGTCAACAGAGCAGATAGGGCCCGCTCCAACGCGGCTCGCCCGTGCACCGGATCGGGGCCATCGTGGTCCACGAAGGACGGCGCGATCACCGTGTCCATCTCGGCAAGCAGCGTTGCCCGGTCGATCTTCCCGTTCACGATCTCTTCGAACCAGTGCCGAATGATCTCTTTGTTCTGCTCACGCTCCACGTCGGTCCTCCACGGATCATCTTCTACGAAGAAGCATAACCGAGCGCGTCCGTGTCTCCCATCCCAGATTTCTGGGATTTCGGGCGATCTCTCCTGCGGTATACTGGACCACGTGCGACATAGGTGGGCGTTCTCCGGACCGAGGTGACCAATGAACACCAGGATGACGACGAGTAAAACTGAACGGATCGTGCGCGAGGTGATGGCGAGCTGCTACGCAGGGTTATCGATGGCAGCACTGTGGGAACGGGTGCTCGCGGCTCTCCACCCCTCCGTCGGCTGGGACCGCCATTGTCTGGTCGAGTTCGACCCGGCCAGCCGACTCATCGTTGGGGCCGATTCCCATACCGGCGATTTAACGACAATGCGCCGCTATTTCGCCGATGTGTACTTTGATCAAGACGCCGAGCTCTTCGCCCGCCTGATCCACGACGGACGGCGGGTCATCTTGCCGAGCGGTCGTGACGCACCGTCGTTTTCGGCCCGACGTGCCTTCTTGTCCGCGCACGGCATTCGTCAGGATCTGATCGCGCTGGCTGCGGTGAGTGGTGAGCCGTGGGGCGGCTTAGTACTCTTTCGCGATAGCCACGCGCGAGAGTTCGCCCCGGAGACCATCTCCCTGCTGCGGCGCCTGGCTCCGCATCTTGGCGCCGGCTTTCGATCGGCAACGCTGAGGAGTGCCGCTGAGGCTAGTCCGTTTGCGGAGACAGGCCCCGCCGTTCTCGTCCTAGATCGCCATGGCAACACCGTGCAGCGGACCGCGGCGGCCCAGCAGTACTTGGGGGAGTTGGGCGCTTTCGATGGCGATGGCCAAATGGGGCAGAACCTTCCAGCCGCGGTCTGGCTTGCGATCGGCGCCGTTCGTCGGGTGATGGCAGGGCCTCTCTCCGATGCGGTGCCCAGCATCCACGCCCGTGGACGGACCGGATGCTGGATTCGGCTGCAAGCAGCGGCGGGTGAAGGAGTCGAGGGACGAACGGGGGACACGATCATCGTGATGGAGCCGTTAGAGCCACGGGAGATCTCATGGCTTCGGCCCGCGACCTACGGGCTCACCCCGCGCGAGCAAGAGGTGGTTGATCTGGTGATCCGAGGGGCCTCGACACGAGAGATTGCCGCCGCTCTGATCATCGCGGAATCCACGGTGCAGGATCATCTCAAGCACGTTTTCGAGAAGGTTGGGGTCCGGCACCGACGCGGCCTCGTCCAGCGCCTCCTCTGCAATCAATGAGATGGATCGTGGCGTTCAAACCGTTTGGGGCTCGGTTGACTGACGCTGTGGACCTCTCTTACAGCCACCGATCGGTACCAGGATGCCCGTCGAAATCCGGATGCGCTTGACGGGATTCTGTCTGACGACTTTGGTCTTTCGGCAGCCGGATTCCCGCTGTTGACATTCTTCTGCTAAGATACTATGCTTGAGAATATTACTACGATAAAAGTAGTAATGTCTCGGTCGATCCGATCGAGGCTTACCCTCCGAAAGGAGTAACGAACAAAGTTGAATAATTTGAATAATTTCGCTGAGCTGGTGCCGGCGGTTGGTCCATCGGTCGGAGGCGCGGGCGCTAGCTCTGGCCCATCGATTGATGACGACGAGGCACTGGATGCTTATTCGCGGACAGTCGTTGGCGTCGTCGACAAGGTCGGACCAGCGGTGGTCAAGATCTCGGCGCTGCACCGGGGCGTGGCGCGTACGCCGCGGGGACCTGTTCCGTTCGAGGCGCCCGGCGCGGGATCCGGGGTGATCATTGCCCCCGACGGCTATGTGCTCACGAATAGCCATGTCGTCCACGAGGCAACCCAGCTCGAGGTGACGCTGGCCGATGGACGGTCCTTACCCGCTCGACTGGTCGGCGAAGATCCGGCGACTGATCTGGCGGTGATTCGGATCGATGCCACTGGCTTGCCCGCGGCGACCCTGGGCGATTCCGATCGCTTGCGGGTGGGGCAGCTCGTCGTTGCGATTGGCAACCCCCTGGGCTTTCAGGCGACGGTAACGGCCGGCGTCGTTTCGGCGCTGGGACGCTCGCTCCGTGGTCAGAGCGGCCGACTCATCGAGAACGTCATTCAGACCGATGCCGCGCTCAACCCGGGGAACTCCGGCGGACTGCTGGTCGATTCGCGGGGCCGGGTGGTCGGAATCAACACCGCGATTATCCAGGGGGCTCAAGGAATCTGTTTCGCGGTGCCAGTGAACACGGCGCGCTGGGTGGCCGGTCTGTTGATCCGCGACGGTCGGGTGCAGCGGTCCTTCCTGGGGATCTCGGGCGAAACTCGCCCCTTGAATCCGCGTATTGCCCGAGAGCACGGCCTTCCTAACTCGACTGGCGTCGGTGTGGTTCAGGTACTGGCCGGGAGTCCCGCCGAGCGCGCCGGCCTGCGGGTCGGCGACGTGATCGTCAGCTTCGACGGGGTCCCGGTCAGAACAATTGACGACGTCCACCGCCTCCTGACTGGCGTGGCGATCGGAAGCACGGCGCGGCTAGGGATTCTGCGCCAGAATCAGCGGATTGATCTGGCGGTCGCGCTGGGCGTAGCAACGGAGTGACGCGGCGGTGCATGATCCGTGATTAGAGCACTGGGCGGACCGTCGGAGCCGGCGGATGGAGCCTTCCCGGCGGCCGCCCGGGGGAGGGAGTTGGGCATGACGCCCATCCAGTCTACTCAAAGCCTTAGGATAGATTGTACTGGCGTGGCAGTGGAAAAGGTAAGAACGTGAACATGATCATTCCAGGGATTCACCACGTCACGGCGATTGCCGGCGACGCGCAACGAAACCTGGATTTTTATACCGGTGTGCTTGGCCTACGGCTGGTGAAGCTGACGGTCAATTACGACGCGCCGGATACCTATCATCTCTATTACGGTGATGGCCAGGGGCGGCCAGGGACCATTCTGACTTTCTTTCCCTGGCCAGGCGCGCCTCGGGGACGATTGGGAACCGGCCAGGCGACGCTGGTTTCGTTCTCGGTCCCTGCCCTGTCGCTCGATTATTGGCAACAGCGTTTGAGCGAGCGTGGAATCGAAGCTCGAGGATCCTACCAGCGATTTGGCGAAGCGTCGATCAAGTTTGCCGATCCAGACGGCTTGCCACTCGAGTTAGTAGCCAACGGCGACTCGGATTCCCAGTTCGTCTGGGAGAAAAGCACGGTTCCCGTGGAGTTTGCGATCCGTGGGTTCTCGGGCGTGACACTAACTGAAGCGGGCTACGAGCAAACGGCGGCCTTACTCGGCGAGGTGCTTGGGTTCCGGGTGCAGGGCGAGGCGGGCAGTCGGTTCCGCTTCGAAGCAGGGGCGGGTGGTCCGGGGACGCGGGTCGATGTCGAATCCGTTTCAGACGAAGCGCGGGGTCGGGTGGCGGTCGGGACCGTGCATCACGTCGCCTGGCGAGTGACCGACGACGACGCGCAGCGATTCTGGCTCGAGGATCTGGACCGACGTGGTTACAACGTCTCGGCCGTCCGCGACCGTCTCTATTTCCACTCGATCTACTTTCACGAGCCGGGTGGCGTGCTCTTCGAGATCGCGACCGATCCGCCTGGCTTTGCGGTCGATGAGCCGAGCGAGGCGTTGGGCAGTAAGCTGGTGCTGCCAAGCTGGTACGAGTCTCAGCGCGATCTGATCGAAGCGACGCTGCCGCGGCTAATTCTCCCACTGACCGCAGAGAATCCTTGGCGCTCGTAGCGTTTACTCCCCGGAATGACAATGAGTGGCCTTCGCAAGAATCACTTGAGCGGGTTCCGACGCTCGATTTGCCGCCATCGCGTTCACAGCCGATACCTCCCGAAGCTTCGGGTTTCGTAGCGCTGCAGCGACGAGGTCGCGATCATCCCCGCGGCCTGCTCGCGCTCCAAGAGAGCGATGCCGCGCTTGGGGCCGAGGACGAATGCCGCTGTTGAAAGGGCATCGGCTAACATGGCCGTTGGGCCGATCACCGTGACGCTAGCGACGCCTTCGACTGGTTTTCCGGTTCGCGGATCAAGCAGATGGTGCTCGTCTGGGTAGCCGTTGGCGACTCGCTCGTAATCGCCCGACGTGCAGACTGCTTCGTCGACGACTTGCACTGTGTCGAGTAGTTCGCTGGGCTGGCGGGGATGCCGGATACCGATCCGCCAGGGCTGGCCGTCTGGATTACGGCCGTGAAGGAAAAGGTCGCCACCGGCGTCGATCGCGTAGCTATCAAACGCCGCGAGCTCGCGCGCCGCCAGGTCGATGGCGAGTCCTTTGGCTACTGCGCCGAGGTCGAGGATCAGGGGTTTCTGCAAGGTAATCGTCCGGCGCGTGAGGTCGACTCTGACGTCGCGATAGCTGACCTGACTGTTCGTGGGAAGCGACGTTCTGACGATTCGCCCGGTGCGATAGTTCCGGTTGAAGCCTCGCTGCTCTTGGCGCTGGCCAATCGTTGGATCGAATGCCCCGCTGCTGCGCCGGGCAACTTCGCAGGCAAAGCGAACCATCTCGAAAAGCAGTGGGCTGACTTCGACCGGCACGCCGACCCGACCGGTTAGCTGCATGACCTCGCTGCTCGGATCGAAACGGCTGGCACATCGCTCGACCGTTTGGAACCATTCCACGGCACGCTGGACCGCCTGGGCCGAGCGGACGGTAGTGCCGACGACGGTGAAGCTGACCAACGTATCCATCAGGATCACACTGCGCCGATAGACGCCGGTCGTAGTGCTGTCGATCTGGTCGTAAGACCTGCCCAGATTGGCGATCTCGACTGGAATCTCCTCTCCCCATAGGGGAGGATTAGGGTAAGGGCGGCCTGCCAATTTTCCCTGCTGTCGTGACCTAACGGCCTATATGTAACTCTTCTGTTAAAAGAGCCAACGCTACTATAGAACGTCAAAATTAAGTTTTTCTGAGAACGCATCTTGATCGCATACTCGGCCGTTGGTTATACTCTGGCCCACAAGCCAGTGGAGGATAATCACGATGCCAGAGAGTGGTGGCTATTTCGTCTACGTGGGGTGCTATACCAAGAGCGGGAGGCGCGGGCACGGGAATGCCGAGGGCATTGGCGTCTACCGGCTCGATCCGCAGACCAGCGCACTGACGTTTGCGAGCGTTGCGACCGAGCCGATTAATCCTTCGTTTCTTACTTTGCATCCGAATAAGCGTTTTCTGTACTCGGTCAACGAAACGCATGAGACCGACGGGCAGATTGGTGGGGCAGTATGTGCCTTCGCGGTCGATCAATCAACCGGCGCTTTGACCTACCTCAACAAGCAATCGTCGAACGGCGTCGGCCCGTGCCACGTCAGCGTTGAGCAGACCGGTCGCTTCGTGCTGGTGGCCAATTATCAGAGTGGTAGCGTTGCCATGCTGCCGATTCAGAACGATGGCAGTCTCGCTCAGGCGAGCGATTTTCATCAGCACCAGGGCTCGAGCGTGAATCCGCAGCGTCAGGAAGGACCGCACGCCCACTCGATCAACGTCGATCCAAACAACCGCTTTGCGCTCGTCCCAGACCTCGGCATGGACAAGGTCATGGTCTACCACCTGGATCTAGAGAACGGCAAGCTGGTTCCGAACGACGTTCCCTGGGCGACCCTCGCTCCTGGCTCTGGGCCGCGTCACCTGGACTTCCACCCGAATCAACGCTGGGTCTACGTCATCAATGAGCTCGCTTCGACACTCTCCGTCTTCGACTACAACGCCAATCAGGGGACACTCCGGGAGATTCAAACCATCTCGACACTGCCGTCCGATTTCACTGGCCAGAGCACCTGCGCCGATGTGCACGTCCACCCGTCTGGCCGGTTCGTCTACGGCTCGAACCGCGGCCACGACAGCATCGCGATCTTTGCGATCGATGGCGCCACCGGGCGTATGACCCCGATCGGCCATGAATCGACCCAAGGTCGGATCCCGCGCAATTTTACCTTGAATGCCGAGGGAACGTTCCTCTGGGCCGCGAACCAGGCGACTGATAACATCGTCCACTATCGTATCGATCAAGCGACCGGCAAGCTGACGCCAACCGGCCAGGTGACAGCCTCGCCAACGCCGGTCTGCCTGAAGATCGTGCGACTCTAAGGACGGATGGACTGGGCGGCAACCAGCTTCTCGCTGGCACAAGTCTCGTCGTGCCGCCGGGAAGGCGGTGCTCTCAGTTTCTACCCCCTTGCGGTTCTTTCTCGGCCATTGGGATCCGCGTACCAGGCCTGGTTGAAACGGAGGTCGTCCGATAGGACCTTGGCCGCGCCCACACCGTCGCCGGCGATCAAGAGATCTAGAATGCGGCGGTGGTGGGCCGCAGTTTCGGTCAAGGGGATCGGTCGAGGCGGAAGCTGATCTTCGATAGCGAGGAAGACATCCCAGAAAACGTTGAGAAGCTGAAGGATCAGGGTATTGTTCAACGGCCGGTGCAGCGCCTCGTGGAAAGCGCGGTCGGCCGTGGCGATGGATTCACCGCGCATGGCCCGCTCTTCCATCTCGGTGACGTGGGCTTCCAGCTCGGCTTGCTGCTCCGGAGTGAGGTGGCCGGCCAGTCGCATCACCATGGCTGATTCGAGCAGGTCGCGTAGCTCGAGCATCTCGCGCACCGTGCGCAGGTCGCGCTGGAACTCGACGAGGATCCGCATTGCTAGACCCTCGGCCAGATGGTCGAGCGAGAGTTTGCCAACAAACATGCCGTGGCCGTGGCGGATCTCGATGATGCCGAGTGTTTGGAGTGCCTTCACTGCCTCGCGGAGCGAGTTGCGGCCGACGCCGAGCTGATGTGCCAGCTCAGCCTCGCTCGGGAGAGGGTCGCCCGGTCGTAGCCGCGAATCGAGGATGTGGCGCTTGATTCGCTCTTGAATCGCTTCGTAAAGAAGCTCCCCTCGCAAGGGCGATAATGCGCTTTCCAATCAGATCCTCCCGACCCGGCGCGCCGGGCAAAGAATTGTCGCTTTGCTCTAACCAACTGCTTGCCAGCGCAGAAGGTCACGGGTATCGAGAAGTGGCTTCACCTGGCGCATGAAAGTCGCGAGAAGATCTTCGGGACGCAGGTCACTCGTGTCGATCCGCAGCTTGCGCTCGATCCAGGAGGCCCGGAACTCTGCCTCGAACTGGCGGCTGATCTCCTCGACGTCCTCCGATGGAACTACCGAGAAGGCGTGTGGTGACTCCTTCATGCGCTGGCGGAGGACCTCCGGAGATGCCGTCAAGAGTAAGAGAATGGTGTCCGCGGGCAGATGAGTCTCGATCCGTCGCTGGTAGGGAGGCCAGGCATGGCCCGGGTAGTAGTAGCGTGGGCCGTAGATTGCTTCCTCGATGTGAAAACCGGCAAGAAGCACGTCGGGGTGATTGGCAGCGACGTCAAGGTGATAGTAGATCTGGAAACGCTGAAATCGCTCCTTGATCGTGGGCGGCAGGGCAAGCATCGCCCGTTGGTCGTCGGGGCTCAAGAAAAACTGGTCGGGAATGGTGAAATGGTCGTCGAGGTGAAAGTTGATGCCACGACTTTTGCCCCAAGCGGATAAGGCGTCGACGAGGGTAGTCTTGCCGGCGTATTCACAGCCAATGAGAACCAAGCGCATTTTAGCTTCCTCCAAGCTCCGTTTTATTTGCGGAGAACGCTTCCCGTGGAATTGCTCAGTATCGTTTTTGATACGTTATAAAGCCTACCAGAATTCAACCGCAGAGATGTTCAGAATACAGAGTCTACTCAGTGTATCTACCGAGATCTCCACGTCGTCGGTGCCGCGGTAGTTTCGTATGTCCTTACCCTTCCCTCTCATCGATGCTCAATCGCCCATACCGGATCATGGTTCGCGGCCGGTCCGGGCTGTCCGAGCTATCCCAGACGGCGTGGAACTGCCCCGGGGCATATTCGAGCAAAGTCGGGTATGAATTCTTTACACCCGTGTCAAAGAAGGCACGGGCCTCGCTCCATGGCTGGCCAGGCCGCTTCACTTTGTAGGCGAGGCCACGCCGTTCGCCGTAGGGGCCGACGCTATAGACGTAGACCGCTCGGCCACGGCGATCACGACCGAAGAAGGCCTTGCTCGCCGCGTTGTGCAGCGCGAGTTCCGGACTGGCCATCGACCAGGTATGGCCGCCGTCACGGCTGACCGAGGAGAAGGCGACGGGCGGATCCAAGGCGCCACGCCGCGCGCCGCCTTGAGCGGTACGCATGACGATCTGAATCACCCCGGGCTGCTCACCCAGGGCGAGGTTGCCCTCATGGAGAAATACCTCGCCCGAGCCCGGCGCCGGGATATAGCCGATCAAACGCCATTCCAAGAGGTTACTGCTTTCGAGGACCAACTGGTCTTGGGAGCCGCGCGGATCGTGGCGTAAGGTATTGCGGTGGACCGGCAGCAGATAGCGAGTGGTGCCGTCGTCGGTGCGCGTTTCGAGAACGCCAGCGCAGGTAATCAATGGTGAATGGTAGTCGACGGTGAGCTCGACCGGCTGCCAAGAGAGACCACCATCACGGGAGTAAGCAGCGCAGAGCTGGCTATCCTCGCTATCCCGGTAATGCAAGGGGCAGCGCATCGCGAAACACCAGATCACCGCTTGTCCAGGCGGGCGATAGAGAACGGGATTGGCGTAGGCGACGCGCAGCGGACCAAGCGGTAGGCGGTGATCGAAAATGGCGACTGGCTCGGACCAACTGATCCCACCGTCCATACTCACGCAGCAAAGGATGTCGCCCATGTCGGTCTTACCTGCCAGGTGGCCGCCGAAGGCGACGACGAGGTGTGCATCGGACCATTGGGCAATGTAGGGCTGCCAGAGACGGTCGTAGTTGGAGCCGGGCTGTTTCTCGAGGCACCGAATCACTTGGAGATTGGTCACGTCGCCGTGGTTTCTTGACAACTGATCCATCCTAACGTTCTCACCAGCGTGAATGAACCTAAAATCCACTGTTGACAGACTATCGAGCGCCATGGTATCACAGATCCGCATGTGAGGGATAGCGGACATAGGATAACCTATATCCCTCGTGGAAATGTCCTCAGGCGGAGTCTGGTCAATGCTCTTTCCTTTCGGGTGGATTTTGGATACAGTAACGGTGTTCGTGGCCGAGGATCCGTGGCGCCCCTATCGGTCCGGTTGAACGTCAGCGTAGATTCGCCAATCGAAGGAGGGTTCAATGCTTGGCCAGGTCAGTCGTCGTGACTTCGTGAAAATCGGTCTTGCTATCCTCGGCCCAATCGTCGTCGCTGGCTGCCAGGGGCAGTCGGCGATGCCGCCGGCTGCCGCGGCCAAGCCGTCCTCGGCCGCGGCTCCGACCGTTGCGCCCGCTGCCCAGCCGGCTCAGGGTGTGAGTGCCGGTCCGAGCAATCTGCCCACGGTGACCATTTGGGCTGGCCTTATCGCTTTGACCCGTGCCTCGGGAAGCGATGCCAAAAAGATGGGCGACGTGCGTCGCACGATCGAAGCCGACGCGAAGGTCTCGCCGTATGGCATCATTCCTCCTCCGGGCAATGCCGGCCAGGAGAAACTGAATCTGATGCTGGGCTCGTCTGCTGAACAGCTCGACATCTTCCAAGGAGATTGGGGGCAATACCAGCAGGCGATCGTGCCGATCAACGATCTCCTTGATAAATATGGACCCAACGTCAAGAAGAGCGCCAAGCCAAACTGGTGGGCGCGGATGACCGATACCCAGGGCAAGATCTGGGGCCTGCCGCGACTTGTCCCGGAGCTGCATACTCACCCAACCTGGCTCCGCACCGACTGGCTGGCCAAGGCCAATCTTCCCCAACCGTCGACGTTCGATGAATTGGAAACGACGATCACGGAGTTTCGGAAGATCGACCCGAACGCCGTCGTGCTCACCAGCGGCCTGAACGATTTTCGCTACGCGACCGTCGGCGGATTCACGACGCTCGGGTACACCAACTGGCTGGATCCAAACGACAATCTCCTCAAGCCACCCGAGCTTCAGCCCGACTTCAAAGACTGGGTCGCCAAAATGGCGGATTGGTACAAAAAAGGGTGGCTGCACCCGCAGAGCTTTGCCACCCACAACGATCAGGACATCGCTCGGCAGGGGCACGTGGGCGTATTTCAGGGGTGGTACTCGCGGGTCACGATCCTCTTCCAGGAGATTCTCAGCGCTGTTCCCGGCATGGACTTCGCTTTCAATGAGAAGGGCATCAAAGGGCCAAAGGGTTTCCTCGAGACGTTCTCACTCGGCGGCAGCACCGCGATCATGATTACCAAGAAGGCAAAGAATCCGGAAGCCTGCATGCAGTACTGGGACTGGACCTGTGCCAAGGTCGAGAACTATACGACCGAGGTGTACGGGATCAAGGGAACGGACTGGGACTGGGCGGACGACCAGCACTTCTGGGTAAAGCGATTGAACCTGGATGGCTCGAAAGGCGGTTACTACGCCGGCGAGCTCGTCGGTGTGAACGGGCCACTCGTCGAAACCGCCATGGCTCCCGACGACCCCTTGTTGAAGAAGCACTACCAGTACATCATCGACGAGATCGAAGGCTCCAAGGTCGACTACACGACGTTGCCCGGCAAGCAACCCTTAGATTATAGCGTCCCTTATGACCAGACGGCGATCAAAAAGCAGGTGCCCGGACTGGCGGATCTGAGCCGCCTGATTGATGAGGAGACGACGAAGTTCATTACCGGTGTCCGCTCTTTGAGCGAGTGGGACGCCTTCCTGGGGCAGCTCAAGAGCGCCGGTCTGAATGATTGGATGAAGGCGTACACCGCTCAATATCTCGCGTTCAAGAATGCACCGACGCCAACGAAAACGCCCTAATGGTTCCGTACAGTCACCCCCCGGCGCTTGTCACCAAGCGGCAGCAGGGCCGGATCGGCGTCCAGCTCACGAGAACTCTGAAGGCGGTTCGCAAGAACTCCTTCTATTACCTGATGGCGCTGCCCGGGATACTTTATTTTCTCGTCTTCCACTACGTTCCGATGTTCGGGATCATCATCGCCTTCAAAGACGTTACTCCCTTCTCGAGCGTCGACGAGATTCTCGCCGGTCCCTGGGTCGGCTTCGCACACTTTCAGGAGTTCTTTCAAACCTACTTCTTTTGGAACGTGCTGGAGAATACGTTGATCATCAGTGCCCTCAAGCTGATCGTCGGCTTTCCGGCCCCGATCATCCTCGCGCTGCTGATCAACGACGTCCGGCATATCCTGTTCAAGCGAACGGTTCAAACCATCTCCTATCTGCCCCATTTCCTTTCGATGGTGATCGTCGCCGGGCTGGTGATTAGTCTGCTGTCCCCAGAGGGGGGGCTCGTCAACCAGCTCGTCGTGCTTTTCGGCGGCAAACCTCACCCGTTCCTGGGTGATCCGCGCTACTTCCGTGCCATTCTGGTCGGAACGAGTCTCTGGCAAGATGTTGGCTGGGGAAGCATCCTCTACCTGGCGGCGATGGTCAACATCGATCCGCAGCTCTACGAGGCCGCGATGATCGACGGCGCGAACAAATGGCAGCAGGCCTGGGCAGTGACATTACCGGGCATCCGCTTGGTCATCGTGATCCTCTTGATCTTTGCGATCGGCGGTATTCTCAATGCCGGCTTCGAACAGGTCCTCTTGCTCTACTCGCCGCCAGTCTATTCGGTTGGCGACATCATCGACACCTACGTCTACCGGCGTGGTCTGTTGGAGATGCAGTATTCATTCGCGACCGCGGTCGGCCTGTTCAAGTCGGTGCTGGCTATGCTCCTGCTCCTCGGCGCGAACTGGGCTGCCCATCGACTTGGCGAGGAGGGGATCTGGTAATGAAGCTCTCGCCAGGCGAGCGCGTCTTCGAAATTGTTAACTACGTCTTTCTGACTATCGCCAGTGCGCTCTTCCTGATTCCGGTCCTCTCCGTCCTGAGCACGTCGCTGATCAGCCGGGCCGAGTATGCCCGGCGCGGCGCCTTCATCCTCGTGCCCCAGGCGATCAGTCTCGAGGCGTATAAGCTCCTGCTCGCCCAAGGCTCGATCATCTACAGCGCTTACCTCGTCACGTTCTTTCGGACGTTTGTTGGGACGTTTCTGAATCTCGTTTTCACCGCTTCCTTGGCCTACGTTCTCGCCCGGAAGCAGTTGCCAGGACGAACCTTTCTCACCCTGATCGTCTTCTTCACGATGCTCTTCAGTGGTGGTCTCATTCCGACGTTCGTCCTGGTCGGATCCCTTGGCCTCTTGAACAGCGTCTGGTCGTTGATCCTCCCCGGCCTGATCAACCCCTGGTATCTGCTGATCATGCGTAACTTCTTCATGGGGATTCCCCAGGAGCTGGAGGAAGCCGCCACGGTCGACGGCGCGAATCCACTGACGATCTTCTGGCAGATTGTGCTTCCGCTCTCGCTGCCCTCGGTCGCGACGATCGGCCTGTTCTACGCCGTCTGGCACTGGAACTCCTGGTTTGACGCCGCGATCTACATCAAGGACCAGGACAAGATGCCGATTCAGGTCATCCTGCGCAGCCTGCTTGACCAGTCGCAGGTGTTTCAGACCCAGATCCAGGATCCGGCGCTCGCCAACGCTGATCCACTGGTCGTCCCACCGGGACCGGTCCTCGACGCCGCGATGATCATCATTTCGACGGTTCCGATTCTGATCGTCTATCCCTTCATCCAAAAGTACTTTGTCAAGGGTGCCCTGATTGGCTCGGTCAAAGGGTAATCTCAGGGTAATCTCAGGGTAATCTCACATCAACAGAAGATGCACGTGGTCTGCAGTCTGTCAAGGACGCTCGAAAAGTTACGATCTATCAGCATCTGACGTGTTATCCCTGTCAGGTCAAGAGCCATGATTGGACAATGGCTCCTTGGGCTCCTTGCCTTGTTCGACTCGATCCAGTCCGCTATACTCGCGGACAGCCGTTAAGTGGGAGAGACAGATGCCAGGACGTCGAAGAAGCCGCAAGCCGAACATCATTCATCTGGGGATCGATTCACTGCGTGCTGACCACATGAGCTGTTACGGTTACCACCGCCTGACGACACCGCACATCGATCACTTTGCTCAAGGCGGAACGCTGTTCGAGCAAACCTATAGTGCCCACATTCCGACGACCTCGGCCTATGCTTCGATGCTGACCGGGCGCGACGCTTTTGGCACTCAGGTTGTCGCACTGCGCCATAAAGGGGAGATGCGCCCGGAAGCGCGATCCCTCCCCGAGATTCTGCGCGACGAAGGGTATACCTCGACCTGTGTTGGCTTCAGTGGTAATCCGGCGTCACGCGGCTTCGACAATTACCTGACCTTTGAAGGCTGGGGAAGCTGGGCCGAAGGGCGCAGCCCGAAGGCGCAAAATCTGAACAAAGTCGCGATTCCCGAGCTCGAGCGATTGGCGAAGCAGAAACAGCCTTTTTACCTGTTTCTGCGTCACATGGATCCCCACGCGCCTTATCTCCCCCCGGAGCCGTTCGAGCGCATGTTCTATCACGGGAACGAGTGTGATCCGAACAACAAGTCGATGGAACCGGTCATGTCGTTCAAACCGTTCCGTGATTTCTTCGCGGCCTGGATGCCGCCCGGGATCACCGATAAGGATTACGTAATCGCCCAGTACGACGGTGCGCTTGCCTACATGGACGCGGCGATCCAGACGATTTTCAACGCGATCGAGACGCTCGGACTGGTCGAGAACTCGATCGTTGTCGTGAACGGCGATCACGGCGAAACCCTCTACGAGCACGAGTGCTACTTCGATCATCATGGACTGTATGATCCCACGCTCTACGTTCCGCTGATCATCCGCTATCCAGGAAAACTTCCAACCGGAAAGCGCGTGGCCGGTTACAACCAGCACAAAGATCTAGTGCCGACGCTGCTTGAATTGGCGGAGCTTGAGCCAGTGGGCGTGACTTTCGAAGGTCGCAGCCTGCTGCCGATGGTTCGCGGCGAAGAGGCTTCCCACGAAAGTGAGTTCTACATTACCGAGTGCACCTGGATGCGGAAGCACGGCTGGCGTACACCAGAATGGAAGCTGATCGTCGCGCTCGAGCCGGACTTTCACTTTAAGCCGGAAATCGAGCTGTATAACCTGATCGAAGATCCGATGGAGAATGTCAACCTTGCCGAAAGCGAGCCGGGAATCGTTGCGATGCTCCGCGACCGCATGGAGCGTTGGATCGCCAGGCGCGAAGCGGAAACCGGCCTGCCAAACCCGATGTATCATCAGGGTGACTGGCATGGGAAAGCGGGCGTTGGCTCGTTTACCAGTTCGCAACAAGCCTACGACACGCTCTACATTGGTAGTACTCGACAAGCGGCAAAGATCCAGGCAGAGTCGCGCCAAGAGGGGAGTGAGACGAACGAGGCCACGCCGGTCGAGGCAAAAACAGGAAGTGGCCGTGCCAAGGCGAATGGGAAGCGACGGACGAAAATTACCCCGAACGTAGGCGTAGAAGGAGCGAAATGAACTATGGCACTTAAAGTAGCGATCGTTGGAATGGGGCACATCGGGAACATTCACGCTGGAGTGTATCAGAGACACCCGCAGGTGGAGATCGTCGCGGTGTGCGATGCCATTCCAGAAAAAGCGGACGAGGCAGCCCGTCGCTACCACTGCCGCGCTTTCTATTCAGTCAAGGACATGCTGCAAAGTGGTCTCCAGATCGACGCGGCGAGCGTCGCCACGGCCGGTGAAGAGAATGGAAGTCATCATTATGCACCGACGATGGAATTGCTCGGGGCTGGCATCCCGGTGCTGGGTGAAAAACCAATCTCCAACAAAGTGTCCGAGGCGCGGGAGATGGTCGCGCTAGCTCGTGAGAAGAAGTTGAGATATGGCATCGATCTCAACCATCGCTTTACGCCGGCTGCGCTCCGGGCGAAGCAATGGGTTGAGCAAGGCCGACTGGGCGAGCTGAACATCATCAATATGACGATGTGGATCAACAATCCCCAAGAAAGCTCGCCTTGGTACCACATCAAGGCGCTTCATCCCCACTCGCTCGACGTGATGCGCTACTTTGCCGGCGAGGTCGACAAGGTCCAGGCGTTTTTCAAGAAAGGCAAGGGCCGCCAGATCTGGTCGAACGTCCAGGTAAACTTGCTCTACAAAAATGGCATCATCGGCCATCTGACTGGTAGCTACGATGCCGGTGGCAGCTATGGACTCGAAACGCTCGAAGTCGTCGGCTCGGATGCGCGCTTCGTTCTCCGCGAGGCTTGCCAAAGGTTAGAGTTCTATCCTCGGTTCTCGCGCGAAGTCGAAAGCTACGATTACCTCGGTGGGATGCTAAGCTTCAACGAGACCTTCGCCAGTCGCATCAACAAGTGGATCGAGCAGAATCTCGCAAACGCCAAACCCGAAGAAATTGATGCCTCCGGCGAAGATGCGCTCAAAGTGCAAACGATCATTGAGGCGATTATCGAGTCCTGGGAGACCGGGAAAGTGGTTAGCTTGTAATGGACTTTGACACGCCTCCGCGCTCGACGGGTTCTTCAACGGCGACCTCTCCGAGAAATCGCTAAACGGACCGCGCCAGGCGTGTTCCATCGGTATTTGATAATTGCGGGGTCGACCTCAGATCGAAGAGGCCAACCCCGCTGGCGTCATTGGCGCGATACGACCTGGTAGCTTTGTAAGCATTGCAAAAGAATCGGTTCGTAGCTTGACCAGACGTCAGGGTCTGACATTGCGCCCATGTAGTAGACGTTGTCACCGGCTTGAATAACCATTGCAATGCCTTTGGTCGGTCTATCCCCGGTCGTGGAATACCACTGCAGGATCGCCGGATGGCCATTGATCTGAGTCACTTCCTGCTTTTCCGGGTAGAAATTCCCCTGGGCCACGAGTGCTTTGACGAAGCCCGAAATGAAGTCCGGGAGCTTGAAGTTTGGCCCCATACCGTACTTCGCTAAATAGTAAATCGAAGCGGCGCCGGACGGCGACTGGTAGTAGTTATGCGCCATGTTGTCACGCATGACGGTAACAGCAGTCCACCCGGCTGGGTAGTTGAACTGCTTCTCCTCGTCGCTGTGCTGGGCGAAAGCGACCGCGCCAAGAACGGACTGGACATTGGGAGCGAGGGTAGGTTGGAGAGCAGAAGGGTCAGGTAGGATACCCGCTTCTTTAGCAATGTCACCACCGAGCGCCACCGTGACTTCACCCTTTTTCGCCCAGGGCTCGTCCTGCTTCCACTCTTGGAAGACGACTCGTTGTGCGCGAAGGGCGTAGAATGCGCCTTCGTCGACCACGTCTGAGGTGGGAAGACCGTTTGCTTGGACTGGATCCCCGACTGCTGCCTGATAGGCTTTCTTGATCGCCGGATGTGTGTCAAGCGTGGCAAGGCGGTTCTGGACGATTGTCCCCCATGCCTGCCCTGTCTCGTTCCATGCCTTTGGCGGAGGAATGCTCTTCGTCTGGCTCAAGAAGTCATCCTTTCCGAGATCGTGCAAGCGGTCAAACACGTTGACGAAAGCGACCTGTGCTGTCTCCGGATGCCACTGGAAAATCACGCGCTGAAAGACCTGAACGGTGAACCCATCCCATTGGAAGCGCTGAGAGGCTGGGTAACCGACTGCCTGAACTCCACCCAGCCGATTGAACTCGGACCAGAATTTTGCCTGCTCGTCGTCGACCACGGCGTAGCCAAGTCCTTTGCCGCCACCGGTCTGAGTAAAGAAGTGCCCATTGGGAATGTTCCAATCGGGTGCCGACGACGCTGACTGCGCCGGTCCCGAGAACTGGAAGTCATACTGGAGACCGCGTGGGCCTGCCGCTTTGGCTGGCGGAAGGAGGGATGTGGCTTGAGGCATCTTAAATGCGTCACCGCCGCCTTCGCAGGCGGTGAGAATAAATCCGAGGATGACCAGCCATATTACCGATACACAGCGCCTATCCATACCTCTCCTCGATTGACTGGAATGCTCTGATTATACGCGAAGCATATCGAGGGTGCAACACCCTGGTAGCTTTATAGTTCGTCCTGTACTAATCTCTTGGTGTAGCCTGACGAATTTGACAGAGGTGTCGGAATTGCGTCTGATAAGGATTGATGTCGAAGGAGCCCAGTCGTTATAGAATGGGGCGCGACGGATATTACGGATATCGTCAAGAGGGACTGCACCGTGACCAAGATCGCATTCATCGGAGCGGGGAGCTTTGGTTTCACTCGCAAACTCATTCGGGATATTCTTACATTCCCCTTGCTGCAAGATAGCACGCTCATGCTGATGGACGTCAACGCCGAGCGGTTGGATTTTGCGAAGCGCGCGGCTGAGCGGCTCGTGAGAGAAAGCGGAGCTCCAGCCCAGGTTGTCGCCACGATGAATCGCCGCGAAGCTCTCGAAGGCGCTGACGCGGTGGTTTGTACAATTCTCGCGGGAGGAGTCAATGTTTGGAAATACGATGTGCTTATTCCGGAGAAGTACGGCGTCTCGATCAACGTTGGTGACACCCGCGGACCGTCGGGCATCTTCCGGGCGCTCCGGACCATTCCCGTCATGCTTGAGATCTGCCGTGACATTGAAGAGGTGGCGCCAAAGGCGTCTCTCTTAAACTACACCAATCCGATGGCGATGCTCTGCCGAGCGATCCAGCGGGAAAGCAGTGTGCCAACGACCGGCCTCTGCCATTCCGTTCAAGGAACGGCGGCGATGCTAGCCCGGTGGATCGGTGCGCCGCTCGATGAGATTACCTACACCTGCGCTGGGATCAACCATATGGCCTGGTACCTCGAGTACAAGTGGAATGGCGAGGACGCCTATCCACTGATTCGCGAGGCTATTACAACGCGGCCAGAGGTCTACAACGAGGAGCAGGTGCGGAATGAGATGTTCCTTGCCTTCGACTACTACGTCACCGAGTCGAGCGGCCACGCCTCCGAGTATAATCCCTGGTTCCGCAAGCGGCCCGATCTCATCGAAAAGTATTGCACCCACGGCACCGGCTGGAATCCTGGTCATCCGCATTACATTCTCGACGAGTACACTGCTCGCGAGCATAATTGGCGCGACGAAATCACCGCCTGGTTCGAAGCACCGGTCGATCTCCAGCGCGGTCACGAATACGCGGCGTCGATCATCAATGCACTGTGCGGAGGCGAGCCATTCGCGTTCAATGGCAACGTGCGCAACACCGGTTTGGTGACTAATCTGCCACCAGATGCTTGCGTCGAGGTTCCCGTCTTTGCGACGAAGAAAGGCTTCAGCCCGGTACACGTGGGCGCGCTGCCTTCCCAGGTAGCCGCGATCACCAATCTGAGTGCCCAGATCGAGGAGATGGCGGTTGAAGCGGCGATCACCGGAAACCCCCGTCTGGTCTATCAGGCGATCTGCCACGATCCGTTGACCGCCGCGGTCTTGTCGTTGGCCGAGATTCGCTCGATGGTGAATGAGATGCTCGCCCAAAACCGCGATTATCTGCCGCAGTTCAAGCGATTCGAAGCGTAGGTGAGGTGGGGAATCAAGAGTCAGGAGTCAGGGACGGAGGATCACGAGTGGCACTTTCGGTCCCTCGACCCCTTTGGTCCACTCCCTCTTCTTCGGTCTTGATGAGCCACTCAAAGATCGGCAAAGAGTTGATGTCCGCGGAATAGGCCGGAGCATTCGGGTTGTTACCGAGGAGCCGGTCCATGCTACCGTAGCCATCAAGCCAGGCCGCGAGGCTGCGCCCTTCTCCGAGGATCTGCCGGGCGGGCGTTAGATATTCGCGGAGGATGACGTGCCATGCCGGCATGGTCAACACCTCACTGTGGTCGCTAAGCAGCGTGGCGCCACCGGCCAGTCGCAGCGCTCGCTCGGCATGGCCCTGGATCGCGGCTAACTCGGTGAAGCCTTCGACCATCAGAATCGTCCCCAATGGGTCGTTGAGCGACTGCGCTTGCCACAAGGCTTGCTCCAAGAGGGCGTGAGCAGTTGCCGCGTTACCTTGGTGCATGGCAGTCCGCGCCAAAACCCAAGTGGCGTAGGTGGAATATTGCCAGTCTCCGATATCTTGAAAGAGGGTAAGGCTATCGTCAGCTTGGAGATTAGCAGCGGCAAAGTCTCCCACCAAGCTGGCGACGATGCCGACGTTCAGGAGAAGCCAAGCGGCACGCCACTTTGCGTCGTGGATGCGCGAGCCGCTCGATGTCTCAGCATTGTTGGTCGACCGCTTCGCGGGAGCTTGCAGAGAGCCAAAGCCATCAGCCAGGAGTGGCAAGGGCAGCGCGACCTCGTACTTCTCCAGCCATTCACGATACTTGCTGGCTAGTAGCTCAACCGGTGAGGTTGCGCTCGCCAGATCCTGAGCCGAGGCGCCAACCGAATCGGGGACGGAGAGTTGTTCAGCCTGCAGCGCGCCACCGTCAGTCAAGTAGGTTAGTTGGAGATCTGTCTTGGCGACCTGCATTTGAGCAAGCCAGAGCTGTCCTTCTTGCAGGTACCGTCGACTCCACCAGCTTTTCCAGAGGGCCTCTCCTAATCGCCAGCAGGTATCGGTATCTCCCGCGGCATTTGCCCAGAGGTAACCAAGGCGAATGTCATTGTAGCGTCGCTCGATCCAACCCGTATGTGTGCCTCGCCACCAGCTTTCCATGAGGTGCCAGCGAGTAACGTCAACGATATTCCGAAGATAGAGGGCGTGCCGTCGCTGAACCGCGTTTGCTTCCCCACTTGTCACCAGACGATCCCAAGCGTATAAGCGCTCAGTTGGCAGGAGGCGATACCAAGCTCGCCCTGCTTTAGGGGTATCGATGGTGACGAGCGACTTGTCGACGAGGCGGGAAATGAGGGGTAAGACGTCCTTGACTTCGATGCCGTCGCCGGCACACACTGCTTCGGCGTCACGCAATTCAAAAGGGTCGGAAAAGACTGACAAGCGACTGAAGAGCCGTTGCTCGGCTGAGCTAAGACGCTGATAGGACCATTCGACACAGGCTTGAAAGGCTTGGTGCCGAATCGGCGCCACTCGGCTTCCGAGGGCAGGCATATGAAAGCGATCGCCCAAACGTGCCGCGACCTGATCAACGGCCAAGACTCTCATCTGAGCAGCCGCTAACTCGATCGCTAAGGGACTCCCATCGAGTTGTCGGCAAACCTGAAGCACGGCACGGGCATTGTGTTCGGTGAGGATGAAGGTCGGGTCGTGCCTGCGAGCCCGATCGACGAAGAGCTGAACTGCCTCAAACCGGGCGAGGTTTTCGCCGAAGCGTAAGGGAAGCTCGGGCAGCGAGAGCGGTGGCACGCAAAAGCGTGTCTCAGCGTCAATTCGTAACGCTTCTCGGCTAGTCACGACCACTTGCAGCCCAGGACAGGCCCTCAATAGACCGTCGACGAACCGTGCGGTTTCTTCCACCAGATGCAGGCAATTGTCCAGCACTAAGAGGGCCAACTGACTTTGCAAATGCTGGAGCAGCGCCGAATACACTTCGGATAGGCCACTTGAAATCCCCAACGCGGTGGCGACGATCGCCGGCAACTGCTTCCCATCGTCAATCGTTGACAGATCGGCGTACCAGATCGCACCGGGATACTTTCCCTTCAAACCATGGGCCACGTGCAGCGCTAGTCGGCTCTTGCCGATGCCAGCGGGGCCAGTCAGCGAAAGGAGCCGGCTCGTCGCGAGAAGTCGAGCTACCAGCGCGCTTTCCCGCTCTCGACCAATCAGGGGCGTAACCGGCGACGGTAAGGTCGAAGGACCACGAGCGGGAGCGATGCTCCTTGGCAGGGCCGGGTGAGCAGCCGCCGGGTATGTCGGGCCGTCCAAGCCGACATCGGCCGGCTTGCTCAACGTTCCAGTGAGCAGCGAGAGCACCGCGGCGAGACTTTGGTGGTGCTCTCGATAGTACTGTGTCTGGCTGATGCCAAGACGCGCCAGGACGGTCGACACACTGAGCCCTTCAACATAGCGCAAGAAGAGCAAGAGGTAGCCCCGAGGCGCCTTTTTCAGATCTCCGGGCGGACCAGGATGGAGACTCTGGATCGCCGCGAGGAGCCGCTGCTGGAGCAGTCGACCGTGATTGCTGCGTTTCTGTTCGGCCTCGGATAAGAGAACGCGTGTCAGGGGATGCGTTTGCAAATAAGGGAGATCGTGGAGATGAATGAGTGCATCGCGGACCATGCGCGTGAGGTGACCGTCGCCAACGTCCGAATCAGGGTCATCAAGAAAGCCCTGCCCGAGAATGTTCGACGGCACTGCTCAACCTCAGTTTCTTCAAACGGCCTAGCGATTGTGGCTTTGTTGTTTACGGCGTTGCCAAAGTATAGGTGGTTGAGGAGGTTACTGTCAAGGTGGGGCGAAGCGGCCTGGAGAACAAGCGTAACCGCCCGCGGGTAGTACTTCTGGGCTAGCTGGAATGGCACATTCATGGTAATTAGCCGGTAATTTTACGGACAAGGAGGGCTTGTCGCCACAACCAAATTCACCGTTAATCTACAACAAGCGTTACGAGCGTCGCGGCTTAGGTCAGAGCGGCCAATATGCTTTACAACAATTTCACGAGCGCTCAACCTTTTCTCAACGCCGTTGTAGTAAAAAATTCGTAAAGCTAGAGCTGGTCTGGAGGATGTGGCAAGAGTGAGTGTGGTCGCAGCGTTGTCGGAGAATATATCCGCCAAATCCAGGTATCTTACCCTAGATCCTCGTGCGCTCGCTCAGAAGGTCGTGGGCGAGCCGGCGAAAACTCTTGAACTCCAGATTCTCGAGCTCGTTGACTGGATGATCCATGAGCTTGCAACACCACTCGCTTCGCTGACGATTAGTGCCGAGGTGCTCGCGAGCAGTTTTGAGACAATGGAGCCAGACGAAGCTCGTGAGGCTCTTCGGCGCATTCACCGCAATACATTCTGGTTGAAAGCACTCGTCGACAACTTCAAGCAATCGGTCCGAGCGAGTCGAACTGAGCCGAATTTTCGTCTGGTTGATTTGAGCACGTGTTTGGAGACGGCCTGTTCTTTGGTTCAACCAATCATTGACTCCCGAGGGCAAACGGTGCTGGTCGGTGGAATGCCGGACCAGCCATTGGTTTGGGGGGATTGTCACTGGATCGAGCACATTCTCGTAAACTTGCTCATGAATGCGAGCAAGTATTCGAACAAAGGTGGCTCGATCTGGCTTGATATCGTCGAGGTCGAAAATGCCTTCCAGGTTCGGGTAATCGACTCGGGGCCTGGTATTCGCCTTCACGACCAGGCGCGTATCTTTCGACCCTATACGCGGGGCGCGGCAGCGAAACGTGGGGGGGTGGAAGGCATGGGATTGGGGCTGCACGTTGTCAAGAGCCTGGTTGAAGCACAGGGGGGATCGGTTGGCGTCCAGAGCGTCCTCGGGAGGGGATCAGTCTTCTGGGTTGCATTGCCAGGCTATCGGCGCGACGAGACAGCAACGCCGGTTACGTCCGCGCTTGCTGGATGTGCTGCTGCTTCAGAGCAAATGTAATGGGCAGGTAATCAATCCGTCACGGATGATCGTTGATAGTGGTTAATTTGGGGATGAGGTGTTTGTGATGAAGATTCTGCTGGCGGACGATGACTCCGACATGTTGGATGTGACGGCCTATGCGTTACGGCGGGAAGGCTTCAACATCATCGTTGCTACGAATGGTGCCCAAGCTCTCCGGCGATGGCAATCAGATGATCCTGACTTGGTTTTACTCGATGTGAGCATGCCCCGAGGAAATGGCTTCGAGGTATGCCGAAAAATACGCCAAACGTCCACGACTCCGATCATTATGCTCACCGGAGCTGATGACGAAGAGCATGTTGTCAAAGGTTTTTTGCACGGCGCGGACGACTATGTTACCAAGCCTTTTAGCGCGAAGCAGTTGGCGTTGCGCATTCGGGCGGTGTTGCGTCGTTGCTCGACCAATCCGATACGTGAAGCCGTCCCAGAGTTGCGCGTTGGCGACTACGTCTTGGACGTGGAATCCTGCCAGGCACATCGAGAGGGTGAAATCGTCCAGCTCACTGCGCTGGAATTCCGAATTCTGCATGCGTTGACGGTAAATGAAGGACATGTCGTGAGCTTTCGCCGCCTGGTCGAGCGAGCTTGGGGATACGATGGCGGCGATGCGTCGATGCTCAAGACTCATGTAAGTCATATTCGGAAAAAGCTTCACTTGCAGCCGGGCTGCCCGGGCTATATTGGTGTCGTGCATGGCGTTGGCTACTATCTCTTACGCTCGTCGCAAGGGGCAGCCTAGCTAATCGCGATTTTGTTCGCTCACCGGTGAGGTTTAGCCAGAGCGAAACACGGAGTGCGCCAGTTTCTGAACGGCGTACAATGGGAGATGGATGAGACCATGCAGGGCATTCGCCTCATTCGCCGTTTTTGGGGATTGGCGCCATCGGATCGCCGATTGTTAGTGCTTGCCGTCTGGCAGCTTTGCTGGGTTGGCATGCTGGCGAGAATATTCGGTTTTCAGTCGCTTGTGCGCCAGGCGCAAGGAATCCGTCCGCCCAACGATTACACCCCAAGCCCGGTCGAGCTAGAACGGGCATACGTTTATGCCCACTGGCTCGAGTCGGCTGCCCGCCGACGGCTCATTAACGCGTACTGCCTCCAACGTTCACTCGCTCTCCACCGATGGCTCCAACGGGAAGGGATGCCCAGTGTGCTCCAGATCGGCGTTTGGAAAGGGGGAGACGTCTTGCACGCCCACGCTTGGGTCGAACTTGGGAATCACGTGGTGAACGATCGACCCGCCGCGATCGCCTCGTTTGTTCCTTTAGCTCAAAATCTTCCCAAGCAAGTGTGAGATCGCTTGTTATTGCAGTCGGATCTCAACCCCTTCGTAACCCAGCCTTTACTCGCATTGCACACCACTCTCTGAAGATATTCTCCAGATAGTGCCTGGGCGGACGACGAAGCTGTTCGACGACGAACAGAAGCTTGTTGGAGTGCGAAGCTCGAAAACGGCAGTGGTCCTTTCCCCCAAGGGGCGTCAGCCGGATTTACGAGTGTCTTTGTCTGGCCTGTGGATTGGCTGATGAAGAGATGGCGGTACGAGGGCGGCATTTCAACGTCGAATCCTTCACCACATTGGAGGCAGGATTCCGAAGTTGGCCCACCAGAAGACTGCAAGGAGGCGAGGCAACCGGGATGCGCGTTCCATTCGTAGATCTCAAGGCGCAGTATGCGACGATCAACAATGAGATCGTCAAAGAGGTCATGACTGTGCTCAAGGGGATGAATCTGCTGCTTGGACCAAACGTTACGGCATTCGAAACCGAGTTCGCCGCCTACTGTCAGACACAGTACGCGATTGGGGTCGGCTCAGGAACTGATGCTCTCCATTTGGCGCTCCGCGCGTGCGGTGTCCGCGCCGGAGACGAAGTCATTACGGTCTCCCATAGCTTCATCGCCACGGCGGAAGCGATTGTTATGGTGGGAGCAACGCCAGTCTACGTCGACATCGATCCCCATACATACACGATGGACCCCGCTCAAATCGAGGCGGCGATTTCCGAGCGCACGCGCGCGATTGTGCCAGTCCATTTGTACGGCCAGATGGCCGATATGGATGCAATCATGGCGATTGCGCGACACCATGGCCTGGCCGTGGTCGAAGATGCTTGTCAAGCAGCTGGCGCGAGCGATCATGGGCGAAAGGCAGGCGGCATCGGCGATGCCGCGGCTTTTAGCTTCAGTCCGACGGCGAACTTAGGAGCATATGGGGATGGCGGTGCAGTCACGACGAATTCTCGGGCAATTGCCGAGGAAGTGCGACGATTGCGCAGTCACGGCCTATTGGCAGAGGATGAATGCGAGGAAATGGGGGTTAATTCGCGGCTTGACGAGCTTCAGGCAGCCATTTTGCGGGTGAAGCTGCGTCACCTCGACCGGTGGAATGATCTGCGTCGCCTCCACGCCGAGACGTATCGTCAATTGCTCAGCGATTCGCGAAAGTTGCGACTCCCGCATACCCGTTCCGGCGCTTCGCACGTCTATCGGCATTACGTAGTCCAAATCGAGGACCGAGACTACGTTCGCCAGTCACTTGGCGCGCTCGGGATCGAATCGGGTGTTCACTATCCAATCCCGATTCACTTGCAGAAGGCATCCGAGGCGATCGGGAGGACGGTCGGTATGTTGCCGGAAACACTCCGCATTTCCCAGCACATTCTCTCTCTTCCAATGTACGCCGAGCTCGAACCGGAGCACTTATCCTATGTCGCGGCATGCTTACGGACGGTAACGGGGTTGGAACGGTCCAAGTTGCGGGTAAACTTCGGTTAGGGCCGTAAGAGACGAGGATCAATTGGGAGGAATGAGGTTGCGGCAAGTCAGTCGAGTGCCAGCGATCGAGGAAACAGTTGCTTGGGCTGATCTCGAAGGGGAGTCGGTCCTTTTGAACGTCCTCGAAGGCCTCTATTTTGGTCTAGACGAAGTGGGGACGATGATCTGGAAGCTGGTCTCAGAAGGACTCGCCGCAGACCAAATCGTCGCGCGACTGCTCGAAGAGTTCGAGGTGGCGCCTGAGCAACTCGAAGGTGACGTCGCGGATTTCTTGCTGACACTCGAAGCGAAGAAGTTGATCCACTTCGTCGAACAGCATTGAAGCATCCGATCATGCGCTCCACCCGGTCAATGGATCCGGTTGGCACCTACGCGGCTTCGTACACTGCATCTGCTCTTCCACGAGCCGTGCTCCCTCGGAGAGCAACGCGAGCGAACGCGGCCGCGCGAGGTCGAAGACGGGCACGGTCCGGACCAGAGCAGTGCATTGTCGCAGGTGTTGAGAAGCCGCTTTGCCTCGCAGTAACATTGCCCCAAAGCGCGCGGCATAGGAGTTACTGATCAGACGGAGAATCGCGTCGCGAGGCGGAAGCAGGGTAAGCTTACTCTCCGTGGCCACGGAGAGTAAGTATATTCCGGCAAGCGGAATGGGGTGGCTCTCGAAGCTCTCGGCCATCCGGCGAGAACGCTTCTCGTATCCCGGTGCGACCCGAGGAAGCAGGGCCGGATCGCCGCCAACCGATCTGACCGCATCGGGCCACAGCTTGACTTGCGGGAAGCCCGAGAGCACGATCGGTCGTTCGCCGCTGACGTCCAACGCGACAACGTCGTCCGCCAGCAGACTGTGACCTCTCGCGCATAACGTCGCCGCCATGGTTGACTTGCCATTTCCCTTACCCGCGACGAAGACCACGGCCTGGCCACCGACCGCCACGGCGCTGGCGTGGAGAACGAGGTGTCCTCGTTGCTGGAGGAGAAGCGCCATGATGGTACCCAGGAGAGGCAAACGAACGATTGATTCGTCGTCTTCCGAGCATGGCTCGACCACGATTTCATTGCCGTGTCGGACCAGATAGGCCCCGACGCCAGCCCAGGCCAGATAAGCCTGGTCGGCGCCGACGAGATAGCGCTCTTGCTCCCTGCCATCGCTCGATAGAGAAAAACCGACCTTCCCTCGCCGGATGTTCACGTCGGGGTTGTCGCTGGGAGACGGTTGCAGCTCTGGTAGAACGAGTGCCGAGCGGATGCCCAGTCCGTAGGCGGTGTAGTGATGCATCGATTTCTCACGTGCCTTTATTGTCACCGTTTAGACCCCATCTGAGACCATCGTATCGAGATATGCCGAGGACGCGGGCGGGAGCGCGTCTCGGAGACGCCAGTCTCCACCAAATTGCAGTTCGTAGAGTTCGCGGAAGAGTCCCGGACGTCTCAGTAGCTCCGCCGGTGTCCCCTGCTGGACAACTTTTCCTTCGCTAAGGACCAGGACTCTATCGGCTTGCTGAACCGTCGTCAGGCGATGGGCAATGACGAATGTCGTGCGGCCGCGGGTAAGATCAGCTAACGCGGCTTGGAGAAGCGTTTCGGAACGCGCGTCGAGCGCCGAGGTGGGTTCATCGAGGACGAGAATGCGTGGATCGCGTAGGAATGCGCGCGCAATCGCCAGGCGCTGCTTCTGTCCCTCTGAGAGCTGAAAACCCCGCTCGCCCACGTTCGTGTCTAGCCCATTGGGAAGTCCCTCGATAAATTCCCAGGCATTCGCGGCGCGGAGCGCGGCAATAATTTGCGCATCGTTGGCATCCTCGTACCCCAGGCATACGTTTTCGCGAATCGTCCGGGCGAACAGAAATGTATCCTGGAAGACCACTCCAATCTGGCGTCGGAGACCCTCCAGTGTTAAGTCGCGGAGATCCTGGCCATCGAGAAGCACCCGCCCGCAGGTCGGATCGTAAAAGCGACAGATGAGACTGGCGATAGTCGTCTTTCCCGCGCCGCTCGGACCAACGAGAGCGATCATCTGCCCGGGCCAAGCGGTGAAAGAAATGTCTTGGAGCACGGGATGATCCGACGTGTAGGCGAAACCAACGCCCTGGAACTCAATCCGCCCTTCGACGTTACTGGGCCAGCGGGCATCCGGGCTTTCCGGAACGCGAGGGGTCTGATCGAGAAAGGACTGGAGGCGATCTGCCGTGCCCCGCGCTTTCTGGAGCGTACCGACCAGACCAAAGATTTGACTGGCCGGGGTGAAGGCGTAGCCGAAGAGTGAGCGCATCGCGATGAGTGTCCCGAGAGTCGTTTCGCTGCGAATGACGAGATAGCCGCCGTAGCCAAGGATAATCGCGCTTACCGCGAGTGACAGGACCAATTGGCCGGTCCCGAGCCCGGTCTCCAGCATTGCGATGCGCATACGCAGGCGAAGCAGGTCCCCCAGACTTCGACTGAGATCCCTTCGTTGTCGGTTCTCTTCTCCGAAGGTGACGAGCTCGCGCAGGCCGGCTAACCCTTCGTGCAGCCGTTCGTTTACTTCCGCGGCCTTCGCTTGCGCACGCCGCATGGCGGGCCGTAGGGGCCGGGTGGCAAACCAGAGACAGACGACTACCAGCGGGGGCAGTATCCCGCTAGTCACTGCAAGCTGCCAGTTCAACGAGAACATGAAGGCCAGCGCTAGTACGAGGGTCACAACGTTGCCCAGTATGCCGAGCAGTCCGTTACCCAGCAGGCTTGTCAAATTGGGAATGTCATTCACGAAAAGGGAGAGCGTCCTCCCACTGTGTTCCTGCCGAGAGAAGGCAAGCGACAGCATCTCGACGTGGGCGAATAGTCGTTCCTGAAGCCGTTTAGTCAGCCGCTCGGCGAAGTATTTCTGGAGTAGTCGTCCGGACGTCGAAAGGCAGGTCGAGCCGAGCCAGAGACCAACGTAAAGGGTCAGAAGTGGCGGCAGCAGGCTGAGTCGCTGGCCCAGGATCACTGCGTCGATCAGTTGCTTTTCGACAAGTGGGAGTCGCAACGTTATCAGCGGCGTCAAGACTGCGATAAGAACGAGGCCTGCCAGCAGCCACCAGGCACCGGGCTCTTCGCCAAAGAGCAAGCGTCGAATCAGTTGCATTGACTTCGGTAACTCCCTAAGAGGTAACGGTACGAGACTGCCATGCCCTGACCCTGTCGCCCGGACGTGAACGTCCGGCGGAATTTGTTTAACGGATATCGCTTACCTGCAGCTTGTCAGTGATTACGTGCAGAATCTGGCCATAGCGGCGCCCATCAGGCGCCGCTATGGCAGGCGAACGACGGAATCGCGGCGCTTCGCCGCCCTAGGAGCAGATCAGACCGGGATGCGGCTCGCTGGGGTTGCAGACGTTGTTGACACTGATCAACTGCCCATTGACAATAATGTTGTCCGGGCTTCCTCCCGTCTGTCCAGCCGTGATCTGTTCCAGCCGGCCATACTCGACCAGCGTTGGAGGCCGGTAGGCTCTCTTCATCTATTCACCTCCTTTCGCCATGCTTCACGCCGTGAACCAGCCTCGCCGCGACTTGTTCGCGGCGGCCCGGGCATGAGGTTTAGCTTTATCACTGTCTTTCCCTGGACGTCGTCTAAGCGCAAGAGCGACCGGTCTGATGGCTTTAGGCCTCTGCCGTCGCAAGACAGAAATCGGGCTCAGAAGGAAAGTCTGAATTCCAAGGTGGAGGGACGGTCACTCGTTCGGGCCGCGGCAAGGTGAGTGCCCGCAGCCAGGTCTCCAGCCCCACTAGCTGCATCAGATAGACAATGTCCGGGGCCGGCCCGCCGGCCCGTATCGCCTCCAGTCGGGACCAGAAGCGCTGCTGATCCACGTAGCCTCGACGGGCAATCTCCGACCGCCCGGTCGGACCGAAGGCGGCTTCGTAGAGCGGCCACTGACGCTTGATCTCGCTCTCGAGGACACCATGAAAAACAGTCTTCGACGTTCGAGTGCGAATGCTCTCCGGGAGGATTCCGCGCATCGCCTGGCGAACCAGTCGCTTCGACCCGGCATAGAAAGCATCGCTCTCGGGATGTGGGGCAAACTTCAGCTCCGGTGGAATCGCGAGCAGAAACTCGTGGAGCCGCCGATCCGCGAACGGTCGCCAGAACTCAAGCGGCCAGGGCACGGGATGTCGCGCGACCTCGGGCGGGTAAAGGATGCGGAACTCGGCCTCCCGCGTCGGATTTGAAAAGTATCGTCCTCTTTCCATCTCAAGAGCAAGTTGCCGGTGGCGTCGGACCAACTCCTGGCGCAGTGGTTCGGGTATCCAGAGTGGCAGGAAGGCCTCTTGGTTCCGTGCGATGGACCGTGCGAGATAGCTCGAATTGATCCACCGTTGCAGTGGAAGCGGCAAGAGGGGCGCCAAACAGTATAGGGCGATGATCTTGCGCAGCGATTCATCTGACCGCCGCCGATACGTCGAGAAGTACTGCCAGAAAGCCCTCAGTTGACCTCGGCGCAACAAAGAGTCGAAAACGAGCCAGGATCCGCCGACACACCCATCGGCAAGATCGCCGGTGAGGAGCGCACGCACGCCACTTTGGCAAGCTGTGCCGAAGAGCGCGTCGCGTCCTTCGCTGATGCCCAGGTTAGGGGCCTCTAGGAAGCCGCGTGGCTCGAGCTGTAATCGCCCTGCGAACTGACCACAGGAAATGTACCGTGCCGTGAATCCGTACTTCGCCTGAACTTCTTCTACCAGGGAGCGCTCGTCGCAGTCTAGGTGGTCGAAGACAAAGCTGAAGCTCGTGAAGCCGCGATCCTCAGCCTGCCCGGCGCGAAAGATCTCCTGGGCAACACTAACAACCGCTGAGGAGTCTAGTCCACCACTCAGCAACGCTCCGACCGGGGGTGAGCTCCGAAGTCGCACCTTTACCACATCGAAGAAGAGCGAGCGATAGTGCTCGGCATACTCCTCCTCCCGACGGTAACGCAGCTCGGCCGGTGCCTCGAATGTCCAATAGCGTCGAGTGTGCAAGGTGTTGCAATCGGCGAGGAGGAGATGTCCGGCCGGCAACGCCCAGATATCTCGGTAGAAGGTAGCCGCTTGGTCTTTCTCGTTTCGGAACATGTTGAGGGGAACGAGAAAGTCGAGGATGCGCTCGTCGTTCGATTCGATCGGGACCGACGGGTCTTGGAGAAGCTGCTGAATCTCGGATGCCACTGCGAGGACGCGAGCGTCGGCTCGATAGAAGAGTGACCGCTGACCACTGGTATCACGCGCGGCAATCAGACGCTGCTGTCGCGGATCCCAAACCACGAGGGCGAAGTCACCAAGCAGACGCTCGAACCCTCTCAGGCCCCACGTTTCATAGACCCGTAGGATGATCTCCGCGTCACTCGTCGATGCGGGCGGGGAGTCAGGCAGCCTTCCTAACAATTCCTCGCGATTGTCGAGGCGCACGTCGGCAATCACGACGCAACTGGTTCGTGGGCTGACCAGCGGCTGCTGCTCCCGAAGCTCCTCCGGGGTGATTGCTAGCTTACCGAATCCGAGGCTGACGATACCAAAATCGCGGACCCATTGACCGTCAATGGCCCGATAGGGGGCTGCCGCGAGCATCGCGCGAACAGCGGCCGGGTCGGCATTCTGCCCGTCGCGGCAGAGGAGAGCGGTGAGACTGCTCACTCGGCCTCCAGGCACGCCCAGCTTGCTCCACATCGTACCGAGTTGACGATGTGCCTATCGTGGCAGGAACCATCGCAGCGGTTCTCACTTACCCCTTGCTCATCTGGTCGGGGATCTGCCGTGCTGGACACGCGCCCAACCTGTTCTCTAGTCGAAGTTACCATCATCAACTACTCACCACCACTTTTCCCCAATAGAGCGAATGATCACAAGATTGGTCACTCGCTCTATGAGCCCGAAGGAGACTCCCTTTTTGATTTTTCAGGAGAACGATCTCGCCATCATTCAGACCGGGGGACTGATCTAGATTCGAGACGAGTCGCCAGCCGAGGCGAAATTTGTTTGCGCACAGTCAAATTATGGGCGGTTCGGGTGAGAACCCAGTTAATCCCAGGTTGTGAAACTGTTGACCTCGGCCCAGCCGTTCTCCACAAGTCTCGCGACGTTATCGGCTGTGCTCCAGTAAGCTACGCCTGACGTATAGATACCATTCCAGGGTGTGCACACGGTGCAGACCGTGTTGTGATGAGGTTGAAAATGGAAATGGTTGGAATGGTTGATGGCAAGCCTTGTCTCTCAGGTTTTTCCGTGGTACGCTGAGCCGAGTTGGCGAAAAGGGGGCTGCTGCCCGGGCGGTTGGAAACCGGGCAGCAATTGAGGGAACGATTTTCCGGCTATTCGCGGTCGTCCTCGACCGGAACACTGACGACGCTGTCAGCGGCGAATAGCTCACTTACTCCTGGATAATGCCTGACGTTCTGGAAACAACGCATGAACACCGTCTACCTTCTGTGAACGTCGTGTGAATTTCTCCTCAAGCTCGTTGCACCTGTAAGGAAAGACTTAGCTGTTCTTTGGCGCATTGTCTTTCAGGATCTGGTTCGCCTTGACGACCGCGGCATCAAGGAGTTGCTTTGGATCGACCTTGAAATCGGTGATCACACGACTCATCACATCTTTGTCAATCAGCGTGCGGACCGGATCGTAGCCCGCGACCGGTGACTCGACCATCGCGTATTGGAACCAATCAAACATCTTCGCGTAGGAATCCGCCGCCGAGCCCCACTTGGGGTCCGCTTTATAGGCGTCGACGACTTGCTGCTTGGCGCTCTGGCGAACTGGTAAGTATCCGGTGTTGATCGCCCACTTGGCGGTTTGGGGCGTTTCGCCGAGGAATTTAATGACCAACCAGGCCGCGAGCTCTTTTTCCGGGGTAGTCTTGTACACCGAGATGCTGGCGCCGTAGAGATTCACCCCCGGTTTCTCGCTGTACGGCAGGAGGCTGATGTCCCATTTGAATTTACCGCCCTTGGCCACCGCGTCTTGGTAGAAAGGCAGGCCAGATGACGAGGCGAAGACATAGGCAACTTGGCCGCTTGCAAAGCGGGTTTGCTCACCAAAGTTCTCACTCGGAAGGATTTCCAGCGCCTGCTTGTTCTTGAAGAGCCGCTGTTCCAATGCGATGCTATCAATGCCGGCTTGACTGTTGAAAACGTAGGCCGAGCCATCGGGCGCCAAGATCCGTCCGCCGCGGGAAAAGACTTCGGAGGCGAAGTTCGATGCATCGTGCTTGAAAGCGAAGGCATACTTCTTCTTGCTCGCGTCGCTCGCTTTGCCGGCCGACTCTTCCCAGGTCTTCCAGTCTTTCGGCGGTGCCTCGTAGCCGATCTGCTTTAGCCAGTCGACGTTGTAGTACATCACTTCGATTGACCGCTGGGTTGGGAATCCAAGGCGTTCGCCCTTGAACTGCGGGTTGGCATCGCTGTTCAGGAAGGTTTGGAAGTAATCCTTCAGATCCTCGGCGCTCAGGCCGTATTTTTTGCTATTGATGAAAGGATTGAGATCGATGACCGCACCCTGGGCCCGGTAGAAAGCGGCCTGATTCTGGTAGGCAACCGATAGCTCTGGCGGCTGGCCGGCTTGAATTGCGGCATTCACCTTATTGTACACGTCCGAGTAGGCTGCCCCGGCGATCTCTGCCCGGGCCTTGATACCGTAAGGATTCGACTTGTTGAAGTCGTCAAACATAGCCTGGAGCAGATCTTGATCCTTTTGCGGACGGTTATGCCAATAGGTAACCTGGACGTTCTTACCGGTCAGATCAATGCTATCTACCATATCCGGACTTGTCGGCGGGTTGCTCACTGCGACCGGAGCGCTGGATGCGACGGCGGTCGTCGGTTGGGGCGCAGCGGTTGGTTGTGCAGCGGCTGGAGTGGGCTGAGAAGTGGATCTCGTTGACTGGGCCGCCGCTGATGGAGCCGTAGCTGGTACGGTTGGCTGGGCGGGGGGTGGCGCGGTAGTCGGAGAAGTGGCGGGCGCCTGTTGACACGCCGCGACCACACTGACCGCGATCAAGCTGCCAATGCCCGCGAGAGCCTTTCGTCGTGATACCGAGCTTTGAAATGACACTTCAATTCCCTCCCTTTTGAAATTCCCGCACCCCTGGTCTCTCTCCGCTTCGAGGGGGAGAGGGATAGCGGCCGCGGCCGACGGGGTGGGGCTACGCTTTGATTCCAGACGTGAGGATTGCGTCGGTGAAATGCTTTTGAGTGAAGATATAAAATACCAAGACTGGTGCGACGACAAGCGTCGCAAGCGCCATGAGCAATTGAGCGTTATTGCCTCCCTCGCCGACCATGAATTGCTGCAAGCCAACCCCGAGCACGCGCATGTTGGTGTCACGGGTGACCAGAAGTGGCCATTTGAATTCGTCCCACGACCAGACGAAGGTGAAGAGCGCAAGGGTGATGACTGCCGGGTAGCTCAGCGGCAACATGACCGATCGCAAATAGCGCACGTGACCTGCGCCGTCGATGCGTGCCGCGTCGTAGAGATCTCGCGGGACTTGGCGGAAGAACTGGCGAAGCAAAAAGATGCCAAAGACGCTGACGAGAAAGGGAACGGTCAAAGCCGCGTAGGTGTTATACCAGCCTAGATCAAACATCAAGACGACTTTGGGAACGAGAACCAGATCACTCGGCACCATGACCGTGGCGAGCACAAGGAGGAACAAGGCGTTCTTTCCCGGCAGGTCCATCTGGGCAAAGGCATAGGCCGCCAGCGACGAGGTCAGCAAGACTCCGGTGAGCGTAGCAGCAGCGACGATGATGCTATTGGCAGCGTAACGGACAAACAGCCACGTCCCCCACTGTGGATCCCAACCAACCTCTTGAATCGCATCGGGGTAGTTGTGCCATTGAAGCGCTTCGCTCCCGAGCGGTGGCCAGGGCCAGAAGTTATTGTTGATCAAACTGCCATACGACTTGAAAGCGGTCATAATCATAAAGAGAAAAGGCGCCAGCGAGATGCATGCCCCGACGATAAGAATAGCGTAGATCAGGAATGAGAAGCGGGGCGCACCAGAGCGCTCGTGGGATTGCGACCGTACCACGCTCCTTACCAGCGTTGATCCGAACGTCGACGCATTTCCCCGAGTTGAATTAGCCATACACGACCCGTCGGCCGACAAGCCAATTCTGGAGAACGGTCAAGACCAGGATGATGAAGAACAGGAGGAAGGAAAGGGCCGCGCTGTAACCGTAGCGATTGTTCTCGAAGAGTTGCTTGAAGATATAGATGCTTGCTGTCGTCGTCGCGTCGCCGGGCCCGCCTTTCGTCATCACGTAGATGTGGTTGAATGCCTTGAACGTGCCAATAACCATGAAAATTAGGAGAAAGTAGGTCGTTGGCGAAAGCAGAGGCAGAGTGATCAGTCGAAAGACCTGCCAGCCGTTCGCACCGTCGACTCGTGCTGCTTCGTAGAGCTCTTTCGGGATATTGGCTAAGCCCGCGAGAAAGATCGTCGCGCTGTAGCCGGTGAATACCCACGTGGTAAAGGCGATCAGCGCTAACAGTGCCAGGCTCGGCCCAGCCGCCCAATCTGGCAGATCTACGCCAAAATCACCGGCGATCAAGGCAAAGATTCCCTGTGGCTCTCCGAGCCAGCGGAGTGGTTGGAGGCCGACCAACTCGATCACTGCGTTGATTGGCCCTTGGTCAGGGCTGTAAAGATAACTCCAAACCGCCGCCGCGGCGACGCTGGAGGTGATGTAGGGTAGAAAATAGATGAGGCGAAAGATTGCCCGACCATGAATCCGCTGGAACAAAAGATAGGCGATCAGTAGGCCCAGCGCCAATTGGATGGGAATTGAGATGACTGCGTAGCTCGCAGTGACAGCGAGTGAATGCCAGGCGTCTGGATCCTGCAGGGCCTGGGTATAATTGCCAAGCCCGAGGAAGCTGACACAACGGAGACGCCAATCGCAGCTACTGATGTAGAGGCCATAAAAGATCGGGAAGAAATCGAAAATGAGTAGCAGAAAAAAGGCTGGCGCTAAGAAAGCGTAGCCCAAAGCAATTTCGCGCTGCCGTCGCGCTCGGCGCGCCGATCCAACTCGCTCCACCTCGTTTGCCCTACAATCCGCCAAGATCGTTAGCGTTTCTCAACTGATCTGACGCCGTGGATTGAGCCACGCACCGATTTTAACAAACCTTTTCAAAGAGCATAATACTCTCCGGTTGGAAGAGGAGCAACAGATATCAATTCACCATTAACGCTCGATAAACTCTGGAGCGCTTAGCGTGCTGGCGATTGCCTTCTTGGAAATGCCCGCTTTCTCTGAGAGAAGGTTAGCTCTTGCCCCGAGCTTCGCGAAGGGGTGAGACCTGCTTGCCAATTTCATCTACCAGGGTGACTCGATGGAAGGAGCTTTTACTAAGATGCACCAGCGAGACTCACTGGCCTGATTCTGACTGAAAATCGAGAAAGGCGCCGGCGGCTACCGGCCCCCACTGGTGCCGCCGGCTGGAGCGAGGAAGAACGGGATCTGATGATAATATCGTGGAATTTTCAAGAGTTGGTCACACTGCGATTCAGTGAAGGCACTTTGTGTCCTGTGCTCAAACGGCTAGCGGGCTTGACGGAAGATCTGGAACGTCTAAGATGAGCGGACACGTTTATTCGCGGCGAAACCACGGAGGAAAGTGAGAAATGCTGGTCGGACAGTCGACGTTGAAGCATTCCAGAGGGTCTGTCCCGACCGTTTTAAGACAGGGAATCTGGTCCGGGGCAGTGGTTTTTGTCGTGATGGCTGAAATACTTGGCCTCCTGGCCGTTCTCCTTGGGCCATCACGTTTTGAGCTTTCTACTAGGCGTCTGGTCGCCGGGATCGAATGGGCAATCTTCTGCTACGGCAAGTTTGGACCCTGGACCGGCGCATCAACCAAAGGTGCGGCGCCGGGATCGATCCTCCAGACGTTGATTACCCTGACGAAGAATGGTGATACCACCGAGGCCGAGGCGCTGTTTGCAGATGATGTTGTAATCGATACCCGCATGAACGGTCAAAGGTTATTACCAACGTCGTTACCACCGTTGGTAGCAATTCATCGTGATGGCGTGGCGCACTGGTTAGAGACAGTCGCTAGATATGAGAGCATCGATGCCGACCGGGTCGAGGAACGGCCGGGAGGGGTATCGGAAACGGTGTTGGTGACGACCGAACAACTCAAGGGCGTGGGCATACCAACTGTGCAAGGGGTTTATGAGCTGACAGTGCAGAGAGGCAAGATAACGTCGGTCGTTGCGACCTATGCGCCCGGCACGGGCACGCAAATCGGCGCGCAGAGCTTGCTCGGACGCCCAATCTTTGGCTTTTCCATGATCGTCGCGGCGGTCACGCTGCCATGCGGCCTCCTGCTGGTGGTACCTGGCCGCCAGCGGTTCCGTTTGGCGTTGCTCCTGGTTGGTGTACCGCTCCTCGCCGCTGCGCTGACGATTATCGCAACGCTGGACGATCCACAATATGGCGCGATCGGGCAGGTGGTTCCGGGGGCGATCCTTTTCCAGGTGCACGCTCTCTTAGGAAGCATCCTGAACTTGCTTGATGGCTCGCCGTTAGCAGCGGCCCTCCAGTGGATCAAAGCGGCGAGCCATGCTGGCTCGCCGGCCGAAGTTGATCAGGCCGCGCAAGGGATCGCGGTCGCTGTCCAACGCAGTCGCGGCGATCCGGATGTGACGGCCGCGGTCTGTACGGCTTTCGATCACGGCTCTCCGTCGGTTCAAGATGCCGTCGCCCGGGCGGGCATCAATTGGAAAGCATGCTGAGACAAGAAAACAAGGAGTTGATTGTCTCGATCAGTTTATTTTCTTCTTCCAGCCTGTACCCTAATCATACCCTCAATCCGCCTTTAGCTTCGGCACGACCTCACGGGCGAAGCGCTGTGCGCCTTCGAGGCGCGGGAAGTCAGCGAAGCGCAAGATGAAGTCGCGCACACCGACGTCGACGAAAGCCTGGAGGCGAGCGGTGACCTGCTCCGGAGTGCCGAGAATCGCCGAATTTGGCCCATGCTGATAGAGAGCGTTGTTTTCGACCAAGCGGCATGCCTCGGCTTCGCTATCGGCGATCGCTACGACCTGACACTGCCAGTTGAGCAAGATATCCTCGACATCTCGCCCCACCTTTTGGCAATGCTCAGTTAGGACGCCGAGCTTACGGCGCAGCTCCTCGGGAGTTGGAGCAGTCGTATTCCACCAGTCGGCGTACTTCGCGACGATGCGCAGGCCGAGCTGCTCGCCAGAGGCGCCGATCATGATCAGTGGTGGCTTCGCGGGGCGAGGCTCGGCATACGCTTCCTCGATCCTGAAGTGTTTGCCGATCAGAGTGGCCGGACTCTCCGTCCAGATTGCTCGGCAGATCTGTACCGCGTCGGCGAGCTGCTCCATGCGAATCTTCGGCACCGGGTACGGATAGCCATACATCCGGTATTCGCTCTCCATCCAACCGGCGCCGATGCCGAGAATTAGCTCGGCACCGGTGAGCGCCTGGAGCGTCGAGAACATTTTCGCCAGGAGGGAAGGCGGCCGAAAAGAATTACCGATGACGATCTGTCCGTAGCGATAGCGTGGGAAAAGTGTCGCGAAATGGATCATGGTGGTCATACATTCGAGCTGATCCCAGCTCGGATTTGCCCAGGTGCTGCCAGGAATGAGGTGATCGGAGAGCCAAACCGTTTGAAAGACGCTATTCTGCAAAGCGGCCATGTGCTCATGGACGTGCGGCAGCCAGGTTTCGAGCTTGGCCCCGGCAGGATCCCACATTGGTATGCGCCAACCAAAGGTTATCTGATTCGGACGGCCTCTCGGGTTCGACACGTTGCTACCATCCTCCTTTTGGGAAATTGGGATACCCCGCCCCCTGGGGGCACCGGCAAGTGCCGATTCCCTCCGACAATACCACATTCATAATTGGCGGTCACTTTGGCCGATAGCACCGCCGCGTTGACAATTCGGAACACTCACTTATCATAGGATCATAAGATTTGACCTCGGCTGCAGCTTGGGTTCGGCGTACAAAGCTCTGGACAAGATGCTATCGAGCTTCTCTCAATCACTTCAAGTTTGTGGCCTCGAGGAAGGAGATTGCCGCCATGTCGAAGCCCCAAGGTTTCTACACCCCGTCTCGACGCCAGTTTCTCGTCGCTGGTATTAGCTTAGGCACTACCATGCTGGCGTCCGCTTGCTCTTCGGAAGCTCCCGCTTCTCCTCCACCGGCCGCGACGTCGGCACCCGTCGCCTCAACCCCAGCCCCAGCTCCAGCGAAAGCTTCTTCCCAGTCAACCGCCGTGCCGGCGACGCCGGTGGCTCAGGCGAATGCATCCCAATCGTCGCTGAAGGGAACGCTCTCCTGGTGGGGCCCGGTTCATCATCCCTTGGTTGATACCGCGGCCGGATTTCAAAAGCACAATCCGGACGTCAAGCTTGACTGGCAGCATCCGACGGATTGGAAGACGAAGTTCAAGGCAACACTGGCTTCGGGCACTAACGTGCCCGACTTAATGTGGATGGAAGCCTTCGAGATCCAAGATCTTGGTTCGAAGGACGTGCTCCTCGACCTGACTGAGCGCATCAAACCAATCAAGGATCAGTTCTCACCGGGCAAACTGGCCGAGACGTTTCTGGTCAAGAAGCAACAGTACGTGGCGATGCCCGGTGATACCGGCTTGGTTGGCCTCTGGTACCGTCCCGATGTGCTCGCAAAAGCTGGCTTGAAAGACTTCACGCCGGATCTCGCCTTCGACCCGGATTTCTTAAACTATGCTGGCGAGATCCATCAAAAGGCAGGCGCGTCAGCGTTCTTCTTCCCTAGCGCTGGCTATGCCCAGCCGTTCGAGATTTTCTTGGCTCAACTGGGTGGGAGTATCACCAGCTCGGACGGCTCGCAAGTCACGGTCGACGATGACAAAGGGGTCGCGGCCATGAACCTGGTGAAGTCGCTCTGGCAGACGAAGGCGAATCTCGATACAACGTTCCAATCTCCTGATTACTGGGGAGCGATCAAGGCGGGAAAGCTCGCGTCTGACTTCATGCCGGCTTGGATGCGCGGCTTCATTGAGACCGAAGTGAAGACGGCGGCAGATGGGGCAGGTCAGTGGAGGCTCATGCCGCTCCCGACGTTGAAGAACGGAGAATCGCGCACCGCTCAGATCGGGGGCGCCAGCCTCATTTCGACGAAGTTCACCAAGGTGCCGGATCTGGTTTGGAGCTTCATGCAATATAGCCTTGGCTCGATGGAAGGTTGTACAATCGCCGGCAACTGGGGGATCATCCCGGCTTATCTCCCCTACCTCGGAAGCTCGGCATTCACCGACATCAAGTCACCGCTCTTCGGCGACTTTCAGTTTGCGAAAGTATGGGCGCAGCTTGCCAAAGAGCTATCGCCCAAGTATGCGCGGACGGCGGTATTCGGCGAGGCGGATACCGAGATTACCAACGACATTATGCCAATTTTGCAAGGGAAAACGACCGTGGTGGAAGGTATGCATACCATGGCTGACAAGATCCGGCAAGCAAATCAGCGCTACCAGTCGTAATCAGGAGGAAGCGTGGCTAGGGTTGGGTCTCGGCCGACGCCTACCATGGCGACGAGACCGTTGCTCCCCCCAATCTGGAGGGAAATCTGGCGACACCGACTGGAATACCTGTTTGTGTCGCCATTCTTTGTCATTTTTGGCATTTTTCATCTGTACCCATTGCTCTGGGCGTTCTATTTGAGCTTCCAGCGCTGGTCTGGGTTCGGTCCAATGGTCTTTGTTGGCCTCGACGACTACCGCGCCGTCTTCACCGAGGCGCAAGTCCAGCAGGCCCTCCTAAATACGCTGATCTTCGCGGTGGTTCTCGTCCCGACCGGCATTTTGCTATCGCTAACCTTCGCGGTGCTGCTGAATCGGCGAGATCTGCGGGGCCGAGGAGTTCTCCGTACGATTTATTTTCTGCCTTTCATCACCTCGGCAGTCATCGTGGCGTTCGTCTTCCAGATGCTCTTCGATAATAGCTACGGCTGGATCAACGACTTACTCAAAGCTCTGAACCTGACGCCGCTCAAATGGTTTTCGGTGGGAGCCTTGGCGAAGGTCGTCATCGTCGTGCTCGCCCACTGGCGCGGCCTGGGCTACAGCACGTTGATCATGCTTGGCGGTCTGCAGGGCATTGCTCCGGACGTTTACGAAGCAGCGGCGATTGACGGCGCTGGGCGATGGCGGATTTTCTGGGACGTCACCGTGCCATTAATGCGGCCGGTGATGTTATTTGTGACGGTTATTGGTACCATCGGCGTTCTGAACATGTTCAACGAGCCGTTCATTCTTACCCAGGGTGGTCCGGGCAACGCAACCCTGACTCTCACTTTGCGCTTGTATCAGCTCGCCTTCCAAACGACTCGTTATGGCGACGGAGCCGCGCTTGGATTCTTAATCGGCGTTCTGATCGTGGCGATCACGATGACGCAGATGCGCTTGTTGCGTTCGTGGAGGCAGTGACGAAATGATCGCGACCTCCCGCGCAGATAAGGCGCAGCGTTTAGGAGTTGGTTCGTTATCCGCTTGGCGCCGTAAGACAGGACGAGCATTTTTGTACCTTTTCCTGTGGCTGTTCGCTTTCATCTTCCTGTTTCCGTTCTATACCATGCTCGTTGGCGCATTTATGCCGCTCAATGAGTTATTCGCATTCACCCCAAACCTCTATCCGGCCCACCCCACGCTTGACAATTTCGTGAATCTGTTTCAGGAATTCCCCTTCTGGCGGAACATCTTGAATAGCCTCTTTCTCGCGGCTGGGCAGACGATTGGCGTTCTTTTCTTCTGCTCACTGGCGGGATTCACCTTTGCCAAGAGACGTTTCCCTGGCCGCGAGGGTTTGTTCGTCGCCATGCTCGCGAGTATGATGATTCCTCAACAGAGCACGATTATTCCTTGGTACCTCCTGATGGCGCGTCTCCACTGGCTCGACACGTTTTTGCCGCTCTGGATTCCCTGGTGGGCGCCGGCCTTTGGCATCTTCTTGATGCGCCAGTTTATCGCGGCCTCGGTTCCCGACGAGATTCTCGAAGCCGGTATTGCCGACGGCTGCTCGCTCTTTGAGTTGTATTGGCGCATCGTCTTGCCGGTGATCGTGCCCGCGCTGACCGTTCTAGGCATTCTCCAGTTTATCGAGGGCTGGAACGCTTTTCTGTATCCTTTGCTCGTGCTCACCTCGAAGGAGATGCTAACGGCCCCGCTCGCTCTAGCCTTTCTGCTTGGCTCGAGCCTGATGGCGCCGCAGTACACCTGGCTGTTCGCCGGTAGCGCTCTCGCGACCTTTCCTTTGATCGTAGTGTATTTCGTCTTTCAGCGCCAACTGATGGAAGGCATTATGTCGGGAGCGATCAAAGGGTAGGCTATGCGTGCTCAGGAGCGGAAAGGGCGCGCTGGATCGACCGATAGCATTGACGGAGCTCAGCCTCGAGCTTCGCCCAATCGGCCTCGACGTCGGCGGAAAGCTTGCCGGTGATCCGGTCCACTGTGTTATTAGCGGCGACCCGTAGCTCGGCGGATTCGCGCGCTTGCTCGAGAGTGATCCCGAACGTCGCGCTGTGGAGCTCGGTCATGGTCTGGATGAAGGCGGCCTTATCCGGATTGCCAACCAGGCGGCGGTGGTCGTCGTTGTAGCGTAGCTCCAAGGCGGCCACTTGGACCGGATCAAAGTCAAGGCCGGAGTAGCGGCGGGCGATTCGGTAGAATTTCTCGTAGAAGGCCTGGACGACCTTAGGGGCGTGGTTGATCGGCACCCAGGCAGCCGCGGCGCGCGTCACGTAATAGGCGGCGAGGAGCGACACCGGGAAGGGAATCCGAAACTGTTCCTGGCATAGGCGGACGATCAGCCAAAGTAGCTTCAGCCATGCCCGGTCGTAATAGGCGCGCCAGCCGGCCGCCTCGAAGTAGGCGACGCGATCGGGATTGAATCTGAAAGTATTTGCCACTTCGATCACTTACATACGACCAGATCTCATCTAGAATCCGGGCGTGCCTCAATTGTATCGCATCATTCATCTCATTCTGAACTCAGATAAAGACGAAATTAAACAAAAAGGCTCTGGCTTGGTCTGATTCCTGCCAAGTAGTCTCGTCTTTGTCGTTGGCGGGAGCCCGGGGCTACTTTGTCTCATACGGAGGATAGTCGTGCTGGAGCAATTCGAAGCGTTGAGTGAGCAAGTGTGGGCAAGACGCAGGCTGCTCGAAGAAGGTACCCACGCCCTCGGGGGCATTGGGGTCGGGCTGCTGGCATGCTCGCTTTTTGGTCGGTCGACGCGTCGTAGCCTTGGCTACAGTCTGATCGCCCTTTCGGCCGCCCTGCATGTTTACGCACTCGTGGCGGCGCAGCAACGACCTACGAAGTCATGATTAGCGGCGCTTTTTGGCGAACGGTAGCGGATTGGGATCGCTACGCGAACATCTGCAATTTTTCCCAGTTGGCGGCGATGGCGGGCGTAAAGCCGCGGGCGCAGCGCGGCGCTCCGTCGTCGGCATAACAGATCCATGAGCCGGCGGGAGTTCGCTCGCACACCAGCTCAGTGCCTTGAGCGATAAGACGGACCCGCTCCGGCAAGGAGTCGGCGTGGGACTGTTTGTTCAATTTCCAGGCTGACTTAGGCTCGGTTTCCCTTGTCCGGCCCTCCCTAGAAATCAATAACTTTGGTGCAGTATTTTAGATATCTTTGGAAAGCTATCAATGGGGCGAGCTACCTGAAAAAGCAAGGGCGGCATTAGGATGATGCCGCCCTTGCAAAACACCACTTAGTAGCGGCGACTTCCGCCGTTTCTCCCGCCGTAGGATGAGCCGCCTCGGCTCCCGTAAGAGCCGGCGCCGCTGCGCTCACGTGGAGTGTAGCAGTCGCGACAGTAAACCGGCTTGTCCAGGCGCGGCTCGAAGGGGACTTCGGTGGCCTTGCCGCAACTCGAGCAAACCGCCGGATACATTTGGCGCGGAGGTCGGTCGTATCCACCAGCATTGGCGTAGCCGCCAGAGCTCACGTTACGCCGGGCCTTGCTTGCCGCGCGGCACTCCGGACACCGGCCGGGTTCGTTCATGAACCCCTTCTCAAGGTAAAAGTCCTGCTCGCTCGCGGTGAAGGCGAAGGACGTTCCACAGTCACGACAGATGAGGGTCTTATCAGCAGACAAAAGGGTAAATCTCCCAGTTCAAATTGTTGGCGGGACGGTCGGTTCCGAGAAGCTTAGGCAAGATGATCGAGAGAGGATGTATCTCACGAGCAACGTGCGACAGGCTGATGGAAACAGCGTTTAACGCCACGATACGAGTATAGCACAGTTAGGTGGAGTTCGTCGACATTTTGGGCGTCTAGCGAACCAGGGATCGCGCCCGGTCGATCGCCGCCTTCAAGCCGGCGAACGAGTGTCGGCTTGATTCTTCCTTGCTCAGCCCTTCGCCACGCCAGTGGGTCTCCAGGAGGACCGGCCCGCTGAAACCGTCGCGGAGCAAGTCAGCGACCTGGTTATCCACGTCCACCGCGCCCTGGCCAATCGGCATCCAAGCGGTGAGGCCGATCGCCGGATCGATCAGCTTGGCGTCCTTGAAGTGAACGCAGACAGTGTACGGCTTGGTGGCGAGGTAGCCTTCCCGATAGTGCTTACCGCAGGAGACCCAGTCGTTGGCGACGTCCCAGATAATCTTCAGCTCGGGGCGATTCGTCGCGTCGAGGATGCGCACGGTGTTGAGCCCGGTGTTGCCCCAGCACGAGCGCACGTTCTCGATGAGCAGCCGGACTCCCTCGTCGCGGGCGACATCGCAAACCCGTTGCAGGCCATAGACGATCTTTTCCAGCGTCGCCTCGCTAATGCTGCCCCCGTCTGGCAGGATTGGCGAAGGGTTGCCCAGCCCTTCCATCGGCTCGCGTCGAAAAGAGAAAATGCGCACGCCTGGCTCGAGCGACACGTCCGCTAAAGCGCGGGCGATCCGCGCTGCTCGGCGGACGGTATCGAGATGCTCGGCGAATTCCTCGGAATGATCGAGGTCCGGGTTCTTGCCAAATTCGAGCCCTTTCAGCGCCAGCGTTCCAATCACGTCGATCCGTAGCTCGTGACGACGCACGATCTCACGGACCTGGTTCACTTCTGCAGGCTCGAGCTCGTCGACCGGCTTGCCCCAGATGCTGTTCATCTCAACTACTTCCATGTCGAGCTCGCGCGCTACCTGACAAGCGCGCTCGAGATCCTGGTCAATTTCGTCAGTCACGACGCCGAGCTGTAATTGTGTCATGGTTACATTTTCCTTTCCCATCAGGGCGAACAAGCTATTTCCCTCTCCGAGAGGGATTTTCACAGGAGGGATTGTCAAGGATCTGGCACATGAACTCTAAGCTCTCTCGGGCGTACGTCCACGGATCCGGCACGATTGGCCGCCAGATCGCAGTCGCCGCGGCGATCTCCGGAATGGTGCCGGCGAACGTTTCCGCGGTGATCCAGCGATCCGAGCTGAGATAGCCGATCGCGGCCAGCGCGTCACGGACACCTCGCCAATCGACGTGGCCACTGCCGACGATGCCGCGATCGTTCTCGGAAAAGTGGACGTGGCGCAAATGTGATCCGGCTAACCGAATCGCTTGAGCCAGGCTTTTCTCTTCGACGTTCATGTGAAAGGTATCGAGGTGTATTCCCACCGCCGGCTGATCGACGGCGGCGAGCAAGCGGACGGCATCGGCGGCTGTATTCAAAAAATGGGTCTCGAAGCGATTCAAGACCTCGAGGGCGATGGTCATCCCACGATCCGTTGCCCGCTTCCCAACCTCGCGCAGACCGATGACACAAGAGTCCCATTCCTCGTTCGTTGGCGCGCGTCCTGGTAGATCGCCAACCGGCGTGCAGAACGGACCGCAGAGCACCATCGCGCCGCAGGCCGCGGCGAGCGCCAGGCAGCGATCGATCCAGGCGACGCCCCGCACCCGCTCATTGGGGTTGAGCAAGCTCGCACCGGGGGGCACAGCTCCAGAGGCTGTGCATGCGAGGCCGGCGTCGGCGAGAGCCGTCCGGACCCGCTCGGCGTCGACACGGTCCGGATCGAGCAAGGGAAGCTCGACGCCATCGTAGCCGAGCTCGGCCAGACGCGGCAGGAGCGACATCTCCACGGGCCCGATCTCTGCCGACCAAGCCATCAGATTGATACCTAAACGCGCCATTCTCCGCCCTGTCGATAGGCCGCACCGACCTCGGTTCCGAGAAGCTTCCAGGCGGTCCGCCAGAGAATGTTATCACGATCGGCCACGCTGAGGCCGGGCGCCTCACGGACAATCGCCGTTGGATCCTGCGGACCGATGTCAAAAGGGTAATCGCTGCCGACGACGACGTGGTCACTGCCGAGCTCGCCGACGAGCCAGGTCAACGCTGACGGAATGTAGATCATGTTGTCGACGTAGATGCGGTCCAGGTAGGCGCTGGGCGGTTGGGCGACGTCGAAGCATGGCGTTTTCAAGAAGTGGAAACCGTGCTCGGCGCGCCCTCGCAGCCAGGGAAAGCTGCCCCCGGCGTGGGCGAAGTAGGTCTTCAGACGCGGCAATCGGTCGTAAACGCCGCCGAAGACGAGCGATTCGATCGCCACGCAGGTCTCGGTCACCATGCCGATCAAGTTCCACATATAGTAATCCTGGAGCCGCTCGCTGCCGAGAACCTCGTACGGGTGAATGAAAACACAGGCGTCGAGGGCCTGGCAGGCTTCGAAGAATGGCAAGAAGTAGGGGTGATTCAGATTTTTCTCGCCAAGGTGAGAGGTGATCATCACGCCCCGAAACTCCGGCCGCTTCATTGCCCGTTCAAGCTCGGCGATGGCCCGCGGCATGTCTTGCAGGGGGACGGTGCATAGGCCGACGAAGCGATCGGGACGATCCTGGACGACCGCGGCGATGCTGTCGTTGTTCGCTGCCGAGATCTCGGCAGCCAGGCCGGCCTCGGCCCAGTATGAGAGGGTGGGCGGGGCAACCGAGAGCGCGGCGCCGACCACGTTGCGCTTTTCCAGCGAGGCGATCAGCGCCGGCACCGACCAGAGATCCTCGGTGAGCGGGTAGTCAAAGTCGCCGGGCGCCTGAAGGAACTCCTGTCCGTTATCACGGCGGTAGATCCGTGCGCCGATCCGTGGACCGTCGATTCGCGCCAACCGGATGTACTCTGGCGGAAAGATGTGGCAGTGTAGGTCGATCGCCATCGTGCTCAGGCCTCGTCCGGAAGGGTGATTGGCTGGCCGGTCTCAGCCGAGCGATTCGCCGCGATGACGACCCGCTGGGTGCGCAAAGCATCGGAATAATCGGAGAGGATGCCGGTGCGGTCGCCGGTCGCGATCGCCCGGAGGAAGGCAACGTTTTCGGCCAGTCCGGCGTCGTTCGAACGCTCGATTCTTTCGATCCCACCCGGGCCATCGATCTCGGTTGCCTCGTCTCGGATGCGATACATCCGTTTCTTACAGAGCACGTCCAGCCCTACGTTGTAGCGGCGGTGGAGGATCGAGCAGGTCGACAGATTGCCAATGGCGCCGCTCCGGAACCGGAGATTTACGGTATAGACGTCGTCAGACGCGTGGCCGGGCTCGTCGTAATTGCCCCGCTCAGCGTACTCGGCTGACACCCGCTCGACCTCGCCTATCAGGTAGCGGGCCAGATCGACCACGTGAATGGCCTGTTCGACGATCTGGCCTCCCGAGCGCACCTTCACGCGCCACCACGGCGATCCTGGGAGCGCATTCAGGAAGTAGCCGAGCACCATGCCGACGCGCTCGTCGGCGAGCGCCGTCCGCACCTGCTTGACGTGATTCCAGTGGCGCCAGTGGTAGCCAACGTTGGTGACGATGCCGGCCTCACGCGCGCGACGAGCGATGAATTCGGCCTTCGCGAGATCAAGTGGCAACGGCTTCTCAACGAAGAGGTGGATGCCACGTTCGATCGCCACGAGCTCCTGGTCGACGTGAGCGTCCGGAGGCAGGCAGACGTAAAGCGCGTCAAGCCTTTCGTGCGCGAGCATCTCCGGAAAGCTCAGATAGACCTTCGCATCAAACGGCTGCGCCGCGGCGATAGCCCGCTCTTCGATCACGTCGCAAACCGCGACGACCTCAGCCTGATCGCGTAAATGACCGAGCGCCCCGAAGTGGCGGCGGGTGATGTTACCGGTTCCGACAAAGCCAACACGGATCACAATTATCCCCTATCCTTTTAATCCAGTGAGCACAATTCCTTGAATGAAAGCGCGCTGGGCGACGAAGAAGATGATAATGATTGGCGTGATCATCATGGTCGACATGGCCATGAGGAGATTCGTCGTGTCGCGCCGGCCGATGGAAGCGTTTTTCAGCAAGACGACCCCCATCGCCAGCGTCCAAGTATGAAAGTCGTTCAGGTAGATCAATGGCGCGAGAAAGTCATTCCAATGGAAGAGAAAGCTAAAGATCGTGACGACAATGAGCGCCGGGACCGACAACGGGAGAATGATCCGCCAGTAGATGGTAAGGTAGCCGGCGCCGTCGAGCAGCGCGGCCTCTTCGAGCTCATCTGGAATCGTGAGGAAGAACTGGCGCAGCAAAAAGACGTTGAAAGCGCCACCCCCGAACCAGAACGGGACGATCAGGGGAAGATACGTGCCGAGCCAGCCGAACGCTTTGAACATGATGTAAACCGGGATCAGCGTCACTGCATAGGGCAGCATGAGCGTGGCGAGCAGCGCGCCGAAGGCGACGTCGCGGCCGGGGAAGCGCAACCGGGCAAAGCCGTAGGCGGCGAGCGACGAGGTCAGCACCTGACCGAGCATCGCTGGAATCGTGATGATCAGGGTATTGCGGGTATAGAGAAAGAACGGCAGCTCGGTCACGACCTCGGGATAATTCCCCCATTGGGCCGGATGTGGCAGCCAGATCGGGGGAAAGACGTAGATCTCCTGGGGCGATTTGAGCGAGGAGGACAGGAGCCAGAAAAATGGCAGGAGCAGAGGGCGGGGATCGCTGAATCGGTCACGCTGTCGGTTGCCGTCTGCCGAATCTGCCGATCCATCTCCTCGATCTGTGGCTGGGCCGTTTCCAGAACCGGTCTGAGCAGCACCGCCACCGGGGGCAGCTCGGTTTGCGGTTGCTTCAAGCGCATGCTGGTCTGGCTTAGGCCTTGGCGGGTCGTCCAATCTTGGCGGCAAGGGTAGCTTGTTGTACACCATACTCGCCGATTTGGCATCTAAACCATACAAAGGAGCAGAACTGAAGGAGCCAGCGCCCAGCTTAGCGACCGCGCGACCTCACAATACTCCAGGCGAGGTAGGCGCCAAGCATGCTGGCGGCAAGGAAGCCGCTGGCAAAGATGATTCCGGCCCAACGTTCGAAACCGGGAGGACGGTAGGTCGAGACGAGCACGGCGAGGCCATTGACGAAGGCAGCGGCGATGATCCCGAGGACGATGCGATTCGCCAAACGCTCGAAGCGCTGAATCAGCGGCTCGAAGCCCATTGGCCGCATGCCGACCTCGAAGCCACCGCGTTCGAGATCGCCAAAGATCTGGCGCAACTGCTGGGGTAGCTCGACTCCCAGTAGCGCAGCGTCTAGGCTAGCCGCACCAAGCCGGCGGGCCCAACGCAGTGGCGAGAACTGTCGCAGGATTAACCCCTGAGCATACGGAACGAGTACCGTCGTCAGGTTGAAGGAGGGATCGAGTTGCCGGGCGAGGCCTTCGCCGACGATTAAGGTCTTGACGAGGAGGGCAAGGTGGGCGGGCAATCCTAAGCGATGCTCACGAATCAGCGCCAGGGCATCGGTCAAAAGCGCCGCGAAGCTGATCTCGCCCAAAGGCCGGTCATAGTAGCGGGCAATCAGATGGTCCAGATCACTCCGCAGATGGAAGCGATCGATTCGTTCCCGAGCGACGCCGAGCTCGATTAGAGTCTCGACGACCCGATCGGTATTGTGCGTTGTGACGGCGAAGAGCAACGCCGCCAGTTCGTCTTGGCTGTGCTCGTCGAGGATCCCGACCATCCCGAAGTCGACTAATCCGATCCGGCTGCTCGACTCGACGAAGAAATTACCCGGATGGGGATCCGCGTGATAGTAGCCATCCTCGAAGATCATCTTGAGGAGGATCTGGCTCGCTTGCTCGGCGAGCTTAGTGCGGTTGATCCCAGCGGCGTCGAGCGCATCGAGATCGTTGATCTTGATCCCTCTCATTCGCTCCAGGGTCAGTATGCGCGGAGTGGTGAGATGCCAATAGACCCGGGGAACGCGCACCATTGGATTCTTGGAAAAGTTACTCCGAAAGCGTTCGGCATTCTGGCCTTCGTGAACGTAGTCGAGTTCCGAACGCAGGGTGCGCGCGAACTCTTCAGCCAGCCCGACCAGATCGTACTGATCGGCAAGATCCCAGCGTCGTTCGGCTGCCCTGGCGAGGTTCTGCAGGATGCCTAGGTCTTCCTCGACCTGCTCGAGGACGCCGGGCCGCTGCACTTTGACGACGACCTCGGTTCCATCCAAGAGAGTCGCGGCGTGGACCTGACCGATTGACGCGGCGGCCAAAGGGATCTCCGCGAAGGCCTGGAAGAGACGATCCAATGGCTGGCCGAGTTCGGCGACGACGACCTGCTCTACCTCCTCAAATGGGACTGGCGGCGCACTATCCTGCAGCTTGGCTAGCTCCTGCTGATACTCGGGCGGCAGCAGATCGGCGCGCGTGGAAAGAATCTGGCCAAGCTTAATGAAAGTTGTTCCCAACTCTTCGAGTACCAAACGAACGCGCTCCGGTCGAGTGTATGGAATGTGGTGCTGCTGGCGACCGAACAAGCGCCGGGGAAATGACACGAAGCGCTCGAGACCGAGCACACTGAGCAGGTAAGCCATGCCGTGCCGAGCGAAAGCCTCGGCGATTTGTCGATAGCGCGAGGCATATCTTGTGAAACGCTGCTTGGGAAAGGTTCGGGGAGCGGAAAAGCTCATGAGTTCCTTCGATTTCGTTCGGTCAGCCGGGCGGCGCGGACGGTGCGCGAAGCAAAGACGTTCGAAGCGATGCCGATAACCAGGCCGATTGCCATGCCAACTAGCATGGCCGATGACCCACCAAGCAGCAGCGCGAGCAGTGCGCCCAGGATGACCGGAGCAATCGTTAAGGTCCACACTGCGCAGGTCATCAACCAACCCAGTGTCGCCGCCTTGGCCTGCTGATTATTCATTCATCCCGCTTTCGTGCCTGCCTTGAGACGCAAAAAGTGTACAGGGAGAGTTTACCGCAGATCTGGATTTATCGATGGCGAACGAGCTATCAAGCCACACGTCTGATCGACCCAGACTCCTGTCGGCAATGTCATCAGCAGCCATGGTGCCTGTTGCAAGGCACGTATGATACCTCTTGGGGCCGGTGACGTCGAGAGAACGCGATTCGCAGTTAGCAGGGGAGCCAGTGACGTCACCGGGTTTGCAAAGAGCGAGCTGGCCTGGGCATCCCCCAGCTTCGGAAAGTCATGATCATGTCAGAGACCGGTAAGCCAACTGTTCTTAGATTTCTGTCCTCGCTTCGTGGCCACTCCGGCCCTATACGAACAGCGGCTCCATCTGCTGCGCTTTGACGACCTGGGCCATTTCCTCATCGCTCGGTCGGCGCTCAAACCGGTTCGCGGCGTCGAGTACTTTCGGTAGCACGTGTATGTCGCCGACCGTGTTCAGGAAGACGCCGGGGCGGCCGAACACCCAGTGGACGGCGCGGTCGATGTCTTCCTGGTTCTGCAAAGGCTCGTACCAGGTCGACGTGGTGTGCGGGCGGTCGCCCCAGGGCGCGCGGGTGATCGACTTGATCGTCTGCACTGCCACGTTCCGCTGCTGGCAGACCGTGACCAGCGCTTCGAAATCGGCGGCATACTGCGGGTTTTGGATCAACACGTAATTATACGGAAGAAGAACCGAGTCGAAGTCGAAGCGCTCCAAGGAGCGCAGATGCATCTTGGCGATCCCCAGGCCGTGGCCGGTCACGCCGATAAAGCGGACCAGCCCTTCGTCACGCGCCTCGATCGCCGCCTTGAGCGCCCCCTCGGGGCCCATCGCTACTTCCCATTCTTCTGGCTGGGCGAGATTGTGAAGCTGAATGAGGTCCACCTGTTGGACGCGCAAGCGCTCTAACGAACGGCGAATCTGGTCGCGTGCTCCCTGATAGCTGCGCTCGCCGGTCTTTGTCGCCAGGAAGAAGCGATCGCGGTTTCGTTCGAGGAATGGCCCAAGTCGCAGCTCCGATTCGCCATAACTAGCGGCGGTGTCGATGTGATTTACACCGTAACGGTCGATCAGCTCGAACGTGCGATCAGCTTCCTCTTGGGTCACCCGGCTCAGCGAGGCTGCGCCGAAGATGGTACGGGTGCTCTGATGACCGGTCCGTCCAAAGTTCAGCGTTGGAATCATGATTCTCTCCTTACTTCTGTGGCAAGCATAACCCCGTCGTTTGAAGAGTAGCGTTCGTCTGCTAGCATGTCAACCAATCTTGTCCAACGCACCTTTGGTCAGACTCGCCGGACTCCTGGCCGCACTCACCCTGGCCGTCACGCCGATCGGCATGACGACAAATCGCAAGACAGCGATCTCCGTGGTGACGCTCTCGGTCAAAACGGCGAACGGCAGCGCGGCTGCCATTCAGGAAATCGTGCCTGGTCACATCCGCACCTTAGCTATCGGCCAGGTGGCAGACATTCACCTCGGCGAGACGCTCGTCATCGTGGGCCACCAGCAGGGATCGGTCCTACCCGCTACGAGCGTCAGCATTTCTCCTGTCTTCGCCGGTGGGACGAGCACAGTTCCCACGGAGCCCCCTGGTCAACCGAAACCGAATCCAATTTCGTTAATTTTACGATGATAGTCATAGGAGATTCGTATAAATTGGCTGAATGCCAGGTGATGAGGGGACCGACGTGAATAAGAGCGATCAGGGAAGTCAGTCGACGGTTTACGAATCGATTCGCGGCACGATTGTCGAAGCGGGTATCAATCCGGAAAGCCCAGCAGGGAAGGAGATCACCGCGAGTCTACTCCAGAAGGCGACAATCTTGGCAGGTGTGACTCGGTCGCATTCGTGGGTGCGGAGTTGTATGACAAAAGACTTAGTGGATGCTGCCCGATGGGTTGGCCTGAACGTCGACGAGGCAGGCCGCCTCAGTATCCCGGATCACTGGAGACGCCCCGACGATGCGACACTCGAACGCTTCCGCCTACCGCGGCTCGCCCATTGGCTGGCCGACCGTTGCGCGTACGGAATAGCCGGAACGCGGAGACACCGGTATCGTTAGCGGGTTTTACCCTCTCTTTACTCCGATGTCCAGACTACCCGCTCATGATACCAGTACGATATCAAACCGATCTAGCTCCACGCTTGTGCAGAACATCCTAAAAAAATATGCGCACTTCTGTATGGCGCGTCCGTAGCTCGGGCTCTCTCCAGGGCGTAGATTGGAGTAGTAGCAATCTACGCCCTGGAGAGACGCTATCCATGCTGTTTAGCCAGGTCTCACCGGACTGATGGCGGTAAGCATGCTTACTCCGGCTGAGACAGGAACCCTCACTCACTGTCCCGATTGTGCGTTTCAATGCGGAATGACTCTGGTTCGTGCGAACGAGGAGATATCGGTCGCAGCGCGACCAGATTTTCCGGTCAACCGTGGCGTCCTCTGCGTCAAAGGGTGGACGGCGGCCGAGACGCTGGAACATCCGGACCGTCTCCGAACTCCGCTGGTCCGTGACACCGGTGCGCTTCGCCCGGCCGGCTGGGTTGGTGGTCTGGGCGCTTTTGGAGGCTTTGCTATTCCGCCATTGCTTGGTATCATGGTACATATGCAGGGGGCCGCCGGCTACGCTCAGGGATTCGTGATCTTTTCCGGATTAGCAGCTTTTTCCCTCGTCCTCGCATATCGGATTGCCGCGCCTCGTCGGTCTCCGTCCAGTCAGTTTTCGTAGAGGCGAGACTTACCTCGCCTCTACGAAAACTGGTCGGCTACATGGTCTTGAAGCCACTCCTTGCGAGGTGATGGCCGAAATGAAAACGCTCGAGAAGCTTCTCGAAGCGAGCGCGGCTTTGCATACCCACCTTTGCCCGCGCCAGGTGCTCGGCGTCCGCATGGCACTCTTAGCAGGGCGGATTCTCGACCTGGAGCTCCCTTGTCCGGATAAGCGCCTTCTTGTCATTGTCGAAACTGACGGCTGCATGGTAGACGGTGTCGCCGTGGTCACCGGCTGCTCGGTTGGCCGAAGAACGCTGCGCATCGAGGATTTTGGCAAGATCGCAGCAACGTTCGTCGATACCCTGAAAGACCGAGCTGTCCGGATTGCACCGCATTCCGACGCACGGGTTCGCGTGGTTGGCTTTGCCCCGGAAGCCGTTGATCGTTGGACTGCCCAGCTTCTCGGCTATCAGCGCATGCCGGATGATTTGCTTCTTATCTGGCAATGGGTGAAGCTGACGACTCCGGTCGCGATTATTGTCGGCCAGGATGGTCAGCGCACGACCTGTCAGCATTGCCATGAAGAGATCATCAACCAACGTGAGGTCGCGCGCAACGGCGTGATCCTCTGCCGGGCCTGCGCGGGCAGCGCTTACTATCAATCTGTTGCACCGGAGATTGAAGGAACGAGGGTGACCAGCCCAGAGTCTCCGCCCCTTCAAGGCGAGGGCTCGATCCCGCCGACCCCTGCTTGCCCCTAACCATTTCCTCAAAAGGGTAGAGAGCATCCTTCCTTTCAGCCTCCCCGCGAAAAATGTTTACCGACCGGACCAACGTTTGTTATGATACTTCGCGTAGACAAGAATATTTCTATCGACAACAATAACGAGCCGGGAGCTAGCCACTGTGTCTGAAAAATGGAACGTCATGATCTCCACGATGCTCGGCATCTTGATGTTTTTGATCGACGTTACGGTCGTGAACGTTGCTTTGGCGAAGCTCCAGGCGGTTTACGGGGTCGACGTCGCTACGGTGCAGTGGGTGATTACCGGCTACGCCCTAGCGAGCGGTATTGCCACCCCTTTGGCGAGCTATCTTGCGCTCCGTTTTGGCACCAAGCGTGTCTGGCTGATTGCTCTCAGCGTTTTCACCGGAGCTTCCATTTTGTGCGGGCTATCACCAGTTTTCTTCATTTTGATCGTCGGACGAACTCTACAAGGTTTCGCCGGAGGCATGCTCTTGCCAATCGGGATCAGTCAGCTTTTCGCAGCGTTTCCCCCCGGCGAACGTGGTCTGGCGTTGGGCTTTTTTGCCATACCCCTCGTAGCCGGGCCAGCCCTCGGACCGACGCTGGGCGGCTACATCGTCACCAATTCCGATTGGCGACTGGTGTTTTTTATCAATGCGCCAATTGGATTTCTTGCCGTATTACTCGGAGCCATCCTGCTCCGCCAGAGTATCGCCGAAGAAGCACCCCGATTTGACGCTCTCGGTGCCGTTTTTTCCGTTCTAGGATTCGGAACCATTCTGTACGGGCTTTCACGTGCTGCACCCGATGGCTGGGGCTCCCTGGAAGTTGTCTCGCTCCTGACGTTTGGAACAATCTGCCTGATTGCTTTTGTGGTCGCTGAGTTGCTTCAGAATGAGCCGCTGCTCGACGTGCGCTTGTTTAGCATCTGGCAGTTTATGATTGCGAATGTCGTCGGTTGGGTTAGCACTGTCGCGCTGTTTGGCGCGGAGTTCCTCTTGCCTTTGTATCTCCAGAACCTGCGTGGTCTCTCGGCTGTAGACACCGGCCTGCTCTTGATGCCTCAGGGGCTCGCAGCGGGCCTCGTCGGACCGATCGCCGGGCGGCTCACCGACAAGATTGGCGCGCGCTACGTCGTCGTGTTCGGATTCATTCTGCTCGCGATCAATACCTGGAATCTTTCACAACTGACAATCTCGACCAGTTACGAGACGCTGCGCCTGCTGCTTGTGATTCGTGGTGCCGCCCTCGGGTTCGCCCTGCAGCCGACCCAGCTCGTGGCGCTCGCGGTCGTTCCCCGCCGCCAGTTGACCAGCGCGAGCTCGCTCAACAACGCCCTGCGGAACGTCTTTCAGTCTTTTGGTGTTGCCTTGCTCGGGACGATCGTTCAAACCCAGACGGCCTTGCGAACGGCCCAGCTCAGCCAGCAAGTCACCCTGACCTCGGCGCCCGCTCAATTTATTGAGCAGTTCAGGCTTTTCTTGGAGCTGCGGGCCGGTCTGGCGGGGCCGGCGGCCGAGGCGGGGGCGATTGTGCTGCTCTTTGGCCAGATCGAGCGGCAAGCGGCTGTCCTGGCATTCGGTGATGCCTACCGCTTTACCTTCTTCGCGGCATTGCTGGCAATTTTGCTCAGTTTCCTCTTGCCGGGGCGCGGGGCAGTCAAGGCGGATCCCAGCCTAATGAGCGGACATTAAAGTCGGTCGTGGGGCTTTCACCGTCTCTGGTCGATTGCCGGCCTGGAGCGCGGCCCCTTGCAAGCCGCTCGCCGCATTGTCCGACCATTGGAGCCAGGGCAGCAGGAAATGGCTTCAGGCCGTACGCTCCGCGTGCAGGCTCAAGCCTCGCGCACTGCCGGACGCGCTGCGGTCAGGTAAAGGGCGTAGGCTCCCACGAGCAGCGCACTAAGGAGCACGACCGGTTGGGCTCCGAGGGTGGTGGTGAGCGCACCGGCTGGGAAATCCCCCAATGGCCGTACGCCCATGATGAGGAGGGTATTGAGACTCATCACCCGGCCGCGCATCTGAGGAGGGACGCGCGTTTGGAGCAGCGTGATCGTTGTCGCCGCGACCCCGTTCTGTGCCATGCCGTACAGACCGAGTCCGGCGAGCGATAGCCCCATGGTTCGGCTCACTGCGAAAATCGCCAACCCGCCAGTCCAGACTAGCAATGCCGCGAGCATTAACATCCCTTTGCGCTGAACATCGCCCAGGGAAGCGATCCCCAGTGCGCCGACGATCGTCCCGATACCCGCTGCGGTGAAAAGCAGACCGAGCTGAAAAGGGTCCAGGTGAAGGATCTGGGTGCCGAAGATCGGCAACATGAAGGCGGGTGATGGTCCGAGAAAGAGCAACAAGCCGTACCCCGAGATGACCCACGGTAAAACGGGATCCTGGGTGATGGCTTGCAATGCGGCGACGGCTGACGTGTAGAGCCCGCGTTGCTCGGTGCTCTTAGCGTGTGCTTCGACGGGAACCCGCAGCAGGTAGACGGCTACGAGCACGGCGATGAAGCTCAGGGCATTCAGGTAAAAGTCGCCGGCGATGCCGATAAGGTTGATGACGATCCCGCCAAACGCGGGGCCGACGACCGCCGCGCCATTGACGGCTGGTTGCAACGAGATCGCGTTCATCAGGTCTTCTGGAGGTACGAGCAGTGGAACGAGCGCAGCGCGGGTGGGCTGGTCGAAGCTAACGACCGCACCCGAGCAGAAGGCCAGGACGACGATCATCCAGACCTGGACCAGCCCGGTGCTGGTCAGGATGCCAAGCAGTAGAGCGAGGAGAGCGGCGAGGCTCTGTGTCACGAGAAGCAGGCGTCGCTTATCGACGCGGTCGGCGATCGTTCCGCCGACAACGGCAAAAAGAAAGAAGGAGAGAGCCTGGGCGAGTGAGACGAGCCCAAGCGCAAAGGCAGAGCCTCCAGTCAAGCGCAGGACGAGCAGACTTTGGGCAACCACCTGCATCCAGGTTCCCACTGCTGAGACGACGAGGCCGAGCCAAAGCAGACGGAAATTGGGATAGCTCAGGGCACGAAAGGTTCGTGGGCGAGCACGGAGAAGCTGATTCATGCGGTAGAGAAGATCCTTTCGCTGGCTCCACTCATCAACGATATATTATCGGCGGAAGGTGCGCCACGAACCACCTTACTGGCTCCCGTTCCAGGTTAAAACTGCGTTAAATCTTGTCTGGATTGCCCTTCAGTGGGTCCTTCTTTCTTTTTTAACATCTTCTCTGTAGTCTGATATCAATGAACTGAGTGTGAGCACAACCGCTCGATCCAAGCTTTGCCAACGATACGGCCGACCGAGCAAGCAGTAAGAGGAGAGCATTATGGCAACCCGAACGCTTACCTCCCCCGGGGCGGGTGGATTTCGACCTTCAAAAGCGCTGGTCGGAACGATCACACTGGCGGTCATTGTGGGCATCCTCGCGGTGACCGGCGTTCTCGCCCGGGCACGTCAGCTTGTGCCTGGCTTACGCACTCCGTCCCCCACCTTCCAAACGACAACGGTGAGTCGGGGCAACGTGGTGGTAAGCGTCACCGCGACCGGCCCGGTCGCCGCGGTCAACAGTACTCCTCTGACCTTCAAGACATCCGGGAAGATTACCGAGCTCAAGGTCAACGTGGGGGAGAACGTCAAGGCGGGACAGGTACTGGCGGTGCTGGATACCAGTGATTTGCAGACGGCATTCAACCAGGCGCAGGCAAACCTCCAGGAAGCCCAGGCAAACTTGGCTAAAGTGCAGGGTGGTGCGACCCAGGCTCAGGTCGCCGTTTCGAAGGTCGCGGTCGACAACGCGCAGACCGCGGCAGCGAGCGCCCAGGCGAACATTGCCATCAGCCAGACGAACGCAGCCAATAGCGTCAAGACGGCGCAGGGGAACGTACACACGGCGGAGTTGAGCTTGGCAGCGGCCCAAGATGCTCTGAAAGCGGCCCAGGATCAGGAAACTCATAGTCTGGCTGCTGATCAGCAGGCAATCGTCAACGCGCAGAAAAATTTGGCTGCCGCGCAAGCCACGGCGGCGGGGGATGTGCCGATTCAAGAAACGAACCTCGAAAAAGCCAAGGACGCCCTCTGGTCGGCCCAGGTGAGCCGTGACCAGACCTGTAGTCGGTCCTCCGGCGCCGATTGCCAGGCGGCAAACGCCAGTGTTGGCTCGGCGGAAACCGCATTAAATGCCGCTAATCTTCAAATGCAACAGCAACTGAAGACCGATCAGCAGCAAGTCAATCAGGCCCAGGCGTCATTAGATCAGGCGAACTCAACGCTCGCCAACGACAAAGCCAAGCTGGATGCCGCGGTGGTGAGTGCCCAGAACCAGGTGAAGCAAGCCCAGGCTGCCCTCGACAATGCCAAGATGGGGGTGACGACGGCCCAGGCGCAGGCCACGGCAACGGTGCAGAGTGCACAGTCCCAGGCCGACCAAGCGTTGGGGGCCTTGAAGTCTGCGCAGGCCAATTACAATCAGACGGTGGCCCCTCCTAGTGATGCCGACCTGGCGAGCGCGAAGGCGCAGGTGGTGAATGCGCAAGCAGCCTTTGACGCGGCGAAGACGAATCTGGAGAATGCGACCCTGACCGCGCCTTTCGATGCGCAGATCGCGGCGATCAACGGGGCGGTGGGAGAGTATGTGAACGGTGGCCCCGTCCCGGTCGGCGGGACCTCTCTCTTTACCCTGATTGATCCGAACAATCTCCAAGTGACGGCACAGGTCAACGAGGCTGACATTGGCAAGGTGCACCTGGGTGATCCGGTGACTTTCACGGTGAATGCCTACCCCAACCTGAAGTTTACCGGTAAGGTCCTGACAATCCAGCCGCAAGGTACAGTCGTTCAGAACGTCGTGAACTACAATGTGACCTGCTCGATCCAGTCAACCAAAGACGCGACCCTCTACCCCGGAATGACCGCCACGGCAACGATCATCTCTGCCGAGCACGACGGAGTTCTGACTGTTCCCAATACCGCTCTCTCCTTCGCTCAAACGGCGGTTCGTACTGGGTTGCTCCAACGACCGACCGGTGCGGGGCAGGCGACGAACGGCAGCCGACCCAACTTTCCGGGGGGTGGGACTCGACCGCAGGGCCTGGCGACGGCCGGTTTGGCCAGGAGTGGCAGTGGTAACGGCAATGGTTTTGCTGGCCGCAATGGGAACGGGAATGCCAACGCTGGTCAAGGGGCGAATGGCCAGGCTAACGTCAATCGTGGCATTCTCTTGACGATGACCAACGGGAAGCTGACTCCCGTGCCAGTCACTCTCGGTCTCACCGATGGCTCGATTACCGAGATCGACTCTGGTGTGCAAGCAGGCGAGGAAATCGTCGTTGGACAAACCGGGGGCCAAACTGGTACTGGCGGAGCCAACGTGGGGCGACCGGCAGGCGGACCGCCAGGCGGTGCCTTCTTTGTGGGGCGTTAACTGCGCAGCAGAAGTAATGGTGGGTAAGAATCGCCGGTTCAGGAGCACGCTCTTCGGTGTCCTCCTGACTGTCCTGAGCATCACGATGCCAGCTCCGGTATTTGCCGCAGGTACCGCCGCTCCGGCGATCAGTATCCCGCCGGTTTCGGGCACGCAGATTCTTACCACTGCCGCCGGCCTTCTGGGAATCCGGTATCGCTGGGGTGGGACAACGATGTCCGGCCTCGACTGCTCAGCTTATCTGAGCCTGGCCTGGCAGGTTCCCCGTCAAACGACGGATACGCTCGGCAGTGTGGCCTATCCGCTTAGTAAGGATCAACTGCAGCCTGGCGATGCGCTCAATCTGACAACGAGCCAAGACCCGCACCATCGTGGGCACGTGCGCATCTTCGCGGGATGGGTAGGCACCGACCATACCTGGATGTGGGTCTACGAAGAGACGCGACCGCGGTCACTCTTCCATGCTATCCCATACGATCCGCGCTTCACGCCGATGAGACGTTACAACTACCAGCCCGGGGACGTTCGTTCGCTTGTGCCACCGCCCATGCCTCTCATTCCCATGAACCCGGCTGATCCCCGTTTGCCCAACTCGCTCTGGACGTAAACGACGCTACGCGGTCCGCATTCGCTGGCGATCAGGGAGAGGAATGAAGCTAGCTTGTCCTGACCGTCTGATAGTCCGATTGGTCCGCCGATCGGCTTTGCTGATCGCATTGCTGAGTGGCTCGCCATTCCCGAGGGCTTGACTTACGTCGCTTCTCGCGTAGAGTCAGTACCAACTTGGTGACGGCTTCGGAAATCGCCTTTAGGATAGATTGATGCCGTCTGGAAGCGGCCGGCCGCCACGGTGGGAGAGAAAAAGACGCGGTATCGCGGTATCAAGGAGAGGATTGAGCTGACGATGAAGATTCTGGTCACCGGTATCACCGGGCGCATTGGAGCGAATCTGGCGGCCGCTTTAGTCAGGCAGGGACACACCGTCCGAGGATTGGTCTGGCCGCGAGATGCGCGGATCGAAAAGTTGAAGTCGCTTGACGTCGATCTCGTCGAGGGGAGTTTGACCGAGGAGGAGGACGTCACCCGGGCAGTTGAGGGGATCGACGTCGTCTATCACCTGGGAGGCGCATTTCAAGGGGGCGGCCCCTTCACGACCAAAGAGTATTTTGAGATCAATGTGCGCGGGACATTTCTCATCCTCGAGGCGGCGCGCGTCCAAGCGAACCTCCAGCAGCTTTTCTTCGCCAGCACTGACGCGCTCTATGAGAAGTACGTGCCCGGCGGGATGACCAAGCCGATCGATCCGGACCGTTCGCCACGCCGACCGCGTGGCTGGTATGCTCTTTCCAAGTCTATAGGGGAAGAGCTATGCATCGGCTACGTCCGGACCTACCAGATGCCGGTGACAATTCTCCGCTTCGCCCTCGTGGTGGGGGCCGGCGAGATTCTCCACTTTCCCCAGTTTTACCTGAGCCGGTTGAAGGAGACCGATCCCAATCTGCAAACCGTGTGGAATGGGGAAGAGCGGCTGGTGATCGCGCGCGACGTGAACGGACGAGCATGGCGTAAGCACATCGCTGACGTGCGCGATATCGTCGCGGGCTGCGTAGCCGCTTTAGGAAGGGCCGCCGCCCGGGGTGAAACATTCCAGTTAGCCGGACCGTCCCCGTTCACCTGGGAAGAAGCGATCCCCTACCTTTCCGAGCGTCTCGGCATCCCGTACGTCGACGTTCGGATCAGTGCTGTGCCGACCTACTACGAGTACGATCTGAGCAAGACCCACCGCCTCCTCGACTTCCGGCCTCAGTACGACATCTTCCGAATGATCGACGACGCCTTGGCGTATGAGCGAGGAGAGACCATCGGCGTGCTTCCGACCTGAGCGGGTGGAAAGAGCCTTCCCCCAGGAGAGAGGAGATTTGCTCCATCTCAAATCCATCTTGACGCTCACTTCTACAAGTGCTACGCTGCGCACAGCAGCGTAGCACTTGTAGAATGACTCTATCAGAGGATCAGCGTGTCAGCAATCGCGAAGCCGTCGGGTGCACTGCGTGCCCTGCCGCGGGAGCGGTTGATCGATCGCGCGACGGTCGCGATCAAGGATTTTATCCTGGCGAACGGTCTGTCTGGCGGCGATCGGCTTCCGTCCGAGTCCGAGCTGGCCCGCTCGCTTGGTGTCAGTCGTAACGTCGTACGCCAGGCGGTCTCCTCCCTCGAGACGCTCGGGATCGTCCGAGTGGCGCACGGACGGGGGATTTACGTTGGAGACGTGGCCGACACCGATGTCTTCCGCCAGCTCGCGAACTGGATCGACACCAGTGAGCTCAATAACCAGGAGTTCATCCGAGTCCGCGCGATTTTTGAGCGCGGCATTTTTGAGATGGTAATCGAACGGGCAAGCGACGATGATTTCGATCATCTCGAATCGCTCGCCGTCGCGTTGCGCGATGCCTCGACCCCGGAGGATGTCAATCGCCTGCATGACGAGTTCCACCAGGCGCTGTTGGCGACAACCGGCAATCGCTTCCTGATGACCTTGGGTACGATCCTTAACCGCTTTTTCTGGTCGGTCGCTTACAGTGGGCCGCACGTCCATCGCGTTCAGCCTCCCGCGTTGCAACAGAGCCACATCCATCTCGTCGAGCTATTGCGTCAGCGCGATCCGGCCAAAATTCCCAAAATGGTGGCCATCCATTTGGATGTCTTAGATAGGGATGGGGAGGTCGTCTGAGTGGTCTCTTACATCGTGCGCCGACTCGTGAGTCTCTTACTGACGATGGTCGTCGTCACGATAGTGATCTTTGCTTTGATGCACTCGGTGCCCGGCGGCCCGTTCGCTTACGTCAACAGCCAGCAACCATTACCGCTATTTGCCTACCAAAACATCCTGCACAAGTACGGCTTGGACAAACCGGTCTGGCAACAGTACCTACTCTGGCTAAGGGCCGCGTTGCAAGGCGACTTCGGCATTCCCTATGAGAGCCCGACGGAGACGGTCACTGGTTTGATTGCTCGAGCCTGGCCGATCACTATCCGGATTGGGTTAATCACGCTAGTGGTCGCCTATATGCTCGGCTTGACCCTGGGCATCGTGGCCGCGTTCAAGCAAAACACCTGGATCGACGGCGCCATGACCTTTCTCGCGACCTGCGGCATTGTCCTGCCGAGCTTTGTCGTCGGGTTCATTCTGATCGACCTGTTCTCGGTAGAGCTTCACTGGCTCCCAACCGGCGGTTGCTGCGAGCCCAAGCAGTACATCATGCCGGTGATCGCTTATATGCTCGGACCAATGGCTAACGTCGCGCGCTATACCCGGACCAGCATGCTCGAGGTGATGCGCTCGGAATACGTCACAATGGCGCGTGCTCGTGGGCTACCCGAATGGCGGATCTTACGTCGCTACGTCTTACGCACGGCGTTGATTCCGCTGATCACGATCCTCGGTCCAGATATTCCCAACATTCTCACCGGCTCTATCTTTATCGAGGCTACTTTTGCGATTCCAGGACTTGGCGGCTACTTCACCACGGCGAGCGAAACTCGTGACTATCCCATGATCATGGCGCTAGTGCTGATGGTCAGTTTTCTCTGGGGTACGCTCTACCTCCTGAGCGACATCGCTTATACTCTCGTCGACCCGAGGGTGCGGCTGGAAGGGCTGGCTCGATGAGTGCCATCGCCACGATCGCCCAGGTCATTCCGCGTCGTCGTGTGCACTCGTCGCCCTGGGGCGATGCCTGGCGGCGTTACCGCCGTAATCGTATGGCCCTGGTCAGCGCTTTCATCGCCGGGCTTACCGTCTTTCTGGCGATCTTTGCGCCGCTCATTGCACCTTACAGCTTCAGTTACGCCGACTTGGCAGCGACTCTCCAGGGACCGAGCGCGCACCATCTACTCGGCACCGACGAGATCGGGCGTGACGTGTTGAGTCGCTTGATCTATGGCGCGCGGACGTCGATGACGGTCGGATTTCTGGTGCCGTTGATTGGGCTTCTGATTGGGATGCCGGTCGGCGCGGTGGCGGGCTGGTTTGGCCGAAGGAGTGATTTCATTGCGCTACGGCTGATCGAAGCGTCGACGGCAATCCCTCCCATTCTGGTCGGTCTACTCCTTATCGCCATCTATGGTAGTGGGCTGTTCCACGTGACGCTGTTTCTCGGTATCGTCAGTTGGGTGCCATTCGCTCGGCTCACCCGTGCCCAGTTCATCGCGCTACGGGAGCGGGAGTTTGTCACCGCGGCGCGAGCAATTGGCACTCCGCCCTGGCGGATCATGCTTCTGCATATCCTGCCGAATGCCGCGGGACCAATCATTCTACTGTTCGCCCTTTCGATTCCTGCTGCCATATCGGCCGAGGCGAGCTACAGCTTTCTGGGGCTCGGTGTCCAGGATCCAGTCCCGAGTTGGGGAAAGATGATCACCGAGGGAGGGCAATATATCCAAATCGATCCGCTTTTCAGCCTGCTGCCGATGCTCTGTCTTGCACTGACCACACTCAGCTTCAACTTCGTTGGTGACGGTCTGCGCGATGCGCTCGATCCAAATGCCTTGGAGTGAAATCCGGGAACAGTGGCTTGCTCTTCAGGCAGAGAAGGGGTCGGGCCTCATCCGAAAGCAGAACAGAAAGGGGTGTTGTTGAACAGCAAATATCAGAATTAGGGGCTACCAGGCTGTCTTGGTGGTTGCCACGCGATGAATGAAGAGACACGACGTCGCGTGATGGAGCAAATTGAAGGGAGAGACACTCTGATGAATCGATCCATGCGTGATTCCTTGAACGTTGTCTCCCGGAGGATGAGCCGCCGGGGACTCCTGGCCGTCGCCGGAGCTGGGGCCACGGCACTCCTGGCCGCCTGCGCCGGCCAGACGGCTGCGCCGACGGCCGCGCCCACGACGGCCCCGGCCGCTCCAAGCGCACCGCCGGCAACGGCGACACCGGCTCCGACGGTCAAGCCGGTGCAGATCAGTACAGCAGTGCCGGCGACAGCGACGCCAGCTGCTGCCGCGAGTACGGGTGGGAGCACGAATGCCTGGGGTAAGCAGCTACCAGCCGACGCGGCGCCTCCGTCGAAGCAGGTTTCCATTGGCTTCAATAACTCCGAGGGCGCCAACTATAAGGCGATGGACTTCTACGAGGCAGTCTACGCGCGCGCCCCCGAGCCGGATCTCTTCAACTGCCCGTTGACCCGCATCGATAACAATTTCAATATTCATCCGGGTCACGCGACGAAGTGGGATGTCTCCAAGGACGGGCTGACTTGGACGTTCACTCTTAAGAAGGGGGCGAAGTGGACCGATGGGAACGAAGTCACGGCGAACGATTATGTACAGACATTCCGCTATAGTGCTGACCCCAAGCACGCCTGGGATTTCACTTGGTACTGGCAGGGCGTGATCAAGAACTATACCGAGGCGACCAAGGGGACGGTGCCGACTAGCCAGATTGGTGTACGGCAAGGCTCGGATCCGTATACCCTCATCTTCGAGACCGAAGTGCCGGTTCCTTACATGCCTGCCCAATTACTCTACTCCTGGCCGCTGTCGGCCGCTGGTCTTGCCAAGTACGGGTCGGGCACTTACAACACCAACCCACAGACGAGCATCAGCTTCGGGCCATACGTTCTCAACGAATGGAGCCCGGACCGTCGCGTCGTCGTCACGCCGAACAAGCTCTATCAGGGCGACATTACCCCGTTCATTGAGACGATGATCGGCAATATCTACAAGGGTGGCAGCCAGTTCCAGCGCTTCCAGGCGGGCGAGATCGATAGCACCGAGGTGTTCAAGCCGGACATCCAGGTCGCTCAGAACGACCCGAAGCTGAAGGACCTGCATCTCTACGTGAACCCGCAAGACTTCCGCGTTTTCTATGCCTTCTTTGACGTGACCAAGAAGCCATGGGACAACCTAAAGGTACGTCAGGCCTTTGCTCACGCGGTCGATCGCGACTCAATTATTAAGGCTATCCTTGCACCACTGGCGATTCCCGCGTACGGCGCGCTCATGCCAGGTTATCCGTCCTCGATCAACGACGACCTCAAGTCGTTGACGAACTACGATCCGGCTAAGGCGAAGCAACTCCTAGCCGAAGCGGGCTACCCTGACGGAAAGGGCTTTCCGGAGGTCACCTTCTACATCCGCGGCAACGGCCCGGCAACTGACCCGGCGGTGACCCAGGCGCTCGCGGCGGGCTGGCAGCAAGTGCTTGGCGTGAAGATCAATCTCCAGAATCTGGATCAGCCGACGTTCATGACCAAGCTCAACGCGAAACCCACCCAGATGCCTTTCGGCTGGATCTCCTACGGCATGGATTACTTCGATGCCTCGAACATGCTTGGCGTCTGGAAAGGTGGCGGTCGCCACAACTGGAACAATGCCCAATACGACAAGCTGCTCGCCCAGGCTGGTCCGGAGACCGATCAGGACAAGCGAAACTCACTCTATGCCGATGCCCAGAAGCTGCTGACTGGTGAAGCGAGCTCGATCTTCGTCTATTTCCAGTTGCACGGCTACTATTACCAGCCCTACTTTAAGGGTCCCGCGCTGGAAAAAGACAAGTACAATTACGACGGCATCGAGTGGCCCGGGATTGGCACGGCAACCTTCGATCTGCCCAATCTCTACATCGCCAACAACGTCGATCAGTATCGCCACGCGGCACCCGCGTAGGTCGCTTCGTCCCGCCCCTGGCCACCGCCATTACGCGGAGCCAGGGGCAGTTCAAATGAGCCCGAGGTGAAGCTCGTGGTTAGGAGCAACGGCTACTCCAATCCCAGCGAGAGCCGGGCGGCCCCCTTGCTCGAGGTGCGTGACCTGCGAACGCAGTTCCGGGTACGCGATACCACGGTTTACGCCGTCGAAGGGGCCTCGTTCTCGCTGCATCAGGGCGAGACAGTGGGCATTGTTGGTGAGAGTGGATCAGGCAAGAGTGTTAGTGCTCTCTCGATCATGGGTATGATTCGTTGGCCTGGTCGCGTTGTCGGCGGCGAGGTTCTCTTCCACGGTGAAGATCTGCTGAAGAAGCCCGAGTCCCAGATGCGACGGCTACGCGGGCGTACTCTCGCGATGATCCCGCAGAATCCACTCACCTCGCTCAATCCCGTCCTCACCGTCGGTGATCACTTGCGCGAAATCCTCTGGGTTCACCTGGGAACCGGCGCATCCGAGGCAACCCGCCGGGGGATCGAACTGCTCCGGCGGGTTGGGCTGCCGGACCCGGCGCAGCGGATGAACGAGTATCCGCATCGAATGAGCGGCGGTCAGCGCCAACGGGTGATGATCGCGCTGGCGATGGCCTGCGGTCCGGAGCTCTTGATCGCCGACGAGCCGACGACTGCCCTCGACGTCACGATTCAGGCGCAGATTCTCGATCTAATGGATGAGCTAGCCCGCGAATCGAACCTTGCTTCGATTCTAATCAGCCACAATCTCGGGATCATCGCTGCTCACTGTGACCGCGTCGTGGTGATGTACGCTGGGCGGGTGGTCGAGTCGGCGACGGTCGCCGACATCTTTGCTGATCCGCGCCATCCATACACCGTTGGCTTGCTCAATTGTGTGCCTCGTCTGACTGCGCATCGAGCGGACACCTTCCAAACGATTCCCGGTTCACCACCGGTGGTGACCGAGATTCCGACCGGCTGTCCATTCGCACCACGCTGCGGCTATGCATCGGAGGTTTGCTGGGAGCAGATTCCCGAGTTGACCCTGATGGGGCCGGATCATCGAGCTGCTTGCTGGAATCCGGTCCAAAGATCGGTTGAATTGGACACGAGTCGAGAGGCAGCTGCCAGACTCGGGGCTGGGAGCCGGACGACCGCTAAATACAACCTGAAGCGCCCTGTAACAGAGGAGAAAGACAGCGCTGCTTCGGCGGCAATGTTGGCGGCGAGTAGCGAGATCAAGTCCGCAGAACCAACGTCTGCCATCGCATACTGCCAGTCTCCTGCCACTCATCTCCAACCTCTCATCGAGGTCAATGGCTTGAAAGTCCACTATACGGTTCCCGGCGAAGGCTGGTTGATTCAGTCGCGGAAAGTCCTCCGTGCCGTCGACGGTGTCAGCTTTCAGATCCGGGAAGGCGAAACGCTGGGATTGGTCGGCGAAAGCGGCTGTGGTAAGAGTACAATCGGCCGAACCATGCTTTTTCTCGAGCGTCCGATTGAAGGTCAGGTCAAGTTCCAGGGACGTGACCTCGGTGCACTCGCAGCCGACGAGCTACGCGCGCTGCGGCGCCACATGCAAATCGTCTTCCAAGATCCGTTTGCTTCACTCAACCCGCGCATGACGATCGGTCAGATTATCGGCGAGCCGCTGTCGGTCCACCATCTCCACGAGGGAAAGACGCGGCGCGACCGCATCGCCGACCTGCTCAGCATGGTCGAGCTCAGTCCTGACTTTGTCCAGCGTTACCCGCACGAGTTCAGTGGTGGGCAGCGACAGCGGATTGGCATTGCCCGCGCCCTGGCCGTTGAGCCTTCCTTCATCGTCCTGGATGAGCCGGTCTCGGCATTAGATGTCTCGATTCAAGCGCAGATTCTGCGTCTGCTGAGCGATCTCCAAAAGAGATTACATCTGTCGTATTTGTTCATCGCCCACGATTTAGCGGTGGTTGGCCAAATGAGCGACCGGGTTGCAGTGATGTATCTTGGCAAGATCGTCGAGCTCGCGGAGCGCGACGCCTTGTATCAGCGGCCTCACCACCCTTATACCCAGGCGCTCTTCTCGGCGGTGCCGGTCCCCGACCCGCAGGAGGCCCGACAGTCCAAACGCCTCGTCCTGGCTGGGGAGGTTCCCAGTCCGATCAATCTGCCGTCTGGCTGCCGGTTTCACTCGCGCTGTCCACTGGCCCGAGACGTCTGCAGTCACGAGGAGCCACCACTTCGGCCGGTAGGCTCCGACCACGAGGTGGCCTGCCACTTTGCAGAAGAGGCGGCGCAGCGCTTCGAGCCATTCTTGAAGGAAAAAAGGAGGATATGATGACCGTCAGCGCTCTGGACGTTGCCACGGTCCGCGAGGCATACCCGATTCTCCGTGAGCTCGCCTATTTCAACACGGGAACCTATGGCTTGATGGCGGAGCCGGTCCTGACGCGCTATCTGGAAAACGTCGCCAGCTTCGAGCGGCAGGGCCTGCGCGTCGACCTGGCCCTGCGGAGTCAGATCGAGGCATCGCGTGAGCGGATCGCGGCGCGAATCAACGCGTGCCCGAGCGAGATCGCCCTGAGTGGCAACGCGACCGATGGCGTCGCTTACGTCGCCGCCGGGCTTGATTGGCAGCCCGGCGATGAAGTGATCATCTCGAATCAAGAACACCCGGCGATGAACTACCCCTGGCAGTATGCTGCTCAGCGTGATGGCATCGTCCTCAAACGCTTCCCAGTGCACTTTGATCCGTGTGAGAATCTGAAGGCAATTGAATCTCTGCTCACGGATAAGACGCGTCTGATTGGAGCCAGCCACGTGACCTCACCGACCGGCATTCGTCTCCCGGTCAAAGAGATCTGCGACCTGGCGCACGCGCACGGCGCTTTGGCTTTCGTCGACGGTGCCCAATCATTCGCGGTCATGCCGATCGACGTACAGGAGATTGGCTGTGATTTTTTCACGAGCAACTGCCACAAATGGCTGGGGGCGCCGAAAGGGACGGGCTTCCTCTACGCGCGCCAAGCGCTCATGGAGCGGCTCCAGCCCGCTTACGTCGGTGCGGGCTCGGCCGAGAGCTTCAGCTTTGAGAACGGCCTCGTGCTCCAACCGAGTGGAAAGCGCTTCGAATTTGCCACCCGCGGCTTCGCGGTGCCGGCGAGCATTAGCCTGGCCTTCGATTGGTTCGATCAGCTCGGCTGGACACAGATCTTCGATCGGATCGCCTATCTCTCGACCTATCTCAAGCATCAGTTGCAAGAGATTCCGGGCGTCGAGCTCGGAACACCGATCGAGTGGGAGCGATCGAGTGGGCTGGTCAACTTTCGGGTGGTCGGGCGCGATGAAACCGCTCTTCAAGAACGCTTCGAAACCGCCAAGCTCTATCCGCGCACCCTTGGTAAAGGCTCGGAAAAGATCCGTGTTTCGACCGCTCTATTCAATGATGAGGACGAAATCGACCGCCTGGTCAGGTGCGTCCGGGAGTTCGTCCAGGCTGGGTGAGTGGTTGCCTCAAAAGGTGGTGGAGCGTGACTAAGGCTTATCGAAAAGCGATTGGGCCCGGATCATTGACCACATGTAACCGTACCGACAGTCAGATCGCGCGTAGTTTAGGGCACCCCTCTTCAATGAGTCACGGCGAGAATCCGTTGATGTGAAGCGAGAGGACCCTAGCAAGCGACATCGCGGTGTGAGGGGGAAGCCAAACGACGATTGCGTCGATGACCGTTCCAGTCGCCGGGTCAATCAGGACTGCGATGTAAGTGAAGAACAAGAGCATCGTGAAGGCCGTGCAGGCCAGCATCAGCGTAAGGACAAGTCCGTGCAGAGCGGGAGATCTGTCATTGACACGATATAGCAGCCAGGATAATCCGATCACGAACACCGGATACATTTCGGTCATTCGTCGCATACCGAAGCTTGAACCGGCCGTGGGATCGCCGGCGACCGAATTTATCAGAATTTGTAGGACGACGATCAAAGTCAGCACGATTGCGATTCGGCGTCGGCCGTCGATGAGCATACACGCCAGTCCGATTACCGCGAGTAACGTCAGCGGTGCCCAGGCGAACATTCCGCTTGCTGGCGCGATCAAAACCTTCTCCCAGCCGGTGGGTATCCAATCACGCACTGTCCCAACGGCCGTTGGCGAAGGTGATCCGTACATGTAAATCCAGCTCAAGGGCACCGTGATAAATATGGCGCCTACTCCCACCGCGAATGTCACCAGGTCGATGAGTCTCGCTCGAAACAGCAACGCCAGCGCCAGCGGGATTGCCAACAGAATGAGCTGCCACCGAACTGTGCCAGCCAGGCCAGTCAGCAGTCCCACCATTAACCAATACCAAGGGCGTGCGAATCGCATTTGGGGTTGACGCGCGAGCCAGGATCCGGATCGCGGCGCAGGGATCGGAGCATCCGTGTCATCGTTGAGCGGGAGCAGCCCTGATTGAACCGTGAGCCAGATTGGGACAGTTACTGCAAATGTGGCAACGCCGTGTGCCATCGTCGGTTCGATGACAGTGTAGTAATAGAGCGGAGTTCCTAAGAACGCTAGCAGAGTCACCAGTACCGCGGCTTTGATCCCCAGTAGTCGGCGAGACATCAGAAACGAAAGTACCAGGGTGACGGTGACGTATGTCCAGGTAGCGAAAGCAACTGCAAAGGAATGAACGAGCGTATCTCCTTGAAGGGCGAGGAAAACCTGGTCGCGCGCGTGGATGAGACCCAGCCCCTTGAACTGATCCAAGAGCAGCGACGCGGAATAGAAAGGAGCCCAGAAGATCGCCGCGCCGAAAGCAAACGCCGAGTTATAGCGGCCAGTCTGATTGTTAACCCTGACCTGATAGGTAATAAAGCGCGCGAAGTGATTCGCTGCCAGAGAAAGATCGAGCGTATGGTTGCGCACAAGCGTTTCGAGCCAGATGTAGTAAGCAAATCCATCCGATCGAATCATTGGCACGTCGAGCGGCGCGGCGAGAAACCCGGAGATTCCGATCAAGACGAGGATTGCCAGGTGATTGGCGGTGAGGCGACCAGACGTCGCGACTGTGGCCTGCCGTTTGAGGACATGTGCTGCCTGGCTGCGTTGGTACGCCTTTACCCCTTCGCTGCTCCGCTCAGGGCAAGCTCTCGCCAGCTCTCCCTGAGCCGTACGCCGCGCATTCTCAAGCAAGAAAGCTAACATCCTCTCGGATAAAAGGGATGATTATACACCGGGGAGACGTGATTGATGCTGATATTGTCCGGCTGAATTGTCGTGCTCTGAGAGAGTTAAAGTACGAATTTGCCTGTGGATCATGCTAGCCACCCGCCAGCGCGCGTTTGCTAAGAAGTTGTTAACTAACTGTAAATCCGTCCCTCAGCTTACCGGAGCGCCTTTCGCTTCGGTAATTTCGACATCGTCCGCGCGACTCTGAGCCCGACCGGTGCGCGGTCTGACGGCAGAATGGCCATTTTCTGCCTTGGATCGGCGTCGCCGGCATCGCTATCTTTGGTTTACCTGGCCGGGTTGTTCTTCCGTGATATCCTGGCGGGTAACGGTCAGGTAACCGACGCAGCCGATGATCAAAATCGTCAAGACCAGAGAGACCTTGGCGTCGCCCAGTCCGAGACCACCCAGATATGGTTTCCCAAACCAGTCAGCAAACGACGCACCGAGCGGCCGAGTCACGATGTAGGCGAACCAGAAGGCCAGAATCTCGTTGAGACCAAACAGCCAGTAGCCCAGGGCCGGCACCGCAATCAATGCGGTAAACAGCACCCCCGAGGCAAGATACCCCAAGCCAAGGGTTGCGGCGGTCATGTCACCCGCGGCGGTGCCGAGCGCGAACGTCGCCATGACAGTGGCCCAATAAAACAGCTCGCGACGGAGCAGATCGATACTATGGATCGAGAGGGTTTTCTCGCTGACATACCAGGCAACGAAGATCAGAGCGAGCACGACCGCAAAGAAGACGGTTGCTATGAGGTACGGAATCCCCAGCACAACGTGCAACACGTCGGCGGCCATCGTCCCGAAGACGGCGACCATCACAACGGCGAACCAGTAGATCGAGGCCACATAGCGCCGGACAACGAGTTGCAGGATCAACGCGGCAATCAGGCCGATGCCCCCGAGAGCGACCGCGACGTAGGGATTGATGTGAAAGACCAGGTAGTCCGAGGTCGATTCGCCCATCGCGGTACTCAACAGTTTGATGATCCAGAAGTAGACTGTAATCTCTGGAACCTTTCGAAGAGTGCGCAGCGCAAGACTCCGAGTGAGAAGCTGTTGAGCGATCATGATCCTTTGTCTCCGGATAATTCCTCTTCAGGTGGTAATGAGGCGACCTCGGTCTGAATAGCACTTCTCCCAGGGGAGAGTATGCTCCCTCCCTGAACTAGCGTCAATTTTCTCTCGACGTGCTAGCACGCCTGCTATCGGGGATAGCCTGGTCGAGTGCATCCACTTCTCGGTGCTCCGTCGAGTCATACCGACCCCTGCGTTGGATAAGCTCTGTGCGGCCATGCTGCTCGGGCGGGAGATTGACTGGCCAGAGGGCAAGCAACCATGCTGCTGCACTCGCCGGGATCGAATGAGAGAGCTACTCGTCTGGGACCACGGTGGGAGCGGAGTGCCCCGCGGCTGGCGCGGTCCGACGGAGCCGCTGCCAACCGGCGACCCCTCCCAGACCCACCGCCAGAACAATCGCGAGCACCGGCAGTGAGACCAGGTCATCGAGGTCACCAGTGAATAGGGCGATCAAATGGCGGCTCTGCTGCTGGAGGACCATTCCGAGAAAGAAATAGAAGAGGGCCCAGAGCATTGCGGCGATAGCAGTCGCCGGAGCAAAAGTACGATAGGGAATGCCGACCAATCCAGCCATGATTGTCGTCGGAGTACGCACCCCGGGTACCAGTCGTCCGATCACGATGGCGACAGCACCGTGCTGTCGGAACCAGCGTTCCACGGTCGCGATGTGCCCATTGTCTCCCCGGTGTATCGGGAGTCGCCTCAGGAGGCGAGAACGGCCTCCACGGCGCATGAGGGTATAGAGGAGGGACGACCCGAGCGTCGCGGCGACGCTGGCGGTGAGGATAACGAGGACAGCACCGGTGAGCGGTAGGTTGTGTCGCGCGCCGGCGGCAATGATCAGGACATCACCGGGGATCAACAGCGGAACCCCTGCTTCTTCGATCAGCAGGAAGACAAAGAGTCCGGGGATTTCGTGCGCCCGATAAAAGCCAAAGAGCAGTCCGGGGATGATCCAGAGGTGTCGCACCTTCCCCCTCCTACCCCAGACGCAGCCGACGGGCAATCGCGATTGCGCCTTGGTAGGGTACCTGGAGGTGAGGATCCAAGTGGAGGAGGACGATCGCCCAAAACATCCCGAGCGCGGCACCGATGATGACGTCCAACGGGTAGTGCGCGCCGACGTAGACCCGAGCGAAGGCGATCAGGAGCGCGGTGGTCAGAAAGAGCCAGCGGCCAGGCATCGTCCGAAGCAGGGCCGTCGCCGCTACGCTAAACGCCGCGGTCGCATGATCGCTGGGGAATGACGAATCGTGCGCAGCCTGGACGAGCAGGCGCACCTGCTGGGGATGGGCGATGAACGGGCGCGGGACGTCGATCAGATGGCCAATCGCGAGGTTCACGATCTGCCCGGCGACAACTGCCGCTGCCGCCGCGAGCGCGGCCGTTTTTCCGATGTCGTCGGCCGGCGTAAGAATCCACCAGAGGGCCGCGCCGAGGATGACCAAGAAGATCAGGTCGGACGCGGTGACACGCATCAGGGTATCAGCGAGCGGAGAGTGGCCAGCAAGCCCATTGATCGCTTGAGCGAAATGCCAGTTTAAGCCGTGATCCACCCGACGCTCCTTGTTGGGCTATTCGTTATTGCACAAGCGAAGATCCAACCGAGGCAGATTCTAACGCGCGCGGCTGGGGTGCTGTCAAGTTTCGAACTGCTAGCGATCACGTGCTGGATAGTACTGTTGTATTGCTGCCGTCGCCTTTCGTCGGCGGGTAGCCGAGAATCGCGACCTGGGCTACGTCCGAGCAAATTATGCCCACTCATTGCGATCGATCTGCCACGAATCTGCTCGCTTACCGCGATATCGATAGCTGTCAGGATCGGAACCAGGCAGACCGAGACAAGGGGGAAAGCTACAGGTTTTCCCCCTTGTGGCGAAATTTGATTATTGGGATGCGGTGAGCGATCTAGCGGTTGGTCTCGGCGGCTTTCGTCCCACCGTCGCTTTCGCCCGCGCCACTATTATCGACCCCGCCGGCTTCGGCCCGAAGCACGTTGCCGTTGCCCGCGTCCACCTTCACGTCTTGCGCTGTGCCCGACGAGTCGGTGAGCTCAACGCCGTACACGACGTTGCCGTTCTCGTTCTCCAGATGGACCGACGTCACGGTCGCACCTTTGAACTGAGCGAGCGCCGCTGCCCTGGCCTGATCTGCAGTGATCTTCGCCTTGCTTTGGAGCGCAGCCTCCTCGTTGGCTTCGCTCTGGCCGCTCTGATCCTGAGGAGCGGTCACCGAACTCGTATAGCTCGGCTGTGCGTCCTGCGTGCCGGTGCCCTGATCTGTCGTTTCCGCCTTCGCCGTCCCCTCGTTGTTCGTCGCTGTGGAGGGAGGCGCATGGCTCGTCGAGATCACCTGGCTGGTTGACGGTGCGATTGGTGAGGGGTGGGACGGCGAGGCAGCGAACGCGCCACCTAACGTGAGGCTACCAATAAGGTAGGCCGCTGCGAGCGCACTAGCCGCACCACTTCCATAGAGAATACGCTTGATCAATGGAGGTATCTCCTTTTTGTCTTGTGTCAATGCATCGTGTCAGTTTAACCACGACATGATCCAACTGAGACGCCATCTCAGAGTGTTCGTAGCAGTCCCTTCGATTCCCATCGTCAGCGCAAGTGCTACGAACCCCATGCTCATTTGCTTTCACCCCCTTCTGTGCCTGCTGAGGCTCCGGCACTCCCAAGCCTCGACGGATATTGTCAGGGCTGTCGATGAAGGGGTCGTGAAGCCGATCTGAAAGAATTCTCATCGTATCCAGATTGCTCTTCGTGCCAACAAGTGCGCTGACCAGGTTACGTACCGGGCCCGCGGCACTGGCTGGATCGTCGATCGACCTGGTGAGCGGGTGACGAAGGGATCAAAGCCGTTGGTGCAGGACGAGCGAAGAACGCGGGAGCAGTGTCGCCTGAGTACGCTCGGTTAGCCTGTGCCATTCGTGCCGCGTGCGCGGCGGACTGTCGATTCGGCCGTGTCTGCCGATTGATAGGCATCGGAGGCGGTGAGAACCGGTAGGGTGACGGTGAAGGTGCTGCTGCGGCCAGGCTCGCTCGCGACCGAGATTGTCCCGCCGTGCGTTTCCGCGATCCACCGGCTGATTGCCAGCCCTAGACCAGTTCCACCGGTGGCACGGGACCGGGCCTTGTCGACGCGGTAGAACCGTTCGAAGAGGTGAGGCAAGTGCTCTGGCGGGATCCCAACCCCGGTATCCGTGACCTCAACATGGGCGTAGTCTCCTTGACGTCGGACCGCGATGCTGACGATCCCCCCAGCCGGTGTATACTTCAGGCCATTGTCGACAAGATTCACCAGGAGTTGCGCAAGGCGCGTTTGATCTCCGCGGACCACGACTGAATCGGTCGAGTCAAACTTCAGGGTGAGCTGACGCGAGCGGGCGAGCGGATCGAGGGCGGTCACGACTTCGTTTGCGAGGTCGCGCAGGTCGAGCGGCTCGCAATCGAGCTCCTCCTGATGGGCATCGGCGCGCGCGAGCGTGAGCAGGTCGCTGAGAAGCCGATGCATTGCCTGAGCATCGTCACGAATACTGCTCAGGGCACGCCGATACTCGGCGGCCGTGCGGGACCGCTCGAGGGCGAGATCTGCCTGACTGATCAAGAGTGCCAGTGGCGTACGGAGCTCGTGGGATGCATCCGCGGTGAAGGTGCGCTGGCGCTGAAAGGCGCGATCGAGCCGATCGAGCATGCGATCAAACGTCGCGGCGAGTCGACCGACTTCGTCGTCGGCGTGGGCGAAGCTCAGCCGATACGAAAGATCCTCGGCCCCCAGGTGTTCGGCGGTTCGGGTGATCCGAGCAATCGGATTGAGCGCTCGCCCTGCCAGGAAGATGCCTCCCACGACCGCGAGCAGAAGCGTCAATGGAATTGCGACCGCGATCAAGAGGACCAATTGATCGAGGGCAGTCGTCACCTCCTGCTCTGTGCGTGCCACTACGAGCACACCGATGATCTGGCCATTGTCGACCGCCGGCATCGCCAGCACGCGCCACTTGGCTCCGTCGGTACCTTGAGCCGTGGCGAAGAGTTGGTGCCCCTGAGCTGCTTCCGCCAGCAGCGTGGCCGGTAGGACAAAGGGCGGGTGACGTAGGCCGGCCATGGGAATTGTTCCCCCTCGGTCGTAGATCGTGATGGCTACCCCGGTGCCCGGTGCCTCGGTCTCTTCATTGAGAGACGGTTGACCGTCCTGAACGTCTAGTGTGGCCATCGATCGTTGGGCCTCGCCGACGAGCGAGCGATCGAGTTCAGCGTGGAGGTTGCGGGAAAGGTTTAGGACCAGGAAGGCGCTGAACACGACCAGGATGATCGTGAGAAGGGCCACGTACCACAGCGTGAGTCGCACGCGGATGGTTCGCAACGGCATGCCAATGCAGTGCAACGCGACCAGGAGGGCGCTCATGAGGACGATGCCCTCAAACAATAGCCGGTGCCGCGAACGGTCTGGAGGAGGCGCGGCTCGCAGTCGTCACCAAGCTTGCGGCGCAGATAGCCCAGGTAAACGTCGACGACGTTCGACATCGCCACAAAATCGTAATTCCAGACGTGCTCGGCGATCTGGGTGCGGGTGAGCACCCGGTTAGGGTTGCGGACGAAATACTCCAGAATCGCGTACTCCTTACTGGTGAGGGCGATGGGCCGACCACCGCGGCGGACCTCGTGGGCAATGGTATCGATCTCAAGGTCGCGCACCCGGAGAATCGCGTGGCGCGACAGACTATCGCGGCGCAGCAGCGCCCGCACTCGCGCCAGCAGCTCGCGGAATGCAAATGGTTTGGTGATGTAATCGTCGGCTCCGCTGTCGAGCCCCTGGACGCGGTCATCGAGCGCATCGCGGGCGGTGAGCATAATGATCGGGACGTTGTTCCGGTGAGCGCGCAATTGCTGGCAGACGGCGAACCCGTCGAGCTTCGGCAGCAAGACGTCGAGGACTATGAGGTCATAGGGGACAATCTCGGCGAGCCCGAGCCCCTCCTCACCATCGTACGCGACGTCCACGGCATAACCGTTCTCTTCAAGGCTGCGACGAATGACCAGAGCCAGCTTGTGTTCATCTTCGACGACCAGCAGACGCATGATATCCTCGTATCGAAGAAAAGGTTACCGCGGAAACATCGGAAGGAACCTTCCTCCGTGAGATCACGGTTGATCGGATTCGTGGATCCTGCCAAGAGGATCCCACGTCAACATGAAGTATAGATGAAATGCGCGCTCATCCCGGATGTCGAAAGGTTGCCAGGAGTTGTTGTGCGCAATGCTGGTACACCGCTTGCAGTGATCTCCTCTCACCTTGTTCCGTAAGGAGGATAGGATGGCGCAGATGCAACCGATGACGAGCGGCAAGCTCGAGCCGGTGAGCAACGTTACCTACGACCTGGTCACTGTGCTGTCGAATGTCGGCGAAGCGGTCGATGCCCTCGATACCTACATCGAGGATGCCAAGAAGGCGAATGACCGCGATGCCCAGCAGGTGTTCGAGCAGATCCGGGCGGATGAGATGCGTCACGGCGAGTTGCTGCGCAACACCATCTGCAACCAGATCAAGCAAGGGAAGTTCTAGAAGTCTCTCGGTGACCGCACAGCGCGGGCTGGGCCACGCGTGCAGCCCGCGCCGCGTCGTTGCTGGCCAATCAACGGCAGACGGTCAGTTCGTTTACCACGCTTACGACGCCAGCCACACTCCAGGCATCCGTGGAGGCCTGCTGGATCTGGTAGTAGGTGGGCACCGTACCGCGCAGGTAGACCACCCCGTTGGTTACACTGACGTGAACGTTTGCCGCGTTGATCGCGGGGTCGCAAGCGAGCGTGCGCCGGACGTCGGCCTCGATCTCGGCGTCGGAGCGGGGGATCGAAGGCACGACGACGATGTCGTTGATCACGTCGATCACCCCCGGAACCGTCCAGGCGTCATCCGAGGCTGCGTTCTTCTGGTCGTAACTGGGCACGGTGCCTGTCAGGGTGACCACGCCACCGCTGACCGCGACGTTGATGGTCGACGGCGTCGTGATTCGCACGTCGCGGTCGAGGTTCCCCCGCACCGTGGCCCGGATCTCCTCGTCGGTCCAGACTCGGGGAAGCCGGACGACGAGGTTGTTCACGACCTCGATTACTCCCTTGATTCGGCGGGCATCCTGCCCGGCCGTGATCTTCTGGGAGTAGCTCGGGACGGTGCCGTCAAGGTAGACAACGCCATTCCTTACCGTCACACTGATGCTACTGGAGTCGATCCGGCTATCGTGGGAGATTTCATCCCACACGTTGGTCCGAATCTCTTGGTCGGTATAGGTAACTGCCATCGTGTCTCCTCTTGCTCGCCATGCGAGCGGGTGTGTTGCGCTAGCGGCCAAGCAAAAAGCGTACCGAGCCGATCAGCGCTGCTCCGAGTAACGCCGCACACGCGGCGCACGGGGACCGACCTGGGCAGGCTCGGGGAGAACCGTCGGAGCAGCCACGGTCGCTTTCGCATAATGCTGTAGTCGCGTGGCGTACTGGGCGAGTTTGTCACTGGCCCGGGCATGGATCGTACCGGGCTCCCAGGTACCGTCAGGCCGCCGCTGTCCCGCCTTGACGCCAGTCAAGATCTGGATACCCTCGTCGACGTGGCGAATCGCCCAGAGGTGAAAGCGACCATCGGCCACGGCCCCTACGACCTCGTCGCGCAGCATCAAATTCTCCAGGTTCGCCGCGGGGATGATGACGCCTTGCTGGCCGGTCAGCCCCTTCCGCCGGCAGATCTCGTAGAATCCCTCGACCTTTCGGGTCACCCCGCCGACCGGTTGGATCTCGCCATGTTGGTCGACTGAGCCAGTCACTGCGATATCCTGACGAAGAGGCACCTCGGCCAGCTCGGAAAGCAGAGCGTACAGCTCGGTGCTCGAGGCGCTGTCTCCTTCGACCTCGTCGTAGGTCTGCTCGAAGGTCAAGTGGGCCGCGAGCGCGAGGGGCTGGTCCTGAGCGTACTGGCCGTGGAGAAAACTGCTCAGGATAAGGAAGCCTTTGCTGTGGATGGGGCCGGAGAGCTTCGTCTCCCGCTCAATATTAAGAATGCCCTCGTGACCGAGCGAGGTCTGGGCAGTGATGCGGACCGGTAGCCCAAACTCGTAATCCCCCAGCGAGATAATTGATAGGCCATTGACCTGGCCAATCCGCTGTCCGGTCGTCTCGATGCGTAGAGTCCCTTCCTGGATCAGCTCGTCGAGCTTGTCCTCGATCAGGTCGGCTCGCTCGATCTGGGCGTCGATCGCCTGCTTTACGTGCTCGGCCTGGACCCGCGGGGAGTTCGCCAGTGCCGCCCGGTAGCTCGCCTCGGTAGCCAAGTCAGCGATCCGGCTGGACCGCGCCGTCAGCTTCCGTTGATGCTCGGCGAGCCGTCCAGCGGCGTCGATGATCGCGGCAAGCGCGCTCGGTTCGAAAGGCAAGAGCTTCTTCTCCGTGGCTTGCTGACAGATGAACGCGGCGTATTGGGCCAGGTGCTCCGGGGTCCGGTCCATGACCGTGTCAAAGTCGGCTTTGATCTTGAAGAGGCGGGGGAATTCTTCGTCGAGGAAGTAGAGGAGGTAGTACAGGTCGGGTGTCCCAATCAGGATCACCTTGGCGTCGAGGGGAATCGGTGCCGGGCGTAAGCTCGCGGTGGGGGTCGCGGAGAATTGCTCGCCAAGGTTCTCGATCTGAATCTCGCCGGTGCGCAGGGTGCGCTTCAATGCATCCCAGGCGAAGGGTTGGCGTAGAACGTCGAGGGCGTAGAGGATCAGATAACCGCCATTGGCGCGGTGGAGCGCACCGGGCTTGATCATGCGGAAATCGGTGACCGCGACGCCGAGGCGCGCGCGGTACTCGATACGCCCAAGCAGGTTGTAGTAGGTCGGGTTTGCTTCGACGACGACCGGCGCGGCTGATCGTCCGAGGTTGCTCACCAGCACGTTGACTTTGTAGCGGTCGAAGAAGGATTCGCTCTCAGCCGCGTTGAGGGCTCTGAGGAGGCGGCCCGTGACGCTTTCCTCCCCGGCTGGCTCACTGGCCGAGCGGAACTCGTCGAGATGGTTGAGGATGTCCTCGCGTGCCTGATCCAGGTAGCCGAGGATCTGGGGGTGCTCGGTATACTGGCTCTTAAGGTCGCGGATCAACGGCTCGATGGCGAACGCGGCGATGTCGTGGTTGAGCTTGCCGATCTCCTCGCGCCGCTGCTTCTCTAACTGCTGAATCTGACCCAGCGCACGATCGATCTCCTCGCGCAAGGTCTCGGCTTTCTCGTGCAACTCCTTCTTTTTTTCTGCCGTTAATCTGGCGAACTCCTCGTCAGTCATGGGCCGCTCATCAACTAAGGGAATTGTCACCACGCTGGTGGGACTAACCGAGAGGGCAAATCCCGCTTTCTTGGCGGTCTCGGCAAGCTGCTCGATGATCTGCTGGCGCTGGTGGAGCTCGCGCGTTTCGATCTGATCGCGCCGGTGGCGATAGTCATCGCTGGCGAACGCCTGAGAAAGCTGACGGCGGGCAGCGTCGATCAGACCATCCATCCGGCGCGCCAATGCCGCGCCGCCCCCTGCCGGTAGCTCGATCGTCAGCGGGTAGTCGGGCTCAGCGAAGTTATAGACGTAGCACCAATCATGGGGGGCAGGCCGGGTGCGAGCGATCTGGTCGACACAGAGACGCGCGGTCGTCATCCGGCCTGTCCCCGGGACGCCGGACACGTAGAGGTTGAAGCTAGCGTTCCGGATACCCAGCCCATCTCGCAGCGCGTGGATCGCCCGTTCTTGGCCGATGCCGCCAACGCCGATCACCGGCTGGTTTGCCATGGCTGCAGTGAGCTCGGCGGGGGTACAGCGGATACACAGCCGCTCAGTCGGAACAGCCCACTGCTCGACCGAGGGCGCGGGCTGAAGTGCCATTTCCTTTGGCTCGCGCGGCTGGGTTTCTCTTGTGCCTTGAGAGCGTGACGAGGCCATGAGTCGGAATCCTCCGAAATCTGCTCTACCCCCCTTTAGGCAAGTTTCCGGCCGTTCTCGGCGGTCCATGCGGTGGATCCTGGCTCACTTCTTGCAGGCATCGCCGCGGGCACGCACACACAGGCGCCCGGTAGCTTTCCCCGACCACCGTGGACAGGGTCCGGGTGGCTGCCCGGGATGCCACAACCGTGGAAATCGGAGGAAACGTCCTTGGTGATGAATTACAACTACGGACGAACGATGGAGTTGCCGAACTTGCCCTGGTGGTCGGCCGCTACGTTCGTCCCGCCGATCCTCCCCTCTGCCTATACCCCCTCCTGGGGAATGGGCACTTTTCCCGCGACCGCCCCGATAGTTTGGGCCGTCCCGCCGTTTCCGTTCGTCCCGCCCGCTTTTGGCCCCCTGTCCTACGTTCCCGTGCGCGAGGAGGTTGCAGCTTCTCCGCCGACACGTGCCGCCGAGGGCCCACGCCGGATGCGCCGCTAGAGCAATAGTTACCGCTTCGCTCTCTCCTATCCACGCTCGGCGAGGGGGGATAGGAGAGAGGCCGGACTTATTTCCAGAGCCGCCGGAACCCGATTCGCTCGCACTGCGCGGGGACGGGCTCGCCGGGCGGAGAGGTCGGCAAGCAATCCTGCAACGTTGCCCATTCGTCCGGCGTGATCTCGCTAAGCCCGGCGATCTTGCAAAGCAGATCCGGAGTGATTCCCAAGGCGTTCGCGATGCGCTCAAGCGCGTGCCGATTCTCGATCGGGAGATGGCGCTCGAGACAATTGACGAAGTCCAGGTCGACGTCTGCCTTCTTTGCGAGTTCTTCGGAGTTCAGGTGGTGGCCGTACTTGCGTTCCTCCAGCGCGAAGATCACCTCAGCGGTTTGATGCTTAGTCAGTCGGAACGGTGCCGGTGCAGGCTGTGCCATGAGAGTCCTCCCTGAACGTCTGATTCCTGAGCCTGATCCTAAGCCCTTGCATGGCACGCATTGTGCCACCCTTTCTCGCTATTTCGACGTCTCTAGCCTGTATCTTGAGGGATCACGATGGTAAAACCGCGAGTATCCGGACATCCGCACGTGCAGATTCTCGAGGCCGGCAACATCGCCTTCTTCTACCGTCCCAAGGAGGGCATCCTCCATCCGAAAAGCCCGGACGACCTCGAACGCGCCTACTTCATACTCTTTCCAGACGACCAACAGCATCACCAGAACCGGCTCTTCAACGTCGCCCACGGCGTCTTCCCGGCGATTGTCCCCGGGAAGGCCCTTCCCGAGGAGCGGGACTGGGCGTTCATCGACGACGTCAGCCATGACCCTCGCGACGTGGTCGACGCCCTGGAAAAGAATGTTCCTGGCCCACCGGGACCAGGCGGTCAGCGTGCTCGGCCCTGGGCTCGCATTGCCGGGGATGGTCGCTATGCGATTGCCCGCCACGTGGATCACACCCACCTCGTCTACGTCTTGCACCAGCCTGAGCGTCCGGGCGAAGTCCAGCAAAAGCTGGAGATCCAGCCTGAAGCTAGTTACATTATCTCGGTCAAGCAGCCGTACGCGCCCTCGGAGATCAATCTCAAGGAGAAGCCGAGCTATCCCGCGAGTCTGATCAAGAAATTCGATGGCCACGGCTTCATTCCGGTCGAGCCGACCGATTACCTCGACTACCGCTGGACTCAGGTCTTGCTGATCGGAGCGCGCACCGATGTCGAAAAAGAGCTGGGGATCAAGCTCGACGCGGCCCAAGAGAACCGAGCCGAAGAAGAAGCCCTCCAGTTCCTGCACCAGGAAGCACAGGAAGCCCACACGAAGTGGCACGTCGATATTTTTGCGCCGATGTGTCAGGGGAAATGGGAGTGATCGGGCATGGTGGATCCGCGCGAGAAAGGGGGGTTGGCGTCCTCGGTCCTTGCTAACTCATTTGGTTGATTTCGTGCGTCCGGACTTCGCGAGGAAGTCGCTGATGGCGAGCCGTAGAATCTCGGCGATGTACCCATCAATCACGCGGGCGGCGTCGAAGGCCTGGACCGCGTTGAAGTGGGCCTCGCCAATCTGCTCGCGCAGAAAGGCCAGCATCTGATCGTTCAGAACCTGGTATTCCTGAAGGACCGCGGTAGGCGTGAGCCCCTGGCTTACCCGGAGATTCTCGTGTTTCCTGATAGCTTCCCGAATGGCCGCGGGCGCCACGACCTGCTCCGGCGTCAGATCGCGCTGCAGTCCAACGATGATGGCTCCCACGATCACGGGGAGGTTATCGACGAGGCCCGGGGACAGCTCAGCGAAGTGGGAGGTGAACGGCTCGATCTGTTGCAGGCGACTGATTGCCCGAAGCACGACCTCGCGGCTATGGGCACTGAGGAGCTTCCCGGCCGCGAGGAGCGACTCGGGGGGAGGATGGAGAGGTGGGGGCAGCACCGCGGCCGGTGGGGGGCGTTTCAGGGCATCGGCTACTGCTCGTTGCAGGGCGTCGATGTCGTAGGGCATCACGATGACCTGTTCGACGGTGGGGGCGGCGCGGGCCTCGGCCAGGAGGCGTTCCGAGGAAGAGAGGGCGACGACCGGGATCGTCTCGGTGCGCGGATCGGCGTTCAGGCGATCGATGATCTGCCAGTCTTCGGGCTGGCGTGGGCGGATGTGGACGACGATCACGTCGGGGGAGGTCTGAGCGGCGGTGGTGACGGGATCGGTGCCGGGGGGAAGGAGGGTGACCTGGTAGCCGGCCTCGCGAAGAATCAGCTCATTGAGCTCGCGCAGCTCGGATTGACTCTCGATGAGCAGCACCCGCGGCTCTTTCCTCCGCATCGCCGTCGCTCCACGACCTGTTTAATCCCACTGGCATGCAAATTCAAGACCAGACGCGTGGGATAGCGATGGGTAAAGATCATGCACCAGGGGAAGTCAGTCGACACACCAGGCCGATGCTGACACGGAGGAGTGGCCGGATGAAGTATGGAGCACATACGAGCGGCCATGGCAACCAGGTCGCTCGGTCAGATGACCTGCTCGCCGGGACCAGCAGAAGCGGCGAGCTTTAGTCCGTCGGCTTCCGACTCGCTGCGATCCGCCACGCCGAGCCGACATCCTGCGGGTTACAGTCGATTTTACTCTGCCAGCGCCACTCCTGCACCGGCCAAGAATCTCAGCCGATGATTGACCGCCTTAACTCAACCAGATTATAACTCTGACTCAACGATCTGCAAACGGTCGTCAGATAGAATTAGCTTGTGGTGCATGGCTGGCCAGCGAGCGCTTGTCGAACGTCTGCCAGCTTTTTCAGACACTCGTCACCAATCGGCATTCCAAGCAGCGAGGCAGCTCTTCACGCAACGGCGCACCCATGTTGACACCGGACGTGATCGAGTTATCTCGTGAACATCTTCTTTCCATACGGGTTTGCCCATGAGATGAGCCTGTAGTGGCGGAGCTTGTTCGATGCCTTGCTCGCATTGGAGATCGCCGGATCATGAATCGACTTAAAGTCCGCCCGTTCTCAGACCACGAGCGAGGGGCGAGATAGCCATCCGGGAAGCGCCGCGTGAATAGAAACGTCGACTAGCGCCCCGTCTAGCGCTCCATGCCCTTCCCCAACCCCCCCCAGCAAGGATCGATAAACCTTACCTGTGTCACCTCTGGGTTTATAGATCGGGTTTGTAGATCCTTCTCTCAGCCAACCTCTCGTCCCGTCTCCGGCAAGCACAGACATCGAAATTCGAAGCCCCAGCAGGAGGAATCGCGATGCAGCCGCGATCAGGTAAGGCGATCATACTCGGGGGTGGCCCGGCGGGATTGACGACTGGGTTAGCGCTTTCCCGTGCCGGTTGGGTAGTGGAGGTATTTGAAAAGGCACCGACCGTGGGCGGTCTGGCTCGTACCGAGGTCCGAGATGGATTCCGCTTCGACATCGGTGGCCACCGCTGGTTTACCAAGAAGGATGAGCTCAATTACTTCCTCGTCGAGCTTCTTGGCGACGAGCTACTCATGGTGGATCGTACGAGCCGGATCTTCTTCGACGGAAAGTACGTGGACTATCCATTGAGACTTGGGAACGTCTTAACTCGGATTGGCCCAGCGACCAGTGTACGTGCTGCTGGTGACTTTCTCATCTCGATTGCATCGCAGAAGATAAATCCCAAAGAAATCGCATCGATGGAAGACGCCTATGTGGCACAGTTCGGACAAACCCTCTACGAGCTGTTTTTTCGTCGATATTCCGAAAAAGTTTGGGGGCGCCAGTGCTCCGAGTTGTCCGGTGATTGGGTCGCTCAGCGAAGCCGCGGTCTTTCGCTCTTCACGGCAGTGCGGGACGCGATCAAACCCAGCGATAGTAAGGTAGAAAGCCTGGTCGAGCGCTTCATGTATCCTCGACTTGGCTATGGGCGCATCTCCGAGCGGATGGCCGAGAACATCGCCGCCGCCGGCGGGAAAGTCCATCTCGGCCAGCAAGCTGTCCGGGTGCAACACGACGGTTCGGAAATCACCGGCGTGACCGTGAGCGATGGCTCGAAAGAGCATATCGTCAATGGTGATGCGTTCGTATCGTCGATTCCGATGACCGAGCTCATCCAGATTCTCGATCCTTCGGCCGATCGGTCTGCCCTGTCGGCGATTCAGACCTTGACCTACCGCGATCTGATCACCGTCAATGTGATGCTCAACCGCCAGCAAGTCACCACGGATACCTGGACCTACGTCCACGATCCGACAGTTCACTTCGCCCGACTCCATGAGCCTCGCAATTGGAGTCGGGACATGGTGCCCGAGGGTAAAACTTCTCTGGTGCTGGAGTACTTCTGTGATGTCGGCGACGGACTCTGGCAACGCTCGGACGCGGATCTGTGCGCTCTTGCCGTCAAGGAGCTGGTAGAAAAGCTTCATTACATCACTCCGAACGAGGTCATCGGTGCGTACGCGTCGCGCAATCGGGACGCGTATCCGCGATACAACCTGGGCTATCAAGGCGCGGTCGAGACGGTCAAGAACTATCTTCGATCCTTCCGCAATCTATCGATTGTCGGACGGGGCGGGACGTTCCGCTACTTTAACACGGATCACGCGGTCGAGACCGGACTACTCGCGGCGCGGGGTGTTTTGGGCGAGTCGGTGAACCTGGACGACGTCAACTCGAAACAAGAGTATCTGGAAGAGCGACGCGTGTCGAGTCGAAGAGCCTCACCACCCTCAGTGGGTCAAGAGGCCACGCCCCGGGAGGGTACGAAGATATGCTAGTGGAATCTCGCCCGGGCGCGGCCGGTGCATTGAACTCGTCGGGCATCCCCGCGATTAGCGTCATCATCCCGGTACGAAACGGTAGTCAGACACTGGAATGGTGCCTGAGAGCCCTCCAAAAGAGCCAGGGCGTTGCCTGGGAGTGTATCGTCGTCGACGATGGCTCCACGGACGACTCGATGGCTATTGCCGAGCGGTGGGGCGCGCAGGTCATCGTCGGCGACGGCCAAAACTATGGCCCGGCCCGTGCCCGAAACGTCGGTGCCGCCGAGGCTCACGCGCCGCTGCTGTGTTTCCTCGACGCCGACGTGACAGCACGTGAGGATACGCTAGCTGCGTTCGTACGCCTGTTCGAGATGAACGAAGGTCTGGCCGCGGCGTTTGGCTCGTACGATGCGAATCCGGCCGCGGGCGACTTCCTTTCCCAGTACCGCAATCTGCTGCATCACTTCGTTCACCAGAGCGGCCACGAAAAGGCCTCGACGTTCTGGAGCGGCTGTGGCGTGATCCGCCGCGACATCTTTCTCTCCATGGGGGGCTTCGATCCCGGCTACGTTCGGCCGAGCATCGAAGACATTGAGCTTGGCTATCGCCTGCACCGAAATGGCCTGCCAATTCATCTGGCCAAGCAGATCCAGGTCACCCACCTCAAACAGTGGAGCCTCTGGTCAATCCTGAAAACCGACATTCGCGACCGCGCGCTGCCTTGGACCGAGTTGATCCATCGTTCTGGCTACCTGCCCAACGATCTGAATCTCCAGACGTCCGGTCGGGTCAGCGCGCTCTGTGTACTTGCTCTCACCCTCTGCTTGCTCGCCGGGTGGGAAAACCCGCTGCTCTGGCTGGGCTGCCTGCCGCCGGTCGGGATCCTGCTCGCCTATAATCGCGGACTCTACGCCTTCTTTGCGCGCCGTCGCGGCTGGTGGTTCTTGCTGCGTGCTCTCCCCCTGCACTGGCTCTATTTCTCCTATTCCGCGCTCGCCTTCGTCTGGGCAACGTGCATCATCATGGGCAGTCAGACGCGATATCTGCAATGGATGTCTCCGCTGCGAAGTCGGATTAGCGGGTTCCGGGCGACTCCCACCAACGCTCGAGAAGTCGTTAATCAATGAGCTTGGCGCGCCGGGTAGCCGTTGCCGGCTCGCCGAGCGAAGCCCGGACACGGTCGTGGTGGCAAAGCCTCGTTAGTCAGCCATGGCTGACCATCGCCGTGGTCGCGCTGATCTTTCGGATTCTGATCGCGCTGCCGGCCATTCCCCATGTCCTGAGATTCTTTATCCCACCTGACTCGTTCGAATACGACCAGCTTGGCTGGAATCTTGCTCAGGGGCATGGGTTCTCAGAGGCATCCTCGCCCCCCTTCGCGCCGGACGTGCGTCGAACGCCGATTTACCCGCTGCTGCTCGCCGCGTTATACCTGGTGGGCCACCATCCAGCAAGCGCGGTCGCCGTCAATCTCCTGCTCGGGGTAGCCACCTGTGTTCTGACCGTCATGCTCGGCAACCGGATTGGAGGTCCGAGCGTCGGCTTCATCGCCGGCCTCTTGATCGCCACCGACGAGACCTCGGCTGCCTATAGTCTCGTCCTCATGACGGAGACGCTCTTCACCGTCCTGGTCCTGGTCTCGGCGCTCAAGCTGGCTCGCTATCTTATGGCCGGCCAGATTTCGGACGTGATCGTGGCGGCCCTCTGCATCGGTGTCGCCTTTCTGACGCGTCCCATTGGACTGTTTTTACCAATTATCGTTGGGCCGGCCATCTGGTGGCTGCGTAGAACCTCGGCGAGGCGTGCGAGTCTGCTGGCCGCGGGCGCGTTTATTCTCGTCGGAATGCTCTTTCCGGCCGGCTGGACGGCGCGGAACTATTTTGTCGCCGGTCTGGCCCAGCCGACCTCACTGATCGCGATCAACGGCTACTATTACCGAGCAGCGCCGCTTCAGGCCCGGACACAGGGCATCTCGGTGAACGACGAGCAGAGTGCGCTGTCGACCGCGCCCGGCATCCAGGCCAGTCGCACCGGCGAGGAGAATTCGGCAGAGCTCCGGACAATGGAACAACGTGCCATTCAGATCATCTTGAGCAATCCAGTCAGCTACGCGGAGATAAACGCCCTGGGCACCGCGCGCATGCTGGGGCCAGACCGGGACATTCTCGCCCGTTTGAGCGCCGCCGAACGCATGAGCACGACGCCACCGAGTAGCGTGGCAGAGTTCATCACGACTACGACGCGACACGGTCCGGAGACAACTGGTGTTGTGCTGGGCGTTGAAGTGGCGCAATTAGTGGCGCTGTATTCATTGGCGGTGATCGGCATCCTGATCGGGTGGCACGATGAGTCGCGTCGGGCGCCGATCGCACTCCTGGTCATGCTGATCTTCTACTTTCTGGTCATCTCCGGCCCCGAGGCGTATCCACGGTTTCGGGTTCCGATGATGCCTTTCGTGTGCATCCTGGCGGCCCTTGGTGCCCAGGCGTGCGGGCGATACCTGGCAGCGCGGTCAATTCTGGCCGAAACTGATCCAGGCGCGAGAAGAGAGCAAGCGTGAGTTCGCCTTGGATGACTCCCTATTTCAGACAACCGATCGATTCATTAACCCTCTCGGTCGTCGTCGCGGCGCGGAATGGGCGCGCGACGGTCGAGCCTTGCTTGCGAGCGCTCGAGGAGCAGCGCAAGGACGGGATCGTCGAGATCATCGTGGTGGATCATTCGACTGACGGCACCGCGAGTATCGTGCGCGAACGGTTTCCGGAGGTGGAGATTGTGGAACGGGCTGATTCCGCGCTGGTTCCAGAATTGTGGGCGGAAGGAGTGCTTCGGGCGCGCCAGTCGATCGTCGCGTTGACGACGACTCAGATGGCCGTCTCTCCGGGTTGGGCGCGAACGTTGATTCGCCTTCATCAGACGCATCCCTGGGGTGGAGTAGGAGGCCCGATTTTCCAAGCGAGAGGATTACGCCTTGCGGATCAAGCGGTGTACTGGCTCCGATTTGGACAATGGGGCGGAGCGAATTGTCAGGGCGTCGTCCACGACCTGCCCGGTGATAACGTGAGCTACCAGCGGGCGCGAATCCTCGACTTCGATGAAACTATCCGCCGTGATGGTTTCTGGGAAAATGAGATTCACGCCGTTCTTCGTCAGTCAGGTGCGCGGTTTTACGCGGAGAGCGAGGCGTCGGCTCGTTTTCTCGGCCACACTTCGATTCGCGAATTGGCCAGCCAGCGCCTGGTCCACGGTCGTCGCTTCGGCGCCCGGCGGGTAGCGTCGGCGTCCTTCGTCCGACGCTCGCTCTTCGTGCTTGCCTGGCCGCTGACACCGGCCGTCTTTCTGGCGCGCCTCTTCGCCCGGGCACGTCGGGCTGGTGGGACTCTGAGCTTTGTCCGATCGTTACCGTGGCTACTCTATCTTCTCGCTTGGTGGAGCAGCGGGGAGTTACTGGGCTATCTGTTGGGAGAATTCGCCGACGATTCAGTCTCGCCGAGCCAGGGAGCTGTCCATAAAAGTGGACACTAAGGTGACGAGTCACTCGGTGGACTCGCGGACGATCTCTCAGGAACGGCTTCAGGCACACCCGACCGAGCGCCCCCAGGTGTCCGTCGTGATCGCGTCGGTGAACGGGCCATCATACCTCGACGCTTGCCTCGCGTCGCTGTCGAGCCAGCGTGGCAACGTTCGAGGAGAAGTGATCGTTGTCGATTGTTACGGCGGTGAGATCCAAGATCTGGTCACCCACAAGTACCCCTGGGTGAAGCTGCTGTCGTTTAGCGAGCGACTGACCATTCCGAGACTACGGGCAATCGGGATCGCTCATAGCACCGGCCAGTTCGTCGCGATCACCGAGGATCACTGTATCCCGGCGGACGATTGGTACGAGCGCATCGTCGCCTGTCTTGAAGGATCCTACGTTGCCGTGGGTGGCGCCGTCGAGAACGCGAGCACCGAGCACCTGGTCGACTGGGCAGTCTTTCTCTGCGAATACTATCGACAGGTCAATCCGATTCCGAAAGGCGAAGTCGACGACGTCGCGGGGATGAACGTTGCCTACAAGCGCGAAGCACTTGATGGTTTACAGGATCTGCTCGCGGCGGGGCGTTGGGAGAACTTCTTCCACGCGCGACTCCGTGCGAATGGCTTTCGCCTTTATTCCGATCCCGCGATGTTGATCTACCACCGCAAATCGTTCAGCGTCACTGGTTTCCTCGCTCAGCGCTTCCATTACGGGCGCGCCTTCGCGGGCATGCGTGTCGACGGAGCGACGGTATCGCGGCGCGCGATCTTCGGGATGGGGACCGTGCTCTTGCCGCCAGTGCTGATCGGGCGCATCGCGTCCCAGGTTGTCTCTCGGCGCCGCCACCGCCTCGTCTTTCTGAGGTGCCTCCCGTTGTTGAGCCTTTTCGTGGTTAGCTGGGCCGCCGGTGAGTGTGTTGGCTATCTGGCCGGGCCTGGCGACAGCCTCGCTCGGGTCGAGTAGGTAATCGGAGCGTTAGGACGCGATGCAGGTTGGGATTGATCTCAGTTGCTGGTCAAACTACCGCGGCTATGGCCGCTACACCCGCAATCTGGTGGATGCTCTTCTGGTGGCCGGCGGGAAGCATTCCTACGTCGGGTTCTGCGATCGAGTGACCGCTCGGGAAGGCACGTTTCCCTCCGGGCTGAAGCTCGTGACCGTGGCAACCTCACAAGCGCCGACGCAAGCGGCTACCGCCTACGGACGGCGACGCGTCTCGGACATGTGGCGGATGGCCTGGGCGGTGTTTCGCTCCGGCGTCGACCTGATGTTCTTTCCCAGCTCTTACACCTACTTTCCGGTCTTGCCGCGAACTCGGTGCGTCATCGTCGTCCACGACGCGATCGCCGAGCGCTGGCCGAAGCTGATCTTTCCGACCTGGACCGGGCGTCTCGCCTGGACTGCGAAGTCTCGCATGGCTGGCTGGCAAGCAGACCGCGTCATCACGGTCTCGCACAACGCGGCCGACGCCATCCACGCACACCTGGGGATCTCGACGCGGCGCCTCCGGGTGATCTATGAAGCCGCTGACCCGGTCTTCAGAATCCAGGACGCTAGCATCGAACGCGAGAGACAGGTGCGCGAGCAGTACGGAATTCCTCCGACCGCGCGGTTGCTGCTCTACGTCGGGGGATTCAGCCCCCATAAGAACCTGGAGGCCCTGCTCGCGGCCTTCGCGCGTTTGGTCGGTAGCTCGGCCGCGAGCGAGCCGCGCGACGAGGGGCCGCTCCATCTCGCCCTGGTCGGTGAGACGACGCGGGAAGCGTTCTTTTCTTGCTACACTGCCTTGTGCGAGCAGATCGGCCAGCTTGGTCTGGAATCACGGGTGACCTTTACCGGCTTCGTTCCGGACGCGGATCTCGTTCAGCTCTACCGAACGGCAGTTTGTCTGGTCCTGCCCTCCCGCGACGAGGGCTTCGGTCTGCCGGTCGTCGAGGCAATGGCGTGCGGAACGCCGGTCGTGACCAGCCGGGGCGGCGCGCTGCCGGAGCTGGTGGGCGAGGCAGGAATACTCGTCGACCCGGATCGAACCGACGACTTTGCCGACGCGCTGCGCCGGGTGTCCGAGGATGTCGAGTGCCGGGCCGAACTTCGCGAGCGTGGCCTGCGCCGGGCGAGCCAGCTTGACTGGAACGTGGCGGCGGCAGACTTGCTTCGGGTTTTCGACGAGCTCGATCCCACCGCGCGCGTGACCGCGGGTCCGAACCCCTCCGAACTCTCGCCCGGGTGGCGTGAAGGTGGCTGAGCCGCTCTCATTTTGCATGGTCAGCACTTTCTATCCGCCGTATCACTTTGGTGGCGATGCTATGTACGTCTATCGGCTGAGCAACGCGCTGGCGCGGCGTGGACACCGGGTGACGGTGATTCACTGCGTCGATTCCTATCAGCTTCTCAGCTCGGTCGAGCCGACCGATACTTATCCCAACCACCCGAATGTGCGCGTGGAGCGGCTACGGAGCCCCTGGGGAAAGCTTTCCCCCCTGGTAACCTACCTGACCGGCCGCCCTGGACTCAAGGCACCGGCGCTAGCTAATATCTTTGACCGCGAACACTTTGACGTCGTTCACTTTCACAATATTTCGCTCGTCGGCGGACCGCGGATCTTGCGCTACGGCGACGGTATCAAGCTGTATACCTTACACGAGCACTGGCTCGTCTGCCCGATGCACGTGCTCTGGAAGTATAACCGGGAGCCGTGCGTCAAGCCGGACTGCCTTCGCTGCACCCTGGCGTTTCACCGGCCGCCACAAGCGTGGCGCTACACCGGTCTACTGGCGAACGAATCGCGCCAGGTTGACTTGTTCCTGGCGCCGAGTCAATTCACCCTAGCCCAGCATCGAGAGCGGGGCTTCACTCGGCCCATCCGCTACCTGCCCCACTTTCTTCCGGTGGTGGACACCGTCGTCGACTCGGCAGGACTGGCCGAAAGCAGCCTACCCTCGCCGGTCCGCCCCTACTTCTTGTTTGTCGGGCGCCTCACCAGGCTCAAGGGGGTCCAGACCCTGCTCGACGTCTTTCGTCGGTTCGACGCGACCGACCTGATTGTCGCCGGCCACGGCGACCATTCCGACGAGCTTCGGCATCAGGCGGCCGATCTGCCCCACGTACGCTTCATCGGGCAGCGACACCCGGACGAGCTACGAAGTCTCTACGCGGGGGCGATCGCCTTGATCGTGCCGTCAGTTGGCTACGAGGTGTTCGGACTGGTTGTCCTGGAGGCGTTCGCCCAGCGCACACCGGTCATCGTTCGGGATCTGGGGGCACTTCCGGAGCCGGTCCGAGAAAGTGGGGCCGGATTCACCTTCCAAGACTCCAACGCGCTGTTGGAGGCGATGCACGCGCTCGCCGCGAATCCAGGCCTGCGCCAGGAGCTGGGGGAGCGTGGCTATCAAGCCTATCTGCGTCGCTGGTCGGACGACGCCCACCTTACGATGTATTTCGATGCCATCGCAGAGGCAGGCGAACGTCGGCATGCACGACTGTCAGCCGGAGACCTGGTGGGATGAGAATCCCGATCCTGACCTACCACGATCTCGACGAAGCCAGTTCGCCGGTTTCGGTGTCGCCCGCAATTTTCGAGCGACACCTGATCCGGTTGCGAACCGCCGGGTATCGCGTAGTAACCTTGAGCGAGGCGCTGGCGCGGCTGGGGCTGGACAGCCCCGGCAAGCCCCTCCTTGCCGTGATGACGTTTGACGATGGCTACGCCGCCGTCCACGAGGTCGCGCTCCCGCTCCTCGCCGCTCAGGGGTGGCGTGCCACTGTCTTCGCGGTGACCGAATATGTCGGTCGTCCCAACCGCTGGCCAGGTCAATCTCCTGCCGTTTCCGAGGCTCGGTTGATGGACTGGAGCGAGCTCCGCGAGTTGTCCGCCCTCGGTTGGGAGATTGGTGCCCATACGCGATCCCATCCGGATCTTCGGTTGCTGAACGATGGCGACCTTTCCGAAGAAACGCTCGGCGCAAAAGCCGTTCTGGAAGACCGGCTGGGACAGCCGGTCCGAACTTTCGCCTATCCCTACGGATCGGTCGATCGACGCGTCCGCTCCCAAGTGCGGAAGATTTTTCACGCGGCCTGTGGGACGGAGATGGGGATCGCTGACGAGCAGAGCGACCGATCCGTACTCGAGCGAGTGGACATGTGGTATTTTAGTCATCCAGGAGCGTGCGATCTGCTCGGGACGCCATTGGCCGGTCCATACATCCGTCTCTGTCACCTGGCTCGGCGCACTGGGGCATGGCTGCGATCGCCCCAAAGGCAAGATCGATTGGTTCGGCGAATACTCCTCAACGACCGTTCGGAACCGACACGAGCGCCAACTGAGCAATTAGGGCATCGCGGTGGTCGTGCACAGACGGAAAAGGAGGTCCCTCCCAAGCGATGAGTTACGGACCGCAGATTCTGACTCCAAGCTACTATAGCCGCTTGTTCGAGCTCGAACAGGTCCACGGCTGGTGCACTGGCATGCGAACTCTGGCCGCGGCGCTTCTCGATCCGATTTTTCGTTCGCGCACCCACTGGCGCGTTCTCGACGCTGGCTGCGGCACCGGCGGCATGGCCGACTGGCTCCGACGCTATCCGGGAACGGACGTGGTTGGCATAGACCTGTCGGAGGATGCGCTGGGGTTTTGTCAGCGGCGTGGGCAGCGTGCGCTCGTGCTCGGGTCGGTGTGTGAGCTACCCTTCGTCGATCAGAGCTTCGACTTCGTCCTCTCGACCGACGTGCTCCAGCATGTAGTCGATCCGCCGGGTGACGTAGCGACACTGCGCGAAGCCCTACGGGTGTTGCGCCCGGGTGGATACCTGTACCTGCGGACCAACAGCCGCTTCGGGCTCGGGCCCCAGGTGCGCGAGGCAAACTATCGTCGGTACACCCGGCCAGAGCTCCTCGATCGGTTCGCCCAGGCCGGCTTCGCCGTGGAACGCGCGACGTACGCCAACAGTCTCCCGTCCTTGCTCGCCATCGCACAATCACGGTTGCGCCGGCGGACGGCCTCGGCGCAGGCGATGGACCTTGGGCTCCGACTCAAGCCGCGCCCTCGGGGATTGCGTTGGATCGATCACGGGCTCGCGTCGGTCCTCGCTGCCGAGGCGTGGTACGTACAGTCTCGCCAGCGCGATCTACCCTTCGGACATTCACTGGTCGTCCTGGCCCGACGGCCTGACAATGGATGAGCACGAGAGGCGATTCAAGGGGCAACGAGACCACGGTGGTTAAGCTGTCGGTGGTCATTGCCGCGCACAACGCGTCCGCCGTGATCGAGACATGTCTCTCAGCATTGCAGGCGCAGCGCGTGCCCGATCTGCCGGAAATCATCGTGGCCGACAGTTCCACTGATGGGACGGATACGATCGTTCGCACGCGGTTCCCATCTGTCAAGCTGCTGCACTTCGACGAAGCGCTGACCGTGCCACAGCTCAGAGCACGGGGAATCGCCGTGGCATCCGGCGAGGTGATCGCGATCCTCGATCCCTATTCGATCGCCGATCACCAGTGGGCCGAGGCGTTGATCGCGGAGCATGCCGCCCGATCAAGCCCGATCATCGGGGGAACGGTCGATCTCTACGATGCCGACCACCAGAGTTATCTGTCCTGGGCGCAATACATCAATGAATACGGGATGTTCATGCCACCGATGGGCGCGGGGGCGAGTGAAATACTGGCCGGCAGCAATGTATCGTACAAGCGCGCATCGCTGCTGAACAACGCAAAGTACCAGCACGATGAGTTTTGGAAAACCTTTGTGAACGAAAGCGCCGAGGCGGCCGGTTCGGCGCTCTGGCTAACCCCCGAGGTCAGGATTGCTCTAAAGAAGCCAATTGCTTTCAGCGATTACTTCCGCACACGATTCGATCACGGACGCTGTTACGCCGGCATGCGCATCGCCGGTCGCTCTCGGGTCGAGAAATGGCTCCGCGCGGCCTCGGCGCCTCTGTTGCCATTCGTCTTGCTCGGGCGCACCGGCCTGCGCTATTGGTCCAAAAAGCGTCATCGCGAGAAACTTCTAACCACGCTTCCCTGGCAACTGCTTCTGTTTGGAAACTGGGCATTGGGAGAAATGATCGGATATCTGTGTGGCCCCGGAAAGAGCTGCCGTCGGCTGTTCTATTAACAGGAGCACTTGTAACAGGAGCACTTGGCGAAGAGCGGATGACGAACCCGAGATTGTCGGTCATCGTGGTTTGCATCAACAACGACCGCGTCTTAGAGCAGTGCCTGGCGGCGCTCGTGCCGCAAATGGCCTCGCAGGACGTCGAAGTTCTCGCGATCGGTCACCACGACGATGGACCAAATGGTCGAGCAGTGCGATCGCGTTACCCCGCCGTCGTTTGGGTCTCCGCGCCGAATGACTTCACGGTCCCTCGAATGAGAAGCAGCGCGATGAATCAAAGTCATGGCGAGATCGTCGCGCTGCTCGAAGATGACTGCGTGGTGGCAAGTAATTGGTGCAAGGAGGTCGTGCGTGCACATCAGGCGTCATTCATGGCCATCGGCGGTCCGGTCGAGCCGGGAGGTACCTATCGTCCTTGGGACTGGGCAATTTACTTTTGCGAGTACGGGCGCTTCATGGCCCCATTTTCGGGGGTTGTCTCGGCCCTTTCCGGGAATAACGTCTCCTACAAACGGGCTGTTCTAACCGACGTGCAGGACGATCGGGGATTTTACGAGGTTTTCTTTCATTGGCGCTTGCAGCAACGTGGGCACGCGCTCTACGCCCAGCCCAATCTCGCCGTTCGCAACGTGAACCACTGGTCGCTTGCCCATCTGACTGCCATACCTTTTCATCACGGACGTGCGTTCGCGGGGCTCCGCGCGGCAGGTTTGCCCCGGTGGCGACGCTTCCTTTACGCTGCTCTGAGCGGTGGCCTACCGGTCGTCAAGGTCGCCCGGGTCGCTCAGGAAGTATTCCGCCGTCGTCGAAACGGGAGGAACTTTCTCCGTTCGCTGCACTGGACCGTGCTGTTTATGCTGTCCTGGTCGCTTGGAGAATTTTCGGGATATCTGGCCGGCGCCGGCGGGAGCCCGAATCGCTGGCGCTGAGCTGGCTTGCAGGATCTGTCGAGGCGGATGGGCTCGATACTGTCGGACGTCATGGGAGGTGAAAAAGGTGGATCCAATCCAACGAGTCGTGCGTCACTCGCGGATCACGCTCGATAGCTATCGGGCAAATCCAAGTCCAAGGTTCCTGGTGCTCTTCATCAACTCCATTTGTAATATGAAGTGTGAGCATTGCTTCTATTGGACGAGCTTGAATAAGAAGGACGACCTCACCAAAGAGGAGATTTTCGCGCTGTCTCGCTCCCTCGGAAGGCTGGAAAACTTGAACTTGTCTGGCGGCGAGCCGTTCTTGCGAAAAGAGTTTGCCGAAATCTGTCGCCAGTTTATCCAGCATAACCAGGTCAGGCAGATTTACGTGCCGACCAATGCGTACTATACCAGCCGGGTCGTCGACGCCGTCACCGGCGTGCTCCAGGAAAAGGACCTCGATTTGTTGGCGTGTGAAATCTCGCTGGATGGCATGCCGGAGTTCCACGATCGGTTTCGTGGGGCGAAGAATGCCTTCCAGAAAGCGATGGAGACTTACGATGCGCTGGCGGAGCTTCAGCAGCGTGATCCGCGGCTCCGCATCCACGCGATCTCCACCGCGACCGACGTCAACATCGCTGAAATCAAGAGCCTTACGACTTATCTCTACGAACGTTGCCCGCGGATGGACCACCACAACCTCGCTATCATTCGCGGCGACCGCAAGAACCCCGATCTGGCGGCCCCGTTGCTGAGTGATTATCAAAAGCTGTATCAATTCATTCGACGGCTTTGGGCGCCGCGGGAGCGTGGGCGATACGGCGCCGTGGTCGAGCCGATGTTGCAGTGGGCCAAGGTCGAAACGCTGAAAGAAAGACGGCAGATTGTCCCATGCAGCGCCGGACGTCTCAGCGTGGTGGTGTACGCCAACGGAGACGTCAGCGCGTGCGAAATGCACAAGCCGATCGGCAACTTGCGTCAGAAGTCGTTCGCGGAGATCTGGGAGTCGCTGGAAGCGGAGACGCTGCGCCAGTCGATCGCCAACCGGGAATGCTATTGCACGACCGAGGTTTTCCTCTGGCCGAGCATCGTGTTTCAGCCGCCGAGCCTGGCGCGGGCGCTGGTCGGCGCGAAGGTATGGGAGAAGGTGAATCCCTTGAGGGCGGACGAGATCCCGGTCATCGACGTGGACGAGAACAAGCTGCCGGTGCGCATCGGGAATCCGGCTAGCTCGGGCCAGCCCGCTCAAAGCTAGTCGAGCAGCGATGGGTAGAGGCAGACAGTGATCCTCGGCGTGAATGGCATTCGCCTGGTCGGACAGCGCAGTGGCGTTGGGCGCGCCATCGAAGCAGTTCTCCGGTGCCTGGAGGAGATGGAGCATCCGTTTACCGAGATTCGCGTCTATTCGCCAGTCCCGATTGACGATCCGGTGACGTTTTCCGGCCGCGTTCGGAACGTCGTATTGCCCGCTCGGCTTCATCCTGGTCTCTGGGAGCAGTTCACCATGTTGCGAGCCCACGGGTCGCGCGACGTCCTCTTCTGCCCGAGTTACGTCATGCCATTGCTGGCGCGTTGCCCGACCCTGTTGGTGCACCACGGCTCTTACGAGGGGTATAAAGAGGCAGCACAAGCGTACTCGCTCTGGCGGCGGATCAAGGCTCGGGTGATGTACGATCTGAGCGCGCACCGTGCCTCAATCGTTTCAACCGTCAGTGCCTACAGTCGGCGCGACATGGTGCGCTATTATCGGCTCGCCCCGGACGAGATTCAGGTGATTCCCGAGGGCGTCGACACCCGGCTGTTTCGCCCGATCGGCGACCGAGCCTTGCTCGCGAATTGGCGCCAGCGCGTCTTTGGCCAGGACGTGCCTTTCATTCTATACGTCGGGAAGCCTACGCGCCGGCGCAATCTAGGAAATCTGCTGCGCGCATTTGATCGGCTCAAGCGCCAGCGCTCGATACCACACAAGCTTCTCCTGATCGGTTCCTCTCTGCCGGGCACCTCATTCGAAAAGGACGTCCAAGAGTTGGGATTGAAGAGCGAAGTCGTGAGCATCGGTTATCTGCCCCACGAGGAAGTCGTTCTTGCCTACAATGCGTGCGATACATTTGTCTATCCTTCCTCCTACGAGGGCTTTGGCATGCCGGTTCTGGAGGCGATGGCCTGTGGAGCGCCGGTCATCGCGCTGAACAACACGGCATTTCCGGAGTTTGCAGGAGGAGTTGCCCGATTGCTGCCGGACGCCAGCGTGGACACTTTGGCCGAGGGAATCGAACAAGTGGTATGCGACGCGAAGCAGCGGGAGATCATGGCGCGGCAAGGTCCGCTTCGGGCGGCCGGATATGATTGGCACATTATCACCGAACGATATTTAGAGCTACTCGTGCGGTTGGTGAGCAGAGCCTGCTGAGGAGCATCGGGCGACAAACAGAGTTGGGAGCGGTGGTCGAGTGATGCCCGGACCTTCGTCCGAAAGAGTAAAGATTTCTGGTTCAGCGGCGTACTTTAACCAGGAAGCAGAGAAATACGATTCGGCGTACGACGCCTATACGCCCGGCGGCTACGCGCTGCGCGTGCGACAACAGCGTGTGCTCGAATTGCTGGATCGACGTGGTGGTAAAGCACTGGACGTCGGCTGCGGAGCGGGCAGGATGGCCGCACCACTGATTGACATGGGCTACGAATTCTGGGGAGTGGACGCTGCTCCGGCAATGATCGAACAATGTGAGCGCCGGTACCACGGTTCGCCACGCGCGCACTTCTCGGTAGGAGATGCACACAAGCTCGAGTTCGACGATGCCGTGTTTGACGTCGTGATTTGTATGGGCGTGATCGACCGCATTCAAAACTGGGAGTTGGCGATTGCCGAGATGGCGCGCGTTCTCAAGCCGGGGGGCAGCCTGATCATCTCGTTTCCCAATCTCTCCAGTCCCTACGCCTGGTGGAAGAATTTTGTCTTTTATCCGGCGATGGCGGTCGTTCGACCGCTCTACTTCTGGCTGATCCGACGACCTCGTCCTTCGACTCTCTACAATCGCGTCGATCTCCGGGGGCGCCTGTTGTTGCTCGCGACGTTCGCAAGACTACAAACCGCGCGCGCGGTGACACGCTTTTTCGAGAGACAAGCTCTGCGAGTGACCGACGTCGTTTATTACAACTTTACGCTGTTCCTCTCGCCATTGGATGAATTGTTTCCCCTCTTGAGTTTGCACATATCGGAAAAGATTGAGCAATGGCGTTCTGGCCGATTTCGCTGGATTGGAGCTGGCTACATTATCAAGGCGCACAAGTAGTGCAGCTTGTGAGAATCCACGGGACTCGAACTTCGCCGCAACCTCTTCTCAACGTTCCACCGGCATGATGCCCGAACAGGCTGAGCGGAGCCGGCGCAATCCCGACTGCTTACCCGACGCGGGCCAGTATTTTCGAGGACCAAAGCCAGGTCCGGTGTCGATATCACTGAAACCCGGAAAGGATATGCCTCGATGGATTGGACAAGAACGCGGGTCGTTGTCACTGGCGCCGGTGGATTCATCGGCAGCCATCTTGTGCAGCGTCTCCTCGATCTCGGTGCCGACGTGACCGCGTTCATCCGTTACAACTCGCAGAACGATGTCGGCTTTCTCGCGGCGATTGGCGATCGGCCAATCCGGATTGTTCGGGGCGACGTGACTGATGTCGAGGCACTCCGTCGGGCGTTCGTGGGTTCCGACGTGGTCTTTCATCTTGCTGCGCTGGTCGGCGTACCCTATTCGTTCATCCACGCCAATCAGGTCTTTCAGGTCAACACGATGGGTACCGTCAACGTTCTGACCGCGGCACGCGACAACAGTCTGTCGAAGGTCGTGATCACGTCGACGAGTGAGGTGTACGGCAGCGCCCGCTACGTCCCAATCGACGAAGCCCACCCGAAACAGCCGCAGTCACCCTACGCAGCGAGTAAAATTGCCGCCGACGCGATCGCCCTGAGCTTTTACCATGCCTACGGCCTGCCGGTCGCTATTGTTCGACCTTTCAATACCTTCGGTCCTCGACAGTCCGATCGTGCGATCATCCCGACAGTTATCGCCCAGGCGCTCAGTAAAGACGAAATCCGCATTGGGAATCCTCACCCAACGCGGGACTTTACGTTTGTGACCGATACGGCTGAAGGATTTATCAAAGCGGCCGAGTCAGACAAAGCGATCGGCCAGGAGATCAACCTGGGCTCCGGGGCGGAAATCTCGGTCGCCGCGCTGGCCGAGACAATTGCCGCGATGGTCGGACGCCAAGTGCCGGTCCGGGTGGACGAGAAGCGGGTTCGATCGCGCCAGGCCGAGGTGACCCGGCTCCTCGCGAACAATTCGCGAGCACGGGAGCTGATTGGTTGGCAGCCAGTCGTCGGACTAGAGGAAGGACTGCGCCGGACGATCGAGTGGGTTCGCGAAAACTCCGCGGCTTACGATCCCAATGCGTACCGAGTATAGAGTACGTCGGGCGAGATGAAGCAATGAAAGCAGTCATCCTGGTCGGAGGGCTCGGGACGCGCTTGCGCCCCTATACGTTCACCATTCCCAAGCCACTGCTGCCGTTTGGCGAGAGACCCATCCTCCAGTGCATCATCGAGCATCTAAGAAAGTTTGACATCGCGGACATCATCCTGGCGACCGGCTACCATGCCGAGCTCATCCAGGCCGTCTGCGGGGATGGCTCGCGATTCGACGTACGGATCCGCTACGTTCACGAGGAAAAGTCGCTGGGCACAGCCGGCCCGCTGACTCTCTTGCGAGACCTGATCGACCCGGACGAGCTGATCGTGGTGATGAACGGTGATATCATTACCGATCTCAACTTCACTGCCTTCGTGTCATTCAGTCGGAGCCACGATTTCGACCTCACCGTTGGCTACACCCGCTACGTGTACCAGTCTCCATTTGGCGTTCTCAAGATCGAGGACGACGAGGTGCACGCAATCGAGGAGAAGCCATCGACGGAGTACGCGATCAGTGGGGGAATTTACACGATGAAAGGATCAGTGCTCGGGTATGTCCCGACTAACACCTTCTTCACGATACCTCAGTTGATCGAGGTACTGATTGCCTCCGGCCGCCGGGTCGGGGCGTATGACATCAAAGAGTACTGGATTGGTCTGGAAAGCGTCGCCCACTTCGACGAGGCCATGAAGCACGTGGACGAAAGCGGGTTGGAGGTCGCGCGTGCCGCGAATCGCTGAGATCGGGATCCCCTGGAACGAGACCAGAGAGCTGCCAGCGCGGCGACTGAAGGTCCTCGAAATGTCTCGCTCCTTTCCGAACAACGTCTTACAGCTCCATGGCCTCTGGGTCGAGCGTCTCGTTCAGCATCTGGCGGTCGCGTGTGATCTCAAGGTGATCGCGCCGGTCCAGTACTGTCCGCCCATCCCACTCTTACCCGCTTACTACCGCCGCTTTCGGGAGATCGAAGAGCGAAGCTGGTCCGGACATGTCGAGGTGCTGCACCCGCGCTTTCTGGTGGGGCCTGGAACACGGTTCCATTTCCTGGAATCGGCCACCTATTACTCCGGGGTGATCGGCTGCCTCGATCGGCTGCGCCGCGATTTTCCCTTCGAGCTGATCCATGCCCACCACAGCTATCCCGATGGCGCGGTCGCGGCGCGTCTGAGTCGCCGTTACGGCGTGCCCTTCATTATCACCGAGCAGTCGCCTTGGCTCCCCTGGATGGCCCAGCCAGGTCTCGTGAGCCAGAAGGCGCTCTGGGCCGCCGGGCAGAGCGCACGCGTTGTCGCGATCAGTCAATCGGTCTTCCGTGAAGTTGTCTCGTTGACCCGGACACCGGGCAAGATCGTGGTAATTCCCGATGGCGTCGACGGGAACACTTTCTCACCGAGCGAATCGGGCAATAATTGGAACCCCGATCAGATCCTGTTTGTCGGCTTCATCAATTACGTGAAAGGCTTCGACGTCCTGCTGCACGCGCTGCGACGGCTTATCGAGCGCCGACCAAGCACGCGTCTGGTCGTCGTCGGCGGAAGCTATTACCGGGGGAAGCGCATCCTGGAGGACCAACTACGCCAGATGGTTGTCGATCTGGGCCTGACCGAGTGGGTCGAGTTCGTCGGAACGCTGTCGCTGCCGAAGCTCGTACAGACCATGCGGGAAAGCGCGCTGCTCGTCTTGCCGAGCCGCTCCGAAAGCTTCGGCTCGGTGCTCGTCGAGGCGCTCGCCTGCGGAACGCCGGTCGTCGCGACCCGCTGCGGAGGACCAGAAGACATCGTACAGGATGGCGTTGGCGTCCTCGTTCCGAAAGAGGATCCCGACGCCCTGGCGGCCGGCCTGGAAGAGGTCCTGGCGAACCGAAGCAGCTATGCACCAGACCGCCTGCGAGCCCACGCGCTGGACCGGTTCGGTTGGGACCACGTCGCACGCCAGTACGTCGATCTCTTTGAAGAAACCCTTGCAACCACCTGCGAGTCGCCGCGGGAGGAGTGAGCGATGACAGCGGCAGAATCGGTATTATCATCGGCGCCACAATCAAAGGTCGCGCTCTACATTGACCCGCCATCTCATCACTTTGAACGCGACGTTCTCTTCACGGTCAACGATCCGCGGTTCTTCAACGGCGATTCGGTCGGCGCTCCCTACGTGTACGTTCGCAATTACTTCGAGGCTCGCGGGATTCCGGTCCACACCGCCGACCTGCTACCCGAGACGCGCGATGGCGTGCGCAACGTCTACGTCTCATTCGGGATGCTCGACAAGTACCGTCGGCTCATGCACCGGACGGACACGAGCGTGAGCGCGTTCTTCGCCCTGGAATGCCCAATTGTCGAGCCTGCCATCTATCGCGAGCTGCGCCGGGCTCAGCACGATTTCAAGCGCATTTTTACCTGGACCGACAGCACTTCTCTCGAACGCTTCGTCGGTGGTCCGCTACGTTGCGAGCGCTATTACTGGCCGCAGGCGTTCGACGAGGTGCACGAGGATCTCTGGAGTCGGCGGGACCGCAAGTTCCTCTGCATCGTCACGAATCACCGCTTGCCCCGGATCTACTTCCAGGAGCTGTACACTGAGCGAGTGCGGGCCATCGCTTTCTTCGCCCAGTACAACGAAATCGACCTCTACGGCCCCGGCTGGAACGAGCCTCCGTACCGGGTTGGGCGGACCCGCCTGCCGTACACGTTCAAGCGGATCTACCGCGCCTGGCTGCGTCAATGGGATCGCATCCATCCGGATCCATTGCGCGTGGCCGCGCGGCGGGTTTACCGTGGCGTGGCCGCTTCGAAGAGTGAGACCATCGCCCAGTACACCTTTGCTCTCTGCTTCGAGAATATGATCCTCAGAGGCTGGATCACCGAGAAGATCTTCGACTGCTTTTATTCCGGGACAGTGCCGATTTATTGGGGAGATCCGGAAGTCGAGAAAACCATTCCGACCTCGTGCTATGTGGACATGCGGCAGTTCAGTGGTTACCCGGAGTTGCGGGCTTTTCTGAAGAACCTCACCCCGGCGCAGATCCAGGGCTATCGAGACGCGGCGCGCGCCTACCTCAAGTCGCCGCAGGCACGACCGTTCACCAAGGACGCTCTGGTCGACATTTTTCGGCGGATCGTTCAGGAAGATACTGGAGTGACCGTGGCTTGAGAAGGTCGAGAGGAGATCAATGATGCGCTTTGAAAAGGCAATTGTGCTCAATCCCCCGAATCCGCCAGGGTATGTCTCGAATAAGGATTCGATGGGCGGATTCGGGCAGCTATTTCCAAGCGGTGCCACCGTGTTCCCCACGTTAGACTTGGTGTATCTCGCCAGTTGTCTAGCCGAGTACAATCTTCCCCTTGTCGTGCTCGAATGCGCCGGCCTGGGCCTCACCCTGGCTGGTCTGCTCACGCGGATCAATGAGCTTGCCGCGGCCGAGGGTGATCGCCCGGTGATCGTCGTCGCACGGACGTCCGCACCGACGCTCGACTTGGATCTCAACGTCTGCCGTGAGATCAAGGCGGCGTGGCCGGCCAGCCAGATCGCGATCTACGGGCCAGTCGTGCCCAACGTCCTCAAACGCATTCGGCGCGAGGCTTGCGTCGATTACATCATTCAAGGTGATCCGGAAGAGACCGTGCGCGAGCTGATGATTGGCGAGCCGGTGGAGTCGATCCGCGGCTTGACGTTCCGTGCCGCTGGCGAATGGGTCGAAAACCCGGAGCGGCCACTAATCCGGGAGCTCGACCGTCTACCGTTTCCCAAGTGGGAATTGTTCCCGTGGCATAACTATCAGATTCCCCGGTCGTCGAACCGGTCCGGCACAACCTTTCTGCCGATGCAGACCTCGCGAGGTTGTCCGATTGGCTGTCATTATTGCCCGTATCCGGTTGGCCAGGGCCTTCTCTGGCGCTACCGCTCGCCGACGAATGTCGTTGACGAGATGGAGCACCTGATCCGAACCTTCGGTGTCAAGTACATCTTGCTCCGGGATCCGATGTTCTCGCTGAATCAAAAGCGCGTCATCCAGATCTGCGATGAGATCAAGCGGCGTAATCTCGTCTTCGAGTGGCGCTGCGAGACCCGGGTGGATTTTCTGAAAGAGGAGACGCTGCGCGCGATGGCGCGCGCTGGCTGCACCGGGATCAACTTCGGCGTCGAGAGTGCCGACGTCGAGATTCAGAAAGGCGTTGGCCGGCGGCCAATCGAGCCGGCGGTCTTTCGGACCACGATGGCGCTCTGCCGCGAGCTCGGCATTAAGACCTTCGCTTTCTTCATCATTGGGCTGCCCGGCGACACCGTCGACTCGATCCTGCGGACGGTCAAGTTCGCCATCGACACCCAACCCGACTGGGTCCAGTTTACCGCGGCGTCGCCGTTCATCGGGACGAAGCTGCGCGGCTGGGCGGTCGAGCACGGGCTGGCGCAGGAAGACGAATACGCTTACATCAACAGCCACATGGCGGTGATGGGAAACGAGAATCTTTCGCGGCAGCAGATCGAAACGCTGCATTCTTTCGCCAGGTTCTTTCAAGAATACCTGATCAACCGCAAGGGGATTCTGAAAGAAGATCGGCGAGCCCAGCCGCTGTACCAGATCTCGAAGACCGTCTCCGACGCCGTTAGCCACCGGGCCGCGCGTGCCATCTATACCGTGGGCAAGTGGCAATTCGAGCGGACGATGAAAATGGCGGGGCACGCGTAGGCGATAAAGGTGCGATGAAGATTCTCATCACCGGCGCGAGCGGGTTTCTCGGGTCGCACCTCTGTCGGCGACTCCTTCAGGAGGGACACGAGGTCACGGCTCTGTGCCGCCCTGAGTCGGATGATCGAGCGATCGAGGATCTGAATCCGCGGCGGGTGCTCGGCGACGTCACCAACCCAGCCGAGATACGCCAGGCAGTTGCCGGGCAGGACGCCGTGATTCACGCCGCGGGGAACCTGACCTATTGGCGAGGGGTGCGCGCGGCTCAGACCCGAGTAAACGTCGACGGGACGTGCAACGTCGCGAGGGCATGTCGAGAGGCCGGCGTTAGCCGACTCGTCCACGTGAGCAGCGTGGCGGCGATCGGCATTCCCGGGCGAGGCCAGGGCCCGGCGGATGAGAGGTTCTCTTTCAATCTCGGCTCGACCGGGTTGAACTATCACGTATCAAAGGCGCTCGCGGAGCAAGCAGTCCGCCAGGAGATCGACCGTGGCCTGGACGCTGTCATCGTCAACCCGGGCTCGATCTTCGGGCCCTTCCGAGGCCACTACCGGGGTGGAGAGATGATTGCCAAGGTACGTGGCCGGCGCGTCGTTCCCTCCTTCGTCGGCGGGATCAGCGTGGTCCACGTCGAAGATGTCGTCGACGGCATCGCCCGAGTGCTGGAACACGGTCGACGCGGTGAACGCTACATCCTGGGGGGGGAAAATCTCAGCTATCGGCAGATCGTCGAGATCGCCGCGCAACAATTGGGAGAACACCCGATCATGGTTCCATTCTGGCCGATTGCGACCGGCGTGATGGCTGCGCTTTTTGAGCCCCTTGGCGCGCTGACCGGTCGGCGACCCAGGATGACCTTTGACGTGCACTACTGTTCTCAGCGGAACCAGTTTTACCGCTCGGACAAAGCCCGAACGGAGCTCGGCTACAGGGCGCGGCCATTCGCGAGCATCGTCCGCGAGTACATCGAATGGAGCACGCAGCGCAGGATGGCAATTCGGCCGGAATCAAGGGAGGCACGACGCGCATGAAAATCGGTATGATCGGATTGGGCAAGTTAGGGATGCCCGTCGCGCTGGCCATGTCATTGAAGGGCCACGACGTGATGGGCTATGACGTGGACTCGCGCAAGATGCAGAAAACACGCTTCCCCCACCAGGAAGTTGGGCCAAACGGCGAGCCCTCGATCAATCTGTTGCTGCGTGATTCCAACCTGCGCTTCGGCTCCCTGGCTGAGGTCGTGCATCACGCGGAGATCATCTTCGTCGCGGTACAGACTCCACACCAGCCACGTTACGAAGGAGTCACGCCCTTGCCGCCGGAGCGACGCGATTTCGACTACCAGCACCTGGTCGAGGCCGTCCGTAGCGTCGCGCAGGCAATCGAAGCGGTGGACGAAGACAAGGTAGTCATCGTGATCTCGACGGTCTTGCCCGGGACGACCCGTCGCGAGATTCTGCCGCGCATCAACCACCGGGTCAAGCTGTGCTACAATCCTTTCTTCATCGCAATGGGGACGACGATTCGCGACTTCCTAAACCCGGAGTTCGTCCTCTTCGGTGTCCGCGACGATGAGGCCGCCGCCAAGGCCGAAGAGTTCTACCGCACCCTCCACGACCGTCCCTTCTACCGGACCTCGATCGAGAACGCCGAGCTGATCAAGGTCGCCTATAACACGTTCATCTCAATGAAGATCAGCTTCGCGAATACCCTGATGGAGATCTGCCACAAGGTGCCCGGCTGCGACGTGGACCAGGTAACCGGCGCCCTCTCTTTGGCGACCACGCGCCTTCTGGGGCCGCAGTATATGCGGGGTGGAATGGGCGATGGGGGCGGCTGCCATCCCCGGGACAACATCGCCTTGTCCTGGCTAGCCCAGAACCTGGGGCTGTCCTATGACTGGTTCGAGAACGTGATGCTCTGTCGCGAGCGCCAAACCGAATGGCTCGCCGATCTGATCGAGGAGCACCACCAGCGGCGAGGTTACCCGCACCGGACTGTTGGCATCTACGGCCGCGCCTTCAAGGCCGGCACGAATCTCACGGTTGGCAGCCCGGCGACCCTCCTGGCGAATATCCTACTTGAGAGGGGCTTCGAGGCTCAGATGTACGACCCCTACGTCGACGAGGGACCGTGCCCATTCAATCGAAAGGGAGTGTACTTCGTGGCGACGAACCATCCAGACTTCGCGCGGGAGTCCTGGCCGTTCGTCGCCGGCTCGGTCGTCCTGGACCCGTGGCGATACATTGCGCCGCGCGCCGACATCGAGGTGATTCCGGTCGGAATTGGCCCGGACAGGATCCCTGTTTCGCCTGTCTTCACACTTGATGGGAAAACCCCGGCGTTCGCGAGCGGTTAGGGTAGTATCCGCAGGACGGGATGATCAGGGAGGATCCATGGGTATCGCCATAAACATGCAGCGGTCAATCCAAAGATCACGCGACTGGAAGTACAGTCGCTTGCTCCGAAGCGCCGCTTTTGGCATCCTGACTACAGTCGCGACTCTCTGGCTCCCTTACGTCCTGGTGTCGATTCTGATTCTCTACGGCTTTCAATGGGGGCTGCCAACTCCACCTTACACCGTCACGTCTTTTCAGCCCGACGAGGACGCGGCGGTCTGGGCAGTCGCCCACATTGGGTTTCCCCACTTCAACCCGCAGATCATGGAGTGGGGAACCGGTCTCTTTTATCAGGTGTATCTCGTCAAAAAGCTACTGACCATTGGCGGCTTGATCCACCTGAGTGAGTTCTGGCTCTACGTGTTTGGGCGTTTGGTGGTCTACGCTTCGGCGCTCGGCACGGTCACTGCGACGTTTCTTTGCGGTCAGAAATTGTTCGACCGACAAACCGGATGGCTTGCCGCTCTCTTCCTGTCCGTGCTTCCCGGATTTGTGATCACCAGCCACTATTTCAAGCCTGACGTACCGATGACCTTCTGGGCGATCGTCACCCTTCTGGTTACCGTGTGGCTGCTCGAAGCTCCGAGTGTCCGGCGAGTCGTGATCCTTGGCTTGCTCGTCGGATACAGCACCTCGGTCAAATACAATGCCGTCGCCCTAGCTCCGGTGGCGGCGGTTGCCATCGTTTGGGCGTTCCGACGGTCCGGCCGCTCTCTCCCGATTGTCCCCTTCGTTGCCTCGGCGATCGCTGGCTTTGCCCTCGGTGAGCCGTATGCATTCCTTGACTTTCCGAGCCTTGTCCACTGGCTCAAATACCTCAAGGGACTGGACGCTCTCGGCAGTACGTACTCCATTGCTCGGCCCCCGCCGTGGCTAGACTACCCGATCAACGTCTTCCCCTACGCAATGACCTTGCCGTTCTTGTTGTTGTTCCTAGCTGCTCTCCTCGCTGCAATGATCCGCAAGACGCGCGATCAGTACGTCCTTTTGCTATTTGTACTGAGCTACTATCTGCTCCTTTGCCTCGGCAATACGAGGATTGTGCGTTACGTGGTGCCCATGCTTCCGGTCGCCACGATTCTCACAGCACGGCTGATTCAGGGTCTGGTGCAGACACGCATCGGCAAACGGCTATATGTCCCGGGCGTGGCCGCCCTCGTCGGCTACCTGTTCATTTTCTCCCTATCGTTTACTCGCGCTTTCGCGCAGCCAGATCCCCGGATCCAGGGAAGCATGTGGATTCAAGCTCATCTTCCCAAGGATACGCCGATCGCCGTCAGCACAACCCACGATTGGAATATTCCCCAGCTTGCCTTGATTGGGTATCAAGAGGCGGAAGTCGACGACAGTATTGCAAAGCTGCAGGCGGTGAAGGGACCTTATCTGATCCTCAGCGACATCCCGAAGCTTCAATATGAGGAGACCATTGATCACTACCCAACGTATAAGGCATTCTACGCGTACGTCGACTCGCACTATTGCGTGGTCGCCGACTTCCTGAATTCACAGGAATTACTCGGCATCAACAGTCGCCAGGGAAGCTACTTGCCACAAGACTGGATCGAGCCAAATCCACGGATCACGATTTTGGAACGGGCAACGGATGGCTGCCCGTCGAGGAGTTGAGTATCGTGTCTAATCTGGTCATCGTTAGCGGCGACTTCTCGTCGGGAACAACGCTGCTCTTTACTCTCTTTCGGAAGACCGGCGACTTCTACTGTCTGTACGAGCCGCTCCACCAGAATCTGCTCGAGTATCTGATCTACCCGCTTCGCCCCGACGAACACCACCCGTTCGTCGAGCCGTACTTCACCGAGTACAAGGGCTTTCGTGACCTACCAAGGCTGTTCAAGCCGGAGTGGGCGACCAGCCGGCTCTACCTGCCGCCAGAGGAAGAAGCAGCGGATCTCTACCGTTACCTCAGCTACCTGATCGGCACCGCCTTCGGCCGGCAGGAGCGGGTCATGCTCAAGGAGAACCGTTTTCCGTTCCGCCTCGGCTGGGTGCGTGCGCGCTTTCCGGCGGCGCGGATCATCCACATTTACCGCGACCGCGAGGACCAGTGGAAGAGCATCGTCCGCCGGGGACAGGAATACGTCGGGCGCGAGGACATCGGCCAGAACCGACCCGACTTCGCGGGATTCAACGTCGGTGCCTGGTGTGATGATCTCTCGGGGACCTTCCCGGAGCTTGCCGAGTTGAACTTCCAGAACGGGCACGACCGGTTCGCCAAGCTGTGGGAGCTGAGCTACGCGGAGCAGCGCCGGTACGCCGACGTCTCGGTCGCTTTGCACGAGTTGACCCACGACTTCGAGGCAACCTGTGCGCGGATCAGCCAATGCATCGCCTACGAGCTTGATGCCGTTCGTTTGAAAGATGTGGTGGTTCAACCAGAGAATCGGATCAAAACAGCGATCGGGACCTTGACCCTCCGGCGGCGAGTCGCCCAAATCGTCGATCGACTTGGCCAGCGTTACGCCAGAGCCCGGCTGAGCGCCCGGTCAGCGCCGCGCGGCTAGGGTCAGCATGGACGACGGATCCGATCGATCCACTCGATGGGGAGGAAGGCTATGCTAAACGGCAAGAGGATTGTTGTCGTCATGCCGGCTTACAACGCTGCTAAGACTCTGGACCGTACATACCGCGAGCTGCCCCTGGAGTTCATCGATGAGGTCGTGCTCGTGGACGATAGCAGCGTCGACGGAACGGCTGAGCTAGCGCGGCAGATCGGCGTTACGACTTTCAAGCATCGGAGGAATCTGGGATACGGTCGGAACCAGAAAACGTGCTATCGCGAGGCGCTCCGACTCGGCGCGGACATTGTGGTTATGGTTCACCCGGACTATCAATATTCGCCGCGGCTCATCGTTCCATTGGCAGGAATGGTCGCCTACGGCGAGTACGACATCGCCCTGGCCTCGCGCATCCTCGGCAAGGGGGCGCTTCATGGGGGGATGCCCCGATACAAGTACGTCTCGAACCGAATCCTCACCGCGATCGAGAATCTGCTTCTCAATCACAAGCTGTCCGAGTACCACACCGGCTATCGCGCGTTTGCTAGGAGGGTCCTTCAGGATCTGCCTCTGGAGGAAAACTCGGATGACTTCGCGTTTGATAACCAGGTCCTTGCTCAGGCCGCGTACTTTGGCTACCGGATCGGAGAGATCTCTTGTCCGACCCGGTATTTCCCCGAGGCGTCGTCGATCAACTTCAGGCAGAGCCTCCGATACGGGCTCGGTGTCATCTCAACCTCGGTGAAGTTTCGGCTTCAGCGTATGCGGATTGCCCAATTCCCGATTTTTTGTCGTCCTGGACGGCGTTTGACCGACGACTACTACGAACAGGTGATCTCGCCGCTCACTACTCAGCCCACCGGTCAGAATCCTCGCTTCGCTACTCCGAATGGAGAGAGCTGATGTCAACCGTCGAGTGCAGTGGGTCATCGGGGTTTACCACTCCGATGATGTCTGCGATCCCTCAACCTCGCGACCGAGCAGCGAGAATCTTGTCGATCGTTTTGGCGTGCGCTCGATCTTAGGCGGCTAGATGAGGCATTGGATAGTTACGTCCTGGAGTAAACTCTCAATGCAAATCGTGTCCTTAGATCGCCCACTGGTAAGTATCTGCATCTCGGCGTACAACGCCGAGGGCGTCCTCGGGACGACTCTCGACTCGTTGCTGCGGCAGACCTACGCCGACTTTGAGCTGATCTTGTTCGACAATGGATCGACCGACGGCACCGCGAGGGTCATAGCCTCGATTCACGATCCCCGCGTGCGTGCACTCCACGGGAGCCCGAATGTAGGCGGCTACCAGGGAATGAACAAAGTCGTGGGAGAGGCACGTGGCGAGTTCATCGCGATTTACCACGCCGACGACGTCTACGAGCCGACGATTGTCGAGACCGAAGTCGCCTGTCTCCAGACCTACCCGCAGGTCGGCGCGGTGCTGGCGATGGATTACTTCATCGACGACGACGGCAAGCGGTTTGGCTTCGCCACGCTTCCCCCGGAGTTCCAGGGGCGTCCGTATCTGACCTACGCCGATGTCTTCCCTTTCCTGGTCCGGAACAAGAACTCACTCTTTTGCTGCCCGACGTTTATGGGCCGGCGAACAGTCCTCAACGCGGTCGGCCCTTTCGCTCCGGAAATCTTCGACATCGCTTCGGACGAGGAGTACTACCTGCGGATTATCCGCCGGTACCCGATCGCCGTTCTTCCCGATCGCCTGGTGAACTATCGGGTGAGTCGTCGACAATGGTCCTCACGCTACCGTCGCCTCCGCACCGAGGAAGAGCGGCACTTTCAGGTCATCGAGCACTACATGGAGCTGGATGGCTGGCGTGGCCGGCTCAGCTCGAGTGACCTGCGCGAATACGCGTTCCACCGATGCGACGACGAGACCTTCCGTGCGGTGAACTGGCTGATCCAAGGAGACATCGAGCAAGCGCGGAATTTGTTGGAGCGGCCATATCCCTGGTCGACGTTTCTCGCCAACCCGCGGCGACGAAAGCTGCGGGTCATGCTCTTGCGCGCCCTCATGCGCCTTGGTCTGGGTTTACGTACCTACCGTTCGCTCGCACGTCTGTTAATCTGCACCGAGTACGGAGGTCAGCTCGCATGATGGTCAAGGGGGCGTCGGGGATCGTCGCCGCCGACGTGCAGACAATCCTCGACGACGTTGGAACGGCCATGGATTCGCTGCGAGGGACGACGCTGCTCGTCACTGGAGGTAGCGGGTTCCTCTGCAGCTACTTCGTCGAGACCATCGCCGCGTTGAACGCTCGTCGAGAGGGCCCGCCCTGTCGTTTGATCGTGGTGGACAACCTGCGTACCGGAACTGCCTCCCGCCTTGCCCACCTGGCTGATCGGGCTGACATCCAATTCGTTCAACAGGACGTGTCCGCCGCGCTCGATCTCGGCGAGACGGTCGATTGGATCATCCATGGCGCGAGCATCGCTTCGCCGACTTTCTATCGACGGTACCCGTTGGAGACAATCGACGCGAACGTGACCGGGACCCGTCGCCTGCTCGACCTGGCGCGCGAAGGAGTGCGAAGCGTGCTTTACCTGAGCACCAGTGAGGTCTACGGCGACCCGGACCCGGCCTTCGTGCCAACACCGGAGGAGTATCGCGGGAACGTCTCCTGTACCGGTCCGCGTGCTTGCTACGATGAATCGAAGCGGCTTGCGGAAACCCTCTGCACCATTTACCACCAGCTTTATAGCGTGCCGGTGAAGATTGCCCGCCCATTCAACGTGTACGGACCGCGCCAGCGATTGGACGATCGCCGAATCATACCGGATCTGATGCAGTGCGTACTTCATCGGCAAAACCTTGTCCTGTATAGTGATGGGCGAGTGACTCGCGCTTTCTGTTATATCTCCGATGCTGTCCGTGCGTTCTGGCGTCTCCTCTTGTCGGATGCCAACGGGGAAGTTTTCAACGTCGGGAACGACGAAGAGACGAGTATCCAAGGTCTTGCTGATACACTCTCTGCGGTCGCGGCCGAGGTGATCGGTCCCCCCCGGCTACCGGTCGAGCGCCGCGTCAGCGAAGACGCCCAGTACCTGACGGATAATCCGCAGCGACGCTGTCCAGACTTACGAAGGCTACGGGGGCGATTTCCCTGGGAGCCTCGGGTTCCACTCGTCGAAGGACTTGCCCAGACGCTGCGCTCGTATCTGGACGTATCACCATAGGAGGATGAGGTGCGGATTGCGGTTGTAGGCTCCGGCTATGTTGGGTTGACCGCCGCGGCGTGCCTGGCTTCGCTTGGCCATGAGGTGCGTTGCGTCGACGTCGTACCGGAACGGGTTGCCGCGATCGAGCTCGGCCAGAGCCCTTTTTTTGAGCCAGGCCTCGCCGAGCTCCTGTCCAGCGCGCTCGCCGGTAAACGGCTGTTCGCGACCACCGATCTGGTCGACGCCGTTGTCCGGAGTGAGATCACGATCATTGCCGTTGGAACGCCGCAAGGGCTGGCCGGGATCGATCTCTCCTTCGTCGAAGCGGCGACGGGAAGTATCGGACGGGCGCTACGGGACGTCTCCGGCTACCACGTGGTCGTGAGCAAGAGCACGGTCGTTCCCGGCACTGCGGACACCGTCATGCGGCCGATCCTCGAACGCGAGTCGGGGCGGAACGTCGGCGAATTTGGACTGTGCGTCAATCCGGAGTTCCTGCGCGAGGGGCACGCCGTTGCCGACTTTCTCAATCCGGATCGTCTCGTGATTGGCGAGTGGGATCAGCGTTCCGGCGACACGGTAGCGCGGCTCTATGAAACGTTCGCCTGTCCGGTGATCCGGACGACCTTGGCCAACGCGGAAATGATCAAGTATGCCTCGAACGCCTTGCTAGCCACGCTCATTTCCTTCAGTAACGAGATCGCGGTGATCTGCGAGGCCACGCGGGACACCGACGTTCAAACCGTCCTGCACGGGGTGCATCTCGACCAACGACTTTCCCCCGTCGTCGCCGGTGAGCGGGTCAAGCCAGGCATTCTCAGCTACCTGTGGGCTGGCTGCGGCTTTGGTGGAAGCTGTCTTCCGAAAGATGTCAACGCGCTGCGCGCCTACGCGCGGGAGCGGATCGTCGACGTGCCGCTCCTCGACGCCGTGATGACCGTCAACGCCCAACGCCCGCGGAGCCTCGTGGATCTGGCCGAGAAGGCCCTTGGATCGCTCCGGGGAGCGACAATCACCGTTCTCGGCCTCGCCTTCAAGCCGGAAACGAGCGATCTTCGTAATTCTCCCGCCCTACAGGTGATTCAGGCGTTCCAGGAGCGCGGGGCAATCATCCGTGCTTACGATCCGATCGTCACGGCCGAGCCCGATCTGGCGTTCCCCGGTCTCTCCAGCGAACGACACGAGCAACTCCTCGGGCTCTCGGGTGGCGTCACGCTCTGCGCCACCAAAGAAGCGGCCTTGCGTGACTCCGGCGCGGCAGTGCTGGTCACGGCTTGCCCGGAGTTCCTTAGCTGGAACTGGGAGGAATTATGTTCGATCATGCGTCAGCCACTCGTGATCGATGGGCGTGGCGCGCTTAGCGACGTGGCCTGGCCGGTTGACGTGCGTTACCTCGAGATTGGTCGAGCACCAAATCCGGCTTTTCTGTCACGCGCACTCGCCGGCTAATTAGGAGGAGAACGTGGCCAAGGTCACGAAGTTGATCAAGGTATCACGGGGGTGCCTGGGTGACGAGGAGTCAGCCGAGGTCGCGGAGGCATTCGCGTATGGCTACTTTGGACACGCGGCGAAGGTCGAAGAGTTCGAGAGACGCCTGGCCGATTACCTGGGCGCTAAGCACGTCGTTGCTACCAACACCGGGACCTCCGCGCTGCACCTCGCGCTGGATGCCCTGGGAATCGGCGAAGGCGACGACGTCATCGTGCCATCTCTAACGTTTGTCGCCTCATTCCAGGCGATCCGGGCGACTGGCGCGACCCCGATCCCGTGCGACGTCTATCCGGACACGCTCCTGATGGATCTCGACGACGCCGAGGCGCGGATCACTCCGCGAACCAGGGTGCTCATGCCGGTCCATTACGTCGGCGCGCCCTGCAACCTCCAAGGTCTTGGCGCGCTGGCGGCACGCTACGGGCTCAAACTGGTGGAAGACGCGGCCCACGCCTTCGGCTCCTCGTACCAGGGACGCCGGATTGGCAGCTTCGGCGATGCCACCTGTTTCAGCTTCGATTCGATCAAGAACATCACCTGTGGCGAGGGCGGCGCGGTCGCCTGTGGCGATGCCGCGCTGGCCGAGCTGATGCGACGGAAACGAGTGCTAGGCATCGACCGCCGGCCACCAGCGTCTCCGTCGGAACGACCGTCCGGTATGACTTTCGAGGTCGCGACCACGGGGTTCCGTTACCACATGAGCAACATCAACGCGGCGATCGGTTTAGCGCAGCTTCGGAAGGCCAACGCCTTCATCGCCCGGCGTCGCGAGATCTGCCGCCAGTATGATCGGGCGTTCTTAGGAGTCACGGGTCTCGTACCACTCCAGGTGAACTACGACGAGACGGCTCCTCACATCTACGTCATCCGTGTCAAGGACGGACGTCGGGACGCGCTCATGCAATATTTGAGAGAGGAAGGGATTGAGACCGGCATCAACTACGTCCCGAACCACCTCCATCCACTATTCCGGCATGCAGGACGGCCGCTTCCTGAGACCGAGCGAGCCTTCGGCGAGATCCTGACCTTGCCGTTGCACGTAGGTTTGACGCCATCAGACGTCGAGGAGATTATCGATCGTGTCGTCGCGTTCATGCGGCAGGGGTAAATCGAACCCATGACTCTATCCAAACCCGCAGCCAAAATTACCCTGCCAGTGGCGATCGGGGCAGCCCTGGCTCGTCGGGAGGCCTTCTACCGTTTCGGGCTTCTCGCCACGGCGGTTCTCCCGCCGACGCTCTCTTACCCGATGGCGCGCTGGTTCGGGCGCCTTCGGTACCGTGGGCTGTGGCATCGAAACGAGGGACGTCGACGAAGCTTGAGCGTTGGGCTACGGGTGGATCGAGAGCAGGCAGATACTTTGCTCGACGAATTCTTCCAATACTGGGCCTCTGAGGATCTCGACTCGATCTTATATCGAATATTGCCGGCACAGCGACTTGCAACGCTGATCGAGGTGCGCGGCTTAGAAAACCTGGACGCGGCGCTCGCAAATGGCCGAGGGGCGATACTTTATTCCGGGCA
>JAJPIK010000004.1 GCA_021324795.1 Chloroflexota bacterium
GTGTGCTCTTCCGATCTTCCAGCACGACGAACTCACCGGTCACCCGGAAGGCGGTCCCGACCTGGTCGTTGGACAGCAGAAAATCGTAGTTCGAGAGGCCGATCCAGCGGGGCGGGGTCATCAGATCGTAGCGCTCGAAGCTCAGGACGATCGCGTCGAGCATGGGGTAGAGGCGAAACACGACGAAGAGGAGAATGACCGGAAGCACGAACGCCACGCCCCAGATCTTCTGCTGGGAATGGTAGGCCAGCTTCCAGCGTGTGGTGTGAGGGGTCGCCATCGGTCGAGATCCCTCCCACGGGGCGCTTACGTTGGCGGGGATTATAGTGAGCCGTGGGGCACGGTGTCAACGATCGCCAGCATGCTCCCACTCACCGGCGATAATCGTCTCGGCCTCGCGCGCGGCATCGCGGTGTCCGCTCCGCCCAGGCGGTCGAGTCGGTCAACGTTCGGTCCGGCCCTTCGACCTCGTTTCCCACCGTGACGGTGCTGCCGGCTGGCGCGCGGTTCACCGTCGTGGATGAGGTGGCGGGCCAGCAAGTGCTGGCCGACAACGTGGTCTGGTTCAAGACATCCAGCGGTGGCTACGTTTACAGCGGGTACGCGGCGCCCGGAGAAGGGACATTAAACGCACGGGCGACCGGCCGGTGGATCGAGATCGACCGCGGCCAGCAGATCGCCCGGGCGTACGGAGGCGGGCGCGTGGTTTACACGGCGCTGGTGACGACCGGCGTGCCCGCGTTCCCGACCCCGGTTGGCACGTTCAGCATCCAGCGACGGGTGCTGGACGAGGTGATGGACTCGCGAACAATCGGCATTCCCATCCGCTCGCCGCTCGGCTACTATCTCCCGCACGTCCTCTACACCCAGTACTTCACCGACGGCGTCGCGCTGCACGATAACTTCTGGTCGCCCGCCGCCGCGTTCGGCAACTATCCGACGAGCCACGGCTGCGTTGGGATGCGCCGCGCCGACGCGCTGTTCTTCTGGAACTTCGCTTCGGTCGGAACGCCGGTCATCGTCCACGACTGAAGGATCGGCGTCGCGAAGGCCGAAAAGAGAGGAGGGTATGAGCACAGCTGCTGGTGCAGTGCATCGGTCCTCCGGGTGATGACGAGCCTCTACCGGCTACCATCCCCGCCGCCTACGGTCGCAGTCCCATCTTCTGTGTCTCCCAATGGATGACATCACTCACCCGCTGTTTCCGCTGAGTCGCAATTCGCTCGAGATGGTCCCTCGGAAATTCCCTCTTGACCTGTCTAGCGCGCAAACGGAACACCTGTGGTCGCCCATCCAGAGATTTGGATATCTCTTCTATGTGGACCATTACGAGGCCCGTCGCCCGGATTGGCGCGTAACCGACGTCGTCCGGAATGACTACCGCCAGTCTGGTCCGGGATAAGGCAACCATCTCCGACGGAAGCATCAGCATCTTGGCGTCATTGGTGATAAAGCCGTCGACGTCCCCACGGCTACTCAGGCCAAGCAGGACCTCCCAATCTTCCTTGTCGTGGGTCAGTGTTGAATCGACGTCATTCAGTCGGCTTATCTTCAGGCTAGAGGGCCATTCTACAGAGGCTGCATACCACGGAAAATTCTGGTCGAGGACAAAGTGTAGCCGAGTCGGGTCCGACCGGCTCATGCGGCGTGCTTGCGAAGTGATCGCTCCAGATCGATTGCCTCGCGTAGCGCCTCGTCAGTGACTTCTGGATACATCCTTCGAATGGCCTCGGAACTATAACCGGACTGCGCGAGCTCGAAGATGGTCGACGACGGAACCCTGGTGTCGAGGACGTGGGGCTCACCGTGAAGTTTGCCGGGAATGATTCTTAGGTGTTCCCTGGGTCGCAGAAGGTCTGGCCCCCGCATGTAAGGACGCACGAGATCCAGCATCTCCCCCCAAGCCTGCTGCCGGCTGGGATCTGCCAGTACGAGAGTGTGCCCCGAACGTATGAAGACTTGACCGCCTCGCGTCACCTCGACCACGTGATGGTACTGCTCATGGGGTATTCCCTGGCTGTCCAATTCGTTGAGAGCTTGACGAATACGTTGCATGGACACGCTACGCCGTCCGGTCTTTTCGTCGCCCTGCCTAAGCCAGTGAATCATCCTCAGTGCAAGCAAGTCCATCCATGACCAGTACCGAGTGCGAGGTTCTGGGGAGATAGACGGCTGGTATATTCCCTTCCGCACCCAATAGTGGAGCGTGGATACGGGTACCCCTGCTAATGCGGCGGCGCGATCAGCATCGTAGACGCCCCGGCGAAGGTCTACCCTGCTGCTTGATGTATCCATTGTGGCGACTGCTCCTTTGGCTGCGTAAGGGATCATATCGAATGCCTCTGTAACGCGTCAATCAAGTGCATCGTATTCGCCAGGTGGTGGCTTTCGCCGATAGGAAGATCCCAGAGACGCCTTGCTGCGTCGCGCGTCTGACCAATGTATACAGGCTCGTGCTGACTATGCCCATCGAGCCAGACGCCGTAAACGACGGCCGGTATAGAATTCGGGGGCACCATGGCTCGTGCCTCGCTACAGCCGACTGCCTGCAAGATGGTGCGCGCTATTTCGGCGCTGGATTTCGAACGCAACTGTCGATACTCTAGCGCAGACCGGACTGTGCCAGTCAGGTTCCTTACAATCTGAACCCAGTCTTCGTATGTGGCCGCCGCGGGGATTTCGTCGTGCCCGGATCCCATCCTCACCTCCGACTCCAGCTCTATTCCCTGGCGATCAATCGCTTGAGATACCTGATCTCGCGCGCGGCGGTGTCCTCCCAGGGGTGGTGGTTCGGGTGGTCGATCGAGATGTAGCCGTCGAACCCTCGGCTCTTGAGGATGCGAACGTAGCTCGCGAAGTCCAGGTCGCCCGAGTCGAGGTAAGTCAGCTGACCCCAGGACGTGTCGGTCGCGCCGATCCAGTTGTGGGCCTGCACCTGCACCGCGACGTGGCCAAGCCGCTCGGCGCTCTCTTCGGGCGTCTCGCCTAGCAGCGGCGTTTGGAGGGCCACCTTGAGGTTCGGACGATTCACCAGCTCGAGCAGGCGCAGCGTGCTGGCGCTCGTATCGGCCAGGGTCGGGCCGTGGTGGATCACCTGGTGCGTCTCGACCGGAAAGGTGATTCCGTGCACCGCGCCGGCGTCGCAGATCTGCTGAAGCGCGGCGACGCTGCGCTCCCACTGCTCGTCGGTCGCTTGCCTGCTCGGCGTATTCAAGGTGTAGGTCCGAATCCACGGTGCGCCCAGTTTGCGCGCATAGCCAATGAACCTCTCGGCTTCCCGCATGCTCTCGTCGCAGGTCTCCTGACTGGTCGAGAAGTCGAAGTACGGGCAAA
>JAJPIK010000109.1 GCA_021324795.1 Chloroflexota bacterium
CACGGCTGGCGGAGCGTCGCCGATGCGCTCCGCCACTATGGCGCCTTCCCCGACCGCGCACTACGGCTCATTGGCGCCATCCCAGGATGACTTTGACATGACCCTAAGTTGACGTGGTCATGCCTTGACCGCACGCCCATCGTCGCCTACACTGAGCGCGACTCACTTACGGAGTGTGAATGCCAGAACTGGCCATAAGCAAGCGTCGAGCAGTATCGCTGGGAGCGACCATCCTAGGGAGCTTTCTAGTCCGAGCGGCCGGCGCTGCGACCGGCGTCATGCTTGGCTTTATGCTTGCCAACATTTACCGTCGTGGGGGAGGCGAATCGTCACCGATGGCGATCAGCCTTCTCATGATCACCTTCAACGCATCGGAGTTGATTGGTGCGCCGTTGGCCGGCCTCCTGATCGACCGATTGGGGCTACGTCCCCTTCTGTTGGCCGGGCCGATCCTTGGGATCATTGCCGAGATCTTCTTCTTTGCACCTTCACGGCTTGGATTACTGGCGGTCGCCCGTCTCGTTCAGGGCCTGACGACAGCCTGCACTGTGCCGGCGGCACTCGCTTTTCTCAGCGACACCTCTCATCGCATTGGCGAGCGCGGCCGAATCATGGGGTTCTTCGAAGTCGGGTCGATCGGTGGTCTTGCCGTCGGCTATACCGTGGGTGGGGTCCTCTGGGACCACCTTCATCGTGATGGCTTCTTTGATTTATTGTTGATCTATCTCGTCGGGTTAGCCATGTTCGCGCTGGTCCGTGGTCGACCGAAGCGGCCGAAGCAGCTCCATGGATTTGATTGGCAAGCTATCAAACACGCGGCTGATCTGATGCCCTCGTGGTTAGCCCTCAATGCCGCGGCAGGAATCTGGTTTGGCCAGGCGGCCTACCAGTTTTCAGGCGCCCATCCTCGACCAGATCAGCTCCTCTCCTTCGGTTTTTCTGGTCGGATGATTGGGACAATTTTCGGTGTATATACCCTGCTGTTCGCGGTCGGGACGATTGGCTGGGGCTTGCTGATTGGTCGGATCTCGATTGGCACGGCCATGCGGATTGGCAGCGTCGGAGTCATCCTCGCTGCGATCTCCATCCTTGGGATCAATCACGCTCGTCACTTCGGAGGAATGGAGTTCCGTTTACCTTTCCTGCTCGGAGTGGTGGCATTGGCGGCGGAAACCGCCTTTACTCCCGCGGCGTTGACCCTCCTGGCTGCCCGATCGGATGCCATTCCAGAGAGGCGAGGGGCCTTGATGGGAATTTATTCGACCTTGCTGGCAGGCGGTCAATTGATCGGGGCAGCGATCGGCGGAGTATTTGCGATCGCCTGGGGAATTGACGGATTGATCGCGGCGACCGCCTTGCTGGGTCTGCTGGGCCTGCTGACTTTACCTTCTGACGTCAACAGGGCTAGCCCGGGCGTGCCGCGTCCGGACTGGCGAGCTTCCAGGACTCCGACATCGTCGTGAAATCTACTTGTACTCTTCACGCACTGGCGAGAAGATGTCGATCGCTAGGCTTGCTTCGAGAGCACGGCAGCCGTGGGGTACGTGGCCGGGGATGACGTATGCATCACCGGCTCGGAGAACCTGGATACGCTCACCAATCGTGAACTCAATCGCTCCGTCGGCAACATAGCCGATTTGTTCGTGAGGGTGCGAGTGCATTGGCACGATCCCACCGGCCTGGAAGCGAACCTCTGAGATTAAGGTGCGCTCGCCCCATCCCAACGTCTTGCGCGATGAGCCCTCGGCGATTGGCACTGGCGGAACGTCAGCGCTGCGGGTAACTCGTGGCTCCATTAGGCCGACCTCCCGTGAACGAGGATGTCTTCAACCGGCCGCCCAGCCGCGTTGAGTAGGATCGGGCTACGTCGGTTACGGATTGTCTCGGCGTTGATCACGCACTTCTTGACGTCGGCGCGCGAGGGAATCTCATACATCACGTCGAGCAAGACTTCCTCGATCACCGTCCGCAAGCCGCGTGCGCCGGTCTTGAGCTTCAGCGCTTCCTCGGCCGCGGCTTCGAGCGCCTCCGGCGTCATCACCAGCTCGACCTTGTCAAGCGCCAAGAACTTTTCATACTGCTTGACAACCGCGTTCTTCGGCTCAGTCAGAATCTTCATCAAAGCTTCTTTGTTCAGCGGATCGACGTTAACGATGACCGGTAGGCGACCGATGAACTCGGGGATCATACCGTATTTCAGCAAATCATCCGCGATAACATTGTGAAGCAGTGACGCCGTCTCGTCCGCGCTTGGAGTGTGGTTTCGCTCGGCCTTGAAACCCAGGCTGCGCTTGGTGCCAATGCGATCGCCGACGATCTTTTCTAACCCTTCAAAGGCGCCCCCACAAATAAACAGAATGTTCGTCGTGTTAATCTGGATGAAATCCTGATGAGGGTGCTTACGTCCACCCTGCGGAGGAACATTGGCAACCGTGCCCTCGATGATCTTGAGCAACGCTTGCTGCACACCCTCGCCGGAGACGTCGCGGGTGATTGAAGGATTGTCGCTCTTGCGAGCGATTTTGTCGATCTCGTCAATGTAGACGATCCCACGTTCGGCACGCGAGAGGTCGAAGTCAGCGGCCTGAATTAGACGAAGTAAAATATTTTCAACGTCTTCGCCAACATAGCCCGCTTCGGTGAGTGCCGTGGCATCGGCTATGCAGAAAGGAACATCGAGAATTCGGGCCAGGGTCTGGGCCAGCAAAGTCTTGCCGCAACCCGTCGGACCGATTAAGAGGATGTTGGACTTTTGAAGCTCGACATCGTCGATCTGCATACCCGCGTTGATGCGTTTGTAATGGTTATAGACGGCGACGGCCAGCACCTTCTTGGCGCGTTCCTGTCCAACGACGTACTGTCCTAACAGTTCGACGATGCGATGCGGAGTTGGGACTTTGGCCATCGGAGCCTGGTTCTTTGATTGGGGGGCTTGCTCTTCGTCGATGATCTCGCGGCACAACTCGACGCATTCGTCGCAGATGTACACGGCACCCGGACCGGCGATCAGCCGTCGGACGTGCTCCTGACCCTTGCCGCAGAACGAGCAATGATACTGCCCGCGACTTCCCTTCGTCGTCGCCATCTTCCCTCTTCTTCCCTTGCTGCGATCGGCTACACTGCCCGTCGCGCGTGTTACCAGTTGCCGACTTGGTACGATAGCGTCGACGGTCGGGGGATCGTCGACGCTCGGTTAGCCTGCCCACGTTGCCGCGGCCAGCCGTGAGAAAACAGGTCTAGGAGGCTGCCTTGGCAGGTAGAGTCCTCTCGGTCGAGAGCACGCCGTCCACGATGCCGTAGGTGACAGCCTGCTCGGCGTCCATGTAAAAGTCACGGTCAGTGTCGCGCACGATGCGCTCCTCGGGCTGACCGGTCTGGCGGACTAGAATATCGTTAATCATCTTACGCAGCCGCAGGATTTCACGCGCCTGGATCTCCATGTCCGAGGCCTGGCCGCGAACGCCACCCAGTGGTTGATGCATGTGAATTGTCGCATTCGGTAGGGCGAAGCGCTTGCCCTTGGCGCCAGCCGTCAGTAGAATGGTCGCCATGCTAGCGGCCATACCCACACAAATCGTCGACACGGCAGGCCGGATCAACTGCATCGTGTCGTAGATGGCCAGACCCGCGTAGATCACGCCCCCCGGCGAGTTGATGTAGAGATTGATGTCCCGATCCGGATCTTCGCGGTCGAGATAGAGGAGCTGAGCGACAACCAGATTAGCAACCTGGTCGTCAATCGGCGTACCCAGAAAGACGATTCGCTCGCGCAAAAGCAGCGAATAGATGTCAAAGGCGCGCTCGACCCGCCCGGTGTTTTCGATCACCATCGGGACGATGCTTTGGGGAATCATCAGATCTGCCATTTGTAAGAAACTCCTCGTTGGTGCCACGCCTCAGCGAGCCGGGCTTTCCCCGGTTTCGGTGGGCGAAGATGTCGTCGCCGTCTCAGCCGTCGCCGGTTCGGCGCTGGCCGGTTGATCGGCCAGCGGGGCCGCCTCGGAAGCATGCGCAGATGCCGGGGCATTTTGGGTCGCCACGGACTCACCCGCCTCTTCCTTGTTGGCTTCAGCCGGCGCTGGCTGTTGCGCAATCTGATCTAAGAAATCGATCACTTTTCGGTAGAACAGTCGTCCCTCGATGCGATCCCTCTGGTCACGGGTACTGAGACGCTCACGGATGATGTTGCGCGCTGACCCAAACTGAGACGCGGTGAGGTTGATTGCCGCATTCACCTCTTCGGGTTCGACTTGCAGGTTCTCTCGCTTGGCGATCTCCCGCATGACAAGGTAGGATTTCACCGTTTTCTCGGCCGGCGCACGCATGTCTTCGCGGATTTGCTCTTCGGTTTTCCGCCTTGCCTGTAAATAATCGGACCACGAAACCCGCTGGCGGGCGAGATCTGCCTTCAAGTCCTCGATCAGGGAATCAATCTGCCGTTGGACCATCACATCCGGAAGATCGATCGTCGACCGCGAGACGACCGCGTCGACGAGCGCATCCTCGTAAAGAGCGCGAGCCTCGGTTTCCAGGCGGTTTTGAATCTCCCGTCGAACGTTTTCCCGCAATTCTTCGACGGTATCGCCGCCTTGCACTTTCTTAGCGAACTCATCGTTCAGTTCGGGCAGGTGCTTTTCCTTCACCTCGTGCACCTTCACGGTGAAAACAATCGATTGGTTCGCCAGCTCGGCGTCAGGGAAATCGACTGGTAGGGTGAGACCGAACGTCTTTTCGCTGCCGGGCAGGAGGCCGATCAGCTCTTCGTCGAAGCCCGGAGCAAACTCGGGTGGGTTCTGGATATTGACCAGATGCTCGTGATTCTTGACGTTGTAGACTTCCCGTCCACCAGGGGTCCTCAGCAAGGCTTCCCCGCCGGGGCCAAAGAGGGTTGGTACCGTGCCGACGACGCCTTCGACGTCGATGACCACGCGGTCGCCGTTCTGGATACCGCGCTGGACAGGTAGCCATTCCGCGTGCGACTCGATCAGGGAGTCGATAAACTCGTTGACTTGCCGTGGCGTTGCCTCGACGGCAACAGGTTGGAGCCGAATCGAATGGTAATCACCCAGCTCGACTGTCGGAGTGACGGGGATCGAGGCCTCGATGACTAACGGCTCTCCCGGGTGGAATTCTGGTCGCTCACTGAGATCCGGTTCGCCGATCGGATGGACGTCAGCCTCGCGCAGCGCTTGGCGGTAGGAATCGTCGATCAGGCGATCGATGCCTTCCTGTTGAATGACTTCTGGTCCACCGACGTACCGCTCGATGAGTGCTCGGGGAGCTCGACCAGGTCGGAATCCGGGTACTTTGACCCGTCGACTAATGTCCCGATAGGTCTTATCGATTGCCTGTGCGACCTTTTCCGGTGGAATCTCAATTTTTAAGAGCACTTGGCTCCCGGGAATCTTCTCCGCGGTGACCTTCACGCTGTTCTCCAAGATAGCCTGTTCAACCGCATGTGGGTGCAACACGCGAAGATTATATCATAAAAACAAGGGGGACTGGTGGAGTCACGAATTGACTTTACGCCCGTTCAAGGTACGCCTCGATCTCCCAGTCGCTTATGTGGTGTCGGTAGGCCAGCCATTCCCGCTCTTTTTCGGCGAGTAGTCGCTCGAAAACCGGCTGGCCCAGCACGGAACGCAGGACCATGTCCCACTCGAGCTCTTCGAGTGCCTCCCCGAGCGTGGAAGGCAGCTCGGTGGCGGTCGTGTAGGATAACTCCTGACCGGGCTCCTGATCATCTGGAGCTGGCAGGGGGGTTTGATTCGCGATCCCGTCGAGACCACTGGCCAGCAAAACCGCGAGGGCGAGGTAGGGGTTGCAGCTCGGGTCAGCGGCGCGGACCTCAACGAGCCCGGTGTCGGCGGAGACGCGCGGAATCCGAATGAATGCGCCGCGATTCACGTGCGCCCAGGAGACGCGATTGGGCGCTTCATCACCACCGATCAGGCGCTTGTAAGAATTGACGAGCGGCGCGAGCACCGCACACATCCCGCGAGCGTGGGCAAGCTGGCCGGCAACGAAATGTTGAGCAATCGGTGAGAGTTGGTACTCACCGGTCGTCGCGGTGAGGAGATTCTGACCGGTCGCTTGATCGACTATCCCTTGTGATAGATGGACGCCCGATCCACTCGAATCTTCACGCGGCTTGGGCATAAACGTCAGGAGTAACCCTGATTGACTGGCAAGAATGCGCAGGATGAATTTGAGAGCAACGATCGCATCCGCGGTGCGTAAGGCGTCGTCCTCGGCCAGGTCGATCTCAAACTGGCCCGGTGAAACCTCATGGTGCGTCGACGTTACCCGAAAGCCGAAGTTTTGCAGAGCTCGCACGGCGTCTTGACAGAGAGCAGCCGCGCGTCCCGCGGCAAGCTCGAAGTAGCTCCGCGTATCGGCTGGTTTGAAGCTCCGACGCGAGGCACCGTGACGGTCTGGTATATCTTCAAAGAGGTAAAACTCGACTTCCGCTCCTACTCGATAATCGAGGCCCTGCTCTACGGCAGCCGCGATACTCCGTTTCAACACGAAACGCGGGTCAGCAAGGAAGGGCTGCCCATCAGGAGTGGCGAGATCACACACGAGCCGCGCGGTCGTCGGTCGCTCCCATGGGATAACGGCAAAGGTTGATGGATCCGGGCGAAGATACAAATCGCTCTCGGCAACCCGGGCAAGCCCTTCGACCGATGAGCCATCGAACCAAACCCCTCTGGATAGGCTTTCCTCTAAGCGACTGGCAGGAATACTCAAGCTCTTCAGCCCACCGGGGATGTCCGTGAACTGGAAGTGAACGAACTCGACCGCGCCGTCGTGAGCAGCGCGGAGAACCGCGTCAATCGCTGCTTGACTCGGCTCGGGAGGTTGCAGCCAGTCGATTGGCTTCATTTGGATTAAATCTCCCTTTCAGGTTGCTCTCTTTGCCCATTCTCATTCACTCTCCCCCGGAAAAGGGAATTCGTGCTGAGCTCCGGCACCCTCAGTGCACACTCTGTAAGTGGTGGACATATTGAGCCGCGATTCCGATCAGTACCAAGGCGAGTAAGGTCAATGCGATCACTAACCAGGTATAGCGCGCCGGGGGCAAACCACTGGTTCCCGAGCTCACCGCTGGCATCTGGGTCAGGTCGATCTCGTCCAAATGAGTCAGGTCGTGGGCGAATGCCTCCATGGTCGAGTAGCGTCGGGCTGGATCTCGCTGTAAGGCACGATTGACCACCGCGGCAAGCGTTTCCGGCACCTCTGGCCGGAGCTCGCGGACGGAGGGCGGATCTCGTTCAACGTGCTGGCTCATAATCGCCAGGGGGTTATCGCCTTGAAACGGCACTTGCCCGGTCAGCATCTCGTAGAGAATGACGCCCGCGGCGTAGACGTCGGTTCGTTCGTCACCACGCTCGCCACGGATCTGCTCCGGAGCCATGTAGTCTGGCGTTCCCACTGTCGACGAGAGGCTCCCCCAGGTTACGCGCCGTGCTCCCTGGAGCAACGCGATGCCGAAGTCCATGAGCTTGAGCCGACCATCGGGAGTAACCAGGACGTTCTCGGGTTTCAGATCGCGATGAACAACTCCTTGCTGGTGACAATAGCTCAGCGCAGACGTGAGCTGAGTCGCGAATTCGATTGCCTGCTGGATGCTGAGTGGTGCGTGTTCGGCGAGATATTGACGAAGCTGCTTGCCGTCGACGTATTCCATGACAATGAAAGGAGAGAAGCCATTTCCCACGTTCCCGGTGCCGAGCACGCGCTGAACGTTCGGATGGTTCAGTCGTCGGCCGATCTCGATCTCGCGCTGAAAGCGGCTGTAGAGCGCGGGATCGCCGATCAAGTACGGATGGGGCAGCTTGAGCACGACCTGGCGGTTATCCTGGCAATCGCGGGCACGATAAGCCTCGCTGAAGCCGCCCGAGCCGAGTGACTCGGTGATTTCGTAGCCGTCGATCCGTTGTCCCGCGCCAAATCTCATGATCACACCCGGTTTCGGGCCGAACGCGGGCCGACGAATCGGTTGAACAGGTTATTCAGCCAGTTGTCGGCCTCATTGGGCTCATTGTCTACCGAAAGTACTTTAATCACTTCTACCGTCGCGTTGTCAAGGCTCGCGCGTCCAAGCTGAAACTCGATGAGCTGGTCACAGGCCGCCTCGGGCGATTGGTCGGCAGCCACCTCTCGAATCTCCTCGTCACTCACTTCCGACCAGAGGCCGTCTGTGCACAGGATGAAACAGTCTTCTGGCTCGACCGTGAATCGGCGGAAATCCGGCCGTAAGAGCAAATTGCTGCCGATCGTTCGGGTGAGCACGTTACGACGCGGGTGGTCAGCGAGCAGCTCCGGTCGGGCCAGACGAAGCCGAACCAGCTCGGCGGCCTCCGAGTGGTCATCGGTGAGCTGACGCAGCGAACCCGCACGTAACAAGTATACGCGACTGTCACCAACGTGGGCGAGGTAAGCTGACGCGCCCGCGAGGGCGATACAGGAAAGAGTCGTCTGCATACCCCGGTACTCGGGCGAGCGCCGAGAATGATCGTGCACGCGCAAGTTCGCGACTTGAACGGCGTGCTGCAGCGCTGGCTCGACGCGTGACGGACTGGTCGGAGCATAGTACGCTTCGACCAGTCCGTCAATCGCAATAGCGCTGGCGACTTGGCCGGCCTCGTGTCCCCCCAAGCCGTCAGCGATCGCGAAGAGATGCCCCTTTCTCTCACAGAGGGCGAGGTTGGACGGAGTGACGAGGCGGTAGTTGTCCTCGTTCTCCGTCCGCAGGCGACCACTGACCGATCGCCCGGCCGCGATGACTTCAATCATCGCTGAAACAGGATCACGCGCTTTGCCTCTGAACGAAGAGTGGCCGGCCAGACTGGCGGTTTCGGATCACCACGTAGATCCCACTGACGACCGCCCAGGCCAGTGCGATCACTAGCGCTCCAATCGATTCCGTCTGGGAGTCGCCACCGCCCAGAATCCCCATGAAGAGGATCGTGACGAGCATTGCCAAATTGGCGAGTAGGCCCAGGACCGGAACGAACAGGTGCTTGAAGAAGTTGAACTCCTTGCGGCCGCCGAAGGCAACGATCGTCCAGTAGCAGGTCAAGGCGTAGAGGACGAAGGTGCCGAAGTTCGAGGCGAGGGTGATCAGTGTCAGGCCCACGATGGAAAGTGTGCCGATGGCACCGATGATCGCGGAGACGACTGCCATCACCCAGATCGCGGTGTGCGGCGTCGCGTACTGGTTGTGCAGCAGCCCCAATGGCTCGGGCATCTCGGCGTCTTGAGCCATCGCGTAGCTCACCCGGACACCAGTATTAAAGCATGAAAGCGTCGTGCCAAGGATAGCGAGCGCCACGGTGATCGCGATGACCACGGTCAGGCCGAAGCCAATTCCCCCCAGGAGCGTATCGCCGTAGAGGCGAATCATGTCGCCGATTGGCGCGCTCGACGCGGCGGCAGCGTCCCATCCCTTAATCACTGCGTTGTTGGCACCCGTGCCTGTCAACGCATCGGACAGGCTGAAGTTGGCCGCGAAATATTCGAACATGTAAGCGATTAGGCCCTGGATCAGTAGAGAGATGAGCACGGCACGCGGAACGTCGCGCTTTGGATTGATCGCCTCGGCGCCGAATGCGGTGCAGGATTCAAAACCGACCAGGATCAGAATCGCGATTGTTGATTGGAAGAGAACCCCGATCAACGAATGCGGCATCACAACGGACAGAGCATTCGGGTGGACAAAAGTCGCGTGAGACGGATTAATCAGTCGATAGGCAATCGCGAGGATGGAGAAACCAACGAGTGCGGTGAGCTGAATGATGTTGATGAGCATCGCGGTCAGAGTCGAACCGGTAACGCCGCGGTAGGCAATGTAGCCGACGACGAAGGAGAAGATGACTCCGATCGCGATCTCCGCTGGAACCGAGAGGTTGATCCCAAAGAGACCAGCGATGTAGGCGAGGAGGATCGCCATAAAGCTGACCATGACGCCCGGGTAGACCCAGTAGAATAGGTGTGCAGCCCAGCCGGTGGCAAGCTTGGCCACTCGGGCCCACTTCTGGTGACCTGGCTCGGTCTTGTCGAGAAACGCTTTTTCGGCGAAGTAGTACGCGCTGGCCGTTCCCGCCTCGGGATAGATCTTCGCCAACTCGGAATAAGAAATGGCGGTCAAGAAAGCGAGAATAAGCGCGAATAAGATACCAGGCCACATATCCATGGCGGTGGAGGTGCCGTCCGGCGTCGTTTGGGCCGCTTGGACCTGATAGGTAATCCAGAGAAAAGCCCCCGGAGCGATCAGCGCCATAGCGTTCACGGTAACGCCGGTGAGGTTGAGGGTTCTACGCATTTGTGTCGAGCTCGACGACTCGGCCACTAGTCCTTCCTCCTTGACGGCGCTGCCCGATCACGGCGGGCCGCCGTCGTTTGATCCAATGTCAGGATAGCGGTCGGAGGACAACGATTCTTCGGGCGCAGAGTCCGAACTTTCGGGGCTTGGCTTTGTGCGAAGTGCCCGAATTCCTAAGATAGCGTTCAGGGATTGCCTTTGTTATGGGAATACGCGTAGCGTTGAGATATATGCTGTACTTGTCTAGCTGAGTCGGGCATGCTAGCATGACTATAAGTCGTATTACGATATAATCTGGTAGGTGACACTAGCTAATCGCGATTGGGGAGTGGAGAAAAAGCTGAGGAGGGAGTAGATGCGACCAGAGGTGAGAGATGATGCACGTGGGGCGTCATCTGCGGGAGGTGACACGGTAAACCGGAAGGCAACAATGACTGATAATCGACCCAATGAACCTACCGTCGCTCCGACGCGGGTGGCCGATCTGAGCCCGGAAGAGGTCGAGATCACCGATGCAGATTACCGAGCACTGGCCGAATTTCGCCGACTCATTCGACAGTTTCTCGCGACCAGCGAGGCGATTGCTCGGAATCATGGCTTAACTCCCCAGCAGCATCAAATGATGCTGGCGATCGCCGGTCGTCCGGAGGGTGTCGAGCCAAGTATTGGCTACCTTGCCGATCGCTTGAAGATCAAGCATCACAGCGCGGTTGGTCTCGTCGACCGGCTCTCCGAGCAGGGATTGGTCGTTCGGGTGCCATCCACGACCGATCGTCGGCGGGTTCTCGTCTGCCTGACCGAGACCGGCTCGACGCTGCTCCGTGAGCTCTCTGCGATGCACCGAGCTGAGCTACGCATCCTCGAGCCACATCTCGTCCAGGCTCTGGGCTCTGTCCTCAGTGTCAGGTGATTCCCGACGCAGCAGTGCCCGCTCGGTGAACCGAGCGGGCACTGCTGCGTCGGTGGGCAATTGGATCGACGCTTGACTTAGAATTTGCCTTGTCTCACCAGGTTGTCGATGAGCTTCTTGGCCATCTCGCAGTGGCGAATCTCATCCTGGCGAATCTGCTCGAAGAGATTCTGCACGTCACGATCGTTCGACTGCTTCGCATCTTCAATGTAATCGTCGAGGGCATTGACCGCTTCGGCGCAGTTCGACAATACCGTGACCAGGTCGTAGGTCACGTCGTTCATTGGCTCGGGCCGTTGACCCGAAATTGGCTGATCCTGAGCCATACTACCTCCTCACTGTGCCATTGGGATGAGAGTTAGGTTTGAGCACAGGTCGTGCCAGTGAAAAGGAGAGCGAGCGGTACAGATTCGGCCACGTCCGCAAAGCTACCTGACAGCACTTTACTGCAGCCCCGCTAGAATACCTATGCCTGTCATAACACCAGCCGGTACTCTCTCCTGACTTGGGGTGGGCCCGAACGAGTAGGCTGGCACAAAAGGCAGAGGATGAGACCCAATCTGCCAGTACCCACGCTAATTATTGATCTAAATACTCAACAATATGGGGCAATTGCAAGGCTGTCTCGGAATCGCCCCTGTTCAAGCCAGGATGACCAGCTAACTTACTCTTCTCGGCCAGCTTCGCGAGAGACTGGGACCTATCCCCGGGATAGGGATGGCCAGGCGGCCCTGCCCCCTCCCTTGACTCTTCCCCAAATCTAGGAACAAGCATGCCGAACGCCCCCAACTGTCTGGGTCTTGTCCTCAGAGACTCTAAAAGGCCCGTACGGGCTTGTTTCTAACTCAACCATTAAAATCAGTCTATCACTCTTACAACCGGCCGCCTACGGGCTTCTACGTGACTCCGATAAGTAAATAAGCCTGCAAGCTATAACTAGGATGTTACTGTTGTCTTCTAGCCGGAGGCAAGCCAATCGATCTGTCTTCGCCTTTGCCCGTGTTTCAGTAGCTGGGTAGCCCGGCTCCAGTTGACCAACACTAAGGTAGTGGCCAATAGATAGGCTGTACAAGTGGTTGGGGTAGTGGTAGAGTAGAGCGGGCGGACTGCTGGACCGTCCCCGTGTCAAAGAGACCTGACAGGAGCAAGATAGAGGAGAAAACATGGGGCTGGATGTTTGCCAGAAATGCGGAACTCAAGCTTTGGGTGAGGCAACATTCTGTCACAAGTGCGGAGCCAGACTGGCGTTTCCAGAGAATGTACCCACCCAACAGAAGAGGAGTGCGGGTGCACGGCTTCCGCTCAACCTCATAGGGTGGGCTGTCGTAGCCGCCATCGGGGTCTTGGCGCTCTTGATCGCGACAAATGTAGTGACGATTGGTAGTGGTCCTGCCCTTGCCAGCTATGTCTGGAAGCCGATCTCTCAGCCCATGGGGTTTCAGACAACAGAGGACCTTCCCAAAGGTCGTCGCATTGGCGGGTTTGCCCAAGCAATACGAGAAGACGCGCGAATCTGGGAGCACCAGGCAGTCTGGACAGGCAAGGAAATGTTTGTCTGGGGAGAGGGGGGTGCCGGCCTGTACAACCCGACCACAGATACCTGGCGGAAGGTCTCGCTTCAGGGCGCCCCAACTGGCCGGAGGTACTCGGTCCTCGTTTGGACCGGCCAGGAGGTGATCGTCCTTTCCGAGGGTTCGGAGGGCCGACCTTCGGGTGCGCGCTACAACCCAACCACCGATTCTTGGAAGCCCATCGCAACTCCGAGCATGGTGACGAGCATCATCGACGCCACGGCTGTGTGGACGGGCAAAGAGATGTTTGTCTTGGGCTATGGGGGTGGCCTGTACAACCCGTCCACCAACTCCTGGCGATCTCTTCCGATCGAAGGAGACCCCGAGACGGGCGGGCATCGGGTCTCCGTGGTATGGACCGGCAAGGAGGTGGTTGTGTGGGGCGGCGTTCTCTGGGCCGATCTCAGCATCCAGAACGTGGGTGCGCGCTATAACCCGGACACCGACAAGTGGGCCCCAATCTCGTCCGTGGGCGCCCCGACGCCCCGCATCGACCCGATGGTGGTGTGGACCGGCCACGAGATGCTCGTCTTGGGCGGCTTGCTCCAACCAGTCCCGAACCCCCTCAACCATACGGGGGACCCTCTCATGACCGAAGCTTACTATGCCAACGATGGGGCACGCTACGACCCGAGCACGGACACCTGGTCCCCCATCCCGCCTACCACCTTGCTCCCGAAGTTTGGCTATCTCCTGGAGGATCGTGCCGTGTGGACCGGGCAGGAGGTGATCGTCTGGGGCACCATCTGGCCGACGAGAGTCAATGCGTGTGCCAGTTGCTCATCCTACCAGCTCGGCCACGTCCTCCAGCTCGTCCAAGCGCGCTTCAATCCCCAGACCGGCATCTGGTCCCCCCTGCCGAGCGAGGGCGC
>JAJPIK010000079.1 GCA_021324795.1 Chloroflexota bacterium
CCTCAAGGGGAATCTTGGCGGGGACGAGGCCGACCGGTTCGGGGGCTGGCATCTCGACTTGGACGGTCTGGCCGGCGCGTATCTTTTCGGCCGATCGACCTGGCCGACCGTCAATCGTGACCCCGCCGCGCTCGATTAGTCGTTGGAGCAGCGAGCGTGAGAGATCCGGTCGCTGCTCGTGAAGAAAGCGGTCAAGGCGCGCGCCGGCGTCGCGCTCGGTGACGACAAAGCTTCGCGCGGTCACACCGGATACGGCTGGTCCGACCGCTGGCTGTCGTTGGATTGGGATGTCTCTTCGCTCGACTCTTCGCGAGAAAAGCTCAGGAACACCGCGAGGAGAATCACCGCGACAACAAAAGAGCTATCGGCGACGTTGAATGACGGCCAGCGCAGATTGCCGATGCCGACGTCGATGAAGTCGACGACGTGTCCCATGCGGACGCGGTCGAGCAGGTTGCCGAGTGCGCCGCCCATCAGCATACCGAAGATCACCGTCATCCACCAGGCACGCTCGCGGACGTAGCTGCGACCTAGGAGAATGACCGGCGCGGCGATCACGGCCACGACGCTGAAAAAGAGCGTGCCGGCCGGAAAGATACCAAAGGCGGCCCCGGTGTTGGTCGTGTAACTGAGCCGCACCCAGTTGCCAATGACCTCGACGCTCCGGACCTGACCCGGTTGACCAAGGGTATGACTAATGATGTATTTCGTGACCTGATCGAGAATTAGCACGACCAGCGCCGTTGCAAGCACACCGGGCTCGACCCGCCGCCGTCCAGCCGGCAACGGGGGAAGGGACAATTTCACGAGTGACTCCGTTTCGTACGTACAGCTCCGGGTTACCAACCACGATAAGACATCAGGCGCGCGCTTTTCGCGCGGGGGTCGAACACTTCAAACAGGTCGTCGCATAGGGAAGCGCCTCGAGACGGGCGGGATCGATTGCCTGTCCACACTCGGAGCAGATGCCGTAGGTGCCGTTCTCGAACTTCCGCAGCGCGTCTTCCACTTTCCCCAGGAGGCCGGCCAGGTGTGCTTCGAGGGCCAGGGCCTTTTCTTCTTCAAACGTATCGGTCGCTTCGTCGGCCAAATGGTTGCCGTAGTACGACTCGCGCGTTTGTCGGTATTCAGATGGTCGCTCGGCCAGCTCGGCGATTTCGTTCCGGAGTCGCGTCCGTTCTTCTTCGAGGCGCTGTCGTAATGAATCGAGCGAGGGCATCGTTGCACTTCCTCCCGGCATCCTTGCCGTCCCGGAAATTGTAGCGAATCGCCCAGCCAATCGCAAGGCGATGATTGATCTCTACGAGGCCAGAGCCTACAATCGGCTCGGCACTCCGATACAGGTTGTTATAGGTAAGGAGAAAACCATGGATCAGATCACGCTGCCTATCGAGGGACTTTTGGAAGGCCAAACTGCGCTGGTGACTGGCGCTGGCCGGGGCATCGGTCGCGCCGTGGCGCTCTACCTGGCGAAGGCGGGAGCCAGCGTTGGCGTGTCCGACATCGATGCCACGAGCGCCGAGCGCACCGCGGGCGAAATTCGCGAGGGGGGACGGAAGGCGATCGCCGTCGCCGGCGACGTCTCGAGTGATGCTAGCCGTCGTGAGATGGTCGCGGCGACCGAGCGCGCCTTCGGACCGATCGACGTACTGATTAACAATGCCGGAATCATGCAGGTCATTGATCTGTTCGACCTGAAGGAGTCCGACTGGGATCGCATGCTCTCGATCAATGCCAAGTCCGTCTTCTTCTTGAGTCAGCTCGTCCTCCCCGGCATGGTCGCGCGGAAGAAAGGCGCGATCGTGAGCCTGGCCTCGGCAGCGGGCAAAGCGGCGACTGGTACCAAGTACCTGCACTACAACGTCTCCAAAGCGGCGGTCATTGCGATGACCAAGACCATGTCGCAAGCGGTCGCGAAGGACGGCGTGCGAGTGAATTGCGTCTGCCCGGGCATCATCGATACCGATATGTGGGCACAGATCGACCGCGAGCAAGGTGTACAGATGCAAGGTATGGCCCAGGGCGAGTGGATGAACCAGCGGCTAGGCCAGGTTCCCATGGGCCGTGCCGGCACTGTCCAGGACGTCGCCCGGGTCATCCTTTTCCTCGCCTCGCCCCTGGCGGGGTATATGACGGGCCAGGCAGTGAATGTGACGGGAGGATGGATTACGTATTAGGCAGTCTGGTATCGGAGGACGACACGCGGCGATGCTGCCAGCACCGTCATGGGGCGTCCCTCGATACCAGATCCTCCACCCGGCGCGGCGTCAGCCGCGCAGCTCCGGCACGAGCCAGGCGGGGGGCTCGCCGCGGGCGATGCGAGTGACGTTGGCGTAGGCATTGGCGAAGCGGCGGGGCCAGCTATCCCAGGTTGGGCCGGCGACGTGGGGAGTGACGATAGCGTTCGGATGGCGCAGCAGTGGATGATCGGCCGGCGGTGGCTCCTGGCCAAGGGTATCGAGCGCAGCGAAGAGGATCTGCTTGTCGTTCAAGGCAGCGAGCAAGGCGGCCTCGTCGACCAGTCCTCCCCGGGCGGCGTTCACCAGCACCGCCGTTGGCTTCATCAAGGCCAGCCGCTCGGCGTTTACCAGATGATGCGTTTCCTTGGTGAGCGGCGTGTGCAGAGTGACGACGTCAGACTGGCGAAATAGCTCGTCGAGAGGAGTGTAAGAGATGCCCAGCTCAGCTTCCTCGGCTGGCGAGCGGCGAAAGACGTCGTAGTAGATCGTATGCACTGACCAGCCGCGTAGCCGTTTGGCGACCTCGCGACCGATGTTCCCCATGCCTACGATGCCCACGGTCTTGCCCGCTAGCTCGTAATAGCGGACCTCGCCCATGAGGCCACGCCACTTGCCGGCTCGAGTGGTCGCCACCAGATCTGGCAGCCGGCGGTATGCAGCGAGCATGAGCATGATCGTATGCTCGGCGACGCTGATCGCGTTGGCGCCACCGTTGGTGCAGACGGGAATTCCCAGCTCGCGCGCTTTGTCGAGCTCGATCTCTTCGTAGCCGGCGCTCAAGGTGTGAATCAGCTTAATCTGGCCGCGGGCGGCTTCCCACGCTTCTGGTGGTAATCGACCGATAAAGCCAATGATCACGTCGGCTTGGCGCACCTTCGCCGCGAGTGCCGGTCCGCCTTCCTTGGGATCGCCAAGAATCAGCGTGTACCCCGGCGGCAAAAGTGACTTGCCGACAGCCAAGGCGTCATCGGCGATCGTCGGAATCAGAAGAATACGCACCTGAACGTCCTCCCCAACCAAATTGAACGGGCACAGGCCTCCCCGAGGCACCGCGCCGATCATACTCGGTGGCCGGGGAATGTCAAGGGCGTCAGTCGCGACATCTTTCGATCTCCACGGCGACCTCACCCGTGACCATTCCCTTGATCGGCGCCCATGGCTTGCTCACTCGTACTCCCACCGAGCGGGCCGCGGTCTGGCCGAGAATCGCCATGGCGATCCGCTCGGCGACGGCTTCGATCAGATTGCAGGGGGGGCCTTCGACCACGTCGTGGATCACGCGATAGACCTGACTGTAGTTCACGGTTTGGGAGAGATCGTCAGACTGCCCGGCCGGCTGCAGATCGAGCCGCAGCCAGACGTCGACGACGAAGCGCTGTCCCTGGACTCGTTCTTCCGGATTGGCGCCGTGGTAGCCGTAGAAGGTTAACCCCGTCAGAAGAATGCGGTCGTCTGCGCTCATACGATGATGATACCCGAACTGACCTTGACCTTGCTCACTTGACACATTTTACGTGAATA
>JAJPIK010000060.1 GCA_021324795.1 Chloroflexota bacterium
CGCCCGGGCGATGCGAGGGGGGACCTTCACCGTCGGCGATTTTGCTTTGTTCGTCACCTACCTCGGCCAGCTTACCTGGTTTCCTGCCGAGATCGCCCGGTTGCTGACCGAATACCGGCTGGCCGACGTGTCGGTGGAGCGTCTAACCGAGCTGCTCGGTGGGGCGCCGCGAACGACGCTGGTAGACCGGGCGCCGCCGTTCCTCGGGCGAAGAGCGAAAGGCGAAGAATCAGAGGACAGTCGGGCGCGCGGACGAGAGGATACCGCCAGCGAGAATGAAAGTGACGATCTGCTTGTCGCCGAAGGTCTAACCTGTGAGTTTGCCGGATCGAATCGGGGAATCCATGGCGTTGACCTAAAGCTCCAGCGCGGCTCGTTCACCGTCGTCGCCGGGAGGATCGGCTCGGGCAAAACCTTGCTTCTCGAATGTTTGATCGGCCTGCGGCCGATTCAGGCCGGCCAGCTCCGCTGGAAAGGCGAGCGAGTCACTGATCCGGCGTCCTTCTTCGGTCCACCGCGCACCGCCTACACCCCTCAAGTGCCGCGACTGTTCAGCATGTCGCTCCGCGACAATTTGCTCCTGGGCTCGCCAAACGCCGGGGCGCTGAAGGGGGCGGTGGCAACTGCTGCCCTGGAACTGGACATCGCGGTGATGGAGCGGGGTTTGGACACGGCGATTGGCTCGCGGGGAGTCCGACTGAGCGGCGGCCAGGTGCAGCGGGTTGCCCTGGCGCGCATGCTGATCCGTGAGGTTGAACTCTACCTGGTCGACGACCTTTCCAGCGCCCTCGACGTCGAGACCGAGGGGGCAATTTGGGAGAACCTTGCGACAATGACGGAACAAACCTGGCTGGTTGTCTCACATCGAGCGGCCGCTCTCCGCCGCGCCGATCAAGTGATCGTGCTCAAAGCGGGTCGGGTTGACGCGGTCGGAACGCTTGACGAAGTACTGGCGGCATCGGACGAGATGCGGCAGCTCTGGTGGGACGGGGCCATTCATCACTCTAGAACGGCGGCAGGGCCGTGTTTCGATCGGTGACGATCGCCAGGTCCGGGTGGTCGCGCAGTAAGGTCGCCGGCCAGGCAACCGAGGGAGGCTCGAAAAGAATCCGGCGCAGGGCCGCACGCTTGCCGACACCCCCATCGCAGTAAAGGCGGATTCGCCGGGCGGCTCGAATCTCGCCCATCCCGATCGTGATCGCCATCGGCGGGACAGCGTAGAAATCGCCACCGAGCTGACGTAGGGCAGTCTGAACGATCGTATCCGCGGTGAGCGGCACAATCCGGGTGCACGAGTCGCGGAACTGCTCGTTCGTCACCTTGGAGAGCAGCGCGACGAACGGCTCGTTGAAGGCGACGTGGCCGTGAATGCCGACGCCGCCGTAGCAGGTGTCGATACCACCGACCCGCTCGATTGCCTTGGCTAGCGCGTTCAACCGCTCAGGGTCCGGGACGTGTATCTGGTTGGGACGCGGGCGGAGGCTGGGAGCCAGCGAAGCGATGAAGTCGGCCATGAACCGCCGAAAGCTCAATGGGTGATCGAGCGGAACGTAGCGTCCCTGCCAATCAAGGTATTCATCCATTTGGAAGATCGTCACCTTGCGCCAGGAGAGCTGCTCGCGATTCGTGCGCTCGGCCAGGATTGGATAATGGTCACGTGGACCGACGGGGAAGATCACCCGGGTTGGCTTACCTTGCTGATTGTTTTGGCGAATCTCGTCGAGGATGGTCTCGGCAAAGTGGTTGAGGAGTGCAGTTTGGTTGGGAAGAATGATCAGCGGGACCGGGCTCTGCTGGGCGAGTTGGTCGATTGACATGCTGAGATAATTTTCGCTCGTCACTGGTTTCCTCCCGGGAAGCTGTCGTTACCTCGGTGCCGTGGCGGAAGCTCGCATTGGTTTCGCCTTCCTCGGTGCGGGTCCCGACGAGCACACGGTCGAGAAGACCACCGCGTGTCCATGCGGATCTTGGCACAAGGGTCAGGTGCGGGTCAAGAGACGCGAGACAATTCGTTCCCTCCTAGACGTAGACGCAAGCTACTTTTGCCTGCTATCCTGTCAGGCAGACCTCATCGTATCTCGCGGAGGAGATGTGAGACGTATTGGTATTCGCACCACATCGCTTCATCAGGACGCCCTCGGCGCATTGAGTACGGCGGGCGAGCTTGGCTACGATGGCATCGAAGTCGTCGTGCGTGACAACGAAGAGATTCGGCGCTGGCAGACCCGAGATGGCGCCGCGGAGATTTTGGCCGCGATCGAGAAGACCGGCTGCTTGGTCAGCTCGCTGAGCTGTGTGAGCTATCGCGCGGTCAACTTTGGGCTGCCCGACCTGGCGAGTCGCTGTGCCGGGGAGGGCTACGTTGCCGATTGTCTGCATGCCTGCCTAACGCTCGGTGGTACGGCCATCCTCCTGCCACATTTCGACTGGGTCAATCTCGATATTCCTTCGGAGCAGGAGCACTGGTACATCGAGTCGCTAGAGCGCTGCGCACCGATCGCCGAGGAGACCGGGGTGAAGATCGCGATCGAAACGAGCTTTACCACCTCCCAGCTCAAGCGGATTATCGACAGCGTTGGTTCGCCCTTCGTCGGCTCGTACCATGATTTTGCGAATACGCTCCGGTTGCCGGACGGACCCGTCGCTGGGCTGCGAACTCTGGGCAAAGGCGTGGTGCGGATTCATCTCAAGGACGCATCTGCCGAAGGGAAGAACGTTCCCCTCGGGACCGGCCTAGTCGATTGGATCGCCTGCCGAGCTGCCATTGATGACGTCGGCTACGATGACTGGTTTGTCCTGGAAACGCCGCCCGGCGAGAATCCCGTCGAAGAGGCGCGCAAGAATCTGGCGTTCAGCCGGGCATGGCTGGCCTAGTGCTTAGGGAGTGAGATGCGACCTGGAGGGCGCCCTTTGCGCGCGGTGGCTACACAGAAACAGAGCTTCTGTGAAAAGCCACCCTTAGCGCCATGCAGACGCATGATCTGCCGCTCGAGGGAGCGGTTTGCCGGGCTGTAGAACGAGTACACTAAACAGTGAGGAAACGGCGTGAGTCTTCCAGAATCACTCGACAAGTTCTTGCATACCCGTGCTACCGAGCTTTTCCGAATTCGTCATCCGATCGTGCTTGGTGGGATGGGAAGTGCGACATCACCCGAATTGGTCGCAGCGGTCTCAAACGCCGGGGGACTGGGAACCCTCGGCCTGAGCGGTCAGTCTCCTGAAGACGTCGCCCGCCTGATTGAACAGATCCGTTCGCTTACGACACTCCCCTTTGGGGTGAACTTTCTGCTCTTTCGAGTGAACGACGCTTCGGTCCAGGTAGCACTGGCAAAGCGACCGTCCGTCGTCACGTACGCCTGGGCATGGCCCGAGCAAGATTTGAAGCCATACGTCGAGCAGGCCCACGCCATGGGAGCAACCGTCACCTACATGGTCTCGAACGTTCCGGATGCGGTGCGGGCGGTCGAGGCGGGCGTCGATGGGATTATCGCCCAGGGAAGCGAGGGCGGCGGACACGTCGGCGTGATGGGAACACTGGCGCTCGTTCCGATGGTGGTGAGCGCGGTCGCACCGGTGCCGGTTCTCGCGGCGGGGGGGATTGCCGACGGACGCGGCCTGGCGGCGGCGCTCGCCCTCGGTGCCGATGGCGTTCTCCTCGGCACGCGGTTCCTGGCCACGAAAGAATCGCCACTTCATCCGAATTTCAAGCAAGCGATCATCGACAGCGATGGTCACGACACTGTTCTGACGACCGTGCCCGACGTGATTGCTGGCAGCACCTGGCCAGGGGCGCTTTCACGAACCCAGTGGAACGCCTTACTTGCCGAGTGGAGCGGCCGGGAAAACGAACTTCGTCGTAATCGTCAAACGATCGCCCAAGCGGTGGCCCAAGCCCGCGCGGCTGGCGATGCCCAGCATACCCCGCTCCTTTTTGGCCAAGACGCTGGCTTGATCGACTCGATCTTACCAGCAGGCGAAGTGATCGAGCGAATGGTTGCCGAGGCGCGGCTGATCATCAGTGAGCGCCTGGCGGAGATGATCGGGCATTGAGAGCAGTGGGGCCGATGACAGTCGACTGTGATCCGAGTATAATCGCCAACACGCCTGCTGTCACTGATGAGGAGAATATCACGATGCGGTTTTGTTTGAAGCCAAGCTCGGTGAGCACCGAGCTGACCCAGCGCATTGCTTACTGCCTGGCGACCGGGATCGAGACGGTCCAGGAGAGCGCTGCATCCGTCCCAGGGTTCAGCGAGGGCCGCCAACTCGACGTGAAAGCGCTGCGGGCGTACGTCCGGCCGTATGTCGATGCGGGTCTGACCGTCGAAATGTTCGGCCTGGGGCAGATCACTCCCGAGGTCGTCCTGGGCAAGCCGGAAGGGAAGGCGGATTTCGAACGGGCTTGCCACGACATCGAGGCACTCGCCGAGGTTGGGATCCATCTCGCCTCGCCGCCCCTGCCGATCGATAACCAGCCGACGGAGGCTGCGAACGAAGAACAACTGAAGCGGGTAGCTGACTATTACAACCATCTGTGCGCGGTTGCCGAGTCAGTCGGGGTACGCCTGGTTACTCACAGTCCGTGGCCACCAAACCGCCGGGGCTGGCTCTGGGGTGCGGCCCGCTTCGCCCGCCTTTTCGAGCTGGCACCAAGCCCGGCCAACGCTTACTTGTATGACAACGCGATCCACCACATGCTCGGCGATGATCCGGCCGAGGCCGCTCACCGCTTTGCCGATCGGATCGCCTTTGTGCACATTCGTGACGTGCGCAAGTCGGCGGGTGAGGGAGCTGCTGGCACTGGCTACGACGAAGTGTTCCCTGGCACCGGCGAGCTGAACTTCCAGAAAGTGCTGGGAGCGCTAAAAAGCATTGGCTACGCGGGCGTTCTCTGCCCCGAGCACTTCCCGCCGATTCCGGGCGATACGCGTGACTTCGCCGCTACGACCTACGCGGTCGGCTACCTGCGTGGAGTATTATCGACGCTTTGAGTATGCTTTTGAATTTGCAGCATGTCGTGCGGCCGCCGCGTTCGGCCGGGCCGGCGCCACATCCGACGTTGCTGTTGCTACACGGCCTGGGCGCGGACGAAAACGATCTGATTGAGCTCGCCGGCGAGCTCGATCCAGGGCTCTTCGTCGTGAGCGCCCGCGCGCCGTTTCGCTATGTCATTGGTTACGCCTGGTACAGCTTGGAGAGCATTGGCGAAGTCGAGCCGAAGACTTTCGCCACCGGCTTCGCCAGGTTGAGCCAGTTCGTCGACGCGCTGCCCGCGGCGTACCCGGTTGATCCGCGACGCTTCTTCACCCTCGGCTTCAGCCAGGGCGCGGTGATGGCCAGCGCGTTGCTGCTGACCCGGCCGAGCGTCGTCGCGGGATCGATCTTGTTGAGTGGCTATCTACCTGATAACCTACGCCTAAACGTCGACGCTGCGGGCCTGGTCGGGCGACCGGTCTTTCTCGGCCACGGTGCGCAGGATCCGCTAATCTCGGTGGATCTAGCACGGAAGATGCGTGACTATCTTGTCAGGGCCGGTGTCGACCTTACCTATCGAGAATACGCGATCGTTCACACGATTGGACCAGAAGAGCTTAGCGACCTGGCGGCGTGGCTTGGAAATCGTATGCACTAACCCGGCGGGAAGAGGTAGAGAACGGCGCCGGCGGTCAAGAGCCAGAGAAGAGCGGTCATAAGCAAGGGACGGTCGCTCAGGATCACTTCGTCAGGGCTGCCGCCCGCGTTGCGCTGATGCATCAGATACAGGTAACGGAAAACTCCATAGAGGACGAAGGGAATCGTCAGCATCATCGTGTGGTTGGATGGGAGATTCTCGGCCGAAAACGTGTACAGCGAGTAGGCCATGATCGTCGACGAGGTCACGATCATAATCAGTTGATCGAGTAAGGGGATGCTGTACTCCTCGAGGATTCGTCGATGGTTGCCCGCGCCGTTGCTGAGCAGGACGATTTCCTGGCGTCGCTTCCCTAAGCCAAGGAACAACGATGCTAGCACGGTACAGACGTAAAGCCAGGGAGAAATCGGCACACCGACCACGACGGCACCCGCCACTGCTCGGATCACGAAGCCTGCCGCTAAGACGAAGACGTCGATCAGCACGACGTGTTTGAGCTCGAATGAGTAAAGCAGCATCATGACAACGTAGAATACGACGAGCGCTGCAAAGACGAGTCCTAAGACGTAGCTAGCCGCAATTGAGCCAGCAAACAGCACGATTGCGAGAACAATGGTTTGTGTCGGGGTAATCATGCCTGCGGCGAGCGGACGGTTACGCTTCTTGGGGTGCTGGCGATCTTTCTCGACGTCGGCGAGGTCGTTGATCAGGTACACTCCACTGCTGACCGCGCAAAAGACCAGAAAGCCAGCAATCGCCCGTTCGTCGAGCGCGAGGTTGGTGAGCTTCAGGGCGAAGATGAGCCCAAAGAAGAGCAGGACATTTTTCGTCCATTGTAAGGGGCGACATGCCCGGATCAAACCAATCACCGTCGAGGATTTGCCGCGTTGGGGAAAGACGATTGGTTCGCTCGTGGGAGCCAATTCTGGATCGATCAAGGTTATCCTGCTATTTCCTACCAGATGATACCAGCCGGAGCATACCTGCCCATCAGGGGTATTGTCAATGAGAAAAAAACACTATCGTCTGGTAATCCGTAAAGGTGGGGTGAGATTCTTGGGGATGTTCCCTATTCCCTGCTCAAACACTACAGTCGCAGTTGCTCGGTTATGTCGTGATGAGCGGCCAAAGGGAGCGAAGAATCTCTGCGAGACAATCATGCGAGGGGAGATTCTTCGTCGCTTCGCTCCTCAGAATGACAAAGTGCGACTGTAGGATCAAAGCCAAAATTGCTGCCCTGGCAGATATCACCTCCGTTTACGAGGGATGGGCTAATCGGTATCATCAGGGCGGCGTTGCGTGGAAATTGGAGAGGAGACTGAAGCGTGACCCGAGGAACTCATCAAGTTGGCGCCTTCGTGGCAGCATTGGGGACGTTGGCGCTGCTGGGATCTGGCTCCAGCTACTCGCCCATCATCCTCGGCGGGATGCGTGTCCTGGGAGTCGCGCCGGCCTTTCCCCCAGTGAGCTGGCCGGCGCTCATCGGCCTTTTCCTGGGCACACTACTCGGCGCGACCGCGCCGGATCTAGATAAGCCACGCCATTTTTGGGCGCGCGTTTTCGTCAAAACAGCCTTTGGTGGGCACCGGCATCTGTCTCATTCGCTGATCGGCTTTGTCTTGGCCAGTACGATCGTCGCCTTCGTCATCGGTAGTGTGGCGCCAATCGTCGGCGTTGCTCCTGCCTTACCGTGGCTTGGCTTCGCGGCTGGCTACCTCAGCCACCTGATCCTTGACAGCCTTACTGTCGAAGGCGTTCCCTGGTTCTTTCCGTTGGAAAGCTTTCTTGGTTTTCCTCCCTGGGGGCGGTTCCGTGTCCGGACCGGCAGCCTGGTCGAGCAGTTTGTCGTGATGCCCGCCTTGCTGGCTTCGGTTGGCTGGATTGGTTACCGGTTCGGTATGGCGCTGCTGGCCTGGTGGCGGTGACCGCTTGACTAGTCTTTCGTCCTGCCCCCTAACCACACGCCGCGGGTATACTCTCGGCGCAGGGTGGCGATGTTCGAAAGGTTAATGCCTTTCGGGCAAACCGCTTCGCATTCCCCTTCGTTCGAGCAACTGCCAAAGCCCTCGGTGTCCATTTGCTCGACCATTCGGACCGCACGCCGGGCACGCTCCGCCTGCCCTTGGGGTAGCAGAGCAAGTTGGCTGATCTTCGCGCCGACGAAAAGCGATGCCGAGGCGTTCTTACACGCTGCGACACAGGCACCACAGCCGATGCAGGTTGCCGAGTCCATCGCCGCTTCAGCGACGTCCTTAGGGATCGGAATCGAATTTGCTTCCGGCGCGGCGCCAACGTTCGACGAGATATAGCCGCCGGCCGCGATGATCCGGTCGAACGCCCGGCGATCGACGATCAAGTCTTTGACGACCGGGAAGGCCCGGGCGCGCCACGGTTCGATGGTGATCGTGTCGCCATCGTGGAAGAAGCGCATGTGAAGCTGACAGACCGTGGTGTTACGATTCGGACCGTGGGGGCGACCGTTGATCACCAGTCCACACATGCCGCAGATGCCCTCGCGGCAGTCCGAGTCGAAGGCGATCGGATCTTCGCCACGCAAGGTCAGCTCCTCGTTCAAGACGTCGAGCATCTCGAGGAAAGACATATCCGGTGAGACGTCGTCGACCTCGTATTCCACCATCTTGCCCCTCGCCGCCGGACCGGGCTGACGCCAGATGAGGAGCTTCAGCCGCATTCGTTCCTTTTTCTGAGTTTCCATGCTTTCAACCTACTTGTAGCTTCGCTGGGATGGGTGGACGTATTCGAACTCGAGCGGCTCTTTGTGGAGAACCGGTCGCTTCCCGACCCCACGGAATTCCCAGGCCGCGACGTAGGAAAAATGCTCGTCGTCGCGCAGTGCCTCACCGTCAGGCGTTTGGCTTTCTTCGCGGAAATGGCCGCCACAGGATTCAGTGCGGTGGAGCGCGTCAATCGTCAGCAACTCGGCCATCTCCAAATAGTCAGCGACGCGCCCAGCGTATTCCAGGCTATAGTTCTTGTTGTCGGGAGTTCCGGGGACAATCACATTCTCCCAGAATTCCTCGCGCAGCTTCGGAATCGCAGCGAGTGTTTTCCGTAGCCCGGCCTCGTTGCGCGCCATGCCCACGTAATCCCAGAGCAGCCGCCCCAGCTCGCGATGGATATCGCGGGGAGTGCGCTCCCCGCTTGCCTTTAGCAACCGATCGAGCCGTGACTGAACAGCCTCGGCAGCTTCTTCAAATGCCTCGTCTTCGGTACTGACCTGGGGCAGCTTCACACTCGCCAGGTAGTTGGCGATGCTATAGGGAGCGATGAAGTAACCGTCGGCAAGCGCTTGCATCAAAGCACTCGCGCCCAGGCGGTTCGCGCCATGGTCCGAAAAGTTGGCTTCGCCGAGGACGAACAACCCCGGAATTGTGCTTTGGAGACCATAATCGACCCACAGGCCCCCCATTGTGTAGTGGATCGCCGGATAGATCCGCATCGGCGTCTCATAGGCGTTCTCGCCGGTAATCCTCTCGTACATCTCGAAGAGATTGCCGTATTCGGCGCGAATGTAGTCGATGCCCAGCCGCTTGATGTCGTCGCGGAAATCCAGGTACACCGCCAGTCCACTTTCGCCAACGCCACGGCCTTCGTCGCAGACTTCCTTGGCATTGCGCGAGGCCACGTCACGCGGCACGAGGTTGCCGAAGCTGGGGTACTTGCGCTCCAGGTAGTAATCCCGGTCCTCCTCTGGGATCTGGTTCGGCGGACGGCGATCTCCCGGTTTCTTCGGGACCCAGATCCGACCGTTATTACGGAGGCTCTCACTCATCAAGGTCAGCTTCGATTGATGCTCACCGGAGACCGGAATACAGGTTGGGTGAATTTGAGTGAAGCATGGGTTGGCGAAATAGGCACCGCGTTTGTGGGCGCGCCAGGCAGCGGTAACGTTCGAATTCACCGCATTGGTCGAGAGGTAGTAGGCGTTGCCGTAACCACCAGTCGCCAGGATCACCGCGTGACCATCGTAACGCTCGATCTCCCCGGTCAGGAGGTTGCGGACGATGATACCACGAGCGTGCCCGTCGACCACGACCAGGTCGAGCATCTCGCGACGTGGATAGATCGTGACCGTTCCATTGTCGACCTGGCGCATCAGCGATTGGTAGGCGCCGAGGAGAAGCTGCTGGCCAGTTTGACCGCGGGCATAAAAGGTTCGCGAGACCTGAGCACCGCCAAAGGAGCGGTTCGAGAGCAGTCCGCCGTATTCGCGTTCGAAGGGGACGCCCTGGGCGACGCACTGATCGATGATGTTGACGCTCAGTTGAGCAAGGCGATAGACGTTACCTTCCCGCGAGCGGTAGTCGCCGCCTTTGATCGTATCGTAAAAGAGGCGCCAGATACTGTCACCGTCGTTACGGTAGTTCTTTGCCGCGTTGATGCCGCCTTGCGCAGCGATGCTATGAGCGCGACGGGGACTGTCCTGGATGCAGAAGCTCAGTATCCGATAGCCGAGCTCACCAAGCGAAGCGGCGACCGAAGATCCGGCCAGGCCGGTGCCAACGACGATAATGGTATACTTCCGTCGGTTGTTGGGCGCGACCAGCTTGTAGTCGTCCTTGCAGCGTGTCCATTTCTCCGCCAGCGGGCCGTCGGGAACCTTTGAATCGAGTTTGCTATCGAGGGCTTCGAGGTAGAAATCCTTGTCCGCGAACCGTTCTAATGTTTCGATCCGTGCTTCGGAAGCCATTATTTACCCTCGTACAAAGTAGATCCAAAGAGGAATCGCAATAAACCCAGCAGCGATCAGTACGGCAGCCACTCGGCTGATCTGGAGCAACGTCGGTGTATAGCGGGGATGATCGAGGCCAAGCGAATTGAGCGCGCTGGTGATCCCGTGCCAGAGATGAAAACCGATCAGTGCTAAACAGAAGACGTAGAAAACGACAATCGCGCTGTTGGTAAAGTTCTCGACGTCAAGTCGGTACAGATCCCGGATGCCAGGCGTGCCGAAGGCCGGCGACGTCACCGGATAGTCCGGCCCGAACTTGAACTGCAGCAGATGGACGATCAGGAAGACCACGATGACTAACCCGGTGACAATCATGGTCGACGAGGCAATCCCCTTGCGGCTCGGTTTTCCCGCCCAGCCGTAGCCAAAGAGGCGACGTGCTGAGTTGTAATAAGGGACCGGTCGCGCGCTCCGGTTCGTCAGCCAGTTGGTCACGGCTTCGGCGACGTGAACGACAAAGATGGCCAGCAAGCCGATTTCTGCCGGTACGATCAGCGGATTGACGATGAGCCAGTTGGAATACTCGTTGAGCGAGGCCGGTCCGAAGAACAAAAGCAGATTTCCGATCAGATGAAAAATGAGGAAGCCGACGAGACAAAGGCCAGTGATTGCCATCAGCACTTTCTTTCCGACTGACGACGTAAAATACGAGTGTCGTCGGATTGGCGGCGAATCAGAGGTCTCGGGTGCCAGCGTGGGCGAGCTGAGGTACGGAGACTTTCTCACAGCCATGGTAGTACTCCCCGTGGGAAAAGCGTCAGCCAACCAGAGCTGCCTGGCTAACGCCTCCCGAATCGACGACCGTTTGGATTCGGTACGATTATTCGCCTTGAGGGTAGGAAACGTCAAGGAAAGAAACGGGGAAGGACCACGCTGCTACAGTTTCAGCCCGGTCATCACAATGCCCCGGACAAAGTAGCGCTGGGCGGCGAAGAAGAGGAAAAGCGCCGGCAGACTCATGATCACGGTCGCTGCCATGAGGAGATTGTCTTTCGAAGCTCCCGTCGACTCGGGAACTGTCTGGAAGTAGCGTAAGCCCAGCGACATTGTGAACAGAGTCGGGTCGTTCAGGTAGATCAGTGGGCCAAGAAAATCGTTCCAGTTATTCAAGAAAAGGAGAATGGCCACGGTTGCCAGGGCCGGTCGTGACAAGGGGGCAATGATACTCCAGAGGATGGTAAACGAGCCGGCCCCGTCGACGCTCGCGGCATCGTCCAGGTCGCGAGGGATGGTCATCATGAATTGGCGCAGCAGGAAGACGGTAAAGGCTCCGCCTCCACCCCAGGCCGGTACGGTGAGGGGCAGAAACGTATTTACCCAATGGATCTGGACGAAGACCAGGTACTGGGGGATGAGGGTCACTTCGTAGGGAATCATCATCGTGCTCAGGAGCACCATGAACAGCACGTCGCGCCCCGGGTAGCTGAAGCGGGCGAAGGAATAGGCGACGAGGGTGCCGGTGATCACTGCGCCAGGAATGGCGATGCCGGCGATGATCAGGCTATTCAGGAACCATTGACCGATTGGCTGTTCGGAAAAGACCTGAACGTAGTTCTGCCATTGGGGAACCGCGGGGAAAAGCAGGGGCGGAAAGAACTGGGTTTCCGGAGGAGTTTTCAATGAGCTCGTGAGCGTCCAAAGGAATGGAAATCCCATGAGGATGCCCAGGACGAGCAAGACGAGATAGGTAAATCCTTTGCTCGCCAGGCGCGAGCGCTCTTGGATGATTGGCTTGGTCTGATCGGAAACGCGGACTGCTTGGGCCATCCCTTACTCACCCCCCGCGTAGTAGACCCAGGAGCGCGAGGCCCGAAGCTGGAGCCAGGTCAGCGCGATAATCAAGATCGCGAAAAGCCAGGCCAGCGCCGCGGCGTAGCCAAGGTTGAAGTACTGGAACGCCTGGTAATAGATGTTCACGGCGTAGAACCAGGTGGCGTAGGCTGGTCCGCCCTCGGTGGCGACGAAGGCGGAGGTGAAGACCTGGAGGGCGCCGATGATCCCCAGGACGAGGTTGAAGAAGATCGTCGGGGTGAGCATCGGAATCGTCACGTGCCAGAATCGCTGCCAGCGATTCGCACCGTCGATCGACGCCGCGTCGTGAAGCTCCTCCGGCACGCCTTGCAAGCCAGCCAGAAAGATAATCATGCGCGGACCGCCAATGCTCGTCCAAAGAGCAAGCGAGATCAGCCCGGGGATAGCCCACTCGGTCGATTGGAACCAGCGGGGGCCAGTGATGCCAATCCGGTAGAGTAGGCCGTTGACAATGCCCCAGTCTGGTTGGAGCAGCCATGCCCAGAGGACAGTCGAGGCGACGATGGGCACGAGCGAAGGCATGAAGAAGAGCGTCCGGAAGAAGGAGGTGCCGCGTACGCGCACGTTCAGGAGCAGCGCCGCGGCGAGCGAGCCAAGCAGACCGAGAGGCACGCTGACTCCGGCGTAATAAAACGTCTTGACGAACGATGGCCAGAAAAGCTGATCCTGAGTAAATGCCTTGACGTAATTCCCGATGCCGATAAAGTTGGGGGCAGAGATGACATTATAGTTTGTAAAACTCAGTCCTAACGAAGCCAGGGCCGGCCCGAGCCAGAACAAAACGAATCCGATCAGCCACGGGCTGAGGTAGAGGTAGCCTTCCACGATCTGGCGTCGGCGGCGCGCCGACATCCGCGGTCGCGGCGGCACCACTCCAGTCTGTATGCTCACGTTGCTCGCTCTCTCTAACCCTCAGTCCCCATTATGTCATTGGCTCGTCCAGGACTTTCTGAACAGCATTCTCGGCATTGTTCAGAGCGTCCTTGAACGGGGCCTTGCCCAGATAGAACTGGGCGAAGGACTGGGCAAAGGTCGTCTCGTATTCGGTGCCCCGGGCATTGGCCGGAACGATCGCCGGCATAGCGGTCAAGAGGTTCTTGACGAACGGCTGGAAGTTGGGATTGGCGGTGAAGTACTTGTCGGTCATCACGTCAGGGCGGACCAATGCCCCTTCATTACCTTCGGTATCCATGGTCAAGATGCCATCGTGATCGCTGAGGAGCTTGACGAACTGCCAGGCTTCATAAGGATACTTGCTCTTCGCGTTGACGTTCCAGGTGCCGCCACGTAACTGGGACGGGTGCTTGCCATCAGAGCGCTTGGGGAAAAGCACTGACTTTAGCTTCGCGAGTTTGGGATCTTTGATCGCCCTGTCGATCTGGAAGACGCTCAGTGACCCGCCCTGGATACAAGCAACCTTGCCCGAAGCAAAGAATGCCGTGTTGGCTCCTTGATAAGAGCCGGGCAGAGAGACAATTTTATCCTGCTGGCAGAGATCCCAAATCCACTGCATAGCGGGCAAGGTCTTCGAATTGGTGAGCAGCGCTTTCTTACCGTCCTCGGAGATGATGTCAGCATTGTAAGCGCGGGCGATGGTCGTGACACCGATAGCCGCGAGGCTCAGGTCGATCGAGTAGTGGTCGACCTGATTGCCGGACTTCTTAAAGAGCTTGAGAAGGACCTCGTGGACTTTGTTCATCGTCCAATCGGAGCTTTCATAGTCAGGCAGGGTGATGCCTGCTTCCTGGAGCATGAGATCGTTGAAGTGCAGCCCGTCGTGACCACTCCATCCCCAGCTTGGTAGTCCCCAGAGTTTGCCTTTGTAGTATTGCATGTCCATGAAAGGCTTGTACCACTGGGTGAGGTCGAGCTTGTCTTGCGCAACGTAGTCGTCGAGCGCGCGGAGAATCCCCTGGGGAACGGCGCGATAGAATTCCCAGTGCGAGGGATCGAAGGCGAAGTTGTCGCCGAGCGTGCCGGCCGCGTACATCGCGTACATCTTGGGATAGGCTTCTTGCTGGCTATTGGGGACCGGGATGGGGCGTAAGATCATCTTGCGGTTCGGATACTGCTTTTGGTAGCGATCGATCATGTGCTGTGGCCAGGGAGTGCCAATTCCGCGGAAGGTATCCCAGTAAAGCGTGATTGCTTCATTCGTGCCGCCGCTTGCCGATTGTGCCGGAGCAGTGGTTGGTTGGCTCGACGTGGCTTGGCTCGCGGTCGGCTGACCGGCTGGGCTGCTCGACGATTGAGCCGAGGCGGCCGTTGGCTGGGCGGCTGGCGCGGTGGACGACGAGCATGCCGCCAGCGCGGCCGTACCAAAGAAGGCCGTAGCAACCAGTCCAATAATCCGGCGTCGGCTGATTGGTGTCGAAGGAGTGCCGGGCATTGCTAATCCTCCAGTGTATCGGCGATTGTGCAATCGTGTCTCGATCGTTCGCTCTATCGTAACCCAATCGGCCCTTCTCGTTCAACCATGTCTAGCTCTCCCCTAATAATACCCTTTCTTTCTGACAGAAGGTTATACTAAGGGTTGCTTGACAATTTTACCTGCTTTCGCGGCCCCCGGGGACCGGTGTGACTCCCAATGAGTTGACCAGTACTAGTCGTCGATGCTATCGTGACCCTGAAATTCTCAGCGGGGGGCGGAGAGCCGTGGCTCTAACCATTGATTTGACCGGAAAAGTGGCCTTGGTGACCGGCGCGGGCACGGGGATCGGCGTGGGCATCGCCGAATCACTCGCCGAGGCAGGCGCCGACGTTGCGCTTGCCTACCACTCGAGTGGTCAGGGAGCGCAAGATCTCGCCAGCAAGCTGCGCGCGGCTGGCCACCGAGCGATCACCGTCGAGATCGACTTACGAAACGTCGCCGACATTGATCGCCTGGTCGCGACGACAGTCGAGCAACTTGGCCCAATCGACGTCTTGATCAATAATTCGGGTATTACTGATCCTCATCCCCCACTCGAGCTGACCGAAGAGCAGTGGGATCGCACTTTAGACATCAACCTCAAAGGCATGTTCTTCTGCTCGCAGCGCGCAGCACGAGTCATGATCGAGCACCGGCTTCGCGGCTCGATCGTCAACTTGAGCTCGGTCCATTCCCACAATGTCTATCCCAACCACACCCACTACGCGGCGACGAAAGCCGCGATTAATCACATGACGCGCTCATTGGCCCGACACTTGGCGCCGCACGGTATCCGGGTCAACGCAATCGCCCCCGGCGCGGTCGAAGTGCCCCGCTATTTTCGAACGATGCCGGACTACGACCGCGACGACTGGGGCAAGCGCATTCCCCTCGGGCGTGTTGGCACTCCCGCCGACATCGGTCCTACTGCGGCCTTTCTCTGCTCGGATCTCGCGAGCTGGTTGACCGGGCAAGTCATTTTCATTGACGGAGGTGGTTTGCTACGGGGGTGAAATAGTTAGTAAGCAGCCAGTTCCCGGATCGCCTTTTCGATCTTCACCGTGTTCGGCAGATAACTCTCTTCAAGAGTGCTGTTAAATGGCGTAGCCGGAGCGTCTGGCGCGGCCACCCGGACGATTGGGCCATCGAGGGTGTCGAATGCTTCGCTGGCGATGATCGCGGCGATCTCGCCGCCGAGGCCGCCGGTCAGCGAGTCCTCGTGGACAATGATTACCTTATGGGTGCGCTTGACTGACTCGAGGATGGCCGGTTTATCGAGTGGCGAAAGGGTGCGCAAGTCGAGCACTTCGACATCGATTCCCTCGCTGGCAACTATTTCGGCCGCCTTTAAGCTCTCGTGCAGCATCATGCCGTAGGTAATGATGCTGAGGTGGCGGCCGGGCCGAGCGATCGTCGCTTTGCCGAGTGGGAGAGTATAATCCTCGTCGGGAACTTCGTCCTTGATCAGCCGATAGGTTCGCTTGTGCTCGAGAAAGAGCACCGGATCGGGATCACGTATTGCGCTCTTGAGTAGCCCCTTGGCATCGGCCGGCGTTGCCGGGGCGACTACCTTCAAGCCCGGCACGTGAGCAAACGTTGCTTCAATCGACTGGGAGTGATAAAGGCCACCGTGGATCCCTGCGCCGTAGGGAGTGCGGATCACCAGTGGACAGCTCCAGGTGCCGTGTGAGCGGTAGCGCATTCGCGCGGCTTCGCTGACGATCTGATCCATGGCTGGCCAGATAAAATCGGCAAACTGAATCTCGGCGATTGGTCGATGACCAGCCAGGCTTGCTCCGATTGCTACCCCGACAATGGCCGACTCGCTCAGTGGCGTGTCGATGATTCGGCTCGGACCATAGCGATCGATCAGCCCCTCGGTCGCACGGAAGACTCCGCCGCGTCGACCGACGTCCTGCCCCATGATGATCACGCGCTCGTCGCTGGCGAGTTCTTCGTCCAGGGCGTCGCGAATCGCTTGGAGAACATTCTTCACCGTCATCGTGCGCCTCCTTCCGCGGATTCTTCTGCAAAGACGTGACGCAGCATGTCGGAGGGCGCCGGATGAGGAGCCGAGTCGGCAAATTCAACCGCCTCATCGACTTCGGCAACGACGTCAGATTGGATTGCCCGACTCGTGATCTCATCGAGCACGCCCAGCGCACACAGACGGCGCTGGAAAGCCGGGAGGGGGTCATGTGCGATGGCCTCCTCGACTTCTTCGCGTGAACGATAGAGACGATCGTCGTCGTCGCTCGAATGGGGCGTAAAGCGATACACTTTGGCCTCGATCAAAGTTGGCCCCTCGCCAGCCAACGCGCGGGTCCGCGCTTCGCGGACGGCCAGGGCCACGGCGATTGGATCGTTGCCGTCGACCACCATGCCGGTTATACCGTAGGAAGTAGCGCGCGTAGCCACGTCCTCGATCGCCATCTGGAGATGCTGCGGGACCGAGATGGCATACCCATTGTTCTCACAGAAGAAGATCACCGGCAGGCGATGGACAGCGGCGAAGTTCACCCCTTCGTGGAAGTCGCCTTTGCTACTACCCCCTTCGCCGAAATATGCCACCGCGACGACTGGCTCGCCGGAAAGTTTGGCGCTCAACGCCAGGCCAACCGCGTGAGGAATCTGAGTGGAGACGACGCTCGATCCGGAGATGATTCGCCAGCGGGCGTGGCTAAAGTGCATCGGTAGTTGGCGGCCGTTACTGCTCGGGTCTCCCTCACGAGCAAAGATGCTGAGCATGATCTCGCGAGCGGTCATCCCGACGCCTACCGCGAGGGCTAGGTTCCGATAGTACGGGCAGATCCAATCGCGACCACGCTCAAGCCCAAAGGCGCTGCCGACCTCGGCCGCTTCGTGGCCACGGCTGGTGATCACAAAGTGGGCACGTCCTTGCCGGCTTAACGTCCAGGCGCGCAGATCAAGCGTCCGACTTAGCAGCATGCGGCGGTAGAGCTCGCGAAGTGTTGCTCCGTCGAAGTCGCTGGGGATTGATGCCACGTCGATGGAGCTACGGGTGGAGATCATGGCGGCTTTGCCCTCCTTTGTCCGGTCAGGATGTTTGGTGGTAGCCGAGCGCTATCTATGATACACGACCGGTGGTGCGCTCTATTGACAACGGTAGAGCGGCCGTGATAGCATCCGCGCGATTCCGGTCGCCCCAATCTAATAGCGAGGAACCATGCTTAGTCGGAAGCGCATTATCCTCTACGCATGCATTAGTCTCGTTCCTTTGATCGCCGCGCTCTGGATCGCCGGCTTTGATCCAAACTACGTCTTGGGGAACTACGTCACCACGAGTGATGCCTACGTGACCGGGAACCTTAGCCAAGCCAGCGCCCCGGCGAGCGGCGAAGTCACACAGCTCCTAACGAGCATCGGTGATCCGGTCCACCCTGGTCAGGTGCTGGCCTATCTCGCGGTTCCTCCCCAGAGTAATCGCGAACTCCCGTTGGTCCCCCAGGTCCGCTCGCCGGCTCCTGGCACGGTTGTGCACCTGTTCGTCCTCGTCGGCCAGATGGTGAGTGCCGGACAACCCGTCGCGACGATCGCCGATTTGCGCCAGCTCTGGGTCGTCGCGTCGGTCGACGAAAGCTCATTTGCGTATGTCCACCTCGGGCAGCGCGCCGACGTCACCGTCACTGCGTTGAATCAAACCTTCCCGGGCCGCGTCAGCCAGCTTATGCCTGACCTTCAATCCGAAGGGGCGCGAACTGGCGTGCCGTCCACCGGGGCGAACGTGGCGAGTGGGGCGCCGCGTGCGAGTAATGGGATTCCCGTACGCATCGACTTCGATTACGGTGATGCACTCGTTTACCCGGGCATGTCGGCCACGGTATCGATCTACATCCGCTGAGCAGCACACCAGGCACGCATCCGCTCGATCGACTCTTCCGGCACGATTGGTGCTCCCAAGTCGGCCGAGTGGATGCCCCGCCCGTGGAAGTCACTCCCTCCAGTGGGGATGAGGTCGAATTCGCGGGCGATCTTGAGGAGCTGGCGGATCGTCTCCGGGGTGTAGTCTCCGTAGTGACACTCGATACCAACCAGGCCGGCCTGAGTGAGCTCGTGGACAAAGCTCGATAGATCGAAGCCCGAGCCTTCACCCGGGTTGATGTAGGTCGGATGGGCCAAAACTGGCATGCCCCCGGCTTTCCGGATGAGCTGTACCGCTTCGACCGGGGAAAGCTTGAAGCGCTCGACGTAGGCCGGGCCATTTCGATTCAAGTAACGATCAAAGGCCTCTTTGATGCTGGAGACATAACCTTTCTCGACAAGCGCCTGAGCGACGTGGGGACGCCCGATCGAGCCAGTCCCGGCGATCTGACGAACGCGCTCGAAAGTGAGTGACATGCCGAGAGCGCCAAGCTTGGCAACCATTTGTTGGGCACGCCAGACCCGGGAATCGCGACAGCGAGACAGGATCTCCTGAAACTCCGGATTGCCGACATCCACGAAGTAGCCGAGCATGTGCACTTCCGCTTGGGGAACGTCGGTGCTGATCTCGACGCCGGGCCAGACCTCGATCGAGGTGCCGTCGGCGCGCTTGATCGCGTCAGCTACTCCCTCGGTCGAATCGTGGTCGGTAATCGCGAGTAAGCGGAGATCATATTCCAGCGCGAGCTCGACGAGCTCGGCCGGGGTCAACGTCCCGTCGGACGCTGTCGTATGGGTGTGCAAATCAACTTTAGTATTCACCGGGTAATACCTCGACGTACCAATGAAAAAAGCAAGAGACCGACCGATTAGCGGGCGAAGTCGACGGCTCGTGTCTCGCGGAGAACCGTGACCTTAATCTGTCCAGGATACTCCAAAGTTTCTTCGATGCGCTTAACGATGTCGCGCGCCAAGCGAACCGCGCCCAGATCGTCGATCTCATCGGGCTTGACGATGATCCGTACTTCGCGTCCGGCCTGGATCGCAAACGAGCGTTCGACGCCGGGAAATGAGTTTGCTACTGTCTCGAGCGCTTCCAGGCGCTTAATATAATTTTCGACGGTCTCCCGTCGCGCACCGGGGCGTGCACCCGAGATGGCATCTGCTGCTTGCACAATGATTGCCTCGATAGACTGTGGCTCGTCCATTTCGCCGTGGTGGTTGCCAATCGCAGCGACAATCTTCGGAGACTTACCGTAGCGCCGGACGAGCTCAGCTCCGACCAGGGCGTGTGGTCCTTCGACCTCGTGGCTGAGCGCTTTGCCGATGTCGTGCAGTAAGCCAGCGGCCCGGGCTACATTGACGTCGGCGCCAACTTCCGCAGCCAGGGCCGCAGACAGGTGCGCCACCTCGATCGAATGGTTCAAAATGTTCTGTCCGTAGCTGGTGCGGAACTTCAGTCGGCCGAGCACTTTGATCAATTCCGGATGGAGACCGTGAATGCCGGCTTTGAGTGCCGCCTGCTCACCTTCCTCACGGATCTGGTTTTCAACCTCTTGACGCGCCTTGGCGACCAGTTCTTCGATCCGCGCCGGATGAATCCGACCATCGACGATCAGCTTTTGCAACGCGACGCGCGCAATCTCACGCCGGATCGGATCAAACCCCGAAAGGGTGACCGCGTCTGGTGTGTCGTCGATGATCACGTCGACGCCGGTGGCGCTTTCGAGCGCGCGAATATTGCGTCCCTCGCGACCGATGATCCGCCCCTTCATCTCTTCATTGGGTAAGGCGACGACGGTCACGATCGACTCGGCGACCTGGTCGGCCGCGCAACGTTGGATGGCCAGGGTAATGATCGCTCGTGCTTTCCGCTCGGCCTCTTCCTTCGCTTCTTGCTCGATTTCGCGAACCCGACGCGCCGCGTCGGCACGGACCTCCTGTTCAATCTCACGCAGCAAGTAGTCGCGTGCTTCTTCGACCGAGAGCTGGGCGACCCGCTCGAGCTCGCGTTGGCGGTCTTTCTTCAGCTCTTCGATTTGCATCCGGGTTGCTTCAATCTGGTGTTCTTTCTCGGTCATCGCGCGTTCACGCCGGTCGAGCGCCTCGACACGGCGGTCAAGCATCTCTTCTTTCTGTTGCAGTCGCCGCTCCTGGCGGTGCAGCTCAGCGCGGCGATCCCGAATATCGACTTCGGCCGCAGCCTTGAGTTTCAGAGCTTCGTCGCGGGCTTCCAGCAGGAGCTCACGTTGGCGGCTCTTCGCTTCGTCGAGGAGTCGATCAGCCGACTCCCCGGCTAGTTTCATCTGCTGACGGAAGCGTCGCTCCCGTAGTTGATACCCAAGGGCGAAGGTGCCAACGCCGACGAGAATGATCGCCAGCGCGAAGACCACATAGGTCAGCATCCTTCACCTCCTCCAGATTAGTGCAGATCCGGTTCGTGCTCCGTGCATAATGGTTTGAGGAGTGGCGGTTGGGCCAGGCCTCGGCCGGACGGAGCGCTATTGCGAAGCTATTGGGCGGCGAGCCCCTCATTCTGATACAGAAAAAGGGCGCCGGAGCGCCCATTCTACGCATCGTTTTTCCAGTTCGAGACGTCCGGCCAGGGAGCACGCCTGCCGACCAACACTAGCTTCTTATCATGATAGCCGTGGCAGTCGAGCGATGTCAAGACTCAAACAAGCGAGGGTCCACCCTACAGCCGAGGGGTAGTATACCTGGAACAGTATGCGATAATCGGGGGAATCGGATGTTTCATCTGGGCGGGGAATTGGAGGTGTTCCAGGCTTCCTCGTCCGGGGAGTGGGGGCCAAAACCGAGATGCCCCCGATTTCGCGTTGACAGGAGGGACCGGTAGAAATGGAACGAGCTGATGTCGTGGTGATTGGGGGCGGGTTAATTGGCAGCGCGATCGCTTGGCGCTTGCAGCAGGCCGGGCGGCGGGTCATCTTATGCGAACGTGGTGAGCTTGGGGCGGAAGCCTCGTCGGCCGCGGTCGGCCTGCTGCTTCCGGAAGCCGGACGCGAAGGCGGCCCGGAGCTTTGGGGACTCTGGGAGGCGAGCCTGGCACGTTACCCTGGTTTCGTCGACGAGGTTCGAGAGGCGACCGGTGTCGCCGTCGAGTTTCGCCAGACAGGTAACCTGGCACTGGCAATGAACGCGGCCGAAGGGGAGGTGTTGAGTCGTCGCTTCCGCGCCCAAGTCGCCGCGAAAATCCCGGCTGAATTGCTCTCTGGCGATGGTGCTCGTGCCATCGAGCCGTCTCTTTCCCCGGAGGTCCAGGCGGCGCTGTTCTTTCCTCGGCATGCGCTGGTCGATAATCAGAGGTTGAGCAAGACCGTTCCCCTCGCGGCGGCGAAAGCAGGCGTTGAGGTGCGCGTCCACGAGCCGGTCCTTGGGATCGTCGTGCACAGCGGCCGGGTGGAAGGCGTCGAAACCTACCGTGGCCGCATTGCCGCCGACGTGGTCGTCAACGCGGCCGGAAGCTGGGCCAGCCTCGGCGTGCCGATGCACCATGGTGAGCCCGTGGCCGGTCAGGCCGGGCCAAACGACCTTCCATTGGTACGACCTGCCAAGGGCGAGGTCATCGCCCTCTGGACGTGGCCACGGCCGATCGAGCGGCTACTTACCGTGTCGGGGGCCTCGATCGTTGCCCGAGCTGATGGTCGGCTGATCGTCGGTGGCACCGTGATCGATAACAGCTACGACAAAGCAGTCACCGCCGGCGGGGTAGCGAGCTTACTGGCGGCCGCCGTCCAGGCGTTACCACGATTACAGAATGCCCGTTTTGTCGAGGCTTGGAGCGGCCTGCGACCGAGGACGCGCGACGACCAGCCGATCATCGGCAGTGGCGAGGTCGCCGGCCTCTTCTGGGCGACCGGCCACTTCAAGACCGGTATTCTTGCCACCCCTGCCACCGCCGACGTTGTCACCGCCATGATCGAAGGGAAAGAACATCTACCAGTGGGTTCGCTGAGTCCGAAACGGTTTGGCTTGTAGGAGGAAGGAGCATCCAGGTAGCGAGCAGAGGCCACCAATGATCTGAACCAGGATAACGGGTCTACGCTTTATCGCTTGATCCGTTCTCTTTTCCACTTCCACTTGACGCCAGCACCCGCCTGTGCTCATACTGTATACGAGCTCGATGGATAGAATATCTCTGATCTTGCTGGCTATGGGGACAACAGGTTGTGCCCCCCCTCGCTGGGGAGATTTGTCTATCTCTAGCAGTGGCAGGCAGCTCGCCGAGCGAGGCTATCTGGACGACAGCACTCAGGTTGCTCGACGTCCAACCCGATCGGGAGGAACGGGCGCAGTTTGTCTGGCCTGGCCTGTCGTCCACCAGATAGTGGGCTACTCCCTAAATCTTTTCCAATCGCTCGGTCAGATCGCTCGGCGTGTATGGTGGCCTGGGAGATCGCTCAACAGCGTGCCAACGGCGATCGAGCGCCCGTGGCTGACGCCGTCCTGGCAAATCCCCTCTATTCGGCAGACCGGCGGGGCACGCGCGGTCCGGCGAGCCCAGCAGCGTGGTGAGCAGGTCGCGCGCTGGACTTTGGGGGAGGAGCTCTGGGAACGATTTTGCCAGCAAGGCTATCTCGATCTGCGTTCGCCGCACATTCCGGGCCTGACCTATCGATTGCGGGTCGGGCGACGAGTCCAGTTGCTCTGGGACAGCCCGGATGCAGCGCGTCTCATTCCCTGGCCATACCGTGGCTATCTCTGCATCAATCCGACCTATTCCGTGCCGGCTGTGGAGTTTGCCGCGCAGCTATACCTCTATCTGAGGGATCATGAAGACATCGTGATCCGTGTCGCTATCCCCCAAGCGGCTGACGCACCGTTGCGATCGGTCTTTTAGTCACGTGATTGACCAGTCGCGAGTTCCTGGACGAGCGCACGCCGAGGCCCTCGTGCGGGGATGGATCGGCTCAAGTTCAGCGCTCGTCGCCATGACCATACCGCGATGGCAAGTGGCGGTAAGAAGGTCAAAGGAACCACGATGAGGTGGATAGCTTCCAGCGATACCCAATCCTGGTCCCAGGGAAAGACAAATTGCCAGATAGGTGTGGTCAGGGTGGCGGTGAACGTAAAAACCGCCATGCGCAGCCAGGTGCGACGATCGTTGGTCAGTGCAGCCACGGCAAGCAGAGGGGGGAGATACCAACCAGCAAAGTGGGTGGCGACGAGGAGCGTTACGAAAAGAACTTCGACGACCGCGCGCTCGAGTGTCACCCGTCGTTGCCAGAGCAGCCAGACCAAGACGAGACCGGTCAAGGCGAGCACGCTCATTTGGGGTATCGAAAGCCAGTCTACCGCGCTAGGAACGACCAAAACGATCAGGGCGGGGATCGAGGCCAGGTAGTTGGCGTCGACCTCGCGGAGCCGATCCAAAGTGGCCCAGCCTGCCCAGAAGGGAGTATAACCGAGGACGAGAACGCACCCGAAGACAATGACACTAGCGACGAAGGTCGGAACGCGTGATTCCCAAAAGCGGCCCCGCTGGGCAAGCAGTGAAAAGAAAAACAGCGGTACCGCGCCAATCGGCAGTGATTTGACGAGAATCGCCGTGGCAAGGCACACCACGGCGAGGGTGGGCCACCTCTGGCGAGCGAGGATCAGACTGGCGACCACGCACAGGGCAAGCACGGCATCGTTATGGCCGTTACCTGCTAGCTCGATCAGGACGAGGGGATTCCAGCCAAAGAGTACCACCGCTAGTGCCGGATTCCGTCCGGATCGATGCGCTGCCCATCCCAGCAGGCCGGCGGTAACAAGGATGGCAAGCGCGGCAAGCGCTTTTAGAATGAGCACCGCGAGGATGACGTTCTCACCGGCGAGCCAGGCGTCGGTTGCTGAGAGGACGATCCAAACCGGGCCGTATGGGGAGGTCGTGTCGGCCAAGGTGCTGCCGTACGCGACAAACGGATCTCCGGTGATGCTCGATGGCGCCGCGGCCAAGGGATTGACGTGATAAAAGAACGCGACATGACCTTGCACGGCGTAGTTGTAGACGTCGATTGCCGTGATCGGATAGAGAAAGACCAGCGTGACGCTGAAGACCAAAGTTCCGATCAGGGCAATTGGCAGTGCGCGTTTGCCAGTCGCCGAGACCACGCGCAAGGCGCATGCATAAAGCACAAATAAACCCACCAAGCCAAGAGTCACTGCCGCCGCGGCGGCAGCACTGTATGCAGTGAGCTTGCCGAGATCGGCGAGCTCCTGGCCGTGCGTGAGTAAAGAAAAGGGGCCGAGGACTGCCGCGAGGTAAATCGCTTCAGTCAACAGCCCCACGACAAGGGCAGGCCGGGGGAGACGGCTCATGCCAGGAACTTTTCCAAGGCCCAAAAGGCGCGCGCCCGGGCAGATTCGGGAAGGAGTGCTTCAACGGCGTCGAGCCCCCGCACAACGGTCAGCGGCAGCAACCGATAAAGGTAGGGTGAGAAGAGGAAGCACAGGTGCTGCTCGGCAATCCGCAAGCCAGACGCGATGGCCGCGTCCCGAATCTTGGACGTCGAGTGAATGAAAACCTTCCCTCCCCACTGGCGAGATCCCAGGGCAAAGGTTGAGCGAGGCGACCACCGGTAGGTGTCGAAGACAAAGCGTCCGCGTGGACATAGGAGTGGCGCAACTGAGCGTGCCAAACCTGCTAGATCGGCGAAGTGGAAGGCAACGCGCAGTGCGACGACGGCATCAAACGACTCCGGTCGAAAGGGTAAGGCGAAGGCGTCGGCCAGAACGGCCGGGGCCCCGACTTTAGGGACGGCCCGTGACAACATTGCATCTGATGCGTCAAGCATGACGACGTCATACCCGTTCTCGATGAGAGCACGGCTGAGACGACCGGTACCGCAGCCCAGATCAAGAATTCGTCCGTCGGGTGGTAGCAAGGCGATCGCCTCGGCAATCTCCCGCGCGTTGACCCGCTCTCCACTCGGGCTGCCAAAGCGCTGACGATCGTAGGCGGCGACGACGTCCGGCTTTCGATAAAAGCTCCGCTTGTCAAGCATAGGTGGCAACGAGGCTTTGCTGGCCATAGACCTCTTCGTACCTCCGAACGAGGGAGTCGGGATCGAACGAGTTCCGGACGAGCGCACGCTGGCGGGCGACCATCGCTGCCTGATGGGAGGGATCTGCGAGCAAGCGGACGATTGTCCGAGCAAGGTCCTCGGGATCCTCTGGACGTGCCAGCTCAGCGACCTCGCCCGGCTCACCCAACTCGCGCAGCAATGGCAGATCGCTAGTCACCAGGGGAACACCGCTTGCCAACGCTTCGAGCACCAATCCCGGATAGGCTGCCTGGCCGATCGTCAGGCGATAGGGGAGGACGAACGCGCTGCTCCGTCGCAGCACCGCGCCGACCGGCACCCGCCCCAGCACCTGAATCCGTTCCCCGGCTCCGCTTGCCGCGATAGCCTGGGCAATCGGCGTCGCCGGTCCCAGCCCGCTCCAGGCAATAAGCAAGCGGGCCGTCGGATATGCCTGAAGCACTCGTGGGAAAGCCCGAATCAAGACATCCACCCCTTTGACGTGGTTGAAATGGCCAATGTAGCTCAGTACCGGACCATCATGGGGCCATTCGACGCCATCGAGATCAGCTTCAGCCTCCGCCGCGACGCGCTGTCGGTCGATCAGATTCGGAATGATTGCGATACGATCGGTCGGGGCTCCCAGGCTCCGCAGCTCCTCGGCCTGGAGCTGGCTGGCGACGACGTAGCGCGCGGCGCTGAAAGGCGAGAGGCGCGCTAGGAGCGGATTATTCATAGTCAGCCAGGGTAGATAGAAGGTAGGCGCCTGGCGGATCGGGAGATGGCAGTAGTCCGCTCCCGCCAGGAGATGCGCCTCGAAGCCGACGACGATGGGGCGATTGAGCACCTGCTGGACAAGGTCGCCGACGAAGCTGAAGGCGGGGGTGGGCAGATTGAGATGGACGACGTCGGCTCCCGCGGCCGCGTGGTGCAGGCGCTTGATAATTCGGAAGACGCGCGCCATCTTGGCTGGCAAGAGGCCAGCGTGGGCTTCGGGGCCGTAGACCCGATCAGGATCAAGCAGGCGCGCCTCGGCAAAGGCGGTCACCAGGCGAACCTGATGACCATGGGCTCGTAACGCGTGCGCAAGTCCGACCAGAGAATTGATCTGGCCACTCAACAGCCGTGGATGAATGGAGACGAGACAAACTTGCACACCTGCTCCTTAACACTTGATACTTGACGATCCACTTGAATCACACTTCCCCGTGGACCGACTGGTCATCTATCCTTCCTGGTAGATTAAGGCGTGCACTTAAGAAGAAACTAAGGCGAACCTGAGATGAACCTGAGAAGTCTGAGACTATTCTCAGGAAGCCAGCACCAACGGGGCCGGGTCGAGAGCGGCAAAAGCGACCGTGAACGTCGTTCCTTGATCAGGAGCGCTCGCGACCCCGATCTCGCTTTCGTGTTCGCTCGCGATCCATCGAGCAATTGCGAGACCAAGGCCAGTGCCGTCTTCTGACCGCGAATGAGGCGAGCGGTAGAAGCGCTCGAAGATGTGGGGGAGATCTTCCGGGGTGATTCCTCGTCCAGTGTCGCTGACCTCGATCCGGTGAAAGCGTCCCGAGGTACTGGCGGTTAGCCTGACGGTACCTTCTGGGTGGTTGTAGCGCACGGCATTGTCGAGCAAGATCATGAGCAACTCTTCAAGGCGGTCGCTATCACCCAGCACTCGGGCGCCGGGCTCTAGTCGATTGAGAACGAGCTCAACAGTGACGTTGGTTGGGCGTGCTAGCGCCTGTGTCTGATGAAAACAGCGCTCGATAATTGGGCGTAGCTCGATCGGTGCCCGGTCGAGGTGGCGACCAGCATCAGCGCGGGCGAGCGCAAGTAGGCCACTGGTGAGGCGGGCCATGCGCGCAGCCTCACTGGCGACGTCGTCGAGTGCCTCGGCACGCTCGTCGGGCGGGAGGCCCGGACTTCGCCGCAAGAAGTCGATATTCCCTTGGATTGTCGTCAGTGGAGTGCGCAGTTCGTGTGAGGCGTCGGCAACAAAACGCTGGTGAGCGCGGAAGGAAGCCTCGAGTCGATCGAGCATCTCGTTGAACGTCGTTGCCAGTCGCCCAATCTCGTCGTTGACTTCTGGCACTTGGAGACGCTGGTCCAAGCGGCGTGCTAGACCGATCGCCTGGGCATCTTTGCTGATCCGTCCGATTGGGCGGAGGGCGGCGTGCGCCAGCAGCCAGCCACCAATCGCCGCGCCAAGGAGGACGAGAATGCTACTGACGAGCAGCCAGTTACGCAACTGGCGAAGGGCGCCGTCGATATCGGCAAGATTGCGGCCAACCTGGACAAAGCCGACGAGACGTCCGTTGACAAAGATGGCCGTGGTGTAGAGACGAATCCCCTGCCCCGCCTGGGATACCGTCTCGAAAGCGGGTAACCCTGCCTGGGCGTCAACGAGCAGGGCAGGGGAGGTGGGAAGATCATTGCCCTGGAGAGTGCTCGATCGATAGACCACGTCACCCGTCGTGTCACGAACCTCGGTGTAGAGCGATGGCGCACGAAACTCGCTTTCTGGTACCCGAATGTTTGTTGGAATGAACATTCTGCCATTGGCGAGGCGGATGCTGACCGCGGTGTCCCGTGCCTTGGTCTCGATCGACGCATCGACGTCAGCGAGAAGCTGCCCACTCACCAACGTATAGACCAGCACTCCAAAAAGCGCGAGGGCGACCGCGAGGACCCCACAGAACCAGAGTGTCAACCGTGTGCGCAATGACACCTCAACCTGCCTCCCGGAGCACGTAGCCAGCACCACGCACGGTCTGGATCAGGCGCGGCCGTCCACCTTCTTCAAGCTTGTTCCGTAAGTAACCAACGTAGACCTCGAGAACGTTCGCATCGCCTTCAAAGTCGTAGCCCCAGACCTGTTCGAGAATTAGATCGCGAGTTAGCACCTGACGTGGATGGCGGAGAAACAGGGTCAGAAGCTCGAACTCCTTCGTCGTCAGCTCGATTTTGAGGTCACCGCGTTGGGCTTGACGGCGAGCCGTATCAAGTTGCAGGTCTCCAAACGAGAGGATCGTTCCGACAGAGCGGTCACGGCGGCGCAGGAGGGCGCGCACCCGAGCAGTGAGCTCCTCTAGTGCAAATGGCTTCACCAGATAGTCATCAGCGCCAGCGTCCAGACCGGCTACTCGATCCGGTACCTCGTCGCGCGCAGTCAGCATCAGGATTGGCACGTCGCCGCCGGCCCGGATCCGCCGGCACACTTCCAGGCCATCGAGGCCCGGCATCATCACGTCGAGGACGACCAGATCTGGTGGCCGATCGCGGGCGATCAGCAGCCCTTTACTGCCGTCGTAGGCCAGATCAACTTCATACCCTTCGTAGGCAAACGCTCGACGCAAGAGGGCGGTAATCTTGCGGTCGTCATCGATAACCAGAATACGCGCTGGCACGAAGATCCTCAGTCCGATCGGTTCAGCCTGAGAGCGGGCGTTCCTCGCCCCGCCTACCTTAGGTCCGAATTCACTCTACCACATTTTACCAGGCGGTGAGCAGATCATGGCCGCCAAGCCGGTTATGCAGATCGGCCGAAAGTCCCGACGAGCTCGGCCTGGCTGAGAACGTGGCCCGCCATGGCGGAGCGCACTTCGGCTGCCGTCGCACCAGGCGTGAGGTCGAGGGGAGTATCGAGAGCATACATGGAGAAGTGGTAATGATGGGCCGGACCTGGAGGTGGGCATGGACCGCCATAGCCGGCGCGCCGAAAGCCGTTACGCCCCTGACGGGCACCGTTGTCGAGAATTGCCTGGCGGGGCACCCCGGTGGGCAGCTCCGGCGGGCTTGGCGGAATGTTGAAAATGACCCAATGGATGAATGTGCCACTTGGCGCGTCCGGATCCTCGACGATCAAGGCGAGGCTCTTCACACCGTTCGGAAGCTGGCTCCAGGTCAGCGGCGGTGATTGGTCGGCGCCGTCGCAGGTATACTGTCGGGGAATTTGCGCCCCGTTCGCAAAAGCTGGGCTCTCGAGCACAAATGACACCCTTGCCTCCCGGTTTGCGCCGATCGGCGCTCCAATTGGCTGGCAGCCTTCGATCAGCGCCAGCAAGAACAATCCCCAGACCGTCCAGTCGTGAGTGATGCGTAACGCGCATCGAGTGACGAGACCACAGATGCCCGTGGATACTTGCAGTCTACCATGCGAGTCGAGCGAAACAAGGACGAACATACTTTGATTATAATGAGATGCACCCAAAGGAGTAATCTAGCGGTGAGTAAACCAATCAAACATTCATTTGTTTGCTCTTGCGGCCATTCGTTCGAAGCAGCCATCTTTAAATCGGCGAACGTCACCCTTCAGCCAGACTTGAAAGCGCAGATCTTCTCGGGCCAGTTCAATCGGGTGCGCTGTTCGGCCTGTCAGAAGGAGATCGACGCGGGCGTGCCGTTTCTTTATCATGATATGGATGTCGGCCTTATGGTGTGGGTCTATCCTCCCATGATGGCGAGTCAGGCGGCAGTGATTCGCGACAAGGTGCGGCGATCGCACGTGATCGTCGGCTCCGTGCTCCCGGTACCAGGCGTCCCGGCTGGTTGTGAGGTGGTGTTTGGCGTCGAGGCGCTGCGGGATCTGATTCGGGATATGACCAACCCTTGACTTCGCAGACGTTATAGCGCACCATAACAAACGATTTGAGACGTAAGGGGGGCAAACATGGCCCAGGTGCGGGATGAGGCACTCCAGGCCCAGTGGGCCGCACGGCGAACGAAATCAGCAGCGCTGGCCGAGCGCGCCCGACAGATTTTTCCCAGTGGTGTGACCCATGACAGCCGCTATCTGGAGCCATTCCCGATTTACGTGACCCACGCCAAAGGCGCGCGCAAGTGGGACGTTGATGGTAATGAATACGTCGACTATTGGATGGGCCATGGTGCGCTCTTGCTCGGCCACAACCATCCGAGCGTACTCCAGGCATCCTCTGAGCAGCTTGCCAAGGGCACCCATTTCGGCGCTTGTCATGAGCTCGAAGTGGCATGGGGTGAGCTGGTTCAGCAGATCGTGCCATCGGCCGAGCGAGTAAAGTTCACTAGTTCAGGCACCGAAGCCACGATGCTGGCAATGCGTCTTGCGCGTGCTTTCACAGGTAAAGATAAAATCGTTAAGATCCAGGGCCACTTTCACGGCTGGCACGACTACGCTGCTGTCGCAATGGAGCCACCATATGACGAGCCGATCTCGCGTGGCATTCCAAAGGCGGTGCAAAATACCGTGCTCTCGGTTCCTTTTAAAGATGTCAACGCGCTGCGTGCGATCTTGGACGCCCATCATCCGGAGGTTGCCGGGCTCATTCTCCTCGCCGGTGGGGCCGGTACGGAGTATCTGCAGGACGTGCGGGAGCTGACGCGGGAGCGCGGGATCGTTCTGATCTTTGACGAGGTCGTGACTGGTTTTCGTTACGCGCCAGGTGGCTGTCAGGAATACTACGGCGTGACCCCGGATCTGACGACGCTCGCGAAGATCCTCGCCGGTGGGCTGCCCGGTGGAGCCGTCGCCGGCCGTGCCGACATTCTCGCCTTGTTCGAGAGCCGCGATGATCCCCAATGGCAGCGGTTCGGGCGTATTCGCCATCCGGGTACCTTCAACGCGAATCCGGTCTCGGCCGCCGCCGGTATCGCTTGCTTGAATGTGGTGCGGAGCGGCGAGCCTCAGAAGCAGGCCATCAGAACGGCTGAGCGACTGCAAAGGGCGTTCCAGGAGATTCTCGACCAACGTGGCGTCCACGGGATCATGAGCGCGGATGCCTCGATCCTGGCGCTGCGTCTGACCGATGGCAAGGTCTCGGATCGAGAGCTAACGCGACGTTTGCGGATCGCTTTGCAGGTCGGCGGGGTCGATTTCGACGGCGCTTCGTTCAAGGTTTCAGCGGTTCACGACGAGGCCGACGTCCAACAAACGATCGCCGCCTTCACGCAGGCGATTGAACTTTTAGGGAAAGATGGTGCTTTGTAAACGGAGGTTTCAGGATGGCGGTTAAAGTTCTCCCGCTCGCCAAGCCAGTGATGCTGGATATGTTCGACCGGATGGTAACGATCCGGTTCTTCGAGGAGCGCGTTCTCGAGCTGTTTCGGGAAGGACTGATTCGTGGCTCGACCCACACCTACATTGGCATGGAAGCCGACGCGGTTGGCGCCTGCACGGCGTTGCGCCCGGACGATTACATCACGTCGACCCACCGCGGTCACGGCCACTGCATCGCTAAAGGCGGCGACGTCCGGCTAATGATGGCCGAGTTGCTCGGCAAGGCGACGGGCTATTGCAAGGGGAAAGGTGGCTCGATGCACATTGCCGATCTCGACATGGGGATCCTCGGGGCGAATGGCATCGTCGGCGGTGGCATGGGCATCGCAACCGGGGCAGCACTTTCCGCGAAGATGCGTGGCTCGGGCCAGGTCTGCATCTGTTTCTTCGGCGATGGTGGGATCAACCAGGGTGCTTTCCACGAGAATGCGAATCTCGCGTCGATCTGGAAGCTACCGGTGATCTACTTCTGCGAAAATAATCAGTATGCGATGTCGATGTCGTCCAAGCGGGCGAACGCTGTTGCCGATCTCTCCGTCCGGGCCGTCTCTTATAATATGCCTGGCGTGAACGTCGATGGCATGGACGTGCTTGCAGTGGAAGAAGCCGTCGCGAAGGCGGTCGAGCGAGCACGCGCGGGAGAGGGGCCGTCGCTGATCGTCGCGACAACCTACCGTTTCGAAGGGCACAACATTGGCGATCCCCAGCCATACCGTACTAAAGAAGAAGTCGAAGAGTGGCGGAAGCGTGACTCGATCGAGCGCTTCCGCCAGTATTTAGTCAAAGAAGGAATCGCGACAGCGGCGGAGACCGAGGCAATTGAAAAGAAGGTCCGCCAGCGGATCGACGATGCGGTGCAATTCGCGCGTGAGAGCCCAGAGCCCGAGCTGTCGTCGGTGGAGGAAGACGTTTATGCCTGAGGCAATCCTTACGTCGACGGCCAATTTGCCCGCGACGCGCCAGCTCACCTACGTGATGGCGTTGAACGAAGCGCTCCGCGAGGAGATGCAGCGTGATCCCCGGGTCTTTGTCATGGGTGAAGACGTGGCGATCTGGGGCAACAAGGGGGGCGTTTACGGCGTCACCCAGGGGCTCTACGAAGAGTTTGGTGCCGACCGGGTGCGCGATACACCGATCTCGGAAGAAGGCATCGTCGGTACGGCGGTTGGCGCCGCGGTTACCGGCATGCGCCCGGTTGCCGAGATCATGTACGTGGACTTCATGGCGTTGGCCATGGACCCGCTGGTCAATCAGGGCGCTAAGCTCCGTTACATGTTTGGTGGGAAAGCGCGCGTGCCAGTGGTGATCCGGACCCAGGAAGGGGCCGGACGTGGCATCGCGGCGCAGCATTCTCAGAGCCTTGAAGCCTGGTTCATGCACATTCCCGGGATCAAGGTGTGCGTGCCGTCGCAGCCGGCCGATGCCAAAGGTTTGCTCAAGTCTGCGATTCGCGATGACAACCCGGTCATGTTCTTAGAGCATAAGATGCTCTACGCGACCCGGGGGCCGGTGCCGGAAGGTGAGTATACGATCCCCTTAGGCGTGGCTGACGTCAAGCGCGAAGGGAAAGATGTGACCTTTATCGGGATCCACACCATGATCAACCGAGGGCTGGCCGCGGCGGAGAAGCTGGCTGCCGAGGGGATCAGCGTCGAAGTAATCGATCCGCGGACTCTGGTGCCGCTCGACATCGAAACTATTGTCAACTCGGTGAAGAAAACCGGGCGGGTAGTCATTGCCCATGAGGCTTACAAGCGCGGTGGCGTGGCCGGCGAGATCGCTATGCAGATCATGGAAAACGCCTTCGACTACCTCGACGCGCCGATCGTCCGGGTGGCCGGGCGAAACGTACCGGTTCCCTACAACCTGGGTCTTGAGCGCGCGGCGATTCCTCAAGACGAAGACGTAATCAACGCATTGCGGAACATCGTGCCACGGTGATCAGCGAGCAAAAGCGACGAGAAGTTTTGGAGAGCTTGCTCGATCTTGCTTACGATGCAAGTTCGTATCTCCGACAGAGTAAGCAGCCGGCCGCTCGAGTCTCCGCGGCTTTGCTCGTCGCGGCCTCGCTGGCCGCATGTGGCCCGTCGCCTTCGTCGGCGGTTCCCCCTCCGACGAACGTCGTGCAGCCGCTGGCGCAGGAAGTTCGCGCTGGCTTACCGGTCCGCCCCGGACGCTATCCGATCACCGCGGGGACCCTTAATCGCGATTACCAAGGAGTCTATCGCTTCGCCTGGCGGGACCCGAGCGATCCGACGAATACGCCCCACCAGGCGAGCGTGAGCTTGCTTCGACTACTCCAGTCAACGGGTGGTGATGAGCTCGAGGTGCTCGCCCAAGGCGACCCCATTCTTTATCTCGACCAGAATAGCTCGATTCCCATCGTCGACACGCCCAACTACCTCCGTTCGGCCTACAGCAATCCTTATCCAGTTTGGTATCCGTTTTCCTCCGGTCGTTACTCCGATCCGCGCTATTATGATTTGCCCTCGCAGACTGTTCCGGACAGCGGAACGATCCGGGGAGCGAAAGTGTCGACCGTGCCGCCGGCGCCTGCTGCCCGGGTTGTTGGGCCAGCCCATGCTGTTAGTGGACGGGCTGGCGGGACCGGTAGCGGCGTCGCGGCCTCGGCGAAGAGCGGAGCGGGGGTAAGCGACACTGGCCACGAAGGAGGGGTCAGCGCGGCGAAGGCAAGTAGTTTTTCGGCCGGTCACGCGAGCACTAGCTCGGCCGGAGCAAGTAGTAGTTGAGCCACTCGCCTCAAAGACCGACCTCGGAAAGGCAAGTGCTTGTGAGGTTGATCCGACAGAGTAGCCTGCTTCCTCCCGACTTGAAGCGGCAATGGCTGCGTATCCTTCCGTACCTGAGTTCCGCTGATCGTGACCGCTTGCGGGAGATCCTGGCAATTGGCGCAGCCGGGGCGAGTGCACCAACACCACCGACTACCCCCCATGACTCCTGTTCGAGATCCTGACCCAGTTCTGGCCCAAGCGCTGATTCTTTGGCAGCGCACTGCGGGGCCTTTCTGGTCATTTGTTGGCGCGGCGCCGTTTATTAGTGGGCACGTGGATGTAACCTTGGTCAAACCTCGGCCGCGAACACCGGACTGGCTGAGTGGGGCGATCAGAGCGATGGCGAAAAGGACTGGGAGCGCTGCCTCCCAGGCGGCACAGTCTGGCTCCTGCCAGCGAGAAGCTGGCATTCCCAGTCCTCCACCTTCTGCTCACTCTGTCCCCTGGCCAAAGACGGGTCTACAGAGAGATCAGAATTTTAAGCCAGAAGTGCAAAAGATCGCATTCTTCATCGATGCACCTCCAACGCGAGTACTGCCGGCCGCGCCGTGGCTAACCCAGCTTGGCTACGTTGTTGTGCCAGTCATTCAGCGCTGGACCGTGGCACCAGCGGTACTCCGCTCAGAGCGGTTGTTGGCTCAGCTTGTCGGCTACGCCAAGCTGGTCCGGCGGCCAGTCGCAGAGCAGGGGGTGGCCTTCATCCTCGATGGCGATCGGTTCGGGCCACTACGATTCACAGGACGACCTCGGGTGTTCGACAATCGTTATGCGTACGTTGCTTGCCGCTTCCCGTCCGCTGATCTTCTGTTGGCCCAAGGCATTGGCAAGGTATGCTGGCTCTCGTTCGGACGCTTTGCCGATGATCTGAGTCCATACCGCGAGTCTTTGAAACAGCAGGGAATTCGGAGCGTCGAACGGACGATATGCGGAGCCTGATCGTCGAGCCAGCCCGGATTTCTCCGCCGCTCTACCGACGCTTCGTCCAACGGGCCCAGCTTACCGGTTGGCTCACCGATCATTTGGTTCGGGGGGAACCGTACCTGGCGCTGAACGCGGTGGTTCTCGATTCCGACGAGAACAAGCTTCTGGCCGAGCTGAGCGAGGCTTTTGTCCGGATCTTCGATCGCGCGGCGTACACGCTCATGAAGAACGTGCCAAGACTGGTCGAACTCGGCTTTCCCTGGCCTGCCGCCGAGCTCTTGAGCGCCGAGCTTCCACGTTTGCCGATCCTCGGGCGATTTGACTTCGTCCAGGATCCCACCGGTCACTGGTGGCTGCTTGAATACAATGCCGACACACCCTCGGGGCTGCGCGAAGCCGTGGCGGCCGAGCACTGTCTGCTGCATCTCTTACCCGAAGCGCGCGGTCTGGGCCGCCCGAGTAAGAACTTGGCACAGTCAATCGTCGCGGCGTTTCGGAGGGCAATCGAAGGCGTGGATCCGCGAACTCTGGGTATCGTCGTTGACGCCGGCGAGCTCGAAGACCTGGCGCAGATGGCCTTTACCGCGAAGCTTGTCGGCGAGCCGCTGGCGAGGCAGGGGATAGCAACGGTCCTGGCCGACGTTGACAATCTTACCGCAACGCGCCAAGGTGTATCCTTGCTGGGCAAGTCGATCGGTGCGCTCTACCGCTACGTGCCCTTTGAAACGACGTTCGGAACGTCGATTTTCGCGGCAATCTACGAAGCAGTTGCTGCGGGTCAGCTCCAGGTTCTGAACGGCTTGTACGGCTTGCTTCTCCAGAACAAAGGTCTGCTCGCCTGGATCTGGCAGCAGCGCGGCGAGGAGATCTTTTCGCCAGTCGAGCAGGAGCTGATCGAGCGATATCTCGTGCCAACCTGGTGGATTGACGAGTATCCGGAGACGATCGCGCGGTCCGACTTGGTGGCAAAGCAGGTGTTTGGCCGAGAGGGCGAGGAAGTCTACTTTGGCGAAGATCTGTCGTCGGAGGCCTGGGCCGAGGTGCGACGGCGCCGAAGCTACGTCGTGCAACGGCGAATCGAAGTTCGCGAGTTTCCCACGGTGATTCCGACCTCGCTTAGCGCTCAACTGACGACGGGGCGGGCCACGGTCGGCAGTTACGTCGTCGCCAGCGCCTGGGCTGGCTATTACACGCGCGTTGGCGGTAAGATCATCACCAATCGGGCGAAGTGGTTCGCGACGTTGGTGGAGGAGAGGGAAAGATGACAAATAGCTCTTCAGAGAACGGTCACGCCGAGACGTTTGGCGAGTCGGACCACCTGGCCCAGCTCAGCCTGCTGCTGCCGGGCGACGTGGTCGAGATCTGGGAGGCGGGCAGCTTCGTCGCGAAGACGATCTTTCTCTGCCAGGAGGTCGTCGAGGAACGCACCTATAGCTGGCGCTGGACGTTTCTCAACGATGGCAGCTTGATCGAAACCTCGCCCGACGGTTACTTCTGGTACCAGAAGCACCAGCTTTGCAAGCAAGGCAGTGATCTTTACGAAGAACTGGTCGCCCAGGACGGGGCGTTGGTGCGCTTCGAAGAGCGGGTGCGCGCGGGAGTCTCGGGAAGACGTCCGGTTCGGGTGACAATCGACGGCGCCGAATATCAGATCACCAGCACCGGCACGGTCTCGGTGCAGCGGCTGGGCGATGAAGCGGAGCTGATTCCCTGGGCCTCGTTTAGCAAGAAAGCGGAAGACAACGTCTATTTTGGCTTGGTCAACGCTACCGATGAGTCGAAGGTCGGACTTGGCCTCTGGACAGTTCATCTGAGCCTGTCATTTGGACGCGAATTGACCTCGACTGATGTGACGGAAGTCTATTTGAAGCAAGAGAATCACCATTACGGTGATGCTTAGCCGCCATGTCATTGCGAGCGACTGTGCTACTATTCAGGGCATGGACGATCTCAAGAGCGATCTCAAGGCTTTTACCCAAGCAGTACACATGGCGTACGCCCATCTGCATGATCGGGTTCTGCTCCAGGACGATCCGCTTCGCCAGGTGCTTGGCCAGCGTTTGGACCAGCGTTTGGAATTGAGCGTCGAACGTCTCCATCGCATTTTGATCGATGCCTTGGAATGGCTGCGGCCGCTCGGGACTGTGACGCCGGCGGCGCCGGAGTGGCGCCGCTACCGTCATCTCCAGTTGCGTTACCTCGAAGGAGCGAGCGTCGAGCAGATCGTTCACGAGTTGCAAGTTAGTCCGCGTCAGGCACGGCGTGACCACGCTGAAGCGCTCGACGAAGTGGCACGCTTGCTCTGGACGCGGTTGGTCCACTTGGTGCAGGCTTCAACCGAGCAACAACCCGGGGGACGGGCTGGAACGCCTGCCAGCAGCCCGCCGACTGGAATGCATAGTGATCTCGACGCCGAGCTAGCTAGTTTGGTGGCAACCGCGGCGCCAAATCCAATCTCATTAGACACGATCATCGCTAGTGTCGTCGAGACGGCCGAGCGTCTCGCCACGATGCATGGTGTCGATCTGCGGGGCGTATCGTCCGCTAGTGGTCTCGAGATCGCGGTGAATCGCACCATTCTACGCCAGCTCTTGCTCACCATGCTGTCAGCAGCGATCGAAGTAGGCAGAGCAGAGTCCGTCGAGATTAGCGCCAGCTTGCTGCCCAGTCAGGCCGTCGACGTGGTGATCCGGGCGCGGCGTCGCGCCGTCGCGACGGACAACACGGGGAGTACGAACGTGGGCGAGGCGATCGGTCTGGCAGCGCGGGAGATTATCGAACGGCTAGCGCACCTTCTCAATGCGACGTCAACCTGCGAGGATTCGTCGAGCGAGGTCATCTTTCGGCTTCGCTTGCCGGCGATCCAAAATTCCTCGATTCTCCTCGTCGACGATAATCCGGACGTCGCCCTGTTGTTCCGCCGCTATCTCGTGGGAACACCCTATCGGTTGCTTCAGGCCCGCTCGGCTGAGCGGGCGCTGCGCCTGGCCAGTGAACAGCGTCCGGCAGTTATCATCCTAGACGTACTCTTACCCAGTCAGGATGGCTGGGAGATCCTCCACGCACTGCGTGCCGACGCGACGACCGCGACAATTCCAGTGGTTATCTGCTCGGTGTTGCCTGATCATGCCCTGGCGTACTCTCTCGGTGTATCCGAGTTCCTCACGAAACCGGTGAAGCGTCCAGAGCTACTGGCGGTGTTGGCACGGCTGCAATGCGACCGTTTGGCTGGAGAGAGTCCAAGCCCGAGCGAATCCAACGACAGAGCTCGGCGACCCGCAGGCCCCCGGTCTGAGTAATCTCAAGTGAGTCGGCAAGAAGGCCTTCATCCTCTTCGCCCCGCGCCGATATGACGACGACCGATATCGCCGCCAGCCGAGGATCTTGTTTCAGGTATGCCAGGACGCCGTAGCCATCCGCGCTGGGCATCAACAGATCGAGAAATACCCCATGCACCGGTACCTGATTGAGAATCTCGATCGCTTGCCAGCCGTTGACAGCAGTATGAATTCCTGTACGAGGCGCTAGCGCGCTGACCATGCGGGTAAGCAGGTGAAGCATTTCCGGATCGTCGTCGACGAATAGTAGCTCGCGATGACCCCGGCCAAATCGCCGTAAGACGCGTTGAATCTGCTGCTGGGTGACTGGTTTGACCAGGTATTCCTGAACTCCCAGATCCTGAGCATGGGTGCGCGAGGTACGCAGAGCGCAGGTAATGACCGGGAGGCGCAGGCCCAATTGAGTGTGCTCGCTCCGCTGAAGCGCGCGCTGAAGACTGTCGCGGCGAGAGGGGCTGTTGACGATGATCGCCCGGGCCGCTGTCTCGATCGTTTGGCTCACCGCAGACGGGATGTCCGGAACTACGCTCACCTGGTAGCCGTCGAGATAGCGGCGGAAGACCCGGACTGCTTCGGGCTCGGGCGCGAGCAGGAGCACGCTAGGCCAGGCAGGCGATTGCTGTTCGAGGCTTTGCCAGAGTGCTGAGTTGAGCTCGGCTTCCTGGACGACTGACTTTGCCCCCAGTGGGAGCGAGAGCGAGAAGGTGCTACCCTGACCGAGGCTCGAGGTGACCCACATATTCCCACCATGGAGCTCGGCAAATCGCTTGCTCACCGCCAGGCCGAGGCCGCTGCCTCGTCGGCCTCGGCGCGGCTCGCCGGCCTGCCAGAAATCGTGAAAGACCCCTGACAGGTCCTGGGGAGGAATGCCGATGCCAGTGTCGGCGACGTCGACGACGAGCTGCTCACCTTCAACGCGTGCGCTGATGGTTACGCCACCCTCTTCGGTGAAGCGTACGGCGTTGTTCAAGAGATTGATCAGGATCTGGCGGATCCGAATCGGGTCGACGAAGATTCGGGGCAGATCCTCTGGTAAACGCATGTCTAACGTGAGGCCGGTATTCTCAAACAGCGTCTGGACAGTGGCCGTCGCCTGGGCGACGACATCGGAGAGTGACACCCATTCCCGCAATAAGCCCATGTGGTGGGCCTCGATCTGGCTCATGTCGAGGACATCGTCGATCAGGTTGGAAATGTGGCAGGCGTTGCGATAGATCGCTTCGACGTCGGCGCGGAAGAGCTCGGGAAGCTCCGGGGCACCAGGATGAGGCGATACGACCATGAGCTCGCTGAGTCCGATGATGAGATTCAGGGGAGTGCGCAGCTCGTGGCTGACGTTTGCCGCGAATTCAGCCTTGAGCCGGCGGGCTTCTTCAGCGGTCTGGCGCGCGCGCTCGAGTTGGGCGGTTGTCTGCTTCAGTTGCTCGTAAGCGTGGATCAAGCTCTGGTTGAGGCGTCCAAGCTCGACCTGCCGTGCCTGCAGTTCGGCATTCAGCTTCTGGATGCTCTCGAAGCTGCTCCAGGCCCAGTCGAGGACGGTGTAGACCGGCCGCCAGAGGATGGCCGACAAACTCAGCACGAGGATCGCCAGACAGAGTGTGAACGCGAGCGCTTGGATTGGCACGATGCCGGGAGAGTAAAGAACAAGGGCGATTGATAAACCTCCCGCGATGGCGGTAGCCAGAATGCCGCCGGGCAAGTCAAGCAAGGCAACAGCAATCAAGACGGGAAGGGCGAAAGCACTGAGCAGAAGCCAACTCGCCGAGGTCAACACGCTGGCGGCGATCACTACGCTCAATCCGACGATGAGGATGGTCGAGGCGAGGGAGACACCGTGTTTGGCGAGACGATGGACGAGGACGGTGAGGATGACGAGCTCGATTGAGGCGTAAAGTGGAGTCTCGCCTAATTGATCAATGGCAACCGCGGCAGCGATCAGTGCGCCGAGGGCGGTTACCAGCAGCACGATCTCTACGAAAACGAGTGCATCTTGGCGGAGGTCGCTCAGGCCAGCTTCTTTATAGCGGACCTGTTGGCGTGACCAGGTCTGCAGCATCGAGATCCCTCCACTGAAATTCCTTCTCCCTCCGGGAGAGGGTTAGGGCTCGCCCTGAGCATAGCGAAGGGGTAAGGGCGGCCTGCCAATTTCGTCTGTGGTGGCGCTCCAACGGGCCATGCATCACTCCCGGAAAAGGGATCGACGTTTTGGAGCGCGAACCACAATTTCTGGCCGCGGGTGGCCGCCCATGGCCACAAACACCTTTACGACTAGTTGGGACCTGAATATCATCGTAGTTGTCCTGTGCACCAAACGCTGACGATAAAAGACGACGCACTCCTCGCTGGCTACTCGGTTCTACTGTTCGTCCCTGCGAAATTGAGAGTATTTATACCACGCCGCTGAGCCAATTGAGTTAGCCACCCATGGTGCACAGAGTCAGGGCCATTATGCCACTCGACGACACGGTCAACATCAAGATGGTCGAGAAATATTACCGGCCCTTTTCGGGAGAGAGGCAGTTGTCGCTGGTCTATAGAAAGGAGTCGTGTCATGGACAGATCGGAGCGCAGCACATTAAATCATGGTAAAAATAGTGGCAGCGTCTCGCGTCGGAATCTGCTGAAGGCAGTTGGCCTCGCCGGCCTGACAAGCCTGGTGGTCGCAGCATGCGGTGGTGGACGTAGTACCAGCGCCCCATCGGCCACGGTACCTGCGGCTCCCACCGCGGCAGCGACCTCGGCTCCGTCGGCCAAACCGACGACCGCACCGGCCACGAGCGGAAACGCCCAGCCAGCGGCGACCGCCGCTCCGTCCACCGGTCCCGCGATTACCCTGAACTGGTTCTTGCCGCTCTCGGCCGCGCCGGAGATTGCCATCTGGACTGACTTCGTCAAGCGCTTCCAAGCCGCGAATCCGAATATCACGATCAAGGGTGCCTACGAGTCGTGGGGTAACTATTGGACCAAGCTCGAAACGGTCATGGCCGGCGGTGCGATTCCGGACGTCGTCTGGCTGCACTACACTCGGATCGCCGAGTGGGCGTCCAAGGATGTCATGCGGCCACTCGACGACAACCTCGCGAAAGATAAGCTGGATCCGAAGAGCTACGTCTTCAACGATGCCATGGTCTACAAGGGCCACATGTACACTATTCCCAAGGACAATGGCGTGAATGCGCTGTGGTACAACATCGATATGTTCAACAAGGCCGAGGTGCCGGTGCCAACGTTCATCTACAAGTGGGACGACTGGCTGACCGGGATGAAAAAGCTTACCGTCGACCGGAGTGGCAAGACGGCCGATCAGTCAGGCTTCAATCCGAGCGACGTGGTGCGTTGGGGAACGGTACAACCCCAGACGAACAGCCCACGCGGCGAAGGTTTCTACATCTGGTTCTCCGCGATGGGCGGCAAGCTCTACAATGACGACTGGACCCAGAGTCTGATCGACCAGCCCGAGTCGATCAATGCTTTGCAGTTCATGGCCGACGTTGTCGTGAAGCATCACGTGGCCCCGCCCCCGGGGGCAATCAGTCAGCCCGGAGATCCGTGGCTGAATCAGCTCGTCGCGACGACCTGGGCCCATCACGCCGAGGAGTTTTTCTACCACGAGCAAAAGTCGACCTTTAAGTATGACGAGGTCTACTATCCGCAAGGAAGTGGTGGAGTCGTGGAGAGTGGGGGCACGACCGGATTCGCGATTCCCAAGGCATCGAAATATCCGGATCAGGCCTGGATTTTGACAAAGTTCATGACCAGTGCCGACCAGCAGAAGATCATCATTGGCCAGCACCGCTGGGCGGCCGGCTTGCGGGAGCTCGTTCCTCAGCAGTATGATCCGAATTACAACACGAAGAATTATGTCCCTTGTCACGTCGATCCATTGACGGGTAAAGGACCGCAGGCGGTGGCGGCGCCGTCTCCGGCCGCGTTAGCCCAGATCGAGCAAGCGTGGACCTCGGCGCTGGACCCGGTTTGGCTGGGCAAGGCCCAGGCAAAGGACCAGGTGCCGGCGTTGAAGAAGCAGATCGATCAACTGCTGCAGCAAAAAACAGCAATTTGATGTTGTAGCAAGATGAGCACAAAAGTGACCGGTCGTCGGAAGTCGAGGCTGCGCTGGACTGAATATCGAGATGCCTATTTGATGGTATCGCCGTTTGTCGTGGGGTTCTTGATCTTCACGGCTGGGCCGATGATCGCCTCGATTGTGCTCTCGTTCACGAGCTGGAACCTGCTCTCCCCACCCCAGTGGGTTGGCCTTGGCAATTTCCAAAACCTGCTGACCGATCATTACGTTACGACTGCTCTCTACAATACTGCCTACTACACCTTCATTGCCGTTCCTTTGGATCTGCTCGTCGCCTTGCTCGTGGCGCTCTTGGTGAACTGGAAGGTTCCGTTCATCAGCTATCATCGAACAGTCTTCTACCTGCCGTCGATTACGCCGATCGTCGCAAACACCTTGCTCTGGGCGTACGTCTTCAATCCACAGTTTGGCTTGGCAAACGCCGCGCTCGGGATCGTTGGATTGCCCGCCCAGCGCTGGTTTTGGGATCCGGTCAGCTCCAAGCCCTCCTTTATCATCATGAGTATGTGGGGCTTTGGCTCGGCGATGGTCATTTTCCTGGCCGGGTTGCAGGGTATTCCGCAGCATCTTTACGAAGTGGCTGCGCTCGATGGGGCCGGGTTGTGGGCACGCTTTCGCAACGTAACCTTGCCGATGCTCACGCCGACGATCTTCTTCAACCTTGTTATGGGGATCATCGGCTCGTTTCAGGTCTTTACCGCGGCGTACATCATCACCAGTGGTGGCCCGGCCGATTCCACACTCTTCTTCGTGCTCTATCTATTCCGCAACGCCTTCCAATTCTTTAAGATGGGGTATGCCTCGGCGCTTGCTTGGCTTCTCTTCGTGATCATCATGGCCTTCACCCTGTTGCAGTTCTGGCTCTCTCGGCGCTGGGTCTACTACGAGGCGGAGCGAGGGTAAGGATTTCATGAATGTGTCCACTCACGATGAGCCGATGGCGCACGAGACGGCAAAGGTGACGATTAGTTCTGTTCCTGCCTCGCTAGCGAAGCGAGATCTCCGATCGGTGCACCAGATCGTCCGTGTTGTGGTGGCCGAGGTGATTCTGCTGGGCCTGGGCGTTGTGATGATGCTGCCATTCCTCTGGTTGTTGACCGGTTCGATCAAGACCGAGGCCGAGGTGTTCCAGTGGCCGCCGACTCTTTGGCCAGTGGTCCCACAGTGGGATAATTATCGTCAGGGATTAACTGTTCTACCATTCAATCTATTCTTTCGAAACACCTTGATCATCGCGGCCCTAGCAACCGTCGGCACGACCGTATCGTCATCACTCGTCGCCTTCGCGATGGCGCGATTGCGCTTCCCCGGCCGTGATTTCCTGTTCATGGTCGTCCTTTCGACGATGATGCTTCCGGGAATCGTGACCTTAATTCCGAAGTTTATTCTCTTCAAGCAGCTTGGCTGGGTCGATACCTGGCAGCCGCTCTGGGTGCCAGACTTTTTTGGCACGCCGTTCTACGTCTTCCTGATGCGCCAGTTTTTCCTCACGTTGCCACTCGAATTGGACGAGGCGGCGCGAGTGGATGGCGCTTCCAACTGGCGCATCTGGGCCCAGATCAATTTGCCGCTCGCGGTGCCAGCCGTGGCCACGGTGGCCGTCTTTACCTTTGTCTTCAATTGGAACGACTTCTTGGGTCCGCTGATCTACTTGAATACGATGGAAAAGCGGACCGTCGCCCTCGGCTTGGCAGCATTCAACGGGATTTATTCAGCCGAGTATAACCTGATGCTTGCTGCCTCGGTCGCGGCAATCATCCCAATCTTGATCGTTTTCTTCCTGGCTCAGCGCTTCTTCGTCAAAGGTATAGTCATGTCTGGTATCGCGGGTCGTTAGAGGGCCGGTGGCCCGCCTCTTTTCTTCCATGGAGAGAGAAGGAAAGTTCACAAGAAGGGTGTAAATTCCCTCTCTAGGAGAAGAGCAGGATGAGGGCTGCATTTCCGATTGGTGTCTCCGCAGGTGCAATTTCCCATATGAACAGGAGGATATTTACCTATGGACATTTCCCAGCGTCAAGAGTTGATCGAGCTGTATCGCGGCTTACGGGTGACCGACGTTTCCGACGGCATGGATCGGGTGCTGCTCCACGATCGTGGCCTTGTCGATCGAGACATCCGTCCGATTTACCGGGATCTCGAGGGTTTTAGCCACCGCATTTATGGCTTTGCCCATACTGTGCGGTTCGTCCCGACCAATCGTCCAATCACCGCCCGGACTCCTGAAGAGATGGAGGAGTTCATTCGAAACTGGTATCGTAACATTAGCCCCGGCCCGATCCGCGACGATATCCAGTCCGGTGACGTGATCGTGATCGACGCGGCAGACCTGGATGTCGGCTTCATTGGCTCAAACAACTGCCTTTCCTGGCTGAACGCCGGGGCGGTTGGGGTAGTAACCAACGGCGGCGCCCGCGACACCGACGAACTCATCAAGCAGAAGTGTCCGGTCTACTCGCGCTACATCTCCCGGACGATTCGACCGGGACGACTCGAGTACGATCGCTCGAACGTGCCGGTCAACCTTGGCGGCGTGCTCGTTCGCCCCGGTGACCTCGTCGTTGCCGATGGCGACGGAGTCATCGTCGTGCCAATCGAGCAAGCGCGGCAGGTCGGTGAACTGGCTTGGAAGGTCGCGAAGGGCGACAAGGAAACGCGTCGACGCCTGTACGAGCAGCGAGGGTTGGAGCTGGACTCGACCGTCTAACTCAGCTTTTCCATAGCGAGGTGCCCCAGGCAAATGGCCGATAGCCTGCTTTCGCGGCGAGGGCAAGCGATGCGGTGTTGTCGGCACGGGCGCTGTAAAAGGGAATCAGTCCTTCCTGACGGACAGTGGCGGCCCAAACGATGGTCGCGGCGAGAGCAAAGCCTCGGCGACGATAATCCGGTAGTGTTTCGATGCCGAGCTCAACCGCGACGCGGGTTCGCCGCGACGAGTGAGCAACCGTAACCAGACGACCATCGGCGACGACGCCGACGATCGGGCATCGCTCGACTGAACCGAGGTAATACTCGACGCTGTCTGCCTCGTGCGTCGCCACCAGTTTGGATTCGGCAGCACCGATGATCCGAGCGATCGAGGCTGCTGCGTCGAGCGAAAGCACCGGCCGCTCGGTTTGGATCAGGACGACTTCTGAGCTTCCTTGGTACGTGGATGGTGTAGGATCCCAAAGTGCCTTGGCGAGCGCATCGCGATCCGATACGGTCATTCCGCGTTGCCAGATGCGAACCGAGCCTCCGGTCCAGGTACCCTGATAGACGAGTGGTGCTCGGGCATCGTCAATCTCGACGTCGGGAAGGCTCAAATCCGGTACGGCGCACCCCCACCACACCGCTTCGAGGTGGAGGCGAAGCAAGTGGGCTGGGGACATGGCCTGCTCTGGTTCGGTCACCCATTCCCTCCTACGGTTGCTAACGGCGCACGGCCAGCCACTCCGCATTAGGAGATAGCGTGACTTACCACGATTGCCAGGGCAATGACGAAGGCACCGGCGAAGATGGCGGCGGCAACGTTGCCGTTTTCGAAAATGTCCCGGCCAAGGTCGGTCGGCGTCAGCGCATCGAAGAGGCGGTAGCCGGCGAAGAGCAGGATGAAGCCAAGCAGCGCAAAGAGGAACGAAAGAAACGCGTCGGTGAGCGTTTTAGTCCAATCCATCAGCTTTTGTCCTCACCGGTCAACTTTGTGGGTTGGAAGGAACCAGATTCCGTCGGTAGGAACGAATGATTGGTGGCGTGAGCTGGCCGGCTCGAACCGCCAGGACGTCCTGGAGGATCTCGATGTGTCGGCGCGAAGACATCGGCGACGGCAAATTGTCCGGATAAAACCAGCCGTGCTGGAGGGCCTCGTTGGTCAAGGTGAGAGTGCCGCCGACGATGCGCGCGGTGTAGGCCTGGAGCACCAGAAAAGGGTCGGCGAGGGCGCCGCGGGAGAGGCGCGGTCCGCTGTACACGCCGATAAACTGCTCGATCTCGGCCTCGAGGCCGGTCTCTTCTCGGATCTCGCGGAGGAACCCCTCGTCCGGAGTTTCCAGAGGATCGACGTAGCCGCATGGTGGATTCCAGCCACGACCGTCAATCCGCTCGCTGAGGAGCAGTCGGCCGTCTTGATCGAAGATGTAGCCAATCGTTGCCAGTAACGGCGTGCGCAGCTTCGTCTGGCCGAGTGCGCTCAGCCAGGGATGAGACTCTCCCGGTGTAATCGTTTGTTCCTTCACTTCGTGAACGTCAAAGCCGGCTCGCTCGAAGAGCAATTCGAGCTCGGATCGACCGAAATAGGTGAAGTGGCGCGGAGTATTGGGCGCGTAGTCCGATTCGATCACCTCCTCCCCCGCGCCTTGCTTGACACTCACGTAGAGAAAACCGTGACCGAGAATCCGATTGAAGGTAGCGAGCACTCCTGGTACGTCAGTCCGGGGAAGATGGTGCAGCGACGCGCAACACCAGACGCCATCGAAGTAGCCGTCTGGGAAGTCGAGCTGCCGCAGGTCAGCCTGGCGGAAATCGATGTCAGATGCTCGCCGCCGGGCTTCCGCGAGCATGCCGGCCGAAAGATCGACGCCGATGACCTGGAAGCCGCGCTCGTGGAACCACTTGCTATCGCGCCCCGGGCCACAACCGGCGTCGAGAATCCGAAACCGCTCGGCCGGAGCGTTCAGCTTGATCCGCCGGGCGAACGTCTCGCGTGCCGAATCGAGATCAATCGCAAAGGTCCGCTCGGCGAACGCCGGGGCAATCCGATCATAGGTGGCAATTGTCGGGTCGCCGGTCACGGGCCCTGCCAGATATTGCTGTACATCACTCCGGCATTGTAGGCGTTGCGTCCGATCTGCGTCAACTGGAGGCGCGCTGCTGAAGAAAAATGAGAAGCCCACTGGAGCATGAAATGCAGATCTGCTGGTTACGCGTCAAGCCAGATTCCTTGTGGGCGACCGCGAGTCCGTGTTACAGTCGTAGGGAGATTTGTGGCCGAATACTCTCCTCGGCCAATAGGGGGCTCTCGCTCCCGTAGCACCTCGACGCCTGCCCTGATCTCGTTGAACCGGCCGACCGGGTTCTCGCTAAAGGAGTGGTGGCTGATGGACGTTTTTGAGGCGGTTCGCACGATCCTGGCCATACGAAGCTACCAGGATAAACCTGTGCCCGAGGAAGTTGTCCGCCGGATCGTCGAAGCCGGGCGCCTGACGGCGAGTTCGATGAACCTGCAGCCCTGGCACTTTATCGTCGTCGAAGACCGTGACACGCTGCGTCAACTGGGAAGTCTGGCCCGAACTGGGCCCTACATTGCTCAGGCCGCGCTGGCGATCGTGGTAGCGATTGAAAAGACCCGGTTCGCCGTTTCCGATGCGAGCCGGGCGATTCAGTCCATGCTGCTCACCGCGTGGTCCGAAGGGGTGGGCTCAAACTGGGTCGGCTTCGTCGGTCAGCTAGAGACTGTCAAGCCGGTCCTCGACATCCCGGCCGAGTTGGAGATTCTGGCGATCCTCCCGTTCGGCTACCCGGCCCGGGCCGTGGGATGGGGCAAGAAGAATCGCAAGCTGCTCTCGGAGGTCGCGAGCCGGGAGAAGTATGGGCAGCCGTTCTAGCTCCCTCACCCGGTCGGCCGCGGCCGACCGGGTGAGGGAGCTCCGACTAGCCAGCGACCGGCACGGCCGCGAGCTTTTCTTCGATCAATTGGCGGAAGAAGTAGCAGATCAGGTGCCCGATCTGCAGGTGGAGATCTTCGATCACGCCGTAGTGATTACTGTCGATGACAATGCTCAGATCGGCCAGCTTAGCGAGCCTGCCACCGCCGAAGCCGGTGAGAGCGATCGTCGTGGCGCCCGCTTCGCGCGCGTAGCGAACGGCGCGAACGACGTTTTCCGAATTGCCACTGGCTGAGATGGCGACGACGACGTCTCCCTCGCGCAGGTAGGGACGGAGTTGCCCGAGAAAGACGCTATCGTAGCCGACATCGTTTGCCCAGGCGGTAACCAGGGCGAGGTTATCGGTGAGCGAGAAGGCGCGGACCGGCCGGGCCAGGCCGTCGCCCCGGTGGCCGAGTGCTCCTTTCGTCAGATCGGTGACGATGTGCGAGGCGCTCGCGGCGCTACCGCCATTACCAAAGAAAAAAATCTGTTGGTCGTTCTGATAAGCGTCCCAAAGCGTCTCGACGATCTGGGTGATGGTTTCCAGATCCAGACTGTTGAGCGCCGAGGTGAACGAGCCGATGTAATCGCGAATAAAAACCTCGGCTTCAGCAGCGACTGATTCCATTGAAATTGATCCTCAGTTTCCATACGATTTCTAGCGCAGAATGAGCTGACCGGACCGAAAATCGCGCTGAGCGCTCGCGCATTTGAACCGCTGACGCAGGATTTGTTCCACTTCTTCCTTACTTCAATCAGGGGCTTTAGCCCGATTCCGGCTCCCGCCTTTTAAGACGGGGAGCCAATTCGCGGCGGAGCGCGCTGAGCTGGTTGCGCAGGTCGCCGATCTGTTGGGAGAGAAAGAGCATGTAGCCGATCAGGACGACCATGATAATTGAATAGGCAACGAACAGGTAGACCAGGTTTTGTGGAGGCATACGATTAACCTTCACTTTCTTGAAGCTGCGCGATCTCTTCTTTCAGCCACTCGATCCGCAGGCGAATGCGCATCACGAAGACGTAGAAGACGGTGAAAGCAACTAAACTGATCATGAGCGCGATCAGCATCTGCGGAGGCAGCGCTCCTTCTTCGATGACCGGTTGCGGGTGAAGGGTGCGCCACCAGACAACCGACATCTGGACGATAGGCACGTCGGCGAAGCCAATGATGCCGAGAATGGCGCCGTAGCGGGCGCCGCGAAGTCGATCGCTGCTATAGGCGCGCAGCATCAGGTAGACGACGTAGATCGTCCAGAGGATCAAGGTGGTCGTTAGCCGCGCGTCCCAGGTCCACCAGGTCCCCCAGATCGGTCGGCCCCAGAGCGAGCCGCTGATCAAGACCAGTGTCGTCAGTACAACGCCAACCTCGGCCGAGCAGCGCGCGACGGTATCCCACCACTCGGAGCGCTTCCAGAGATAGACGATGCTTCCTAGGAACACGACGAAGAATGCTAGGTAGGCGAGCCAGGCGAGCGAGACGTGGAAGTAGAAGATGCGCTGGACATCGCCTTGAACCGCCTCGGTAGGGGCATAGACGAAGGCGGCGTAAAGCGCCACGACGAAGCTGGCCGCGGAAACACCAGCGAGCAGCCAATCGAGCCAATCCAGCGCGCCACTCCGCGTCTCCTGACGCTCGGTCGGTAGCGGCAACGAGCGAACGTTCATCGCGGTTCACTCCTCGACAACAAACTCGAATACGACAAAACAAAGGATACCAAAGATCAGGTCGAACGCGGCAAGCATTTCGAGCCAGCCCAGCCGGTTGGCAAGGCTACCGCCATCAATCACCAATGACGTCGCCGCGACCGAGGCGATGATCACTGGTACGCAGATCGGAAAGACGAGCAAAGGCAGCATTACGTCGCGGGCCCGGGTGTTCGCCGCCATGGCGGCGAACAACGTCCCGACCGCGGCGAAGCCGGCGGTGCCCAGAAAAATGATCAAGGCGAGCTGAGGCGTCGCGATGCCGAAATTGAAGAAGGCGGTAAAGACGGGCAAAGCGATCGCTTCGACGACGACCATGAAGAGTAGGTTGCCCAGAAACTTCGCCAGATAGATCGCTCCCCGATCAATCGGCGCAACGAGCAATCCGTCGAGGGCACCCCGATCCTTCTCCTGGACGAACGAGCGCCCCAACCCGAGGATACCGGCAAAGCTAAAGGCGACCCAGAGAATGCCGGGTGCGACACTGCCAACGTTGTCGATGCGCAGATCGAAGGCGAAATTGAAAGTCAGCAAGACGAGCAGCGCGAAGAGCGCCATGCCGCCGAGCAGCTCGCGGGTGCGGAGCTCGGTGAGTAGATCTTTCCAGAGCAGCGCTCCGACCTGACCAAGCCAGCCGCTCATGGCACCTCCCCTGAGATTCCCTCTCCCTCTAGGAGCAGGTTAGGGTGAGGGTGGCCTGCCCATTTCTCATCTGCCGTGGTGGCCCGTTGAGCCATGTATAACTGGGCTATGGGTAACTCCTCTGCACTGGGCTTCTCGCCACGGATTACCCGATCCAGGGTATCCAGGTCGACGTCAGTAGCCGACCGATCGAGGATAATCGCACCATTGGCAAGCACGACGAGACGATCGGATAGCTCGATCGCCCGTGGAAGATTGTGGGTCGTTAGCAAGACGGTACGGCGGCGACCGCTTTCGTCGACCGAAAGGCGAGCGAGCAGCTCGAGACCAGCTACGTCGAGACCGGTGTCTGGTTCGTCGAGGAGGAGAATTGGTGGATCGTGGACCACCGCCCGGGCGAGCGCAAGCCGCTGCTGGAGACCACGCGAGAAGGTGCGCACTCGGTCATCGGCGCGATCCGCCAAGCCGACACGCTCCAAGAGCTGGTTGGCGCGCTCGGCGGGGTCCTTTACCCGATAGAGCCGCCCATAAAACAGCAGATTCTCGCGGGCGGTCAGCTCGTCGTAAAGGAATGTCTGGTGAGCGACCAAGCCGACGTGGCGGCGTACCGCCGCGGCCTGGTTCGGCAACTCCAAGCCGCCGACGGCGATGCGTCCTGCCGTGGGGCGGACCAGGGTGGCGACGATGCGCAGGAAAGTAGTTTTCCCAGCGCCGTTTGGCCCAAGAATGGCCAAGCGTTGATCCCAGGGAATTGTTAGATCGAGGTGGCGCAGGGCGCGGGCGGTTCCGTAGCGCCGGGTCAGCCCCGCGGCCTCGACCGCCCACTGGGTCGCCGTCGGCGCGGTTGGCTTGACCACGGCGACCATTAGCTTCCCCCGCTGCGTTCCAGAGTGGCTCGGCCACCAAGCATCACATCGATCAGTTGGCGCTTCTTCTGACTGCGCTCAACACGGTAGCGACTCGCATTGAGTTGACCCGCTGCGTACCGTTCGTCGAGTTGAGCGATCGCCGCGAGCAATCCCCGCCGCTCGGCGAGCGGATCGGTCCCGCCCGTGTTCTGGGGACGCAGAGCGAAAAACAAGGCCAAGAGCACGGCGAGCCCGATGACAACGAAGCCACCGATTTGCATCACCTTCGGACTCAAACGATTCGTCGGCAGTTCGGGCAAGCCGACGACGTCGACGGTGATCACGTCATTTGCTTTGAGATTGTCAGCGCCAAGAACGCGGTAGTTATTTCCGGCGAGCTGAGTCGTACCACCGTCGCCGAGACGATCGCTTCGGAATTCGAGACCCGCGTCGGGCGCCAGGAAATGGACTTTCGTGGCGGGATACGGCAGCGCGGTGTGCAACTCGGCCACGCCAGCGCTGTACCCCATCTTAAAGGTGTAGACGATCTGGTGATCGCCCGGCGTCACCGGCGCGGTATCCACGTAACCATTTTCGACCGGCAAGAGCGTGCTCGGATTGAGCCCAGCCATCGGCTGGAAATCACTTGCTCCGTCAGGCAGCGGTAAGCGGAGAGTTCGGGGCAAGATACCAGGCGTTGCCGAACCGGGGTCGCCGCGGTGGTCGCCGACGTACGTGTGGTCGCCAGTGTTGACGATAGTGAACATCGCCAGCACCTGGGCCTGCTCTTGCCGCGGATCAATCGCGCCCAGCAGCCAGTTGGCGCTATCAATCTTGAGGGCGGCATCGCTGGTCGTCGGCTCGTAGACTTTTAGCTCGACCGGTGGTAGCCCGGCGTCGGTTGGCTTGGCAACGGTGGCGGTGTAGTTCACGCCAGCGTAGTCGGTCGAGACGACGTAGGTGATGTTCGGATCGATCAATAGGTTGTCGAAAGAGAAGTGACCGCTCGCATCGACTTTCGCGGTCTGATCGGCGACGAACTGATGTCCCTGGCCAACGCCGGTTAAGGTGACTGAGAGGCCGCTGGCGAGCTTAGCGCCTTTCGTGCCGTCGACGACGGTGCCATTCAAGGTACCGGTGGCCCCGGCGGCGACCTGGCCGGCGAGTGCGAGCACGGCTAGCAGCGCAGTGAGCAAAGCGGGAAGTAAATACCGGGGGGTCATCGTCGTGCCGCCACCTTCAAGGCTGCTCCGCAGGCAGCGCAGAATCGGGCATTCGCGGTGAGCGTGGCGCCACAGGACGGACAGGTCGTGCTCATCTCACGCAGGTGGCGAACTTCGCGCTCGATCTCGTCGTCGATTTCTTTGACTTCAACGTCGATCGCTTGAAGAACCCGGGCCGCGTCGTTCTCGAGCTGACGTCGCAATTCTTGATAGTCCTCCGGAGGCACTTTCCCCACCCGGTAATCGAACTCGAGTTCGCGCAACTCACTGTAGAGTCGATCTCGACGCAAAAGTAACTCTTCGGTTTCGCCGGTGTTGGCCGCGACCGCCGAGCGTCGTGTCTGAAGGAGCGGATAGGCGATCAATACGATAACGATCCCCAGCAGAAGTACTGTCTCCAAATAAAGGAGGATCATGCTAACTCCTCCGGAGTGCCGAGATCCTTCCGAACCCGCTCGCGGTAGCGCTCGAGCGCTGGATCCTCGACGGCGAGACGGCGCTCAATCGCCCGCTGGCGGCGGAGACTGTGGCGGAGAAACGTCACCACGATGATCGCGCCCAGCGCGACGGCCAAGAGTGGCAGATACCAGGCGGCGAGACTGAAGCCCTGCTGGGGGGGCGTGAGCAGAACGCCGTTGCCGTAGCGGTCGACAAAGTATTGGACGACCTGGTCCGGCGTCTCCCCCTCGCTCAGTTTCTGGTGAATCACGCCGCGCATCTGCTGGCAGATCTCGTTGTCGCAAACGTTCAAGGGTAGATCGGTACAGATCGGGCAGCCAAGCTGTTTCTCGACCTGCAGCTCTTTCGCCGCGAGCGAGTCGTCGGCGAAAGCTGGACCGGCGAGCGCGAGGAAAGCGAGCATGCCGGCGACGATGCTCAAAAAGTAGAGCGTACTACGCCGTCTCAACGCGCGCTCCTTCCAGGCCCGGACGTAGCGCCAAGGCACGGGCTGGCTCGGCATCGGGCCAGAGAGTAATCAGTCCTCCAAACAAGAAGACCAAACCACCGATCCAGAGCCACATGACCATCGGATTCACGAAGACGAAGAAACTCGCGCTGCCGTCGGTTTGCCAGCCAGCCAGGACGACGTAGAGGTCATCGAGCGGCGTGCTTTGCAAAGCCACTTTGGTGTTCGGCTCGGTCTCGAAGTGGATGTGGAACTGCTTCGCCGGGTAGATCGTCCCGGCTGACTGACCATCGCGCTGAACGGCCAGGTCAGCCCAAACGCGGCGATAGCCGGGATAGGCTGCTTCTTGAAGCTGGCCCATCGTCAGCGTGTAGCGGCCGATTTGCATGGATTCGCCAGGCTTGAGCGACGTATTCGCCTCGAGCTGGTAGAATTGCGAGCCGACAATCGCGACCGCCATCAGGACTATGCCCAGATGAACGACATAGCCGCCGTAGCGACGACGATTCGAGGCGAGCAAGCTGATCAGCGCGACGAACAGGTTCTGACCGTGGCGCATCCGAACTCGAGTGCCCCAAACAAATTCCTGCAAGGTCGTCGCGGTGACGAAAACACAGAGAAACAAGGCGACATCGGCGGGCGGTTGCTGGATGCCCATGGAGATCAGCACGGCCGTGACAATGAGCGCGATCGCCACCGGGATGGCAAAGTTGCGCCGGAGCGTGGTGGTCGACGCCTTGCGCCAGGGTAAGAGCGGACCAATCCCCATCAGGGCAATTAAAACTAGGAAAAGAGGTCCGTCGACCCGCTGAAAAAAGGGCGGACCGACGGTGAGCTTCACCCCCTGGAGCGCTTCGGTGACCAGGGGGAAAATTGACCCCCAAAACGTCGCGAAGACGATGCCCAGGAAAACGAGATTATTCAGTAGAAAGCTCGACTCGCGCGAGAAAGCAGACTCGAACTCGTGCTCGCCGCGTAACTCAGGCATGCGGTAGAAGAGCCAGCCGAGTGAGAAGACGATCGAGAGTGCGAGGAACGAGAAGAAGTAGGGGCCGAGCGACGACTCGGCAAACGAGTGGACTGATGAAAGAACGCCGCTGCGGACGATAAACGTGCCAAAGATCGAGAGATTGAAAGTGATAATCAGCAGGGCCAGGTTCCAAACCTTGAGCATACCCCGTCGCTCCTGGACCATCACCGAATGGAGGTAGGCAGTGCCAGTGAGCCATGGCATGAGCGCCGCGTTCTCAACCGGATCCCAGCCCCAGTAGCCACCCCAGCCGAGCACGTGATAGGCCCACCACATCCCGAGCAGGTTCCCACAGCCCAGAATAGTCCAGGCGAAGAGCGCGTACTTGCGAGTGCTCCGAATCCACTCGGTATCCAACCGGCCGGTGATCAGCGCACTCATCGCGAATGCGAAGGGTACTGACCAGCTCATGTAGCCGGCCAGGAGAACCGGTGGATGGATCAGCATCCCCGGGTCTTCGAGCAGCGGGTTGAGGCCGAGGCCATCCGGCGCGGTGAACGGCAGACGAACGAACGGATTGCTGACGAAATTAAGCATCAACAGGAAGAACGTTTCGACACCGAGTAGAATTGACGTAACATAGGGCATCAGCCCCAGGTTCTTGCGCCGGTTCTGGAGCACGACAACTGCGGTAAAGATTGAAAGCGTCGTCGCCCAATAGAGTAACGAGCCTTCCTGGCCGCTATAGAACGAGGCGACCGTTAGCGGCAGGCTCATCTCACGGCTGGAGTGCTCGGCGACGTACTGGACTGAGTAATCGTGAACGACGAGCGAATAGATCAGGACGGAGGCGGCGACGAGCATCGAGAGTGTCACCGCGAGACTCGCGTTACGGCCGCTACGGAGAAGGGGAATATTGCTCCGAGTAACGCCGAGGACGTTGGCCAGGATGCCGTAGAGCGCGGCGGCCAGGGCAATCAGAAGCGCGATAGTGCCGAGGTCTGCCATGAGTTAATATCCCGCCGGGACGAACGAGTGAGGTTGTAATTCCCCCCTAGTGTTTTGTGGTGGATCCGCCAAATCTATCGAACCGATCACTCCGAGCCGCGGCGAAAAATCTCCCCAGAGCGTCCATGGGGATTCCTCGCTAGCCGCGCTTGGAATGACACTTAGCAAAAGCCCATTGAATTTGGCAGATACACCACTTCGCCGCTTCATTATTGGACCGCGACCGGAGTTGGAACTGCTGCGGTGAACTTGGACGGGCACTTGGCGAGCAAGGTGGTTGCCTCGAAGACACCACGCGACGTATAGTGCCCTTCGACCACGACCTGAATGCCCGGGCCAAAAATGTCCGGCAGCATGCCCGCGTAAACGACCGGCATACTGCCGCCGTCGTCGGCGATCGTGAAGCTCACCATCGAGTCATTTGCTGAGCGCTGGATCGAGTTAGCCTGAACGATGCCCGCCACGCGCACCGCTCCGGCGCTCGGCCCCTTCGCCTTCAGCTCGCTCACTGTGAGATAATAGACACTGGTGCTCTGGAAGCCGGTATAGATCAGATAGCCGATCGCTGCTACCACGATCATCGCGGCAATCATGACCCGAGTTGCCTTCGTTCGGCTCGAAGGGGGTACCTCGAAACGGCGAGGCGTACCGAGGGCGACGGCACTTTCGCTCATCGTAGCAGCTCCTGGAGGGTAGCAGTAAGCCCGTTGGGATCAATCGGTCCGACAATCTTTTGGGCGATGGTCCCCTGGCGGTTGACCACGTACGTTTCGGGCATGCCTACCACCCCATAGTCGATATACACCGCGCCCGTTGGGTCGGCCGCCACCGGATAGGTGACGCCGTATTGCTGGACGAACGCCAGCGCGTCGTGTTGATTGTCCTGGATGTCGATTCCAAGGAAGGTGACGTCCTGACCTTGGAAGCGCTGTGCCACCGTTTCCAGATCGGACTGCTCGTCCTTGCAGGGCTCGCACCAGGAAGCCCAGAAGTTTACGACGACAACCTTGCCTCGGTAATCGGCCAGGTGAACTTGCTTGCCATCGAACGTCGTGAGCTTGAAGTCCGGCGCGACAGTATTGGGTTTCGGCATGATTCCGGCGGTCAAGCGCTGGGTACTGAGGCCATAAACAAACAACGCCAGGAGGGCGATCACCGCTAGCCACGCCACTAGCGGGACAACGCTCAATCGGGCGTGCGCTTTCGGCTGACTTTCCGTGACGCCAACGTCCGCCACTGTAGGTACGACCTTATCTCGGACAATCACCACTGATCGTAGTGGAGGAAATTGCGTTTGTCAACTTTGGGCGGTCTGGGTAGACTGGAGATAGCTCTCCCGGTAGTCCCCCGTGGACGTCCTGAGGAAGATTCCTCGCTATGGCTGGAATGACAGGTTCGAGGGGCTTGATGGATGCCTCACTCAAGGAACCTTTACCTTGCGTGAATCAGGGAGTAACAAGATAAAACCTACCCCGCTTATTGCTAACGTCCCCATTATCCTTGGCTTCGTCGCGGTTAGCGTCGCCTTTAGCGTCGCCACGCCACTGCTCGAAGCGCCAGACGAGACCTCTCACCTCGACATGGTACACTACCTTTACCAGCACCGCGCGCTGCCGATCCAGCGGCCAGGGGACTTTCCAGCCGGCCAGGAAGGCAGCGAGCCACCCCTCTATTATGCGCTCGGAGCGGTCCTCTTCAGCGTGTCGCCCCAGCCGACGATCGTCCTCGACAATCAACGTAACCAGAATCCGAACGTGAATTTTCATCGGGCGGCCGAGCCCCGTGACAATCGCAATCTCTACGCCCATACCCTCCAGGAGCAGTTCCCCTATCGGGGGGATGTCCTCGGAGCGCACCTGGTCCGGTTGCTGGGCGTCGTTCTGGGCATTTTCACTGTCCTCCTCACCTTTCTGAGCGCTCGCGAGCTATTCCCGGACCATCGTTTCTTGGCACCGCTGGCCACGGCACTGGTCGCTTTCAATCCACAATTCGCCTTTCTCTCTGGCGTGGTGAACGACGACGATGGGATCGCCTGCGCTGCAACGCTGGTGCTCTGGCTCTTGCTACGCAGGATTCGTCGTGGGGGCTCACCCCGGTTAGCGCTGGCGCTAGGAGTGGCCTTGGGCTGCGCGGTGTTGATGAAAGTAAGCGGCATCCTGCTGTTGCCGTTGGCAGGGCTAGCGCTGGTGGGCGAAGCAGAGATGCGCGCGCGCCGATTTGCTCCCCAGGCGGTGCTCGTGGCCGTGCCTTTCCTCATCGTCACCGGTTGGTGGCTGGTGCGCAATCAGATCCTCTATGGCGATCCCCTGGGGTGGTCGATGATGCTCGCGGCGAACTGGCAGATGATTCGGCCAAGCCCGCTGAGCATTCCGGAGGCTCTTGCTATACTCTGGCGTGCGCGCGGTACGTATTGGGGAATGTTTGGCTGGACAAACGTTGCCTTTCCGGATCTGGTTTACCGGTTGATCGACGTGGGCACTGGCATCGCACTGGTAGGTCTAGTAATCGGCCTAGGTCGGACTATGCTCGGCGAGGCAAGTGGACGGCGTCGATTTGCGCTGGTACTTCTCGTCATCTGGCCATTACTCATCTTTGCCAGTCTGGTTCATTGGCTGCAGATCAACCGCGCGGCCGACCAGTGGCGTCTGCTCTTTCCAGCCGTAGCTCCGATTGCCATCCTCTTAGCGCTCGGAATCGAAGAGATCATCCAGGCGCCGTCGCGCCTCTGGCGCAAGGGCCCTCCCCGTTCTCGTTGGCCAGCGGCACTCGCGATTGGATTGCTCCTCACCGCGCTCGGGATAGCCGGAAACTTTTTCGTGCTCCGCGACGTTATTATTGCAACCTATGCTCCGGTGTTTGAGCAGCCCTCGGCGGTTGCCGCGCCGATCTACCGCTTTGGCGACGCCGTCGAGTTGCTTGGTGCGCACCTGATTTCGAACCGGATCGGGCCTGGCGAGTCGCTCGATCTCGACCTCAACTGGCGGACCCAATCGCTCTTACAAAAGAACTGGTCAGTGTCGGTGACTCTCGTCGGGCCGGACGGGAAAGTCCTGGCGAGTGCGCGGGGATGGCCACAGGGAGGAAGGGCTCCGACGAGTGCTTGGCCACCGGGCGACATCGTTCCCGAGCATTATCGTCTGACGCCCAACTGGTCCGGAGTGATTCCGGAACAGGCCACGGTCTGGCTTGGCGTCTACGATGGGACAGTGCCCGGAGGACCGAGCTTGCCAGTGATCGACGCGAAAGGCCAATCTATCGGCACGGGCGTCTCATTGGGAACCATCATTCTGCGACCAACGACGCTGATAACCGAACGGCCGAGCCAGCCACTCCGGGTGCAATTCACTGAAGGAATCCAGCTCGTTGGTTACGATCTGGCAGAGAATTCGGCAACCGTCTTAGTTACCCTTTTCTGGCGTGCGGCGGCGCAACCGTCTCAGTCGTATACCGTCTTTGTCCATCTTACTGATGCGCGTGGCAAAGTTGTTGCTCAGCAGGATGGCCTCCCGCTTGACGGCGCTTCCCCCACGGTGATCTGGGAAGCAGGCGATCTCATTCCGGACCGGCATCGTGTCATGCTTAAAGACGTGCCGCCCGGTATCTACCAGGTTTGGGTCGGGCTCTATCGTCATGAGACCGGCCAGCGGTTGACAATTTTGTCGTCGGGCGGGCGGACGGTGGACCAGAACGCGGTGAATTTGTCGACGACGCTGGTGCGCTAAAGGAGGAAAGGGAGTACCGGGGCTGAGATGGATCGGATCCCTCCTCGGCGCGGTCGGTTCGCGCTGTTGCGACGCTTACTCTTCTGCAAGTCCATTCCCGATGCCGATTACCCCATCCCGTTCGAGCCGTTCAATCTCTTCGTCGGCGTAGCCGATCTCCCGTAGCACCTCGACCGTATCTGCACCGACCTCGGGCGGGAGGCGGTTGAGGCTTGGCTCGCCGACGCTGTAGCGGATCGGATGTTTCAGCAAGCGGACTGAGCCAGCCCGTGGATGGTCAATCTCCAGAAGTGGATCCAGATACTGGACGCCGGGGTCGGCAAAGGTTTGAGCGTAGTCGTTGGCTGGAGCGCACCAGACGCCGGCCGCGCGGAGTATCTCCAGCCACTCACCAGTCGTCCGGGTTTGTAGGATCGGCGCGACCAGGCGATAGATCTCGTCGCGCTTGGGCAGCAAGCAGTCGGCGGGCTCGTATGGCTCGAGTTCGGGGACACCGCCGAGAGCCAGGCGTAGCTTGCGAATCGGGTTCAAGGAGAGCGCGAGGTAACCGTCTCGGGTTTGGTAGATGCCGTAGGGCGCCTGATGGAAGCCTGAGCCTATCGGCTCGTTCGGACGGCTGATGAAGCCGCCGTTCAGAAAGTAGGTGATTGGCTCCAACTGCAAATCCAGTGCACTCTGGAGCATGGTGATCTCGACGTGCTGTCCTTCGCCGGTCCGTTCACGGTGGAACAAAGCGGCGAGAATGCCCATCGCGAGCAGGGCCGCGCCGTGCTGGTCGACGACCGGCGCTCCGGACGCGGTGGGTAGCTCACTGGCGCGACCGGTAATGCTGGTGATACCGCTGATCGCCTGGATCAGCAGATCCTGGCCGGGCAGGTCACGATACGGGCTGTCAGCGCCGTAGCCAGACGCCGAGACGTAGACCAGACGGGGATTGATCTCCTGAGCGACGGCATAGCCAAGGCCAAGTCGGTCCATCACGCCGGGTCGAAAGTTCTGTACCAGCACGTCTGCGCCTGCGACCAGACGGCGGGCAGTAGTTAGGCCATCCGGGTGCTTAAGATTCAGCGCGACGCTCCGCGTGTTGCGGTGGGAAAGGAGGAAGAAGGCGCTGACACCGTTGAGGAAAGTGTCGCCGCCGGCCCAGGTGCGTTCCCAAGCGCCGGAGCCGGGTGGCTCGATCTTGATCACGTCAGCGCCCAGGTCGGCCAGATACTGAACACCGGCCGGTCCAAGTAGGAATTGGGTGAAGCTGAGGATGCGGACTCCCGCAAGAATGCGTAGTGGTGGCTTGTCCATGCTCAAGATCACCCCTCCAATTATTCGATGCCTCGGTGGGCGAGCATAGCACGGTTGAGCGGCCGGGTCTATACGGATCAACTAAGTTGAGACGACGATCAAAATGAGAAGCCGGCCTAATCACTAGGCTCACCGCTCTCGTCAGCAAGCGGGAGCAACTCCTGACGCCGAGTCTGTCTTGGAAAAAGATTGGCTGATTGGTCAAAGTGCTCCCAGACAAATCCGAGCAGGTGACAGATGTTCATCGAACGAAACTCGTCTCTCCTTCAATCTGGATATTGACATAAATATATAATTCGTCTAAGATGAGCACTCATGACGATGTCATGTTTAGGTAACTACTCGTTCGCCTTGAGGTTTTAGCTCGATGTTCAAGATTTCGCGTCGGACGATGGTGCGAGCGGCCCTGTTGACCACGGCGGCAACTGCCCTCGCCGCGTGCAGCAAGGTAAATCCACTTGGCCAAGGATCGCAAGGATCGAACAGCGGCGCCACTGCCCCCAGCACTCAGCCCGTAACGATCAACTACTGGGACTGGTGGGTTACCCAGGGCCCAACGATCGACAATGAGATCAAGCTGTTCCAGCAGAAGAATCCAAACGTCAAGGTTCAGAAGACGACCCAGGTTGTCGATCAGTACCCGAACCTGCTCCAATTGGCAATGAAGGCGCAGACGTCGCCCGACGTCTTCCTGATTCCACAAACGCCTACCCTGGTCGAGCAGGTCGATCAGCAGTGGCTCAAGCCGCTCAATCAGTGGGCAACTGATAAGTGGCAGGCTCAGTTCCCGCCGGAGTCGTTCGCCGAGGGCTCGAACGTCTTCCAAGGCAAGATCTATAGCGCGCCATATGATGGCCCTGCTCCCTGGCTTCAGCTTTACATCAACAACAAGCTGTTCAAGCAGGCTGGCCTCGTCGATGCCAGTGGCAACGTGAAGCTCCCCCAGACCTGGGCCGACGTCCGAGCGGCCGCCCAGGCGATCACCAGGGCTGGCCAGGGAGCCTTTGGCTGGGGTTTTGGCGACAAGCAGAAGACGATCCTGCCCTGGCAGATGATGATGTGCCAAACCAGTGGTACGCCCGACGCCCAGGGTGGCTTCGACCTGCGAACCGGCACCTACACCTGGGCATCAAACCCGGTCTTCCTCGACTGGATCAAATTCTTCATGGGGATGAAGCAAGCCGGACTGATCACCCCGGACGCGATGTCGATCGACGACGAGACCGCCCGGGTGAACTTCGCCAATGGCAAGTTCGCGATGATTATTGGCGGTGTCTGGAACCAGAGTGGCTGGGCCAAGACGAACCCCGACTTCACTGACTACAGCGTTGTCGGATTGCCACACCAGGATGTCAAGCCGACGAGCTACTTCTACACCTCCCCCGGTGGGAGCGACTTCGCCCTGTCAAACCAGACGAAACTCTCCGACCAGGCATGGCAATGGTTTGCCTGGCTGAATTCGAAGGATGCCGCCATTCGCTGGGTCCAGGCCGGCCAGGGGCTCCGGATCTTCCCGGAGGCGAACAAGCTCGAGTATGCCAAGACCCAGCCGTATCGTGAGTACATGCAGGTAGCCTTGGAGGGCATCCGGATGGCCCCCGCGCCGGGATTGCTCCATCCGACGATGGAACTGGTCAAGCCCCAGACGACCCTGCCGGATATCCAGGGCATCCTCGAGGGTATCTATACCGGCCAGATCACGGATTGGAAGGGAGCACTGCAGGATCTCGAGAAGCGAGAGAACGCGGCTCAGCAAGCGGCAATCCAGGACGCGAAGTCGCGTGGCATCAACGTGGATCCGTCCTGGTGGCGAGTGCCGGACTGGAACTTGACCCAAAACTACGTTCAGAAGTTGTAGTGGCTACCGTGGTGACTCACCCGCAGTCGCTCGGACGGGTGTCCGGCGTCAGCCGGATCCGCCCGAGCGGTCCGATCCGCTTCATCCGACGGCATGGCTGGGCTTACCTGTTTCTGGTGCCGATGCTGGTGCTCGTCTTGCCATTCGTGATCTATCCGTTAATCGCGTCGATCCAGATCACCCTGTACAACTGGGATGGCATCGGTAATCCTACCGAGTACGTTGGTCTCCAGAACTTTGTCCGGGTGATGCACGACCCACTCTTTTGGAACGCTTTCAAGCATACGTTCGAGTACGCGATCGTGCTCGTGCCAATCCAGCTCACCCTGGCGCTGATTCTCGCCCTGGTGCTGAACGATCCGAAGCTGCGCGGTGCAACTGTCTACCGAGCGATATATTTTTCGCCGGTTGTTACCTCGGCAGCGCTGGTCGGCATCGTTGTTAGCATGCTGTTGACGAGCATCGGGCAGCCGCTCAGCGACGAGTTGGTGCGCCTGGGAATCACGCACCAGCCTATTGACTGGCTAGGTAGCCCGACCTTTGCTTTGCCGACGATTATCGTAGTCGGTATCTGGCATACGCTTGGCTACAATCTCGTCTACTTCCTGGCTGGATTACAATCGATTCCACGTGAGCTCTATGAAGCCGCCGCGGTCGATGGCGCCAATGGCTGGCATCGCTTCTGGGACGTGACCGTGCCGATGCTCCGCGAGGTGGGCGCGGTGATCCTCTTCCTGGCGATTCTCGGTAGTCTCCAGGTCTTCGACCTCGTGCTAGTGATGACCGGTGGCGGTCCGTACTACGCCAGCGAAGTCGTCTCGACCTACATTTATCACTTCGCTTTCACCCCGGCTGCGGTTGAAGCGCAGGCCAACGTCGGTTACGCCTCGGCAGCGGCGTTCTTCATGGGGGTGCTAGTGATGGGGCTGACCGTTGGTCAGATCCTGGCGGTAGGCTTGATGCGGCGACGTCGCGCCGACTTCGGATCGTAAGGAGAATTCGACGATGGCGGTGACGTCTTTTCCCTACAGAGTGACACGACGCACCTCGGGCTGGTCGCTCGGACACGCATCACGGTTGCTGATCCACGTGGTGTTGATCAGCCTGGGCTTCGTCTACATGTACCCATTCCTCTGGGTTCTAGCGAGCTCGTTCAAGAGTCCGGGGGAATTTTTCGCCTCTGGGCTGAGCTTGAGGCCGGCGGTCTTGCGCTGGGAAAATTACGCCTACGCCTGGACGAACGGCCAATTCAGCACCTACTTTTTGAATACGATCGTCGTCACGCTCGGCGTAACTGCACTGGTCATCTTGATCAGCTCGATGGCCGGTTACGTCCTGGCCCGGACGAGTGTGCCGGGCAAGAAGATCGTGCTCGGCGGCATGTTCGCCCTGATGTTTCTGCCCGGGGGCTACACGATCATCCCGATCTTTGACCTGGTCCAACGGTTGGGGCTCCTGAATACCCTCTGGTCGATCATCCTCGTCCAGACCGCCGGTGCACTCGTCTTCAACGCGCTGCTTTTCCTTGGCTACTTCCTGACGATCGGGAAGGAGCTAGAAGAAGCAGCCCGCGTTGACGGCGCCAGCTTCCCCCAGACTTACTGGCAGATCATGCTGCCGATGGCCCGGCCGATGGTCGCGACGGTCGCGTTGTTCCAATTCATGGCGAACTGGAATAGCTTCTGGATCCCACTCGTCTTCACTCTCGGCAATTCCTCGCTGCGCACGCTCGCCGTTGGCATGTACGCCTTCGTCGGGCAGAACTCGACCGGCTGGACCTACGTCTGCGCCGGCGCCGTCATGTCGATCCTGCCGATCATGCTCATCTTCTTCCTCCTCCAGCGCTACTTCATCGAAGCAGTGGCCGGAGCGATCAAGGGGTAAAGAAGATCGCTCATCCCCTGACCCCTTCCCACGGTGCACGAGGGAAGGGGTATTCCCATCGCTTCCGCAGAGGACCTTTCGCTTTAGGTCTTTAGCGCGCCCGCCATCAAACCTTCGATGAACTGTCGCTGCAGAAAAACGAAGAGCAGAATGACCGGTAACGAGGCGAGCGAGGCCCCGGCGAGGATCAGACCGTATTCGTTCCCATAAGGGCCCTGGAGAGACGGAAGGGCGAGGTTAAGAACGAAAAGGTGTTCGTCGCTGATCACGATCAGCGGCCAGAGGAAATCATTCCATGCGTTATTGAACACAAGAATCGACATAACGGCCAGAGCCGGTTTGAGCAATGGAAGCACAACCTGAAAGAAGATCGTGGGCTCGCCCGCGCCATCCATGCGCGCTGCCTCCATGAGCTCGGTTGGCACGGCGAGAATATACTGCCGTGCCAAAAAGATAATAAACGCATCGGCAGCGAACGGAACGATCAAAACCCAGTAGCTGTTGATCCAGCCGAGCGCCTGGGTGAGCTGGTAGAGCGGCACAAGAATCACTTCAAAGGGCAAGGTAAACGTCGCGATCACGAAAATGAACAGTGGCTTTTTGAACCGGAAATCGTACTTCGCGAAGGCGAAGCCGGCGAGCGTGCAGAGGAGAAGTGAGAGCAGGGTTCGCGAGGTAGCCACGATCACCGTGTTCAGGTACCAGCGAAGATAGAGAGTTTCGGTGAATAGCTTTTGGTAGTTGAGGAAGTAGGGTTTGCTTGGCAGCAGGGTGACAGGGTACGAAAAGATTTCGGACTGTGGTTTCAACGAGTCCAGGATCATGAATAGGTACGGCACTGCGATCACGATAACGCCAGCGAATAAGATCACGTTGGTGATCGTGATCGTGCTGGTACGCATCACCCGCACGCGCGTCGAGCGGATCGTCTTCGTACTCGTCGTGGCACTTGCCAGCATCACTTTCTCTCCTTCATGCCCGATGGACGGAAAGGGAGGGAAGTCGCTCTCGACCCGCGACCTGTCCGGCCACCCGCAAAGGTCTCTCGGTGACGGACTTGTCGAGTTCTCAGTCTTCGCGGAAGGCACCGAATAACCAGAGTTGCACCGCCGCGATGATCATGATGATGATCACCAGAGCGTACCCAATCGCCGAGGCGTAGCCAAGGTTGAAGTAGGAGAAACCGGTTTGATAAAGGTACATCGTGATCGTCAACGTATGGTCACTTGGTCCACCACCAGTCAATAAGTACGGTTGAGCAAAAAGGTGATAGGACCCGTTGATCGCGGTTACCGCGACAAACAGGACGATCGGTCGCAACATGGGTAAAGTAATTTGGGTCAGCATGGTCCAGCGCCCAGCGCCATCGATCGTTGCTGCCTCCTCGATCTCCCGCGGGATATTCTGTAATCCCGCGAGGAAGTAAAGAGAGTTAATTCCGGTGAACTGCCAGATCGCGAGCAAGAGAATTGACCAGAGCGCGACGTTGGGATCTTTGAGCCAACCGACCTTATGACCGGCCCCAAGCACTGTCGTGATGATGCCGTTGAGCAGGCCGGAGTTGTAGTCGTAAAGGATGCCAAACATCAAGCTGACGACGACGGCAGAGGTAAGCAGCGGCACGAAAAAGGCGAGGCGGTAGAAGCTCTTTAGGTTAAGCCAGGGAACGAGGCGCGAATTGACCCCGATCGCCAGGAAGAACGCTAGCGAAGAAAGGACGAAGACGCTTCCCACCGCGAACTTGCTCGTGTTTTCCACCGCCATGAGAAATCGTGGATCCTGAACGAGATTCGTGTAATTGCTCAGGCCGACGAAGCGGGGCGACTCGCGTCCCACTTCATGCATGAAGCTGAGAATGAAGGCTTCGACCACGGGATAGGCGAGAAAGATGAGAAACAGAATAAAGAAAGGTGCGATGAAGAGGTAAGGATAGACCCTGAGCTGATTCCGGGCCCACCAGGTGGCGAGCCGTTGCCCAAGTCCGCCCTCTACCGGCTGGTGAACTTTGGTCGCAAGCGAAGATGTCGTCCCCACGATACTACCTGCCCATTTATCCAGCTCCGTGGGATATTCCATGGAGCGGCCCTTAGGCCAACAACGTTTACCTTAGAGGCTTGTCGTGCCTGGCTGTGGGCAAGCGGGGCAGTCCAACCGATTGCCCCGCTTGCTCGTGATTACTGGGTCTGACTCTTGGCTTTCTCGATGTCGGTCTTTAGCTTCGCGAACATGTTGTTCAGATCGTTCGCGGTCGCGTTCGGATTCTGGAGATAGGGCGTGATCACGTCGTTCTGGAACGCGGTGTGAATCTGAGGCGCCCATGGAGACTGATAGATACTTGGCATGGACTTCGCGAGCTCAAGATAGAGCGCTCCGGTATTCTCGCCGCCGTAGTAATCCCATTTCTTTTGAACCGACGGATCTTGCAAGGCCGGAATGTAGGTAGGCAGAATACCACGCTGATTGTGATCTTCGAGGACCGCTTTGGTGAGATTACAAAACTCGATGACCGACCACGCTTCGTCGTGGTACTTCGAGCCGCCCGGGATGCTCATGCTGGTGCCACCTTGAGTCGCCGTCGGCTTGTTCGCCCCGAAGCCGGTGGGCAGCTTCTGGATGTACCACTGGCCGGACTGCGAGGGCCCAATCTGGGTCTGCTGGCCGAGATTGCCAATGTGCCAGGGGGGGCCCACGGCCGTGGCGACTTCGTCTTTACGGAATGCTTCCCAGTAGATTGGCGAGGACCAGAGCTGGTTGCCAGTGACCGGCGCAGCAATGGCGGTCTTATCCTTGTGAATCATGTCGTGCATCATGGTGAGAATTTGGCGGCCGAGGTCATTGTCGCCGCCAAAGTCACCGTTACTGTCGAACATGAGACCGCCGGCCGCGAAGAGGAGGGTCTGAAAATCGCCATCATGTTGATCGTGCCAGGAAATGATCGCGGTATTCGGACTGGCCTCTTTCAGGGCGAGACCTTGCTGACGCACGTCATTCCAAGTATCAAATGGCATCTTGATCTTGTATTTTTCCAGGAAGGTTTTTCGGTAGGCATAGGCGCAGGCGTTCATCTCGTCACCGATGCCGTAGACGTGACCCTTCCAGGTCCAATAGTCGAGCGCCGAGCCCACGACCAGGTCTTTGATCTTGTCGCCGATCAAGGGCTTAATGTCGACGAAGCACGGCTGGCCCTGAAGGAAGGTCGACATTTTGCCCTGCTCGATGCGCATGATGTCGGGCTGGCCAACGCCCGACACGCAAGCGGCGAGCATCTTGGCATGGACCTCGTCATATGGGTAGACGACCTTCTTGATCGTGATGTTCGGGTTCGGGAAGTTATAATCCTTCATCGCGTCGATGATCCACTGAATGCCCTGGTCCCAGTGCGCCCAGGCGACCAGTTCGATCTTCCCCTTCGTCGTGGACTGGGCGGCGGCGGGCGCTGGTTGCTGGGTTGGCGTGGTGCCAGCTACGGCGCCACTCGCGGCCTGGGTTGGCGCGGCCGCAGCCGTTGGTGCCGCGGTTGGCGATGCTCCTCCACCCCCACCCGAGCAGGCTGAAAGCAGCGCGCCGATGAAGATACTAGCGCCAATGCCTCCGGCCTGACTGAGAAAAGATCGTCGCGACTCTGCATGACTCGCCATGTTTACGTGCACTCCCTTCCTTAATGAATGACCCACGTTGTGAATGGCGCGAATCACGGCCGCGGGGAGTGGCCGGTCTTCGCTGAGAAGCACCGACAGTTCCTCATTTGCGAACATCGCTCCAGACGGGCGCCGGTTAGTCGGCCGCTCGCAATCTTGTTGTATATAATAGCACGGGTATATATCCACGTCAATATGCATATCGGCGAGTTCGTGCTAGGAGGTCGTGCAGTCCAAGCACAGGGCCAAGCTCTTGCGGATCACGTCCCGCCCGTACCAGCGGCGGGGCCTGAGCCATGGGAGTTGCTCCGACCATGTTTTGCAACAGGTCGGATTCATGCCCTGATAGCGCTGGAGCGGGACCGACCGGTGCAGACGGTCGAGGCAGCGCTGGCCCTGACGACGGAAACCGTGCTTCTTTCAAAAGGGGACTGCCGCAGTGGGGATAGGCCGGTCGCTGAGGTGGGCGGACCAGGTGTTTCAGAAAGCGGAGGGCCCACGTTCACAATAGCCATGGCGATCACACTTGACGGTGGACAGACTGGGCTGACTTGGCATCACCCATGCGACCACTGCTGAGCGCTCCGCCATCCCTTCCCTTTCTCTCTCGGCAACACAGTTTGTAACCGCATCACCGATCGGCATATTGGTAAAATATGGTGTGTAGATCACCGTGTCCTTGAACGGAAATTGCTGCGTTTCGCCGCAAGGAAGCGATCTCGGCGGGTGGTAAGCGTTAATCATGTCCACGCTTGGCAGTTCACTTGCGGAACAGCGGTTACTGAAGGGAGCCTCGGTGCTCTGCCGTGAGTTGATGGTTGCCTTTGGCAACGAGATTGCCTTGTCGGCGGTGACCTTTGGCGTCGAGCCGGGCCAGCTTGTCGCGATTATCGGTCCAAAAGGCGCTGGCAAGAGTACGTTGCTCAAGGCAATGGTCGGGGTGGTGCCGCTGACTGGCGGAGCGATCGAGATCGACCGAAAACCGGCCAGCCAGATGCGTTGTGACATTGCCTACGTTTCTCGACAGGTTCGGATTGATTGGAGTTTGCCGATCAGTGTCACCGATGTCGTGATGATGGGGCGGTACCGGTGTCTAGGCTGGCTGGGCCGGCCGGGGGTGGAAGACTATCACAAGACCGATCTAGCGATTGAGCTGCTTGGCTTGACCCACGTTCGGAACCGATGGATTGGTGATCTCTCGATTGGCCAGCAGCAGCGCCTTTTGCTTGCCCGCGCCCTGGCTCAAGAACCGAGGGTGCTCTTGATCGACGAGCCTTTTTCCGGTGTCGACCTTGCCTCGCGGATCGCGATCCTCGAGATCTTGAGTGATCAGCACCAGATTGGGCGAACGATCCTCCTGGTGACCGATGATCTCTCCTATGCTGCGCATTGCGATCTCGTGCTCCTACTAGATCGAGAGCTCATTCACGTGGGAATCCCCGATGAAGTCTTTCGACCAGGAGTCTTGAGCGAGGCGTACGACGGACGGATGTTTTTGCTGAAAGGCCGCCGATGACCGGTCGGTGGCGGGTAGCTGAACATAGTGGACCTGGGTAAGCTATTAATCGAACCATTGCTGCTTAGCTATGTCCAGCGGGCGATAGTCGCGGCGCTTTTGATCGGCGCGGTGTGCGGTCTGATCGGCACCTACCTTGTTTCGCGCAGTATGGCTTTTCTCAGCATTGCCTTGACTCAGGCCATCTTTCCCGGGGTCGTGATCGCTCTCTTGCTCTACGCTGGCTTCTTGGTCGGGGCGGTCGTCGCTGGCTTGCTCACTGTTATTGGCGTTGGCCTCTACTCCCGGCGCACCCATGGTCGCTGGGAGATGGCCATCGCTGTGCTCGTCGCGGGGGCATTTGCCTTGGGAGTCCTGCTTTTCTCGCGCTTGCCGACCTACCGGAGCGACCTGGAAGCAGTTCTGGTTGGAAATATATTGAGCATTTCTTTGAACGCATTGGTGCTGATCTCGATTCTCGCCGGATTAACGGTTGCCGTGCTCTTCACCTTTTATAAAGAGCTGCTTCTCGTTTCCTTTGATCGGACCCTTGCCGTGTCGCAAGGCTGGCCGGTCTACTGGCTCGACCGCTTGCTACTGGTTGCGCTAGCGGCGACGGTGATCATTTCACTGGGCGCGCTCGGGACCATCTTCGTGGTTCCCTTGATCCTTATCCCGAGCGCCACGGCTCGCCTCTGGGTCGGCCACTTCTGGTCGGCGATGCTTTTGGGCTGCTTCCTCGGCGCGCTATCCGACCTGGCCGGACTTTACCTGGCCTACTACTTGAATGCGCCATCCGGCGCCACGATTGTCCTTTTGGCCAGTGCAATTTTTCTCGTCAGCTTTGTCGTATCGCCGAGAAGAGGGTTACTCGCTGGACGATTTCGATCGTAGGAGATCTTCCGAGCTTATCCGAAAGCCAAAGAAGGGCCGAAACCCAAGATGCTCGTAATAGCTCCGACTGCCGCTCGTGGCCAGGAGATCCAGCCGGGAGCCCGGCACCAGATCTTGGGCTGCCGCGAGCAATGCCATGGCGACACCTCGACCTCGCCAGGCCGGAGCGACACTGAAACTCCCTCTCCCTCTGGGAGAGGGTTAGGGTGAGGGCTACCTACCTATTTGACCAGCGATGGCCTCTAAAAATGGGAGAAGAGGCCCTACGCGGCAGACTGAATGATTCGGATGTTGTGCTGCCGTAAGAGTTGCTCGATGACGGCGGCCTGGGGTAGGTCGCGAACGTTGACGCCGGCGCTCACGTTGAGCAGCTCGACGCCAATCGGCTGGCTCTCGGCGTCGTAGTCAACTCGCCGATCCGGATCCAGGTCGACTCCAAAAGCGTAGGGCCGGTCGCTCAGATGAATGTAAACCGCATCGGCTTCCGGGTCGTGCTCAAAATGTTCCATATGTTTCATAAGTCCGTCACGGTAATGACAAGGGGAGGATCCTCCGGCGGATCGCCCCGCAGTACGAC
>JAJPIK010000090.1 GCA_021324795.1 Chloroflexota bacterium
TCCTGCTGGGTGCTGTCCCCCGGCTGTGTTTCCGAGAAGACCCGGCTCAAGTGAGACGACGCTATGGCCTCTCCTCGGCTGCCTGATTCTTATGGTGCAATTTCAGCATAATTTGGGAACTGTTGACAGAGCCAGCCAGGCGTGATATAAAGATAATAATGTCAATCGAGTTACTAAGGAATTGCTCGGTGACCGCGCGAAAATCGCACCTGCGGGCAAGGGAGTTTGTCACCAGTGAACCGAGGCGTCACGATCTGGCTGACCGGTCTCTCCGGAGCCGGCAAAACGACGATCAGCCACTTACTTCAAAAGGAGCTCGAGCGACGAGGCCAGGCGGTCGAACTGCTTGACGGTGACGTCGTGCGCACGCATCTTAGCAAAGGACTTGGCTTTTCGCGCGAGGACCGGGACACGAACATCCGACGGATCGCGTTCGTCAGCAAGCTTCTTACCCGCAACGGCGTCGCGGTGATCGTCGCGGCAATCTCGCCTTTTCGCAACACGCGGGAGGAAGCGCGCCTGGAGATCGGTCGATTCCTTGAAGTTTACGTCAAGTGCCCGCTCGAAGAGCTCGTGCGGCGTGACGTCAAGGGCCTCTATGCCAAGGCCTTGCGCGGTGAGATTCCCAATTTCACCGGCGTCTCCGATCCCTATGAAGAACCAGAGAATCCCGACGTCGTGGTCGAAACCGACCAGGAAACGGTCGAGGAAAGCGTCACGAAGATTCTTGCCGCGTTGGATGCCAGGGGGTACATCGCTCCCGCACCGATCGTCGAGCCGGTTTGATCGGGAGACCACCATGCCATCACTTACTGGTCGATCTGTCGGGATTACCGAGGAGCGACGCGCGCTCGAGCTCGCCCGGATCGTCGAGAATTTAGGTGGCGTGCCGATCGTCGCTCCTACCATCTCGGTCGAAGAGGCAGTCGACCTAGCCCAGATCGCCGAGCTTCGCCAGCACCTAGCCACCGGTCAGGTTGACTGGCTCGTCTTTCAAACCGGCATTGGCGTACGCCGCCTCATCGCCGCGGTCGGTCCAGACGAGGCACCGGAGCTCGTTGCTCAGCTCGCGCGCTGCCAGATCGCGGCGCGCGGCCCCAAGCCACGCCAAGCACTCGCCGAGATTGGTCTACGAGTTCACCTGGCGCCGTCGGAAGCGACGACGGCGGGCTTGATCGCGAGTCTAGCAGAAGTTCCCCTGATAGGACGGTCTGTCGCGGTTCAGCGAATCGGCGACGACAACGATATTCTGATCGATGCTCTCCGAAAGCAGGGTGCCGATGTTTTCGAATTTAGCCTTTATCGTTACGGTCCCCCGCCGGATCTAGCGAAGGTCCATGCGTTGATCAGCCGCACGCTGGACGGTCAGCTCGACGCCCTTACCTTCACCAGCTCACCGGCCGTGCGGGGATTCTTCCAGAGCGCGGAGTCCACTGACCAGGCGCGGGCGCTGGCCTCCGCGCTGAATCGTCAGGTCGTCGTTGCCGCGGTGGGGCCGGCCACCGCAGCAACACTCGACGCTTACGGTATTCGGGCCCAGGTGATGCCACCCCGCTTCACCATGGGCGCCATGATGATCGAGCTTGCCCGGGCGCTCGAAGGCGCGCCGGTGATCCAGGAGGTTTGACGTGCCCGATGCCCCCACTCTCGATTTGGTCCTGAAGCGAAATTCGATCGAGCGGCTCAAGCGTGAAACGTTTCCGCTGGATGTCATCGAGTATTTACCCGATCTGATCGAGCGCGGTTACGAAGCGGTTTCGGAAGAAGATATCGTCCGTCTCCAGTGGTATGGCCTGTATCACGATAAGCCGAAGATCGGCTATTTCATGATGCGGATCAAAATCCCGAGTGGTATCGTGACACCAGCCAAGCTGCGGACAATTGGTCAGTTGGCGATCAAATACGGTCGCGATTACACCGAGCTGAGTACGCGTCAGAATGTCCAGCTTCACTGGATCCGACTCGACCACCTGCCCGACGTCTTCGAAACGCTCAATCAAGCCGGTATCTCGACCCTGGGCGGCTGTGGGGACACCGTCCGGAACATCACCGGCTGTCCGGTCGCCGGCATCGATCAGGACGAGCTCTTCGATGCACGTCCCTTGATCGACGAAGCGGCGAGCTTTTTCTACGGCAACCGCGAATATTCGGACCTGCCACGCAAGCACAAGATCTCGATCTCAACCTGTGCCCACCAATGCAACGCTCCCGAGCTGAACTGTATCTCGCTGATCGGGACCCGCCAGGGTGGTCGCCTCGGCTTCGCGCTCTGGCTCGGCGGCGGGCTCTCGGCAACGCCGCGCATTGCTCGACGCACCGGCGCTTTTGTCGCCCAAGAAGAGGCGATGGAGGTACTGCGAGCGATCCTCGACGTTTGGAAGTCGGATCTGAAGTACCGCCTCTCTCGAGTAAAGGCGCGCCTGAAGTTCATGGTCGACGACCACGGTGGCGAAGGGATGCGCACGCTGATCGAGCAGCGTCTCGGACGCCGGCTTGAAGATTTAGAGATCGAGCCCAAACCAGTCAGCGAAACCGAGCACCTTGGTATTCACCCTCAGAAGCAGAGCGGTCTCAACTACGTCGGTTTTCCGGTCCACCTCGGTCAGGTCACCGGTCAACAGATGATCAAGCTCGCTGACCTGGCCGAATCCTTCGACGGCGACGTACGTCTGACCCGTCAGCAAAACTTCATCGTCGCCGGCATTCCCGACGAAAAACTCGATCAGACGATTCAAGCGGTCGAAGAGATTGGCTTTTCACTCAAGGTGAGCCGACTGCGTGCGACCGGTATCGCCTGCACCGGCGAACCGCTGTGCAACTACGCCGTCGCCGAGACCAAGACGAAGCTCGACGAGATTATCAAACATTTGGAGGAAACCTTCGGACCGCGTGCCGATGAGGTTCGAGTCCATGTCGACGGCTGCCCGCACGCCTGTGCTCATCACTGGACCGGCGACATTGGCCTCCAAGGCACAACCGCGCGCGAGCGCGCTTCTGACGGCGAAAAGATCCAAGCCTACGAGATCTACCTGCGCGGTGGCCTTGGTCCGGATGCCGAGATTGGCAAGGCGGTGCTCCGCCGCGTGCCCAGCGATCAGGCAAAATACTACGTCGAGCGGCTAGTCCGTGCCTTTCTCGACCAGCGCCAGCCCGGCGAGCGCTTCCGAGATTTCTGCCGTCGCCTGAGCGATCAGGAGCTGACGGCTATCGCCCAGAGTGACGAGCTAGTGACGGCGCCGGTTGGCTAAAGATAAATTCTCTCTGGAAGCGAGTCAGCGGAGGAGCTACCTGATAGATCCCGGGCTTCAGCCCGATTCCTGACCTCGCCATGTACATGTATATAAGAAGCAGGGACCTTGCCAACGCAACCATTGACGGAGGGATAGGTGTGTTGACTACCGAACGAGTAATTCTCGACGAATACGAAGCCGGTGAGCTTGCCATTCAATACGATGACCAGGAGCCCCAGGAGGTCATCCGCTGGACACTCGAAACTTTCGGGTCGCGTGCCGCGATCTGTACCAGCTTTCAGATGGACGGCATGGCCATTCTCGATATGGCATGGCGAATCGACCCTCACGTTCGGGTCTTCACTATCGATACCGGTCGTCTGCCTCCCGAGACCTATGAAATGATCGACCGAGTCCGGGAACATTATGGCATCGAGATCGAAGTCTACACGCCCAATCCTGCCCAACTCGAGCCGCTGATTCGTCAGCATGGCGTTAATCTTTTCTACCGCTCGGTGAAGAATCGCCTGAGCTGCTGCGAGGTTCGCAAGGTCGAGCCGCTCCGTCGCGTCCTCGAGAATCTGGATGCCTGGATTACCGGCTTGCGGCGTGATCAATGGGCAACCCGTTCGAACATCCGGAAAATCGAGCTCGATCATGACCACGGCGGTATCGTCAAAGTCAACCCGCTGGCCGACTGGATGGAAGACGAGGTGCTGGAATACGTCGAAAAGAACGGCGTTCCCCAGCACCCGCTCTACGCTCAAGGTTACCGGACGATCGGCTGTGGCCCCTGCACTCGAGCGGTCAAGCCAGGTGAGGACGCGAGGGCCGGCCGCTGGTGGTGGGAGAAAAACGCCCCGAAAGAATGCGGGATGCATTGCGCGATCGAAACCGGCGGTTTTGAGCACGAGGCCGAAGCGATCCTTGGCGCCCACGCGGCAGATGCGTGAGGCCGGAGAGGAAGCATGGCAACGGCACCTAACCCGGGAGCCTTATCAATCAACCCTCGCGAGCAAGCGTTGCTCATCCCCTTGCTACGCGACCTGATTCAAGCTCTTGGCAGCAATCCCTCGGCTGCGCGCTATCAACTGCTGCTCGCCGACGTCGAGAACGGGTCAGTCACCGCCGAACACTTTGGTGAGCTCGAAAACTTGCTCGAAATGGGATTGCACACCGGCCGTTTCCGCGCGCGCTTCGGCGCAATCGGCGAAGAGGCTTTGATCCGTCTCTTTCATCAAACGCCGCGCGGCTCGGCTGTCGCCGGTACGGTTCAAGATGTCAACCAGGCTCTCACCGCGCTCATCGGCCAATCAATCGAACAGCTCAACCTTGCCGCGCATGGTCCTGACGCCTACACGTTCACAATCGAAACTGATCGTTGCCGCGTGACGTTGCGGATTGAGCCAACCGGGGTCCGAATCGGCGACGTAGAGTTAGCGATTTAGCAACCTTCCACTGGCCTCTTACCACCGGCATTGCCCTTGCCGTGGATTGGTTCAGAGAACATGATCAAGTCCCCGGTACGGAGGCTCTCGATGGCTAGCACCGCCCCTCAGAATGTTCCTCGGATGACCCCGGAAAAGCTAAAAGCGCTCATCGACACAGAGCAAGCAATTAGCATCGTCGACGTTCGCCAACCCGCTGCGTATAACTCGAGCCCGCTAACGATTCTCGGCGCCATTCGCATTCCGCCCGACGAGATTCCCCAGCGCTATCAGGAAATCCCCCGAAACCAACCGGTTATCACCTTCTGCACCTGACCGCACGAAGCAACCAGCGCCCGGGTGGCGCAGTTTCTTCTCGACCATGGTTATCAGCACGTCTACGCCCTCAAAGGCGGCTTTGATGCCTGGGAAGCCTTAGGCTATCCGACCGAGGACAAGTCGCTCGCGGCTTGAGTCTTACCTGATTGGACCTGAGTTGGGCCTCGGCGATTCGGTAAAGTCTCAGCAATTCGACCATGACCACCGAGGCCTTCTCTTTTCCACTTTGCCTCGGAGTAATCCGGGGCCTACAAAGAAGGAGTAGCCGTGGTCGTGACAAGATGATGGCCAGTCGAATCGGTAAAAGACACCTCGATTGTCACCGGGACGTTCGGCGATGAGAAGGTAAACTGGTAGCCCGAAAGGCTACTGAAGCCGTTCACGCCCGCACCATTGAACCAAGAGATTCCATCGGGGCTAACGATTGGCAATGGTGAAATGTCATTCACGACTTGGACGCCTGGAGGCAAGACAACGTGAATCTGGAGTGGCCCAGTGCCCGTCGTCGAGTGTTGCCCTGGGCACAGCGGTCGCCCCGGTGATCGTGAACTCGTAATCCTCGAGTGTGTGATGACCACTCGGACCAGACGATCGGAACCATACCAGCGTTCCATTTTCGAAACTAGGAAGCTGGCTCGATTCAACGAGTCGTGCGCCAGGAGGGAGCTTTACTAGCAGCTCGACGATCGACCGATCAGACCCTGCCTGCCTGGCCCAATAGTTGGCCTAACGCTTCCAACTATGCTACGATCACTCCACCTGTGCGGATTTGTCGGTCTTTGATCGAGGTTGTTTCAGCTAAAGGAGATCCAGCATGGTAGTAAAGGTCATCGGGATGTGCCACGTCGGGATCGCGGCAAAGGATCCCGCCGCCCTCGCCGCCTTCTATCAGGACGTGATGGGGATGACGGTGGTGGGAGGAAGCTCTGCCGACCATGCCCAGTTCGCGGCTAGCGCCTTCGTCAGCTCCCGGCCAAACGACGAGAACCACGAGATCGCGATCTTTGCCAACCCCTACTTCAAACACATCGCGTTCAAAGTCGCATCACTAGCCGATTTGCGAGCGTTCTACCAGGAAATCAAGCGACGGGGTCTCCCGATCAAGATGGCACTGAACCACGGCTGCTCTCTAGCATTCTATTTCGACGATCCCGAAGGCAATATGATCGAGATTTATTGGCCAACCAACATCCACAACTGGCAGCCTTACGGCGATCCGATCGATCTGGAGTGGTCGGAAGAAGAGCTAGTTCACGATGTCGAGCGGGTGGCACGTCTCACGGGGCAGCCGATTCGAACGCGCCCGCATTGATGATATTGCCAGGCAGCCCTTACCCCTTCGTAGGGCTCAGGGCAAGCTCTAAGCCTCTCCCAGAGGGAGAGAGGATTTCACTGGAGAACTCCGATGATCGAGATTCCAGCGTCCTCACGCGACGAGGTCGTTTGCCTGCTTTCCGAACTAGTTGCCATCGAAAGCGTCAATCCGCACTTTCCGGGCGGAGAGCGGGGCGAAGTTGCCATGGGTAACTACCTGGCCGACCGCTGCGCGCGTCTCGGCCTCGAGGTACGCCGCCAGCCGGTTCTGCCTGGTCGCGCAAATGTCCTCGCCGAGCTCAAAGTGCCGGGTGCCCAGCGCACGCTGCTCTTGGATAGTCACTTGGACACCGTAAGCCTGGACCAGATGGGACCGGCCGGACTACAACCAAGCGTCCGTGGTGACGTGCTGACCGGTCGAGGCTCCTGCGATACCAAGGCGTCGCTCGCCGCCATGCTTCTCGCCTTGGAACGGCTCGTGGCAGATCCGGCTGGATTGCGTTGTAACGTTCTCCTGCTTGGCTCGGTCGACGAGGAGTACCTCATGCGGGGGGCAGAGACCTTCGCTCACTCCGGAATTCACGTCGACGGGGCGATCGTCGGCGAGCCAACCAATCTCGAGGTCGTCGTCGCTCACAAGGGATTTGTTCGCTGGTGCACCCATACGATCGGCCGCGCCGCGCACAGCTCCAATCCGGAGGTTGGCAACAACGCGATTTACCACATGACCGATCTGATTACGGCTCTCCGCGCCGAATACGAGCCACTCCTGGCGAAGCACGTCCATCCGCTGGTTGGACCGGCCACCTGGAGCATCGGTCGCATCTCCGGCGGAGCCGCGGTGAATATCGTTCCGGAACACTGCACCATCGAAATCGACCGCCGGCTACTGCCAGGCGAAACCAGTGAAAGCGTACTCGCCGAGTTTGACACGGTCGTCGCCGCGATCCAGCAGCGTCACCCGGGCATGGTCGTCAAACGCGATGCGCCGTTCGGCGACGTCTTGGCGATCGACACTCCGGCCACTGCCGCGATCGTCCGCGCACTCGCCAGCGCGAGCGAGGCGATCCGCGGGACGGCAAAGCTCGTTGGAGTTTCTTACGGCACGAACGCGAGCAAGTTCGTCGAAGCGGGGATTGACTGCGTGGTTTTCGGTCCAGGCGACGTCCGCCAGGCCCACACCGCCGATGAATTCATCGCGATCGATCAAGTCGCGACCGCGGCCCGGATCTACGAAGCCGTAGCGAGATCATTCTAGGAAAGTTAGAGGTAGCTTCCCTCTAACCTTCCTTACTATCTGAACTAGCAAGCGCGGTGATTCAGCGCGCCCGCGAGAAAGTCTTAATGGCACTTCTGGGCTTGACCGGCGTGGTCAGCCGTTTGGAAGGAGTGACCGCAGCCACAGGTCGAAACTGCGTTCGGATTGTAGACAGTGAAGCCAGCACCCATCAAGCCGTCGACGTAATCGATCTCTGCCCCTTCCAGATAGTTAATGCTATATTCGTCGACGACGACTTTGATGCCGTCCCGCTCGAAGACCTCGTCGCCTTCCTGCAAGGTCGTGTCCAGAGCCATCCCATATTGGAAGCCCGAGCACCCTCCCGGCGAAACGAAGACCCGCAACGCGGTATTCGCATCGTTTTGCTTCTCGATGAGTTGCTTCAACTGCTGGATGGCAGGTTCAGTCAGAGTAATCATTCAGGTGCTCCTTTTCAATCCTCACCCGACCTTTCGAAACGGGCGCAAGAACTACTCCGTTTGACCGTTCGCCAACCGCGGACGGCTCGTCGCTAATTCGTTCTCAATTGCTTTGATCCTACCACGAGGCTGACCGACCGTCAAATGAATCCGGCTGGCACGACCTCTGCGGTAAAGGCGATCTTTCCAGTTCAGTCAGGAAGATCGACTGGCTCGCCCTGAGGCATATCCATGCCCGAGATCTGTCCAACCTGTCACCGGCCAGTTACCAATCTGAATACCCGGACCCGCCGCGAGCAGCTTCGCCGGAAGATCGCGGCATTGCAGCGAGAGATTCTCGCGATCGAAAATGGCGACCTCTACTCACTGCTTTCGCACCAGTCGGCCGCGCCATCCTGCACGATCTGCGAGCAGGCCGCTCCGGGCAAGCCAGGTCAGCCAACTCCCAAAGCCGATCTGGTTCGCCCATTGCAGCGCCAACTTGACGAGCTCGAGCAAGAACTGAATCGGCTGATGCGAGACAAGTGACGAGTAATGAGCAGTGTTTCTCACGCGGAGAGGCGCAGGCGTGGAGAAGCGAGAAGTTCCAAAGAACTCCGCCGCCTGCGCGTGAACATGTCTACCAGGGCATCGTGCGCTTGGTGTATTTGCGTCCGATCTCGGCCGTCTCTTGGCCACCGCGTCCGCATGCGCCAACGCGCACTCCTTCGTCGATCATCCGGGTCACATTGTCGGCTCGCACACTATTCAAGAACGCGATGTTATTCAGCTTGCAGGCCGCTAGCACGCGCGAGCGCGCGGCAAGCATCTCCGGCGGATAGGGCTCGTCATGGTTATCCGGAAAACCGAGCGACATGCCCATGTCTCCGGGACCCCATTCGGCGAAAGCAATGCCCGGCACTTTCAGGCTTTCCTCGACGTTGGCCAGTGCTCGCTTGTTTTCGATCTTGAGCCCAAGCAAGAGCTCGCCCCGCGGATTCAAGGGCCACGGGTCGGCGAGATCGAGGTATTCACGGGCGCTTACTCCCCAGATTGCCGCCGCGGATGCTTGGCCACCGCCCCCACGCCGCCCTTCCTCTAATCCTTCACCAACTGCCGCCCGATTGAAAGGATAGCGACAGTGTTGAACGAAAGCACGCACCGCGTCGGCGTTCTCAGCATGGCAGAGCAGGAGGCCATGCACACCAGTCGCGAGAAGCTGCTTGATCACCCAACCATTCGCGTTAACCGATTGGGCGTCCGAGCCATTGATCGGCATCGTCACGATCACCGCTGGGGTGCGATGACCACTGCGGGTCGGCCCACCAGCCACGAGTCCGCGCATGAAATCGGCCAGCTTGCTGACGTCGAAGGGAGCGTGCTCCATCTCGTAGTTGATATAGTCGGCCCAGGTCTGCGCCGCCTTGACCCCGCCTTCGTAGCCTCGGTCTTCGGTTCCAGTGTAGTAGATTGGCTGCCCCTGGGCGAGAAGCTCGATCGCCCGATTGACTCGTGCCATGCGCCACCTCTGAGAGATTTTTTGAGAGATGTCTAGGGGAGCGATTGGTCTTGACCAGCGTCAGTGTATCACGTTCACGCGCGGGACGGAACCGCCCCATGAACGGCCACTCTGGCTCGGCAGACTCCGATCCTTCATGCCACCGAGGCGTCCCGAGGCTTGCTCTCCCGGGCGGCATGGGAGTGAAACTGGCGAGCGCACTGGGCCCAGTGCCATCTTACCAATTTTGTGCAAGGGAACTCTTCATCAGAAATTGGGCGGAGGAGGTGGGATTCGAACCCACGAGGCCTTGCGACCTACACGCTCTCCAGGCGTGCCAAATCAACCACTCTTGCACCCCTCCGAGCATATTAAGTATACCCGAGCTGTCCTCCGGACTCAAGCCGGCACTTCACGCTCGATCGCCTCCTTCAGACGGCGGAGCGCGTGCCCTAACGCGTCCTGCATACCCTGGCGGATTAAGTCATCGCTGACCGGTGCCTCCGGTGGCGCATCCGGCAGTTCGTAACCAAGCACGACGTCAAGTCGAGTCAGACGCTCACCTTCTGCGCTCAGCGTATAGGTCATCGTGTTCAGCGTCCCATGAACCGAACGCAGCGCTAAGCGCCAGGGGGGATCGTAGTCGATGATCTCGTCGTCCATGTGGATAGATTCACCGTCACGTTCAATCACGTGACGGATCACCGAGCCACGCCGTAACGGCCCGTGGGTCATCGAGCAAACTCTGCTCACGCCCGGATCCCACTCGGGAATCCGTTCGAGATTGGTTAAAAAACGGAAGACGGTTGCCGCGGTAGCGGCAACCGTTTCACTCCGTCGTATGTGTCCTTTGCTCACGCTGGTCCTGACGTTGCCGTTGGATTCACGGACGGGGCATTCGCTGGCCAGGTGTAATTCTTGAACACCCAGTCAAACAGTGGCACTGAATCATTCACAATGTCGCCACAGTGCATTAATGCCACGAAGACTTGATGGCCATTGCGCGTTGCCGATGCGACGATGCCACGCCCGGCATTATCAGTGTACCCGATTTTGACCCCATCGGCTCCCGGATAGTCCCGGAGGAACCGGTTCAAGTTGTAAATCTCCCAGGTGCGTGTCCCCTTCACATCGTAGGCATTAGTCGAGGCGAGAACCCGGAACTCCGGGTAGGTCGCCATCCCATAGCGCGCAGCCATGGCCAGATCGTACGCGCTGGAATAGTGCCCGGGTGCGTCTAGACCATGTGGATTGACGAAATGGCTATCTTTCAAGCCGAGACTCGCCGCCTCGGCGTTCATCATTGCCACGAACTTGTCCTCTGAGCCGCCGATGTCGTTGGCAATTGCCAGGGCAGCGTCGTTGCCAGAGGGGAGCATGAGTCCAAAAAGGAGATCCTTGAGAGTGTAGGTTTCGCCGGGACGGATCCCCATCAAAGTACTGTCATAAAGTTGCGATTGGTCAAATTGAACCGTCACTTCTTGATTCAGATCGCCGTTCTTCAAAGCGACCAACGCGGTGAAAATCTTGGTCAGGCTGGCCGGCGGCAATTGCCGATGCGGATCTTTGCCATAGAGCAACGCGCCGGAGCTACCGTCGATGACAGCAATCGACCACGCATTCACATTCGGAGCAGGGGCTGGACCGGTCTTGACCGGCGGAGCTATCGTCGGCGTCGGCGGTACCGGCGTCGCGGTCGGCGGAATCGGTGTATCGGTAGGAACCACCGTTGGACTCGGCGTCGGACTAGGCGTTGAGGATGGGGCGACGAATACGCTCGCCAGCTCTGATTCAGAACCTGAAGAGGCCAGGGCATTTGAGCCCACCGGGCGCGAGTGAAAAACGGTTACAAACGCGAGAATCATGCCGGCGAGAAAAGCCGCCACGCTGAGAATGACAATCTTACGCACCAATCAACCCCAAGGCAAAAAATCCGCCGTGCTGAATTGCTGGGAAACTCCTGGCTTGTTTCCACGTTGGTGGTTAGAGGGCCCTCAATTTGCCAGCGCCAGGCTGCCGGGAAGCAGCCGCTGTATTGTACCATAGCCTCTCCCGGTCGCCTAGCCCGAATTGTTCGCGAGACCTTTTCGCATCGCGCTCCTGTAAGCGCGGGAGCTTGTTGCCTCACCAAGCCTCTCCCAATGGGGGACAAGGCCCCACGCTACCGATCCCTTCTGCCAATCCCCAGTGAAAAGGCTGATCGATGGCCAATCGCAGGTCAGGCGCATAGATATAGATACGGATTAGATAAACGTTTGAATGATCAGCTCGCCACGAAGGCCGTGTTGGGCATCACTGTCAGTTTTACTCTCGAGCAGGAATCGGCCGACGTTCGTGAAGGTGAAGGTCTCCATCCGAGTTTGGCCAGGGAGAACGTCGATGCTGAAATCCGGAATGCCCTCGGCGGTTAGCTGGTGCCGGCAAGCGCCCAGGTTACGGACGACAAATTTGATCGGATAGTCGGCCGGAACGAGAATCTCCCGAGGTTCGATCGCGTTATCGGTCAAGGTGACGTTGACCACACGCACCGCTTCTTGAACCATACCGCCTCCTGTCGCACATGGCAGAAATATCCAATCCGGGAAGTTCACTGACTCCAACCCGGCGCAACATTAGTGCCATCCAGCAGTTGATTCGAGCGCTTCGTCGAAAACCCGTCTGACCACGTCGGCGCAATGCCCCCAGCTAAACTGGGCTACCCGGTGTCGACCGCGCTCAATCAAGTCGGCACGCAAAGATTGATCATCCAGTAGACGGATCATCGCCGTAGCGAGCGCCGTGACGTCATAGGGACTGACCAGCAAGCCAGCGTCGCCGACGACCTCGGGGAGCGAGCTGCTATTCGAAGTGATGACCGGCGTTCCCCGGGCCATCGCTTCGAGCACCGGCATGCCAAAACCCTCGTAGAGTGAGGGAAACACAAAAGCGACCGCTCCGGCGAAAAGGGCCGGCAGGTCCTGGTCCGGCACGTAACCAAGCCAGTGAATCCGGTCGGCAATGCCAAGCTTTTCCGCCTGCCGATGGAGTGCGGGCGCGCCCAGACCAGCCGCGCCCACGAGCACCATGGCCACGTCCGCCTGCTTGCGAGCCAGTTGGCCAAACGCCGCGATCAGACGGGGCAGGTTTTTCCGCGGCTGAAGCGTCCCGACGAAGAGAAAATAGCGCCTGGGAAGGCCATAGCGCGTGGTCAGCTCGGGCGATGGCGATACCCCCCGACTCGGTGGCGCCCCGAGGTAAGCAACCCGAATCCGGTCAGCGGCAACCCCCAGATGAGTCGTTAGATCAGTCGCCGTTGCCTGCGAGTCGGCGACGATCAGGCGGGCCGTTCGCACGTTGTGCAGGGTACCCAGATGCAAGAGAAGCCAGGCAAGCGGCGTATACGCCGTGCGGTGCCACAGATAGCCCAGATCGTGAATTGTGACCACCGCGGGCACCGGGCAAGCGACCGGGATCACGTGAGCGGGCACGTAAAGCAGATCCGGCGGGAAGCGGCGCAGTTCTCTCCCCAAGCCCAGATGGGTCCAGAGTCGCGGCAGCCGAATGATCCGGGGCTCCGCGCGGGAATTCATCTTGAAATCAGAAAAGAAACCAGGCGGCAGCGGGCGATCGACGTACAACCGGTAACGATGTGGAGAAGCTTGACCAAGCAGCGCCGAGATCAAGTGGAAAGAGTAGCCTTCGGTGCCCGTCCGGTGCGGACGCACTGCGCGACTCGCGTCGATGCCAATGAGCGGCCCTTCAGCCACGATCGACAGCCGAGACCACTGGATAGACTACGAGCATCGCGACGCTGTCGAGCACGGCGGCGGGAAGGATGACTAGCGCCACGGTTGACGGCCATGGCACTCGCCAACCGAGCAGCGCCATGACAAACGCTGCGGTCAAGGTAGCCACGACACTCACCAAAGGGGTCAGAGCGAGTGGCAAAAGAGCACTTGCCTGACGGAGGGACGGTCCAAACGTCCCGGCAAGCACTGCCGCGACCCCAAAGGCAACGACCGACGTCCCAAAGGGACCGGCCGAGAGTAAGTCGACAATCGCCCCCCCCGCCAGCGCCCAAACGATGCTCTGCTGAACACCATGGCGGATACTCAATGCCACGACGACAAGTAACACCAGGTCGACTTTCACCCCAAAGATCACCAGGTGGGGCAACGCTACGGACTGTAACACGGCAGCAGCCACCAGAGCCGCCACCCCGACGACAACGCCGATCCCAGCCCTCCTCAGCGTAGCTTGGTTGGCAAATGGTTTGTAATGACCAGCACAACTTCCAGACGACTAAAGTCCACCGCCGGCTCGAGTTGGGCATCTTGATAGAGGTCGACGTCGTTCTGACGCACGTCGGTAATCGTACCGACCCATAGCCCCGGTGGATAAATCCCTCCCAACCCCGAGGTGACAACGCGATCGCCGGTCTGTACTTTCACCCCCTGGGGAATGTACGTCATTGTCAATTGACCGTCGCGCGACCCCTCGACGACGCCCTTCGCCTGATTCGATTGAATCAGCGAGTCGACCGAGCTCGAGACGTCGGTAATAAGCAAGACCTTCGCAGTCGTCGGTGTGACAGCGACGACCTGGCCGACGAGACCACTCGGAGTGACGACAGTCATGCCAGTCGCCACATTATCTTGCGTGCCCTTATTGATAATAATCGCGTGAACCAGATTCGACGGATCAAACCCAATGATCCGGGCCTGGACCCAGGTGAAATCTTGATTTGACTGGCGGAATCCCAACTCAGCACGTAGCTCGGCATTCTCGCGCTGAAGCTCGCCGATTTGGACTGCCTCTTGGGATAAGCGATCGACCTCTTCACGCAAGCGAGCATTTTCGGCCCGGAGCTGACCGATCTCCTCGATCGTCTGGCCGATCTGATCAAGTCGGACAACCGGCAGCGATACTCCGGTTTCGATCGGACCAAATACTTCGAAGGCGACCGTCTCGACGAACTGAACCTGCGGCAGCCGCGACAGAAGGATGATCAGCCCCCCGGCGGCGAGAATAAGTAATAGATAGGCAAGTCGTGTCAGCACGACGTGGTCTACCTTGGCGGGCGCACGTACTGGACCGGCACTTCGACTTTGTAGAGAATCTCTAACTCTTCCAGCACTTCGCCAGTTCCCCGGACTACGCAGGTCAAGGGGTCATCGGCACGATACACTCGCATTTTTGTTTCGTGACTTAGTCGCTCGTCCAGCCCGGCGAGCAACGCCCCTCCTCCCGCCAGAGCGATGCCTTGAGCCATGAGATCGCTGACCAACTCGGGTGGCGTCTCTTCGATGGTCGTACGTACGGCCTCGACAATCTGGGCGACCGACCCGGAGATCGCCTCGCGAATCTCCACACTGCTGACCTCGATCGACTTCGGCAAGCCAGTCACCAGATCACGGCCCCGCAGAGTCACCATCTTTTCTTCGGGGAGTGGATAGGCCGAGCCCGCCGCGATCTTGACCTCCTCGGCCATACGTTCGCCAATCAGTAAGTTGTGCTTCTGGCGGGCGTAGAGAACGATCTCCTGGTCCATCTCGTCGCCGGCAACCCGAATGGAACGGCTAACGACGATCCCCCCCAGCGAGATCACTGCTACTTCCGTCGTTCCACCACCGATATCGACGATCATGCTGCCGGTCGCGTCAGTCACCGGCAGGCCAGCGCCGATCGCTGCCGCCATCGGCTCTTCGATCAGGTGCGCTTCCCGTGCCCCGGCATTTCGCGCAGCATCGTGGACCGCCATTTTTTCGACCTCGGTCACCCCGCTCGGGATGCCAACAACTACTCGGGGCCGAGGGATCAAGCCGAGCTGCTGGTGCACCTTGCCGATGAAATACTTCAACATCTGCTCGGTAACGTCGAAGTCGCTGATCACCCCATCTTTCAACGGTCGAACGGCAACAATGTTGGCGGGCGTTCGACCGACCATGCGCTTTGCTTCGGCACCAATCGCGAGAACACGCTTGGACTTCTTATTAACCGCGACAACTGATGGCTCGTTGATGACGATGCTCTTACCGCGGACGAGAACCAGCGTGTTCGCAGTTCCTAGATCGATTCCAATGTCGTGAGAAAACAACCCCAGGAATGCGCTGATCGGGTTGAACAACCCTATCCCCTCCGGAGAATGTCAACGCTGGCGATTATAGCACAGGTCGACCGTTCCGCCGATAACAAATTGGTCTAGTAACGAAGTCAAAGGACTAAGGTGTCGGGAGTGCTGCCGAAACAGCCACACTTCCATATTTCCTGATGAGGTCAAGGCAACTCGGGCGGAAGTGGTGTAGACTTTGGATGCTGAAACACTTACTGAATCATCCGATCGAAGCTGGTAATACCAGTCAGAGCGGTGAGAACCATTATCACCTGGGATACAATTCGGAGGAATAGTGAAGATTGGCTTCTTTGCAACCGGCGTCATGGGCCGGCTGGACTTCGAAGAGTTTGTCCGATGGGGAGCCGAGGCGGGCTTCGGCTCAATCGACGTCAAGCCGGATCAGGCCAACGCCCGAGAAATCTGTCAGCGCTACCACATGCCGATCGCCTCGACCTATGGGTTCGCCGCGGAGCCAATGCAGTCCGACGACACGGCACGAGCGCGCGAGATGGAGAAAGCACGCAAAGCAATCGACCACGCGAGTACGCAGGGAATTCCGACCGTCGGACTTGGCACCAAGCGTGATCCGAAGCTAACTGCTGCCGAGAACGTCGAGCTATTCAAGATGACCTACGGCGAGCTCGCCCGCTACGCCGAGGCGAAGTCGGTCAAGATCGTTTTTGAGAACTGGCCGGAACGTGGCCAGCGACTCGCGTCGACGCCTGAGCTCTGGGAAGCAATGTTCACCGCCGTGCCATCGTCAGCCCTTGGCCTTTGCTTCGATCCTTCCCATCTCATCTGGCAAGGAATCGATTGGCAACGTGCCCTACGCGAGTTTGGCAGCCGGGTCTACCACGCTCACGCCAAGGATACCGAGATGCTAGCGGAGGGCCTCTACCGACACGGCATCTACGGCCCGCAGCTCTCACCCGCGCCCAAGGGCACCAACGGCTGGTTCCGCTATCGCTTGCCCGGCTACGGCGTCGTCGACTGGGCCGCCTACGTCTCGATTCTTCACGAAATCGGTTTTGACGGCGCCTTAACCATCGAGCACGAGGATATCGTCTGGGGATGGCTCGACGATCCGGAGCACGCCAAGCATGGCTTACTCATCGGCAAGCGGTTTCTCGAGCAGTATGTCGTCTAAAGGTTCATGGTGCTATAATTCCATCAACCGCCACACCTTCAGGAGGCCAGACCGCATGACGCCACAGGCATATTTTCGTGGGCAGTTCGTCCCCTTGGCGGAAGCGAACATCAGCATTATGACCCACGCATTCAACTATGGAACGGGTTGCTTTGAAGGCATCCGCGGGTATTGGAATGACGAGCAGGAGACTCTCTATCTCTTCCGGATGCGTGAGCACTTTCAGCGTCTGCTAACCTCCGGACGGATCCTTGGCTTGACCTGCCCTCTCAGCGTCGAGGAACTCTGTGAGATCACGATTGAGCTCGTCCGGCGCAACGGTTACCGCGAAGATTGCTACATCCGGCCGCTCTTATATAAAGGCTCCAACGTGGTCGGCGTTCGCATGCACAACCTCGAAGACCACTTTTCGATGTTCGCGACCAGCTTCGGAAAGTACATTGAAGCGCCGGACGGCTGTCGATGCTGCACCTCCAGCTATCGGCGGATCGACGACAACGCGATTCCCGCGCGGGCCAAGGTAACCGGTGGTTATATTAACTCGGCGCTCGCCAAGACCGAAGCCCAGCTCAACGGCTTCGACGAGGCGATTATGCTCACCAACGAAGGCCACGTCTGCGAAGGCAGTGGCGAAAACATTTTCCTCGTTTCGAATAACACCCTGTTGACCCCGTCGTCGTCGGAAAACATTCTCGTCGGCATCACGCGCGGCTCGGTGATTCAGATCGCCCGTGATGAGCTTGGTATTCCCACGATCGAGCGTCCGATCGACCGGAGTGAGCTCTACGCCGCTGATGAATGCTTCATGACTGGCACGGCCGCCGAGATCACACCGGTCATCGAGGTCGACCGCCGACCGATTGGCACTGGCTCAATTGGCGCGCTCACGCGTCAGCTTCAAGGGCTGTTCTTCGACGTCGTGCACGGGCGGAATCGTAAGTACCAGGAATGGTGCACGCCAGTTTCCAGTCCCGTGGCGATCGATCGCTAGAGTCGCCAGTCACCTTGCTGCGTCCACGCTTGATTCGCGAATTGGGATTCGACCTCACACTTTGGCGTGACTCGCTTGTCCTTGCGCTGATCCTCGCCAGTCTGGTTGGCCTCGCCGGCTTGGTCATCTACGTCTACGTCTGGATGCCCTCACTACCGCCGTTGCTGCCATTGCACTACAATGGCCTAGGCTCGGTCGACCTGATCGGGCCCCGCACCGATCTTTATAAAATGCCCGGTATCGGCGCCGTGGTCTTTCTCGCCGACCTCGTCTTGTCTTCCATTCTCTACCGCCGGGAGCGGATGGCCGCGGCGCTCCTGCTTACCTCGAGTGCGCTCGTCCAGGTCATGTTGATCGTGGCGACGATCAACATCGTCCGGTTAGCGTTCGGAGATTAGCTTGTTGCTGATAATTACTCCCCCTGCAGCTTCCCGGCGATTGACCAGTCGCTCTTCTTAACGTCTTCGAAAACGATCTGGGTTGCCTCAGCAGTCGTGTTGAGTGTCTCGACGATCGCTTTCGTGATCGCCGCGGCAGCCGCGCGCTTTTGCTCGATGGTGCGTCCCTCGTAGAGCCGGACGTGGACGAATGGCATGGTTCGATGCCCTCCTCGTGTAATTAATGTCGGGGCTATTGTATCAGCCAAGACGATTTGGAGTAAGCGGGGAGTGCATGCTATAATTACCTAGGTTGGACGTTGTGGCGACGCGGCCCTAATGTTGCCACACCGTTTGGTCTGCCGTCAGGAGGGGAAGGTATGGAAGAACGCTACTACCAAGACTCGGGCGACGACGACCTTTCGGAAGCCACTGGACGCCGGTTCCGGCGGGGCCGTCGACACACTCCTCCGGGCGAGCTTCCGCCACGTCTTCGCTGCCGCCAGCGACATCGTTCTTGCGATCGCCATCCGGTTCAAATCGGTGACGTCATCGCTGATCTTACTCCACGCCAGGCGGTTGTCTGGCTCCTCAATCTCGACACGATGGTTGCGCTCTACGAGTCGACGACCGGCCACGCTCTTGACGATCCTGCCCGCACCCAGTTGGTTCACACTTTGCGTTCGATTGTCACTGAGCATCGCTAGCCGCTCATTGTTAGGACGTGATAGGCCACGCCGATTGAGATCGGCGTGGCTTTTTTGCTACGCCGCTAACCGCTCTTTCACGAATTGTCGTGCCAGTTCTTCAGCACGTTGGCGATCGTTCGGAGCTAGCTTACCTTCGAGGACAAGATCAAGCAGATAGTCCTTGACCACCTTGATCCAAGGCCCTGGACCGCGCCCAAACATTGCCATCAGGTCGTCGCCGTTCAAGGGACTGCGGATCTCCTCCATGCTGGCTTCCTCTTCCAGCTTCTGAATCCGCTCGCGTAGCCGGCGCACCCGGTCCACCGCGGCTTCGACCCTCGCCGCTTTATAGCTGGTAACGTCCGCAGTCGAAAGGTTGAGCAAGAGCTCGAGATCGGGACCGGCGTCGCGCATGAGTCGACGTACAGCGCCATCGGTCCATTCGTCTTCATACTGATTCGCCCGCATGTGCAAACCAGCAAGCCGACTCACGCGCTTCGCCAGGCTGGAATCAGCGCGAAGACGCAGCAGGATCTCCTCGCTGAGTCGCTCGCCAACGTGCTCGTGCCCCGGGAAGTGAATCTCGTTCTCAGTCTGGACGATCGTCCGCGGTTTGCCAATGTCGTGGAGCAGAGCGGCCCAGCGTAGCACTAAGTCCGGCGGCGTGCGCTCGATCACCCGCAGGGTGTGCTCGAAAACGTCCTTCGAGCGCTTGCCCTGGGTCGTGCGTCGCAGATCAATGACTTCGGGAAGAAATACGTCGAGCAGGCCAAGATCGGCGAGCAGACGCAGCCCACGCGCCGCGTAGGGAGCGATTAATATGCGGCTCATCTCTTCAAAGATCCGTTCACGACTCACCTGACGCAAGGCGCCGGCACAGCGGGCAATCGCCGCTCGGGTGGCAGGCTCCAAAGCAAAGCCAAGCTGGGCAACAAAACGCACCGCGCGCAGCAAGCGCAATGGATCCTCAGCAAAACGAATGGTCGGTTCGCCCACCGCCCGCACTACTCCAGCCTTCAGATCCGCCTGACCACCAAAGGGGTCGATGATGTCGCCAGTTGCCAAGTCACGCGCCATGGCGTTAATCGTGAAATCACGACGTGAAAGGTCTTCTTCCAATGATTGGCCATAGCGCACCTCCGGCTTGCGGGAGCCGGGCTCGTAGCGTTCAGTCCGGAACGTTGTGATCTCGACGACTACGTCACCAAACGTCGCCCCGATCGTCCCAAACTTTTCCCCAATCGCGTAGAGGCTGTCCGGCTGCGCGGCTTCGAGAATCCGTCGCGTTGCCTCGGGAGGCGCATCAGTCGTAAAGTCGAGATCATGGGTCGATCGTCCCAGGAGCTCGTCACGCACCGATCCGCCTACCAGATACAACTGATAGCCGTTCTGGCGAAAATGCCGGCCCAGACGATCGACAAGTGCTTCGTCAAACAAAGAACATCACACCGCTTGAGGTTTCCTTACATCTTAGCAAATGTAGCGCCGGGCTGAGGCCAGTGCGAAGGTACGCCTCTTGCACCTCCTTCACGATTCCCGCCGCGGTTTTCGCTTGGATAGGGAGAAGTGTATAATTGTGGGGAAAACGCTGACAACGACAAGGCGGATACGACGGCGTATGGGACCTGACGACCGGTTTGGCGAGCCACCAGCGGCGCGCAGCGAACCAGGCCCTGCTGAATCGCCCCCCGGGCAAGAATGTCTTTGGCTGACGACGACCACCCCAGCCCAGACTCAGCACGTCGGTGCGGTTCTCGGTCGTCTTCTCGCGCCGGGTGACGTGATCCTTCTTCAAGGTCCTCTCGGTGCCGGCAAGACGTGCCTCACCCAGGGAATTGTGCGTGGCTTCGGTCTACCGGCTCGGGTGACCAGCCCCAGCTTCACCCTCGCCAACGTTTACGAGGCACCGCCGGGCCGCTGTCCGCTTTACCATCTCGACCTCTGGCGGATCAAGAGCGCACCGGAAGCGCTCGGAATCGGGCTCGACGAGTATTTGGATGGCTCCGGTCCCTGCGTGATCGAATGGCCCGAGGTCGCCGCGGACGTGTTACCTCGCGAGTATCTTCGGATACGCTTTGAAATCGTCGGCGAGACACGACGGCTGGAGATCTGCGCGATCGGCACGCGGCCACGGGCGCTGCTCGAGCAGTTTCGGACGGCGTTGGGCGAGAGCGCAGAGATGATCGGAGGTTCCGGTGCTGCTCGCGATTGACACGGCGACCGAGGTCGCGGGTGTTAGCCTCTACCAGGAACGGGTCATCGGCGAGACGACCTGGGTAGCAGGACAGGATCACAGTCGGAGCTTGCTTCACCAAGTCAAAAATCTGTTGGCAGTCACCGGTCGCTCGCTCGACGATCTCACTGCAGTTGGAGTGAGCATTGGCCCCGGCACCTTTAACGCGCTGCGAGTCGGTATTACGACCGCCAAGGCGATAGCGCTCGCCCGGCAGTTGCCAATTGTTGGTATCGAGACTTTGCGAGCCGTGGCTTATCAATACCGACTGACTTTTCGGCCAATCCGACCACTGTTCAGAGCCGGCCAGCGTGACGTGGTGACTGGCTTATATCAGGCGAGCGAGGAGTTATTTGCAACGCTTGAGGACCCACACTTGGCAACCCTGGAAGAGGCGCTGAACGCGTCACCCCAGGACACGCTTTTCTGTGGTGAGTTCCGGCCCGAGTGGCGCGAGGCGATCAGGAGCCGCTTTGGCGAAGAGGGCGTGCTGACCCGACCAGCCGAGGGGCTACGACGCTCCGGCTACCTGGCCGAGCTCGCCTGGTATCAGGTACAGGCTGGCCTCGTCGATAACGTCGCGACGCTACAGCCACTATATCTCCGACGTCCGTCGATTACCCTATCGGCGAACGCCACGAGGAGCGCGCGGTGACACGCTACATTGTTCGTCCGATGCGATTCGAAGACATCGAGGCGGTCAGTGAAGTCGAGCGCGAATGCTTCACGACTCCCTGGCCGACGAGCGCCTACCGGCGCGAGTTGCGTGACAACCGAATGGGCCGCTACATCGTGCTCACCGAGGTTCAAGACAACGCGACGGTCGACGTCGAGCCGACGGCCGAGAGCAACGGGGGGGGGGTACGGAGGGCAGTAGGCCAGTTCCTTCGACCGTTCAGCCGCGTGGCAACATCGACGATTCCCCGAAGCAAAGAACGGATCGTCGGCTTTGCCGGAATGTGGCTGATGCTCGACGAAGCCCACGTGACCACTATCGGCGTCAAGCGCGATCTCCGTGGGCAAGGCTTGGGGGAACTGCTCTTTGCCACGCTGCTCGACCTCGCCATGGAGATGGGAGCACGCCGTGTCACCCTCGAGGTGCGCGTTACGAATTACTCGGCGCAAGCGCTTTACCGTAAGTACGGCTTTCGTGAGGAAGGGGTTCGCCGGCGCTACTACAGTGACAATAACGAAGACGCTCTGATTATGTGGAGCGATCGCCTCGAAGCCCCCGAGTTCCAGACTCGCTATCGCGAGATGCGCGCGGCTCTGGACGAGCGTCTGTCTGGCATTGCCGAAGTCCATACCTGATTTAATCCTAGACTCGAGGCCATGTGTCGCAGAAAGTACTTTTGGTCGACGGAAATTCTCTGATCCATCGCGCCTTCCACGCGACGCCGCCGATGACGACCACCAAGGGGGAGCTCACCAACGCGGTGTTCGCCTTCGCGCGCATGCTCTTTCGCGCTCTGAACACCCTGAAGCCGGACTATGCGGTCGTTGCTTTCGACCGCGCCGCGCCGACGTTCCGACATCTTGAATTCGATGCCTATAAGGCACATCGCGCGCCGGCTCCCGAAGGCCTTTTCGAGCAGTTCGGGCGGGTCCACGAGCTGATCGACGCTCTCTCACTACAAACGTGCGAAGTCGACGGCTACGAAGCCGACGACGTACTCGCCACGCTTACCGCTCAAGCGGTCGGCCACGGGCTCGACGTCGTGATCGTGACTGGCGACACCGACGCGCTTCAGCTCGTCGGCGACCACGTTTCCGTTTGGATGCCCCGCAAGGGCATGTCTGATACCGTGCTCTACGACTCGAATGGCGTGCGTGAGCGCTACGGCCTTGATCCGGCGCAATTGATTGATTTCAAGGCGCTGAAAGGCGATCCATCGGACAACATCCCGGGGGTACCCGGAATCGGCGAAAAGACTGCCGCGCGGCTCCTCGTCAAGTATAAGACGATCGAAGCATTACTGGACCACGTCGACGAAATCGAGCCGCGTCTGGCGCAGTCGCTTCGCCAAGCTTCTGACCAACTCGTCCAAACCCGACGTCTGATCACTATCGTCAACACTGCGCCGATTCAGCTCGATTTAGAGAAAGCCCGAGTCGGCGCCTACGATCCGGATCGGCTCAACGCGTTTCTGCGCGAACTGGAGTTTCGGATTCCCACGAACGAGCTGCCGGGACGCCGCCCGGTCGCGGCGGCACCGGGGCAGCTCGCGCTTTTTGACGATGGGACGGTAGCCAACGGGTCGACTTTGCCTCTGAGCACCACGCCGGCGCTGGTCGACGGCCAGTCTCCGACCGATTGGCACGTCGTCTCGGTCGAGGAGTTATCGGAGCTCATCCGGCGCCTGCGCGCGGCAGGCACTATCTCACTCGACGTCGAGACGACCGATACCGACGCCATGCGCGCCGAGCTCGTCGGTATCTCCGTCTCCGATCGGCCGGGCCAAGGCTGGTACATTCCGGTCGGTCATCGCGACAGTACGGCGAACGTGCCCTTGGCAGTCGTCCTCGACGTGCTGGCCCCCCTGCTAGCGGACCCGTCGATCCAAAAAGTAGGCCATAATCTCAAGTACGATGCGATAGTGCTGAAGCGGGCCGGCGCCCCGGTCGAAGGCATCAGCTTCGACACAATGATCGCGCGCTACCTGCTTCAGTCGAGCGAGCGCGCGCTCAATCTCAAAGACGTCGCTTTCTTTGAGCTTGGCATCCAGATGACGCCAATCACCGAGCTGATCGGCAAAGGCAAGAATCAGCTTTCGATGGCCGACGTGCCGGTCGAGCAGGTCGCTCCCTACGCCTGCGCCGATGCCGACATCGCCTTCCGACTGACCCATCGCTTTGCTGATCAGCTAAAGTCGGCGGGTCTCTGGGATCTCTTCACTCGAGTCGAGATGCCACTCCTGTCGGTCCTGGCACGGATGGAGGAAGCCGGCGTGGCGATCGATGTGCCTTACCTCAAAGCCATGTCAGCCGAGCTTGCCGAAAGGATTGGTACCCTCGAGCAAGAGATCTATACCGAGGCGAACCATCCGTTTAACATTAATAGCACCCAACAGCTCGCGAAGGTCCTCTTTGACGAGCTTGGTCTGCCCACCAGCCGGCGTACCCAATTCGGCTACAGCACCGACGCCGATACCCTGGAAGAGCTGAGACCACGCCATCCGATCGTCGGGTTGATTCTCGACTATCGGCAGTTGATCAAACTGAAATCCACCTACGTCGACGCCCTACCGCTGATGCTCAATCCGCGCACCGGCCGCGTGCACACCTCGTTCAATCAAACCGGTGCGTCGACCGGTCGGCTATCGTCGTCCGATCCGAATTTACAGAACATCCCGATTCGGACCGACCTGGGGAAGCAGGTGCGCCGAGCCTTCGTCGCCGCGCCGGGCTCGTTGCTCTTCGCGGCCGACTACAGCCAGGTAGAGTTGCGAATCCTTGCCCACGTCACCCAGGATCACAATCTGATCGAGGCGTTTGCCTCCGGACGCGACATTCATGCCGCCACGGCGTCCCAGATCCTGGGCGTGCCGCTCGCCGAGGTGACTTCGGATCAGCGTCGCATGGCGAAGACGGTGAATTTCGGCGTGCTCTACGGGATGAGCGACTTCGGCCTGGCAACTCAGCTCGGTCTGAGCCGCGCCGACGCGCACTCGTTCATCGAGCACTACTTCGCCCAGTTCCCAACCGTCGCTGCCTATTTGGAAGACACCAAGCGCCAAGCCCGGGAGCAAGGGTACGTCACGACGCTCCTCGGCCGACGCCGCTACATCGCCGAGATCAACACTCCCAATCGGCAGATTCGCGCCGCCGCCGAGCGCACCGCGATCAACATGCCGATTCAAGGTACCGCCGCCGACATCATCAAAGTCGCGATGATTCGGATTGACCAGGCACTGCGCGAGCGAAACCTCGCCACGAAAATGATCCTCCAAGTTCACGACGAGCTCGTCTTCGAGGTTCCCGAGGCAGAGCTCGAAGTCGTCCGTCCACTGGTGATCGAGCTGATGGAAAACGCTTTCCCCATGACCGTCCCGCTCCGGGTCGAAGGTCACGTGGGACCGAACTGGAGCGCGTTGGAATAGAGGTAAGAGGCCGCATGCCCGATAAGCTCATTCTGTTGATGTACCAATCCTGGGATGATCTCGACCGTGCGATCAACGGATTGACATCCGAGCAAGCGATGACTCGCTATGACGGGGGCAGCAGCATTGCCTGGACCGTTGGCCACGTCACCACTCAGGTGGACTCGTGGCTGAACATGCGCTTCCAAGGCTTGTCACCCCACCCGGTCTTCAACCGCGCGCTCTTCCGCACGGGAGGGTGCGGCGAGGCGAAAGATTGGCACGGTATCCTCGCCGGCGTGCGCGACGTGCGTGCCACGGTAAGGCAGTTTCTCGACTCCGAGCCGGCGCTGGACCTTGATCGCGTGATCCCCTATGACGGTGCGATCACGTACCTGCACGCGACTGGACTGCCACTCCGCTTTGCGCTGATGAGCATCGCCGCGCATCACTTTCTGCACGTGGGCGAGATTCTGACGATCCGCTCACGTTTGGGCCACGTCGTCGAGGACGCCCAGAGTTGGGGACGCGCTCTTATCATCGAGGGGAGGGAATTTTAACGAAGCGGAGCCGCCTGTTTACTTGGACGGAAGCGATCTCGGATCGGTATCGCTCGTCTTGCACAAAACAGGTACTGTTGAGCCCAGCCGGCCCAGGGGCTGAAGAGATCGCGGAAGCGGTCGCCGATTTTGCGGTAGGTTTTGGAGGTCAAGGTGCGGGTCGGAATCTCTTCGCCGAATAGCTCGTGGGCAATCGCCCAAACATGGATGTCCACTGGTACAGCATCATAGAGGCCCAATCCGAAAAGGCAGGCGCAATCGCTCACTTTCGGGCCATAGCCCGGTAACGCGTCGAGCGCCGCGTGCGCTTCGAGATAGGGCAATTCTCGCAGCGTCTCGAGCCAATCGGCCGACCGTGAATGAATCTCTCGCGCTACTGCTTGAATGGAGCGCGCCCGGTAGGCGAGATTGCATTCCCGGAACAATTCCTCGGTTGGCGCGGCCAAGATCTGCTCGACGGTCGGAAAATCGTGCTGGGTGACGCCGTCAACATCGGTGATCGGATCGCCGAAGCGTCGGCAAAGCTCGCCAATGCTTCGGGTAACTCGTGGCACGTTCGTCGCCGTCGCAATCGTGAAAGTCAAAATCGTTTCCAGAGGATCCTGACGGAGGATCCGCAGTCCAGCGAACTGCTCGGCCGCCTCGGCCGCCCGCGGGTGAGCTGCACCGACTCGCGCCCGGATCTCGCGCGTTGGCAGATCCAGACAGAAATAATGAATGAGAAATTCTGTCGCTGCCTTGGCAGACAGTGCTGGCTGCATGCGCGCCAGCAACTGAGCGTCGACTACCTGGAGCTGCCAGACTCGTCCCCCGGCTATACCCTGCCAGCACTCTTCGCCAATTGGCCACCACCGAAACGTCTGCCCACAGCCAAGCGTCTGTCTTAATGAGAGTGGCTCACCGCGCAAAGGAACGCTGACACTACTCCAACTCTTCGCCCCAATGATCGAGAATTCATCCGCTCTGACGAAATCGGGTATCATACCTCGGAGTATAACAAAGGAACTGGATTATGCCAGAGCTACCGGAGGTCGAAACTTTACGGCGTGGCTTGAGCGGAGCGCTCGAAGGGCGACGGATCGTCGAGGCCGAACTTCTCAAGCCGAAGATTTACGAAGGCTTGCCGGGCTACTCCCTCGCCGACATCGTCGGCGCCACGATCACCGCGGCACGACGCCGCGCCAAGTATCTGATCCTTGATCTGTCAAACGGCTTAAGCCTGGTGATTCACTTGAGTTTGGCCGGCCAGATTGTCGTCATTTGCCCCAACGGCAAGAAAGTGGCCGGCGGCCATCCCGTACCGTCCTACGGCAGCGAGTTGCCCCATCGGCAAACCTCGGTCATTCTCCGCTTCGACGACGGCAGCATTCTCTACCTTACCGACATTCGTCAGTTCGCACACCTCTGGCTGGCCCCAACAACGGAAGTTATGTCCATCGTCCCCCACGAGCGTCTTGGCGTTGAGATCCTCAGCCCTGAGTTCAGCGAAGCGGAGCTGCGCGAGCGGCTGCGTCAGCGGCCCAAGGCAAAGCTGAAGCCGCTGCTCCTCGACCAATCGATTCTCGCCGGTCTGGGCAACATTTACGTGGACGAGTCACTCTGGGAGGCCGGCATCCACCCCTTGCGCACGGCCGGTAGCCTTACTGACCAAGAGACCAGACGCCTCTATCACGCGATTCGCAGCGTCATTGATTTAGCTCTCCGACGAGGCGTCGCCCAGATCGTCAACGGCCGCGCCGTCGTCGGGGCCACCCTACCACGTATCCACGGTCGTGAGGCATCCCTGTGCCCCCGTTGTGGCCAGCCGATCGAAAAGATGCGCGTCGTCGGCCGCGGCACCTACATCTGCCGCTCTTGCCAGAAACCGCCTTGACACAACCTGCTTGACACGAATGCCTCCCCGTGTAGACTATACCAATCAAGCGTTCAGAGGATGAGGCAATGGAAGTTCCCCTGTCTCCGCTGGAACTGATGCGTCGTTCAAGGCGGCTTTATGGCGATCGCGAGGCCGTCGTCGATGGCGAGCTTCGGCTGACCTACAAGCAGTTCTTTCGGCGCTGCGACCGCTGGTCGTCAGCGCTTGAAAAGCTGGGCGTTCGGCATGGCGACCGTGTTGCCTACATCGCGCCGAACACCCACGCCCAGTTAGAGTCGTTCTACGCCGTTCCTCAATTAGGCGCGGTGCTCGTGCCGATCAACTATCGCTTGATTGCTGACGACTTCCGGTACATCATCAACCATAGCGGCGCGAAAGTCGTTTGCGCTCACGCGGATTTTCTGGAGAGCGTGGACAGCATCCGTGCCGACCTGGGCGGGGTCGAGCACTTTGTCGCCCTCGAAGGTTCCTGCAACGGCTGGCTGAGCTACGAAGGCGAGATCGAGCGGGCAGGGGAGATCTTCACTCGGCCTCAAATCGCGGAGACTGACCTCCTGACGATCAATTATACCAGCGGTACGACCTCGCGCCCCAAAGGGGTAATGATCACGCATCGCAACGTCTACCTGAACACGATTGGGGCGCTGATCCACGTGCACATGACCCCGGCCGAACGCTATCTGTGGACGCTCCCGATGTTCCACGCCAATGGCTGGACTTTCGTCTGGACGATCACGGCGGTGGGCGGGACGCACGTCTGCCTGCGCCGAGTCGAGCCCTCTCGGATCTTTCCAGCGATCCGAGACGAAGGCATTACAATGCTCTGCGCGGCGCCGACAGTGGTCATTGGCATCGCCAACGCCACGGAGGAGCTCCGCCGCTTGGCCCACCCCGGCGTCCGGGTATTCACCGGTGGTGCCCCGCCCGCCGCTGCCACGGTCGAGCGGATCGAGGGGGAGTTGGGCTGGGAGATTATCCACGTCTACGGCCTAACCGAGACTTCGCCATTTCTCACGATCTGTGAGCCCCGGCCGGAGCACGCAACTCTCTCACTGAGTGAGCGGGCTGAGATTAAGTCACGCCAAGGGGTCGAGATGCTCACCTCCGGCGAGTTGATCGTCGCCGACGAGAACCTGAATGAGGTTCCCCATGATGGCGTGACGATGGGCGAAATCGTCGTTCGAGGCAACGCGGTAATGGCTGGCTACTACAATGATCCCGAGGCCACCGCCACCGCGATGCGGGGAGGCTGGTTCCACACCGGTGACGCGGCGGTAGTTCATCCGGATGGCTACGTCGAGGTCCGCGATCGACTCAAAGACGTGATCATTAGCGGTGGCGAGAACATCTCCTCGGTCGAGGTCGAAGGGGTCATCATGCACCACCCGTCCATTCAAGAAGTGGCAGTCGTTGGCTTACCAGACGAGCGCTGGGGCGAAGCGCCACACGCTTTCGTTGTCTTGAAACCCGGCGCGATCGCGGCCGAGGCAGAGCTAATCCAGTTCGCCCGCGATCACCTGGCCCACTTCAAGGTACCCCATAGCTTCCGTTTCGTCAGCGAGCTACCCAAAACCGCGACCGGCAAGATTCAGAAATACGTCCTCCGTGGCAGTCGGTCAGCGATTTCAAAACAATAGAGGTGAAATGTGCAGAATCGGTCAGTCGTTTCTATCGTCCGTTGCGATGCCGAGGCGAGCGATCGCGCCGTCGAGCAGCGTCTCTTCGCCGCCGCCGAACTCATAGGTGGGGTCGAGGCGATGTTTCGTGGCAAGCAGAAAGTCTACATCAAGCCCAACCTGGGAATTACCGACGTTCGTCTGCACGCCGGTCGTCAGGTCGCACTGGCCGATTCTAGCGTTGTCCGGGCGACGGTCGCTCTGATTCGGCGTTACTATCCGGGCGAGTTGATTCTCGGAGATGCGTCGACCGGTATGCCTTGCCGGCGGGTCTTCGAAGCGGTTGGCTTGGACAAGGCGCTAGCCGGCTTTGACGTACGCTTGGTCGAACTCAACGACGGAAGATTCGCCGACTGGGACGTCCCCGGTCGCCCGGCGATGTTCTCACGCTACCAGTTCAGCGAGGAGCTACGCGGAGTCGACGCGGTTGTCTCGATCGCCAAGCTCAAGTCGCACCTATCAACTGGCATGACCGGCTGCCTGAAGAATCTCTTCGGCATGACCCCTTGTCCGATCTACGGCACGCCACGGCGTTATCTCCACGCGCCGATTCGCCTGCCGCGCGTCCTAGTCGATGTCGGCCAGATCTTTCCGCCCGTCTTGAACGTTGTCGACGGCTTGGTCGCCCAGGATGGCCGCGAATGGCACGGCCAGCCGGTCCAAACCAACGTTCTCTTGCTTGGCAACAATGCGATCGCCACTGACGCGACAGTGATTCGACTCATGGGCAACGACCCCACTGCTGACTACGGAACGCCACCGTTTCTCTTTGACGTCAATCCCTTGCCGCTCGCCCACGCCCACGGGTTAGGTCCGATCGCCGCCTCGGAGATCGAAGTCCGCGGCGACGAGGTCTCCGACCTCGGCCACCAGTTCACGGTTGATCGAAGCTGGTCCAAGGAATTCGATCAAGCGCGCACCGATGTGGCCGTCCAAATGTCGACTTACCTCCGTGAACGCGCGGCACTGCTCCGCCAGGCGGAGGGCAAATTCGCTGTCCTGGTGGATGGCAACGTTGCCAGCATCGTCGACAGCATCGACGCTTTGCCCCGCCGAGCCGAGTACGCCGCCCGCTTCGGCCGTGAGAACACCGGGATCCTCGTCAAGCAGATCCTCCCCGCCGAGGCAGAAACGGAGCGGTTGGACGTGTACGAACGAATCGCGAAGCGAGGGTAGGCGAATATCTATCGCATCGGCGAGCTCGCGTGCTCGGCGAGCCACCTGCGCGATTCATCGTGAAACTCCGCCAGCTCCGGGAACGTCAACGTGAAGCGATGCATCGCCTCTTCTAGACGACGCGGATCCTTGCTGAATTCGGGAGTTCCTCGCCCGCTGTTGATCAGGAATTCCGCGAAGACCCCGGGTTCCCGGGTGCGCAAGGCTTTGATCAAACCTTCGGTGTAGCGCTGCGCCGCGGTTGGATGTTGATTCACAGATCCTCGATCTCTAAACAACTCAAAATTAACACGCACTTCTCGTTATTCATAGCACTGGCCGCGCCAGGTGGCAAGCGCGAAAAACCAGACGAACCGTCAGCAGATATTTGGACAATTATTCCGCCCTATGCTAGAATTCAGCCGTCTAAGAGAGAAAATTGACGACCGGGCCACTGCGCGGATGTGGCCCGGTCGTTGTAATGGAGCGGCGCCTGATGCGCCGCGTTTCTTCCCCGGCCCGTCTCTCGCGGTCGTCGTCGCCGTTCAATCGTATTCACGAACGGTGGGACGGTCGCAAGGCCAATCTGGTGAGGCCCATGTTCAACTGGCTAGCAAAAGTCGTCGGTGATAGCAGCGAACGCGAAATCAAAAAGCTCCAGCCAATCATCCGGGAGATCAATGAGTACGCCCCGGAGATGGAAGCGCTTTCTGACGACGCGCTTTTGGAGTTGACGACCAGTTTCCGGACCCGTCTGGAAGATGGCGAATCGCTCGACGCGCTATTGCCGGAAGCATACGCGGCCGTGCGCGAGGCAGCTCGTCGGACGATTGGCTTGCGCCATTACGACGTCCAATTGATGGGCGGCATTATCCTGAATCAGCGCAAGATCGGCGAGTTGAAGACCGGTGAAGGCAAGACCTTGATGGCCACCTTGCCGCTCTACCTCAACGCGCTGACCGGCGAGGGTGCCCACCTCGTCACCGTCAACGATTACCTCGCCAAGCGTGACGCCCAATGGATGGGACCGGTCTATCACGCGCTCGGGCTCAGTGTTGGTGTCATTCAGCACGAATCGGCCTTCCTATTCGATCCAACTTTCGAAGGGGATGATCCGCGTCTGCGTCATCTCCGGCCGGTACCACGCCGCGAGGCGTACCTCGCCGACATCACCTACGGAACGAACAATGAGTTCGGCTTCGACTATCTGCGCGATAACATGGTCGTCGATGCGCGGCAGTGCGTACAGCGCCCGCTCCACTTCGCTGTCGTCGACGAGATCGACAATATTCTCATCGACGAGGCCCGCACGCCGTTGATCATCTCGGCCCAGGCCGAGGAAGCAACCGATCGCTATCATCTCTTCGCCCGCCTGGTCCCACGTCTGGTACGAGAGACCGACTACAAAATCGACGAAAAAATCAAAGCCGTCATGCTCACCGAGGAGGGCATCGAGAAGCTCGAGCGCTGGCTCAACTTGGAAAATCTGTACGCGCCCGAGAACTACGAATTGACCCACTATCTCGAGCAAGCACTCAAGGCACACTTCATCTTCCGTCGCGATCGCGATTACGTTTTGTTCAAAGATGGGAAGGTGCTCGAAGGGCACCAACACGATCCGAACGCCGAGATCGTCATCGTCGACGAGTTCACGGGCCGACTGATGCATGGCCGACGCTTCAGCGAAGGTTTGCACCAATCGATCGAGGCCAAAGAAGGCGTCAAGATCCAGAACGAGAGTCAGACCTGGGCAACGATTACTCTGCAGAACTACTTCCGCATGTATCCCAAGCTGGCCGGCATGACTGGAACGGCGTGGACCGAGCGCGAAGAGTTTCAGACGATCTACGGGCTGGACGTCGTCGTCGTGCCGACCCATCGGCCCCTCGCGCGTATCGACTATCCGGACGTCGTCTACAAGAGCGAAGAGGCAAAGTTTCGCGCCGTGGTCAAAGAGATCGAAGAGATGCATAAGATCGGCCGCCCGGTGCTGGTTGGCACGGTGTCGATTGAAAAGTCCGAATATCTCAGCGAAGAGCTGAAGCGCCGAGGCATCGCCCACCAGGTCTTGAACGCGAAGTATCACGAGCGCGAGGCGGCGATCATCGCCCAAGCGGGGCGCTCCGGCACGGTGACGATTGCGACGAATATGGCCGGCCGTGGTGTCGACATCCTGCTGGGAGGCAATCCGTCCGGTCTGACCGAAGAGATCCTGCGCCGTCGCCACCTCGATCCGGCCGATGCCGATCCCGAGCAGGTAGCCCGGGCCCGTGAAGAAGCCGAGCGGATCTGCAACGCCGATCGGGAAAAGGTGAAGGCGCTCGGTGGGCTGCACATTGTCGGCACCGAGCGCCATGAAGCGCGCCGCATCGATAACCAGCTTCGTGGACGTGCCGGTCGCCAGGGTGATCCGGGCTCGTCGCGGTTCTTCGTCTCGCTGAACGATGAGCTCATGCGACGGTTTGGTGGATCAAACATCGCCAGCCTGATGGATCGGTTCGGCATGGAAGATGACGTGCCGATCGAGCATAGCCTGGTAAGTAAGGCAATTGAAAACGCCCAGGTCAAAGTCGAAGGTCACAACTTTGACATCCGCAAGCACGTTGTCGAATACGATGATGTGCTGAACAAGCATCGCGAGATCATCTACGGTGAGCGTCGGAAGATCCTGGATAAGGCTGACCTGCGCGAGAACGTCCAGAACATGATCCATCAGGAGATCAACGACCTGATCGATGCCTTCACGAGTGCGCCGCAGGCGGACGATTGGGATCTGGAAGGGTTGGCGATGTCGCTTCGGGCGATTCTGCCACCATCGCCAGCTTATGCGCCGCCAGCCATGCAAGGCTTGAGTCGGGAAGAGATCCGCACTCTGGTGCTCGACTTCGCTGACGCGGCTTACATCCAGAAGGAAGAAGAGCTCACTTCGGACGTAATGCGTCAGGTTGAGCGTCTGCTGATGCTCCAGGTGATCGACCGCCTCTGGGTGGACCACCTGACAGCAATTGACGACTTGCGTGAAGGGATCGGCCTGCGCGCCTATGGTCAGCGTGATCCCCTGGTCGAGTATAAATCGGAAGCTTACGCGATGTTCCAGGGCTTGCTCGCTCAGATTCGCCACGACGTGGTCCACGCGATCTACCACGTAGCGCTGCAGCGCGAGCAGCCCAAGCCGCCCCCGCGAGCGCTGCACACGAACCAGACGAATTCGGCTGCGGACGACGGTCGCGAACCCGTACGCGCCGGCCGAAAGGTTGGGCGAAACGATCCGTGTCCCTGTGGGAGTGGCAAAAAGTATAAGAAATGCCATGGCCGGTGACAACTTCACAGCTAGACCGGTCTCGTTCTTGCCTTTTTCGTAAAGAACATTAGCGCCCCGTCAGGAGGGCCTTCAGGCATGCAGCGCCTTCAAGCGGTCGCCGAACAGGTGATCGGTAATGTCGAAAAGGTCATCGTCGGGAAGCACGACGAAGTCGAGCTCGCTTTTATCGCGCTGCTCTGCCAGGGACACGTGCTGATCGAGGACGTTCCCGGCGTCGGGAAGACCGTCCTCGCCAAGGCTTTTGCCCGCTCGGTCGGCTGCACATTTCGACGCATTCAGTTCACCCCAGACCTCCTCCCAAGCGATGTGACCGGCGTTTCGATCTACAATCAGCGTCAGCAAGAGTTCGAGTATCGCCCCGGCCCGATCGTCGCCCAGGTCGTCCTGGCCGATGAGATTAATCGAGCCACTCCGAAGACACAGTCGGCGCTCCTCGAATGTATGGAAGAGCGACAGGTGACGGTTGACGGCTCGACCTATCGACTTCCCGAGCCATTTATCGTCTTGGCTACTCAAAACCCGATCGAATACGAAGGAACCTTCCCGCTTCCGGAAGCCCAGCTCGACCGGTTCCTGCTCCGGATCAATCTGGGCTACCCGAGTAAGCGTGATGAGATCGCCGTTCTGACCCGGCAACAGGTCCAGCATCCGATCGAGCAGTTACAGGAAGTGATTAGTGCTCGAGAGTTGGCCGAGCTTCAGCAGACGATCCGCCGCTCGATCTACGTCGATGACCTGATCAGCGAATACATTGTCTCGCTGGTTGCCGAAACACGCGCGCACCCGGACATTTACCTTGGCGCCAGTCCGCGCGGCTCGCTCGCGCTTTACCGGGCTAGCCAAGCTCGAGCCGCGCTCGCCGGCCGCGACTACGTACTTCCTGACGACGTCAAAGCACTCGCCGTACCGGCACTCAGTCACCGCTTGATCGTCAATCCTGGCGCCCGAATCAAACACACCGAAGCGGCGACGATCGTCAACGAAATTGTCGATTCGGTGCCGGTCCCCGGAACCCGAGCCCTCCACCCGCGCCGGTGATCCGATGAGTGCGCTAAAAGTTCTCACGCTGACCATCGTCGTGGCTGCCTTGGCGGTCACGAGTGGCCAGCCAGTGCTCTTTCACCTCACCGATGTGCTTATCGCCACGCTTGTGCTCAGCGCCGTTTGGAGCTGGCTGAGCGTGCGTGGCTTGTATCTTCAGCGAACGCTGCGTCAGGACCGCGCCCAGGTCGGCGGAGTCGTCGAGCAACGCGTCCAGATTCGCAGCACCTGGCCCTTTCCGCGTCTCTGGATCGAGTTTACCGATCAAGGAACGCTCCCCGACTATCATGCCGGGCGCGTTTTCGATCTGGGATTCAGTGGCCACCGCGCTTGGAATCTCGAAGCACCGTGCCGACGCCGTGGTCTCTACCAATTTGGCCCGGCGATCGTCGCGAGCAGCGACCCGTTCGGCTTTTTCCGGACGACGCGTCAGCTCGGCCCGGTCCGCTCGATCCTCGTCTATCCAGCGACCGTTGATGTCAACGGTCTTACCCTTCCGGCCGGCCAGCTCTTCGGCGGTGACCGGCGGCGTACCGGTTGGCATCAGACGACACCGCACGTCTCGGGCACACGCGAATACCAGCCGGGCGACCCGGTCCGCCACGTCCACTGGCGCTCGACAGCCCACGCCGGACGGCTTATGGTCAAAGAGTTCGACCTGGAGCCGATCGCCGACATCTGGCTGATCTTAGACCTGCACGCCGAGGTTCAGCGAGGTGAAGGAGATGATTCGACCGAAGAATACGGCGTGACGATCGCGGCCTCGCTGGCGCGACACTTTCTCAAAGACGGGCGCTCGGTCGGACTGATCGGGATTGCCGGCGAGCACCTGATCATACCGGCCGACCGGGGTGAGCGCCAGCTCCGCAAGATCCTCGAAGAGCTCGCGGTCGTCCACGCCGACGGGCAGGAGCCGATCGCCGAGACACTCGCAGCCGAGAGCAACCGCTGCACCAAGAACGCTGCGATCATTGTTGTGACCCCATCGATCGACGAACGCTGGCCTTCAACCCTCCGGGGGATCCGCGATCGCGGCATTCAGGTCGGCGCCGTCGTCCTTGAGCCAAGCACATTCGGCGATGCTCCCAGTTCGCTTTTCTTGGTTAGCTCTCTGGCGACCTGTAGCATTCCCAGCATCTTGGTCAAGTGCCACGATCAACTCGACCGCGTGCTCTCAATCGGCTGGCGAGGTTAGCACAGTCATGCGTCGCGACGCCTTCTCTGAGCTCGTGAATACGATTTTGCTCGCCGTGGTCGTGTTGGCCCCGGCTTGGGCAATCGGTGCGGAGCATCTCGATCCTCAGCTATCGTTTCGCGTGCTGAGCTGGGTTGCCCTGGTCGGTATTTTCGTTGGCATGGTCTGCGCCTACTCGGACCTGGCCGGAGAGGTCGTGCATCCGTTCACGATCGTGGGTGGCGCGGCCGGGGTGTTCTACTTGATTACCCGGATCATGCCTGACGTGCCCCCCGAGGCATCTTTTCACGAGCGGCTGCAGGAGCTGATCCGCCAGATCGTGGAATGGTTCAGCGTCGTCATCGCGGGAGGGCAGGCAACCAATAATCTACTCTTTCTTTTGCTCCTTGCCCTCGTTGCCTGGTACATCGGCTATTTTGGCGGATGGTCGGTTTTTCGGGCACGTAGCGCTTGGTGGCCGGTTACCGCCAGTGCGACGGCGCTTACGCTTATCTTGGCAACGTTCCCCGATCTCTACCTATACATGCTCGTTGAGCTCGTCGCGGCGATGCTACTAATCGGGCGGCTGAACCTCGAGTCACGCCAGATGAACTGGCAGCTCCACGGCTTGCGACAAGCCAACGGACTGACTTTCCGCGCTTTCCGCGCCAGTTTGGCCCTAGCCCTCGCTCTGGTCATCTTGACCTGGCTTGCCCCGGCTGCTCTCGCCGCGCGCGCGTTTTCCCAGCAGCTCGGCCAGATCTCGCGCCCTTGGGAGCAAGCCCAAACCGATTTCAACCGTCTTTTCGGCGGCTTGCAATCCCAGCAAGACCAGGCCTCGCTCAGTGGCTTTGGACGAACGATGTCTTTTCACGGCTCGTTCCATCTGGCAGATACGCCGGTCTTGCAAATTCAGTCGCCCAGGCCAGAATACTGGCGGGCAGCCGTCTTCGACACCTATACCGGCCACGGTTGGCAGAGCAGCGACCCGATCGACCAACAGTACATTCCCGCCGGGGCTAGCATGCTTGGCTTACCCGATCAACAACGCTTCGAGATTGCCCAGCAGATCACGGTGCTTCAGCCCCGCGGCAATTACCTCGTCGGCGCCGCACAGCCATTTCAGTTCGACCGCGCGGTCAGCGCTCAAGCTTATCCGGATGCCCCGGGCGGTCAGGTGGACCTGATCGCCGCGTTTGCAACCCAGTCGCTCGTGTCGGGCAGTCATTACACCGTCGTGTCCGACGTTAGCACCGCGAGCGAATCGCAGCTTCGAACGTCGAATCAGGCGTATCCGGCCGAAGTACGACAGCGCTATCTGCCCCTACCGCCAGTACCCGAGCGAGTCCACCAGCTTGCAATTCAGCTTACGGAGAACCAGCCGGATACCTATGATAAGGCGGTCGCCGTCGAGTCGTATCTGCGATCCATGCCCTACTCACTCGACGTTCCTCCACCCCCTCCCGGCCAGGATGGGGTCGACTATTTCCTCTTCAATCTAAAGACCGGCTACTGCGATTATTTCGCCTCGGCAATGGCGGTTATGTTGCGCTCAGTAGGAATCCCGGCACGCGTCGTTTCTGGCTACGCCACGGGCACCCAGCAGGGCGATGGCAGCTACATCGTCAAGGATTCCGATAGCCACTCCTGGACCGAAGTCTATTTTCCCCCTTACGGCTGGGTCTCTTTCGAGCCAAGTGGCGGCTGGCCAACCTTCCAGCGCGGTAGCGGCAATCAGTCAGCGGTTACACCGATGCCGGTGCCAATAACCCAACCCCAGCCCAGCGTCAACCAGAGCCAAACCCAGGTAACGCCTACTCCCACTGCCACGCCGACTTCGGTGCCGGGCGGCATCTCACCGACCGTGGCCGCGACGAGGCCTCCTCCCTCGGTCGATCTGCATCCCCTGCTGCCGCTGCTGATATTCCTGAGTTTGCTGATCGGCCTGGCGCTACTCGCCTGGTATCTCTGGGAACGCGGCTTGCGCGGCAAACCGGCGGCAGTCGTCGCCTACGCTAAGATGACCCGTCTGGCCGGTCTCCTCGGCTTTGGTCTCCGCCCTACGGATACTCCGGAGGAATACGGGCGCGCGCTTGGCCGAGCCCTGCCGGACGTATCAGCAAGCGTGGAAAACATCGCGAGCGAATATGCCCGGTATCGTTTCGGTCAGCAGCACCCGAGCGAGGGGAATCGCCCCTTGCGCCTGTGGCGCTTCGTCCGCAACAGCCTGCTTCGTCGAATTGGCCGTCTGTCGAGGTCCGGGCGTTAGAGAGCAGGACAGCACGACGCACGGCTCCTTCCGTCCCTGGAGCAGGCACGCTTCCTTGATGCTTGGCTCGACTTGCGCCCGACGTGCCCGGGCCACCGGCCGCTTATCGCCGCGGACGCTGAGATTGCTGAGCTCTGCTGGACAACCGGCCACTTCACATTGGCTTGCTTTGAAAACGTGCCTTACACGGGAAGGTGGTGTACAATGATGGCAAGAATGATTGTGATTTTGCGCGCATGCTGACCTGTAACCAAGGTGATGTCAGTGAGTCTGCTGAATCGCGTCCGGAATATCGTCCGGGCAAACGTCAACGATCTCCTCAATCGGGCCGAGGATCCAGAAAAGGCACTCGATCAAATGATCTCCGACATGAGCCAAGACCTGGTGAAGGTGCGGCAAGCGGCAGCCCTGGCAATCTCAGCTCAGGAACGTCTCCAGGCCGAATACGACCAGCGGCGGCAAGCTGTCCAGGAATGGCAACGACGGGCGGAATTGGCCGTCGACAAGGGCGACGACACGCTGGCCCGACAAGCGCTCGCTCGGAAGCTTCAGTACCAACACGAGGCTGATCAGATCAAAAGCAGTCTGGACGCCCAGTCGGCCCACATCGATGAGCTCCGGGCGAACGTCCAGCAGCTCGATACGCGTATCCAACAGGCAGTTCTGCAGCGTCAACAGCTCGTCGCCCGCTACCGGACTGCCGAGGCAACGCGTGCGCTCGAAGAGCAGACCTCCCAGACCGGTCGTCTAAGCACCACCATGGGCCAGCTCGAAAGCAAGACGGCCGACGCCGAAGCGCAGGCGGCTGCCTACCATGAGCTGAGTCGCGATAGTCTGGAAGACCGTTTTGCCCAACTGGAGGCCGGTCCGTCTGTCGACGACGAACTAGCCGCGATCAAGAAACAGCGCCTGCTTGGCGAAGGTAAGTCGGCGGAATAATCGGCTCAGATTTCTCGCTTCGTCGAATGCCCGGCATGACCGGGAGGGAGATAGCGCCGCGTTAGTACGGACTGGGGATTGAGGTCAGGAGAAACAGCGATGAACACGAAAAAACGGCTGGTGCTGGCGCTGGTCCTAGCGCTGATCAGCCTCCTTTTCTTCGCTTTGCCGGCATTCGCTCTGGGAGGCGGTGTTGGCGGTGGTAGTAGCTTTGGCGGCGGCGGAGGCGGCGGTGGGTTTGGCGGCGGGGGCGGCGGCTTTGGCGGCGGGGGTGGTTTCGGCTTCCCGATGTTCTTCCCGTTCTTCGGCTTCGGAGGAGGCGGTCTGCTCCCCATCTTGCTCTTCTTGTTCTTTATTTGGATGAGTCGGCAAGCCGCGGCGGGCCGTAGCCAGGGTGGGCGTTCGATAACACTAGCCCGCGCTCCGGACGTCAATGTAATTCGCATGGAAATCGCCTTGCTGGCCACGGCCAAAGACGTGCCGACGACGCTCCACCGGCTGGTCGAGACGACCGATACGTCCACCGATTCGGGGTTATCGGCGCTGCTCCAGCAAACAGTGCTGCTTTTGCTCCGGCATCAGCAATACTGGCACGCCGCCAGCTATAGCTTTGAAAAAGTTCGCTACGACGAAGCCGAAGCGCGCTTCAACGCCTTGACCATGCAAACGCGCTCGCACCTCGACTACGAAACGATCACGAACGTCAATGGCATCCGTCAGATCGATACGGTTCACCTGCCACCGGCCGCCGACTCGCTGCCGCCGGGCGACTACTTCGTCGTCGCCTTGATCGTCGCGAGCAGCGCTCCTTTGCGTCTGCGCCAGGCGCGAAACTCCGAAGACCTGCGCGAGCAGCTCTCAGAGATCGCCTCCGCAGCAGGATTCAATCTCGAGGGCGTACAGGTCATCTGGCAGCCGGACGACCCGAACGAGTCGCTGACCCGCGATGACCTGCTCAAGCAGTACCCGGAGCTCGCTCCAATTTAAGAGACGTTTGGGTGAGGATGCCGCGGCATCCTCACCCAAACGTCTCTCGCGGCTGGTACGGCACTTGCCCTACGTTCGTTGATGATTTCGCCAAATCTTCCAGGCCGCCGGCCGCGACGACCACGTCGGTATCGCTGGGGTGGTGTTGCCAGCGACGCGACAAATCTGGCGCTCTTCGCCGTTCTCTTCCTACTGATGGTCGCCAGTGCCTACCTCCTCTACGCTGGCACGGGGTTCTTCATCCATTAGATCAGTGGTTACGTGCCCGCCACCTTCAAGCTGTGGTAGACTATACTTACGCATGTTTAGCCCGTTCTCTCGGTCCATGAGGAGCTAGACGATTGACATCGTCCTTATCCTGGGCGCGCTTGTACTATAACGTGAGTCTTGTCGAAACCGAAAGCAGCGACGTCCTCGAAGAGCTCCTGGCCACTACTGATTTGAAGCGCTTCATCATTTCCCGGCTCTCCGACCGCTGCGTCATCGTCGATGGGAAGCAAAGAACCCCGCTCATTCGGGCGTTATCGCGTCGCGGCCACGCGTTTCGTATCGTGGATCTCGCTCCGCAGGCCCCGGGTGACGACACCGGGGGTCCCCAATGAACGAATTGGCTCCGCTCCCCGAGCCCAAATCCGCTCTTGAGTGGTACAATGCGAACTCGCTGCGCATGATGCTGCGTTACCGACGCCCCGAGCGCCGTGATGTGAAAGCAAAAGCCGAGGTCCTTGCCGTCTTGCAGGAGGCGCTCCTCGATCCCTCGTCGATTCAAGTTGCCATCGCGACCTGCGACTCGGCTACACGGGAAGCGCTCGCCTATCTGAAACGCAAAGGTGGCCTCGCCTCGGTAGCCGGCCTTTCGGGGCAGATCATGGCATGGCATCCCAATCTGCGGGGAAACACACTCCGGGAAATTGCGAGTCAGCTCGTCCGTCGTGCACTTGCCTTCTGGTACGTGCCCTTACCGCATTACGAGAGCACGCTGCACGACGCCCTGCGCCCCGCCTCACAGAACCTGTTTGCCGCGCGAATCTATTCGCCGCCGGAGATCCTCGAGCAGATCTCGGTCCCTCTGCCCTCTCGCACACCACTCATGCAGCGTGAGCCTGTCGAGTCCCCCCCATCGCCGCTTGAATGGCAGAGGCAAGTTCTTGACTTGCTCCGAGTGATCGAAATCCGCCAGCCTCGGCTTCTCCAATCCGGGACAATCGGAGCTCGCGACCGCGAGGCACTTGGCGAGGCGTCCGGACTCAAAGCAAACGTGGCGAGCGCCCCTCGCCTATCGCCCATCGCTTGCCTGGTGAATGCCTTGCAAACGGCCGGTCTGCTCGACGTCTCGGCCGAGCGCCAATTGCGAACGTCCACGGCAACGCTCCGTTTCGCCGGGCTGCCGCCGGTGCGCCAGGCCGAAACCCTTTTGAATGCCTGGATCGAGTCCGGAGAGAACGAGCTCATGACCCTTGGCCACGTGCGCTGTGAGCGGCGAGCTGGCCTTCCGAAAGCCATGCCTGCGGAAGGCCAGCTCGCCCACGCCCATCGTTTTTTGGTCGACTTCCTGCGCACCCAGCTTGTGCCTGGTCATTGGTACGACGTTTCGGATCTCATCCGAGCGATCCGACAAGAGGACGTCGAGTTTCTCATCTCGTGGGTCGATCCTACGCCTTACTCATACTATTACTACTCTCCGTATCACGATCCGGAGCGGATCCAATTCCCCAATTATCCGGGGATCACCCTGGAGGATTCGCGAGGCCGCTCGCGTTCACTCGTCTTCGGCAACGATTGGGATCTGGTTGAAGGTGCCTTCATTCGAGCCGTGCTCTTTGGCCCATTGAGCTGGCTTGGCATCGTCCAATGTCGCGTTGGTGGTCCGGGGATCGAGCAATGCGCCCTAACGCCGCTCGGCTTGCAAGTGCTTCACATCGAGGATGGGACGACACCGCTTGAAGTCGAGACGATCCCGTCCCACCGCGATGCCCTGATCGTTCAGCCCAACTTCGACGTGATCGTCTACGAGCCCGAGAAACGCGGTGAGCTACTTTACCAGATCGATCGTTTTGCCGAACGCGTCTCGCTCGATCGCCTGGCGATCTACCGCTTGACCGATGATGCACTCTGCAGCGGGCTCCAGCTTGGCCTTCGAATCGACGACGTGCTCGATCTCCTGCAGAGCGCCGCTCAGACACCATTGCCGCAAAACGTGGTCGTTACGCTTCGCGACTGGGCACAGCGCTTTGAGGAGATTCGGTTTACACGCCATGCCTGGCTCCTCGAGGCTCCGGATCCGGCCATTCTTGACACTTGGCTCGCCGATCCTAAGCTCGCCAATGTGCTGGAGCGGCGATTATCGCCAACGGTTGCCCTTTTCGCCCGTGAGCGACCGACAGACCTCGTCGACAGAATCGCTGCTCGCGACGTCGTCGTCTATCAAGTCGATGCGAATGATCCCTATCCGCGGTGTGCAACTATCGAGCGCCCGGCGACGCTGCGCTTGCCGACCGCCGAGGCGAACATTTACCTCCGGAGCACCTTGAGCGAATTTGCCGATCTGGTCGATGAGGATACCCAACGTGTCCGCTATCGGCTGAGCCCAGAAACGGTAGGTCGGGCTATCAAGCAAAACTGGAACGCCGACAAGATTCTTCACGTCGTCCAGCAGATCCTGCCCCTACCGGTCCCTCCCGGACTACGGTCGCGAATCAAAGGGTGGGCAGGGGCCTATGCGCCAGTCCAGGTGGGCAAAGTCGGAATTTTGGTTGTCGACCGGCCGGATACGCTTGCCGACCTGCGTGCTGACCCGGAGCTCCGCTCGCTATTCATCGCGAGCGTCTCCGGACTCGCCGCGCTCGTGCCCCTCGCAGCGTTGGATTTTTTGCGACAGGCACTTGCCGAACGCCAGATCGTAGCCACGGCGTATGCTCCACCGTCGGATAAATCCCCAACCGGCGCTCAGGCGACTTCGGTCCTTTCGCCAGGACATCTTTCCGCTCGCGAAACGCGCCGTGCCCTCGAGGTAGCCATTGCCAATGGCCAGACCGTCACCGTGCTCTATCTCGACGACGATCGAACCGATCCGGCCACCTACGACTTCGAGCCAGAAGCGATTGATACGGCGAGCGGAGGTTACGTCGTCCGCGGCTTCCTCCCCACGGCGCAGGAATACCGCGAGCTGAAGCTCGGCAACATCGTTGGGCTCGCGGTCGCAAAGGAGAGCCCTCGCCTCTAACTTTCACGCCAAAGGCAGATTCGCGTGCGCATCCAAATCGAGGCCGGAGCGGTAGCCACTTTGATAGCGGTAGTAGCCGGCGGCCGCGATCATCGCAGCGTTGTCAGTACAGAGGGAAAGCGGAGGATAAATCACTGGCCGACCAATCTGGCGATCCATCTCGGCACGGAGCATTGCGTTCGCGGCAACTCCGCCCGCCAGCAGAACTTGTTGCACCCCGAACTCCTCGGCCGCGCGTTTCGTCTTGGTGACGAGGACGTCAACGACCGATTCCTGAAAACTCGCCGCCACGTCGGCCCGCGTCAATCCTGCCTCGGGCACGAGCCCTTCGGCAACCCGCAACACCGCGGTCTTCAAGCCGCTGAAGCTGAAATCATAGCTGTCGCCAAGCCAGGCACGCGGCAGCTTGAGCTTGGTCGAGTCGCCTTGTGCCGCTAGCTTCTGAATCGCCGGTCCGCCTGGATAGCCCAAGCCAAGAATACGCGCAACCTTATCAAATGCCTCTCCCGCGGCATCATCCCGGGTCCGGCCAAGAATCCGATACGCATTATGCCCGGTCATGAGGACAAGATCAGTGTGAGCCCCGGAGACGATTAGGCAGACCGTTGGAAAAACGATCTCGGCACCAGTCAACCAGTTAGCGTAGATGTGCCCTTCGAGATGATTCACTCCGACCAATGGCAAATCGCGCGCGAAGGCAATGCCTTTCGCAGCATTCAGCCCCACCAACAAGGCGCCGATGAGGCCAGGACCGTACGTCGGTGCAACGCAATCTACGTCACTCCAGGTAATCCCGGCCTGGGTGAGCGCACGCTTGATCGTCGGTACGATCGCGAGAACGTGCTGGCGAGAAGCCACTTCAGGGACGACGCCGCCAAAAGCTTCATGAATATCGACTTGCGATGCGATGACATTCGAAAGCACGACCCGTCCGTCGCGAATGACCGCGGCCGAGGTCTCATCACAGGACGATTCGATTCCCAAGACATGAACTGGTCGGTTCATTGTGAGATCCCTTCTAACGAAAACCGGTAGATCGCCTGCCCGGATAGAACGTAGAGCGACTTACCGTCGCTCGAAACGATGAGATCACGCATGTCCTTCAAGATTTGCTGGTTACCGCTCACGCTCAGCTCACGCTGATATTCCCCGGTATTCAGCAATTGGATAACGTCCGCACGCTCCGGATCACCAATGAAGATCGAGTTCTCACCAAGTGCCACTCCCGCCGGATGGCTGGGCAGCAAGTCACTCGGCGGCCCCACAAAATCAACTTGCTTGCCCCCGGCGAACTTCTGCACCGTTCCACTCGCATGCAAGACGTACACGTTATCACCAACGGCCAGATCGACAGCGTCGGCCAAATTCACGCTCACGCCCGGTGCAAAATAATTGTACACCGGCCCGTCGTAGCCGCCATTTTGCGGGGGATACCAGGCCAGCGTTTGATGGGTGGCATTCAGGACGTACAAATTGCCGGCATACCCGCCAATCGACGTGACGTCACTCCAGGAATCCGACGCTCGCAGATGCTCGGTCGTCAAACCGTGTGTCGGATTGTACTCGACCAAGAAGCCGGCAGCGTCGAGAGCAAGTAACGCCGGGACCACTCGACCGTTGCCTGCGGGCATCCAGGCAATATGGTTGAGCTGACCAACGGTAAGTGTCCCGATGTGATCTCCCTTCCGGACCAGCACCGGATTCTGGCTCGGCAAGATCTGGGTACCATCGGCGTTCAGCAGATACTTGTAAATCAAGCTATTTGTCCGATCCAGCACGTACAGCTCGAGACCGTTGAGGAGCATCTCGTCTCCGGTTGTCGGCAGCACTGCCAGGCGCATCGGCGACGGCAAATCAGTGATACGGCTCGCGGCGCGATATTCATTTTCGATTCGGCCAGCTACCGCGGCGACGACGCTGTCATCAGGCTGGGCAATGAGCGCACTCTGGGATAACTGCTCGGCTTCTTGGAGCAAGTGCCGCCGGACCAGTGCATCATTCTGGCCAAGCGCCTGTTGCTCCAATTGCTGCGCCTGACTGAGATCGGAGATCGCACTGGTGTATGGCGCACCGCCCCGCAGAATTCGGGCCGGAATGAGGAAAACGACGTAGCCCAAGAAAAACAGGCAGATCACGAGCATCGCGATGAGGATTGCGCGTAGCGAAATAGTTGGCTTCCGGACCAGCCTAAGCGCGAGCGCGACGACGTCGAGACGCGGAGACGAGCGACGTGGACGACGTCTACTGACCGGCAGTGATTCTTCGCGCTTCGGCTCGGCGGGCAAAGTGGAGACTTTCGGGCGGCGCGGCGTGGCCACGCGGGGTGGATCAATCGATTCCCGCGAAGTCGACACCTCTTCGATCCACTCGGATCGGCGACGTACTGGCCGGTCGTCGGTAAGCAAAAACGGTGAGCGACGCCGTTCAGACGCTTTCGGCTCACGCGTCTCGCTGATCGCCCGCCGATCCATCAGTGGTGGCTCGTCGTCGACGTCCTCGTCGAGCCAGCTCCCTTCAGGCACGACAACAATCGCGCGAAACGACCGTCGGCCACGTCCCTCCTCACCCAGGCGACGTAGCGTCATGACGAGTCGTTCCGGATCACCGCGTAGAACTGCGTTGGTATTCGCCCCAAGAAAGTCGGCCAGACCAGACGATGCCAGGATGAGCGAGGATGGGCCTTCGATTGGGCGATGGTGAAGCTCGACTTCGACGTCTTCGAATTGACCGAGCAAATCGACCGGTCGCTCGCCGGGGCGAGGGTCACCCCGGCCAAATCGCTCGCAGCCCTCCGGTCGGACAAGGAAGGCGAGGGCACGTCCAACGAGCGCAAAATAGACGTCATCGCCCCGCCGGACCGCGCAGACCACGGTCGCGTACCGGCGATCGGTGCGAATTGTTCGATCGTTTTCTGCGAAAAGCTCGTCATTGACTCGGCGAATCGCACGAACCAGCGAAGACGTCAGCGATCCCGAGGGATCTTTGTAAAAGGCGTCGGCGAGCTGCTTGCGCAAGCGCTCGCCAAAGCGATCTCCCGACGGACCCTCAGTACCAACGAGAACGTAGATCTCTCCCTTGCGTTGCTTCCCACGCGGTGGGGGGAGTGGTAGCAGGCGTCGCTGGTCCAAGTGCCCGTCGGTGTAATCAAACTCCAGGGCTAGCGACGATACTTCTTCTTTCACGGACACTTTCGCTCGGGGGGATCTTGATTCTCCAGCCTCAGCGAGTATATCAATCCGGTCGATAGGCAGCAAGGCCGCTCAGCATCAAAATCCTAACGCCAGGCCATCGGCGCGCGACTCGCTTCCGGCCACCAGTGCCCCTGACGTCAGGCGCCAGATGATCTGTCCACGGCCAAAGCTCTCGACGTTAGGTTCAATCTTGATTTGATGCCCACGCCTTTCCAGCCCTTCGATGACGTGATGAGGTACACCATACTCGATCGCGACTCCGAGACCAGCACTGACCTGCCAACGCGGAGCATCGATGCTCGCTTGCGGGTTGAGCCCCCAATCGATCGTGTTCAATACCATTTGAACGTGCCCTTGCGGCTGCATGTGCCCGCCCATCACGCCAAACGGGCCAACCGCCTGTCCATCACGGGTCAAGAAGGAAGGGATGATCGTGTGATAGGGACGCTTACCCGGGGCCAGGGCATTTGGATGGTTGCGATCCAGGCGGAAGCCGTGACCACGATTCTGCAAAGCAATGCCGGTACCGGGAATGACGATACCTGAGCCGAACCCCTGGTAATTCGACTGAATGTAACTGACCATCATGCCGTCGGTGTCGGCGGTACAAAGGTAAACCGTGCCACCGCGCGGCGGCTCCCCCGGCTCGCGCGCCCGGGCAACCTCGTCGATCAGTGCGCGGCGCTTGGCAGCATACTCTTTGGAAAGCAGGCCCGATGTCGGCACCTCGACCTGCTCGGGATCGGCAATGTAGCGGTGGGCATCAGCAAGAGCGAGCTTCATCGCCTCGATTTGAAGGTGGAACGCCTCGACCGAGTCACGCCCCAGGCACCCCAGGTCAAAGCCTTCGAGCATGTTCAGAGCCATCAACGCGGCCAGCCCCTGGCCATTCGGCGGAATCTCCCAGACCTCGTAGCCTCGGTACAACGTCTTGATCGGCTCAACCCAGGTGCTCGTGTGGCTGCCAAGGTCGCTCATCGTCAGTACGCCGTCAGTCTGAGCGGCGTACTCGGCAATGCGAGCGGCCAGACCGCCACGGTAAAAGTCGTCGCTACCAGTCCGCGCGATCTGGCGCAGCGTTTGAGCGTGATCGGGCAGACGCCAGACGTCGCCGGGGGCCGGCGGGCGCCCATCTACCGTAAAGGTCTGGAACCACGGCTGGAAAACACGGTCGGTGAGCGTAGCGTAGCTACGCGCCGCGTTCGCCCAGAGGTGCGCGACGGTGGGCGACACCGCGAACCCTTGCTCGGCATAATCAATGGCCGGCGCGAGAATGCGCTCGAATTCAAGTCGCCCGAAGCGATCGTGCAGATCACGCCAGGCACGAGGTGCCCCCGGAACCGTGACTGGCAGCCAGCCACGATTCGGCATGGTCGTGTGGCCAGCCGCTTGGACCCGGTCAATCGTCAGACCAGCCGGCGCTCGTCCGGAGCCGTTCAGCCCGTGCAGTCGCGTACCATCCCAGACCAAGGCAAAGGCGTCGCTGCCAATGCCATTCGAGGTCGGCTCAACCACCGTCAACGCGGCGGCCATGGCGAGCGCAGCGTCGATCGCGTTTCCTCCTGCTTTCAGGATTTCGAGGCCAGCTTGCGCCGCCAGCGGCTGGCTGGTCGCGACCATTCCTCGGTGGGCGACGACCGGTGTGCGTCGTGAGAAATAGGGAAGACTCTGCAGATTCATCTTGAGATTCATCTTGCCTCCACGGAAACTCCCTCTCCCTCTGAGAGAGGGCTAGGATGAGGGGTGTCTGGTAACTTCATCGGTGGTGGCGCTTGAGACCATGCTTAACGCCTGAGTATGTATCGGCCCCAATCGTACCGTTCCATCGTCGCGGCCTTCAATTGCAAGTCGCCCTTGGTTATCGTACAAGCCAACCTCGATCCAGTATGGCCCCGTACCAAGGCTTGCCGGCAATAACAAACCGTGTCGATCAACAATGGTACCTTGCCAGGTCGTCGTCGGACGAGCGCCACTGTTTGGTAGAGTGTCGTGCTGAACGAGCGCATGCCCGGCATTGTCAACCAGGTGCACGAAAACGGTCAGATTTCGACTGAGTGGATGCTCGGCGCTCCAGACTAACTCGATTGGCACCGGCCGCCCCGGGGTGAGCTGGCGTGGGATGCGTGCTTGGACGAGTGAAACGCCATCGGCGAACTGCGCATTGACTCTCTGTGCGGGACCAAGTAAGCCACTCGCCGCATAAGGCTGCAGCGTAGAGTCGTTTAACGGAATCGGATTCGCCGGATAGCCCTGATTGGCAAGCCAGCTCTCAACAGCTTGCTGCTCGGGACCAAGAATTCCCCGGTATTCGACGACCCAGAGGGTTGTCGAATCGAGGAGTTGGTGGGACAGGAGACGCTGCGCCTGAGCGACCGGATCTCGGTCGAGATAGTCAGTACCAACCGGTACGCCATACCACGATCGCGGCTTCGGACTCAGCGCCTGGTAATAGCCGGCCTGTTCGAGCGTCAGAAAGACAATCCGATCACCGGGACTGGCTAGATCATCGACGGCTGCTTGCACAACGCTCGGGCTCCAAAAGGAAATTGGCAGGCTCGGCCGCCGATACCAGGCGAATGTGCTCACCAAGCTCGCCCCGGCCAGCAGGGCGACGGCGACTTGTCCTCTCCAGAACCCAGCTCGAGCGGCCAACCCGACAATCAACAAGATCCAGAAAATCAGAGTCGGCTCGACGTAGCGCGCTGGTAAACCGAGATGTAGCCAGCGGGTACTTATCGCAGCAGCAAAAAAGAGCGTGCTCGCCAGCGAAATTACCGAAAGATACAGCAAGGACAGCCGAGCAGGGCATTCGCCAGGTTCATCGGGCTTGCTGGATGCCTCTCCTGGTCGAGCGATAAACGTCGGCCCCAGGCTGAACATCACGGTCAGCACGATCACAGCGATGAGTATCCCACGTGAGTCTCCGGCGCCGGTGGTTAGCCAGCTCGCGATCGAGCGCAGTGCCGCCAGGGCGTCGGGGGAGGCAACGGTTCCGGTCGTCGGTCCACCACTCACCACGGTCTGCCAGAAGCCATTGATCAGGCAAAAGGCCAGCCAAGGAGTGATACTCACGACGATGGCGGCTAACCGAGTGAAGCTATCGCGATTCGCATGGCGCAGGATCAGCTCAATTACTTGACCAGCCAACACGCCAACCGTGAGGAACGTCGTCCAGATCGCCAGCACCCCACTAAAGAGATAGACGAGTTGGGCTTCACGTCCATTCGGACGACGCCGCACCTCGACGAACGCCCAAACGTTCAACGCGATCAAGAAGAGCCCCAAAGTGAGATCGCGCACAGTCGCCGTTTCGGCGACGAGAATGGGCGAAACGACGAGCAGGAGTGCTGCCTGAACCGCGCTCCAACCACTCATCGACCGACGAACCAGCGACGCTATCACCGCGATCGTCAACGTAGCAAAGCTGGCGTTGAGAAACTTTACCGCGAATGGTCCCGCGCCCACCAAGGCGAGCCAGCCGCGCAAGCCAAGGTAGTAGAGTGGAGGATGAACGTCGTGGGCAAGAAAGCCCAGCGCCGCTGGTACCGGCAGCACGCCGAGCGCCAGCGATAGACCACCGTCAAGCCCGAGATCTGTGCCTCGGATCGCCAAACACTGGTTCGCAAAGCCGAGAAAGATCAAGAGATAGAGCAGTCCGCCCACCACGCGCGGGCTTTTTTCAAAGATACGACCGGGAGATGGTTGTCCGACCGTCGTCGCCATACAGCTCACGCCAAAAGCATGGGCAAACTTACCCGACATCGTCCCCTGACAGCGGGCGTCCTGCTCCTGCACTTTGCCATTCTACCGGAGCCAGGTGAATACCGCTATGCCCAAGAACCCGCTCCTGCCTTCACATTAGAGAGCAATCAATCCCATTGGTGCAGATCTTGCAACACTCTCTGTTTCGATTCTCTCTTGGAGGTGACGAACGTGGCAGAGAAGTCGATGGAGAAATCGGCAGCGAAATCAATTGAGCATCCGATGCCGTCGCTCGTCAACGCCGATCGAGTGATTGATGAACTGTACGGAAATAATCCAAACCAGAAGATTTCCAAAGACAAGATTGTCGAGGCGGCCGCGAAGGCCCCGATCGTGCCCGACGTGATGACCTACTTTACCCGGCTGCCTGAAGGCTCCTACACCAAGAAGGAGTTGATTGACTCACTAAATCAGGACGTCAAGTCCCGACACCGTGAGGCCGCGGTAGGTCTGTTCGGAGTGGGCCGTGCCGAGGAACTGGCAAAGGAAGAGCTCAAGCAGAAGCATATTTAGGCTTTTTGGTGAAAGGCGAGCGTAGAGTCATGCCCAGGCACGATTGTACGCTCGCCTTTCACTGCCATCGCTTGTTAGCCCGCTGCCGGCCCACCGCCGAGCCCCGGCTGGACCTGCTTCTCAGGATTCAGCAGATCGTCTAGCTCGGCTTCGCTCAGATTCGTCTGCTCACGTGCTACTTCGCGCACTGTCCGCCCGGTTTTAGCCGCCTCCTTGGCGATAGCCGCCGCCTTGTCATAGCCAATGACCGGCGCGAGCGCGGTTGCGATCGCCAATCCCTGCTCAACCAACGCGGGTCCGCGGCTCGTCGCTTGAATCCCAACGACGCACTGATTGGCAAAGTTAGCCGCGGCGCGTCCGAGTAAAGTGATTTCCTGCAAGAGATTGAACGCGGCGACCGGTATCATCAGGTTCAGCTCGAAGAAGCCCCACTGGCCCGAGGTCACGATCGTCGTGTCGTTGCCAAGCACCTGGGCGACCACTTGGATCAGCGATTCGGCAATGACCGGATTCACCTTTCCCGGCATAATCGAGCTACCCGGCTGGACCTCCGGCAAAATCAGCTCGCCAAGCCCGGCCCGGGGTCCCGAGGCGAGGAAGCGAATGTCGTTAGCAATTTTCATCAGTGAGATCGCCGTGGAGCGGACGGCGCCACTAAATGAGACGACCCCATCGATCGTGCTCTGCGCCTGAAAATGATTAGTCGTCTCGGTCACCTCGATCCCGGTCTGCGCGCTGATCCAAGCCGTGACGCGCGCCGCGAACTCTTCATGGGTGTTGATGCCCGTCCCGACCGCGGTGCCACCGAGCGCCAGCTCGCTCAGATCAGCACGCGCACGCTCCAGCCGCAGCTTGGCTCGTTCGACCTGGCCAGCATAGCCCAGGAACTCCTGGCCGAGACGGATGGGCGTCGCATCCTGCAAATGCGTACGGCCGGTCTTAATAATCGACCAGAACTCGCGCGACTTATTGAGAAGCACCGTCTCCAACCGGTCGAGCGCCGGCTGAAGATCATCGCGCAAGGCCGCCAAAGCAGCCAGGTGCATCGCTGATGGGATCACGTCGTTCGACGACTGGCCCATGTTTACCTGATCGTTAGGATGGACGAGTCGTTTCGCACCCCGCTGGCCGCCTAGCAGCTCGCTCGCCCGGTTCGCGATCACCTCATTTGCGTTCATGTTCGTCGAAGTGCCGGAGCCCGTCTGGAACACGTCAACCGGGAACTGGTCATCGAATTTGCCCTCGGCAACCTCGTGCGCCGCCTGGGCAATCGCATCAGCGATCCGAGGATCGAGCAGCCCGAGTTCACGATTGACAACTGCTGCGCCCTGCTTGATCGTCCCGAGCGCCCAAATAAAGCGTCGGGGCATCTCAATGCCACTGATCGGGAAGTTAAGCACGGCGCGCTGGGTCGAGGCGCCATAATAAGCGCTGTCTGGAACAACCATCTCCCCCATCGAGTCGCGCTCAATGCGCATTGGTGGCATGGCCTGAGAAACATCAGTCATGCAACTTCCTCCTGGTTCACAACTGCCTTAACTATAGCACGCCATTGGCGGCGGCTCCGATCGGCTGTTATAATCCGGACGGCATCTGTCGATATGAGGAGCCATGCGCGTCCGGCATCTCTCACTCAGTCATTTTCGGAATTACGATCGGCTCGACCTCGACCTGTCACCGCGGGTCACCGTGCTCTACGGTGACAACGCTCAAGGAAAGAGCAATCTGCTCGAAGCGATCTTTTACCTCGCGACGACTCGCTCTTTTCGCGCCGGCAACGACCGAGAGCTTCTTGGCTGGACGCTGCCGGATAATCTGCTCAGCTTTACCCGAATCGCCGCTCAGGTCGAACGCGATCACGAGCCCCTCGATATCGAGTTCGTGCTCCGTCAAGAGATCGGCCGCCCTGACGATCCAACTGCCCCGCCCGTTTTTAGCAAACGGATCAAGCTGAACGACATTCCCCGGCGGTCAATCGACGTGATTGGCATGACGACGGCGGTCATGTTTTCACCCCAGGATCTCGAGATCGTCGACGGAGCGCCATTGCTCCGACGTCGCTACCTCGACGTGACGATCTCTCAGGCCGATCGCACCTACTGCCGCGGACTAACTCACTACAACCGAGTCATTTTGCAACGCAATCATTTGTTGCGCACGATCCGCGACCGGGGCGCGTCGGCCGATCAGCTTCACTTCTGGAACCAGGAAATGGTGAGCGCGGGATCCCTCGTCACCGCGCGGCGCCTCGCCACGATCCGCCAGCTTGGCGAGATTTCCCAGCGCTTCTACCAAGATCTCAGCGGCTCCGAGGAAATGCTGACCATTCGCTATAAGAGCAGCATCTTCTCCGGAGCCGCCATGATTCCCGACGACGCTGGCGAGATCGCCTCGGCTTTCACCACTCGTCTCGGCGACGTGCAAGCCCGTGACGTGTCTATGGGGGTTTCGCTGGTCGGTCCGCACCGCGACGATCTCACGTTCCAAATCGATGGTCACGATCTGAACACCTTCGGCTCACGCGGGCAGCAACGCACCGCGGCGCTGGCGCTCAAGCTCGCCGAGGCCGAGCACCTCGCCCGGCAAACTGGCGAGCGGCCAATCCTCTTACTCGATGACGTCCTCTCCGAACTGGACGCCCGTCGTCGCGCCCGCGTTCTCGCCTTCATTCAGGGCGACCAGCAGGTTCTCCTCACGACGACCGACCGCGCTGCTCTCGAGGGTCTGCTTCCCCCCGACACCGTCTGGCTCCAGGTCCAACGCGGCCGGCTGATCGACAGTACGCTATCCTCTTTCCCTTTGAGCGAGAGTTAGCGCCTGCTCTGAGCAAGGTGAAGGGGGAGGGTTACCTGACCACTACAATCCCTGGAATGAGCACTCGATCGTCAACGATCTTTCCCCGCTCGTCGAACACGGGGACTCGCTTCAGTGTCTGGGAATCGTACAGCCCAACTTCGAGACTGTAGGTTCCGGGCGGCACGTTCGCTCCGATCGTCAGGTGATGCACGTCGGCGATCACTTCGCCGGCATCCCAAACCGTCGTCGGGTAGGTTCCATTAACCGGGGGAGCATCGCCGATCACGAGCGGCTTTCCCTGGCTATCAAGCAGATGGATGAAAACTGTGTAATCACTGCGCGGCCGCTGGTGCGGCGCCCAGTCGAGAGTCACGTCTAAAGTCGACCCTGGATTGAGCGTCGATGGCTGGGTGGCATATCCCACTAGATCGATTCCTTCACCCAAATGTCTCCGCAAGGAATGCTCGATCGACGGAATCGGACGTGGTCGTCCGTGCACCTTGATCGGCCCCAAGTCGAGATCTGTTCCTGCCAGCTTCTGATTAGCATCCCAAATTGGCAATCTCTGGAAGTTGTCTCGATAATAGATGCCAACAGCGAGCCGATACGCACCGGTCTCTAGATCTGCCGGTAGCTCGAGCTTGTAGGTCGAGATTCCAGAGGTGCCGGGCGTCCAATAGTTGGGGGCGAATGCGCGGTCGTCGATCTGCGCCCGGCGTTGCCGTCTCGAGTCAAGCAATTGATTGAAAAAGACCAACTCCCGAGGATCATTCGCCAGAATCCGCCAGTACCAATTGACTTCGATGGTAGTCCCTGCAGTGACCTCCCGCGGGAGATCGAAGCCGTAAAGCTGAATCCGGTCACCGACATTGACCGACACCGGGTCTCGTGGCGCAAAGGCAGAGCGGACAGAGGGAAGTTGGTAGCGAACGACGGTTTGTCCCGATAAGGTCGTCGCCACGAGCTGCTCGGATTGGCCAGGGAAATAACGCTGCAGCAAGACCAAGGGCGGGTGATCCTGCCCGACGAATAGGTACGGAATCGATTGAGGTGTCGACGGAAAGATCAACGAGCGAGCACCATTGAAGACTTGGATGTCATGCCCCACGGAATGCCCTACCCGGAAATACTCTGCCAGTGGGTCGTCGGGGTTACCAGCGGCCACAAAACTGTTCCCTGCCCGGACAACGCCAGTTGCCGCGCATTCTCCAGAGCAAGCCAGCGGTCAGTGGAGAAAACGCCAGATACTTCCCGGGAGTGGGCCCAAACACCAAAGTAGTTTCGGGCAGTGAGGGAGGCTCTGGTGAGCAGTACCGCCAGCGCTACGAAGGCCGGTATAGTCCTCCCCCCAGCACAGTGGCGTCTTTCCCACTCGCCCCACAGCCAAGCGGCGCCAACGGCCGGCCAGACGAAAACCACCGGAATGATTCCAACAAGGTGAAGATAATTCGGCGCATCCTTCGCGGTAAGAAAACCGGGCAGGAGCATCACCCCGAACCAGAGCAACAGAAAATTGAATCGCGGCTCGCGAATGCGGCTGAACGCGACCAATATGCCGACGATGAGCAGCCCGGCTGAGACCGGGTCGAAGATTGGCTGATGGCTGATGTTACGGTCCCAATACATGTCTCCGTCAACGACCAGAGCGCCGAACGAAGTGAGGATTCCGCGGAGCGTTCCAATAAGCGCCGAGCCTCCGTTGTAATCAGCATTGAACACCGAGACAACATCGGCCCGCGTGCAAAGCTCATCTGGGTGATGAATGAAGAAGAGACCAAGTGGTAAGAAGATCAATCCTGCCACCGAGCCGACAACGACAGTCCAAGCAACACACTGACGAATCGTCAAACGTCCCACCATGGTGAGACCAATCACGAACAGCAGCACGAGAGGCTGAAAACGCGCGATACTGTAGGTGTACATCGCCAGCCCAGTCCCAAGGCCGGTTAATACCCACCAGGGTAGAATGTGCCTGGCGGCATGCCTTCGCGATGGTTTTGCCGAGCCCACGGCACCCATGGCTTCCCATCCTCGCCAAGCGCAATAGAACGTCATCGTCTCAAATGGGGGAAAAGAGACGGCACGCAGACCAGTTCGGCTGAAGATCACGTGCCAGAGTGAGATCGCTAGCCAACCAATCGCGAGCGTCGCAACTCTTGGCCCGAGCAGGTGACGAAAGAACAGAAAGGTAACTGGTACCGTGAGGATACCGAAGAACGCAGCGACTGTCCGCAACGCCCAATCGGTGGGACCGAACCAGGCAACGGCAATTGCCTGAAGGTATTGAAAGAGCGGCTCACGCCCAAAATTAGCGACGAGGTAAACAGGACGGGCCCTGGCGATGATCTGCAACGCATCGATTCCATTGAAAGCCTCATCATAGAGTAAACCACGCGGAATCTGGGTAAAGTCAGCCAAGCGCAATGCCAACGCGGCTACGAATGCAAGAACCAGTAGGAAAGCCTAGATCGGGCCGCCAATGCGATCAAGGGGCGAGTCTTGGCTTGAGTCCTGGATCGAGTCTTGCCGGGGAGCTTCGATCACAGCTATCCATCCAACTGAAGTCAATCATCGCTCATTCCCCGACAGAGCGGGTTCAGAGAAATCCCCTCGCGGTATCTTACCATAGCCACGGCACGCTTCGTGCGCAGAAGGTCAGTTCACGCCACCCAACACGATTGGAGGTGTAACCGTGACTCACATGCATGGCAAAGGCGAGGAACTCAAAGGTAAAACCGAAGAGCTGACCGGCAAGGTCGAGAAGAAGGTCGGAAAGGCAATCGGCAGCGAGAGCACCGAAGCCCATGGCGCTGCCAAGGAGATAAAAGGGAAGGCCGTGGAGATGAAAGGTCAGACTGAGGAGACCGCTGGCAAGATTCGCGAAAAGGTCGAGGAGACTCGCGAAAAGACTACCGGAAGCTAGTTCGTTTGTTCGGCCCCCAAGAGCCTGCTATTGCACGGAACGGCAATTATAGCTGTAGCAAAAGAAGGAGGGATGGCCGAGAAAAGGTCATCCCTCCTTCATGGTGCGTGGCGCTGCGAGAGCGCGGACGCGCAGACCGTCTGGTAGAGCCTCTCATAACCAGCTATCATCTGATCCGCTGAAAATAGGTTTGCAACGTGGGCTCGGCAGCGGGCCGGGTCAATCTGATCGACTCGGCTGATCGCATCAGCCATCTCGTCGAGCGTATCCACGATGAAACCGGTTTCCCCGTCCCGAATGACCTCGGGAACTGAGCCACGCCGGAAAGCGATCACCGGCGTCCCACACGCCATTGCCTCGGCCATGACTAATCCGAATGGCTCGGGCCAGGTGATCGGATGTAAGAGACAGTGAGCATGTGCGAACAATCGGCGCTTTTCGTCGGCATCCGCTTCGCCAAACAGCATGATCTGTGTGCCATCAATGCTCGGGGCAACCTTACGCTCGTAATATTCCCGATCGACCCGATCAATCTTGCCCGCGATAATCAAGCGGCGCCCGGTCGTCTTCGCAACTTCAATTGCGAGGTGCGTGCCCTTCTCTTCACTAATGCGTCCGAGAAAGAGTAAAAAATCATCTTTCGTAGCGGAATAGGGGAAGCTGTCGACGTCGACACCGTTGTATACAACACCGAGGTAACGAACGTCCGGAAAGCCATCGTGCGCTGCGGTACTGATTGAATTGTGATAGCCAGTGTAATGATCCCAGATGATACGCGTATCTGGATGCATTGGGCCATGAATCGTCGTGAGCATCGGCGCTCGCGTCAGGCGGCTAAAGGCCATGAGGAATTCGCCACAATGGTTGTGGATCAGGTCATACTGATCCGCGTCGGTCAAAAGCGCGGCGGTATGAACGAGTTGATAAGGTAACGGTTGGTCCACATTCGCGACTCGGAGTGGACGCGGACAAACCCACTTGAGTCGGGCCATTGTGAGCGAGTCGCCCGTGGCGTAGAGCGTAACGTCGTGACCACGACGAACCAGCCCATCGGCAAGCAAGCTTACCACGGCTTCGATTCCACCATAGGCGGGCGGCGGAACGCGCTCCCACGGTGGACTGGCCAGGGCAATCCGCATAGCTGTTACTCTTCCCTATTGAAAATTACGTAAGATCGACCAGCCCGAATTCCTCGCGAGCCCCTTTCGCATCGTGATCCTGCAGCGCCTGAGACCCAGAGGATGCCCCACGCTACGGATCCGCCTCGTTGACTCCCGGTGAATGGTCCGAGCTAAATCGATCTTCCCAGGAATCGGACGTTGTTATCAGATGGCGTCAATGTGTCCGAGATGCGCGCCACCCGGCGCGACTTCGATTTGGTTCACGACGTCACGCACTCCTTCGACAACCCAGGCGTCGTTTTCCGCGGCAGATCGAGCATCATCTCCCCCGACCGTTCCTAACAGCGTGACAATCCCGGAATGACTGAGCACCAGGAGCTCGGTTCGGTCGACGAGCGGATCCTTTTCCATGACCGTTTGGATCGCCTCGACGAGCAGCTCATCGTTCTCCGGCTCGGGATAGATGACGGCCAAGGCGTCAACCACTCCGCGCACGCCCGGAATCCACCAGGGAAGCGCCGCGGCAAGTCGACGGTGTAGGACCGTATCGACAATGCCCGATAAGCGCACGACACCGTTCACGCACGCCACTTGAATCGACGTCGAATCGATCGAGCGATCTTCCATCAACGAGTCTTGAACGGCTCGCACGAGCTCGTCGTCCGGTCGTTGATGAGGTGGACCGACAACCAGGCAACTCTCGAGGTTGGCCGGTCCGACGAGATCCATTACGACCTGCTCGATCCATTTCTTCTGGCGTAGCTCTGGCACCCACCCCACCAGTCCAACGTGGCCGTCATGCTCAACAACTTGCATGGGCAGCGTCTGATAATCAAACCGTGGATCCGCCGCTAATGCTGACGTGACCTCTTGGACGAGAGACATGGCCCGGGGCGCTCGGGCGGTGGCTCGATTCGTTGGTTTCCGCATCGCCTTACTCCTCGCTCAGGCGGGGCAAGAACTATTCCCAGGAGCGCCTTGGCACCGGCACAGAAGTTGCGCCACCTCTGCAACAAGTGTCCGATCCGGGCAGGAGGAACCTGTCACATGGCTGAGTGCGAGCAACCGTCAAGTGTGGGCATGGGAGCCGGGGATAGCTCATCAGGAGGGGGCATCCCGCTTCCTCCGGTGACCGATCAAGACGTGATCAACGCGGTGCGAATCGCTTTTTTCCTGGACCCGGTTCTGCCAGAGGACGTGTGCGACGTCGACTCCGTTCACCACGTCGTCTATCTGCGTGGGGTGGTGCCGACCGCGGACCTGAAGCACCGCGCCGAGGAAGTCGCGGCGCAGGTTCAAGGCGTTGACAAGGTAATCAACGAACTCCAAGTCGCTCGCCCCTGATCAGCTCATCTTCACAATAATGTCTCCAACGATGTTTGCCGCCTCGTCACCGCGATCGGCAGCATTGCTGAGGTGACGGTAGACTTCGCGCAGCTTGAGCACTTGCACGACATCTTCGGTGGCCCGGACCCGTTCGAACAGATGGCGGACCGCTTCCCGGTAAACACTCTCAGCCACGTTTTCTAACGTCTTTGCCCGAACCACGTGCTCGTTCGCAACGTTCGGATGATCGCGAAGCTGCGAAATCGCAAGGTAAATCTCGTCGGCAGCCTCGCAGAGAACTTCCGCCAATCGGGAGATGAACTCGTTTGGCTTGACACCAAGGATCTGCATCTCGTCAATCGTCGTGTATGCATAGTCGAGCATATCGTCGACCGCACGACTAAGCGCAAAGATATCTTCCCGATCAATCGGAGTGACGAACGTTCGGTTCAGCTCGTCGATCAAAACTCGCCGCAGCTCGTCTTCATCGCGCTCGAGCTTGCCCACCTGCGCTGCCTGAGCCTCGTCGCCGCTTTTTGCATAACGCACGAACGCCTGCAGCCCTTCGCGGGTGAGCTGGGCCTGCTCGAGCAGCATTTTCAGAAAATCGGGGCCCTTCCGTCGAGTGAAAAAGCGAAACATAATGAGCGGCGAATCACCTAATCAGATGAGCGTCTTCAGATTCTAGCACGACCTCGTCGAGACGACTCACTCGACCTGGTGCATTCGCGTGCGTTCCATTGCTTCCGGCACCTGGACAGTGCCCCGGGCGCGCCGCTCGCGCTCGGCATGAATCGTCCAGACCACGTCCGGAACCGCCTGGACCAATTGCTCGGGTGAATGGAATACGTCGAGCGGAGGAATCGCGCTCAAGAACTCGTTCGGCAAGGCCAGATTGCGCGCCAGTAGCGCACTCGACAACTCTTCCCGATTGAACCCATGCGACCAGTCTAGCTGAGCCAATCGCTGCACGACCTCTTTACACCCTAACATCGCTCAACCTCCGGTTGAGAAAGAACCTACCCGAGGTCAACTTGCAACTTTCCGACCCACCAGTTATAATGAAATACGTTGTCGACGAGACAGCCCACGACGCGGAGGCGTGGTGTAGCGGCCTAACATGCAGCCCTGTCAAGGCTGAGATCGCGGGTTCGAATCCCGTCGCTTCCGCCCGTTCGAACATCTGGACAGTTCAAGTCGAAAAATGGCTTGAATTCGGGTTGTGGCTTTACCGCCACAACCCGTTGGTTTTTTATCCAGACCTCTTGGAATAACCGCCGCGCGATGTGATTACGCTGCCGTTGATCGGCGTGCTCCCACGCGAGGGGCAGGTCTCGCAGGTAGCCAGCGAGGCGCTCGAGCTTGACGCTCGCTTCGTCCACCGGCGCTAGAACCGCGAGTTGCTTTTGAATCTCCGTCCGCTCGGTGAGGTACTCTGCCTCCGGCATGTCCCCCCACTGAAAGAGCTTCTTAATCCGCTCCAGCCGCGCTTGAAGCTTGGCCCGATCCACGGCCTGGGGATCGAGGTTCCGGCGCACGGAGGCATACATCTCCAGAATGCGGTCCCGGTAGTCGGGTGGAATGACGAGACGCGCCAGGTAGGCGTGCAGTTGCTCCTCGTACCAATCGAGGGAGGCCGATGGCTCCGGACAACCTTTCCCCTGGATCCGCGCGTAGCAGCCGACTCGTCGCTTCCCCTCGATGGGCCGTCCCTGAACGTGGAGCTTGCTCCGGCAGCTCCCGCAGTACGCGATGCCGGACAGCGACCACGGCTGCCTCTCGGTGCGGACCGAGTTCGGATTGGTTCGGTTGCGCGCCCGGGCCTCCTGGACGCTCTCAAAGAGATCGGACGGAATCACCGCCGCGTGCTTACCCGACATCCAGCCGGTCTGAACCTTGTGGAGCTTGCCGTCCGGCCCGCGCACCTTCTCCACGACCGGGAGCTCACCAAGATAGAAGCGGTTCGTCAGCATCTCGGCGACCGTGTCCTTCGAGAACAGGTTCCGCCCGCGATTGCCGGTAGTCCGATAACCCGCGGCATTGAGGATGCGCGCGACCTCGGCGTCGCTGCGCCCCTTCGCCGCTTCCCGGAAGGCCAGGAGAAGCCCATCGAGGTTCGTCGTCGTTTCGCCGTCGATCTCGATCGGCGTTGTGTCTGCAACCGGGACGCGGTCGGCTCCTTTGACCATGCCGAACGACAGAATGCCGTTGTAGAGCCCCTGCGCCTTCCGCTCCTGCTTGCCCTTCGAGGTCTCCTGCCCGAGGTTCTCGCTGTAAAACTGGGCGAGCGCTCCGAGCATCGCCAGGGCGAGCCGCCCCCACGGGGTCGAAAAGTCCAGGTTTTCGGTCAGAGAGACGAATGTGACGCCAGCGCGACTGAGGCGCTCGAACTGCTCAAGGGTAACCCGGAGATTCCGGCTGAAGCGGTCGAGCTTGTGCACCGCAACCATTGTGAGACGCCCGGCCTCGGCGTCATCGAGCAACTGTTTGAAGACCGGACGTCGCCGCAAGTCCTCACCTTTCGCCGACCGGCCAGGTTCGATGTAGGAGGTAAACTCTAGGCCGCGTTCAGTGGCGAGCTGCTGACCTGCCCGGAGCTGAGCGTCGATGGAGTAGCCCTGAGTCTGTTCCTCAGAGCTGACCCGCGCGTAAAAGCCAAGGCGTTGGGGCGGGCCACCGAGGCCGCCATTTCGAGAAAAACTAAGCATGGTCGGACTCCGCTTGCGATTCAGGCTCAGCGCTCGCTGGGTATCGAGTTGGCGCTAGAGGTACCTTTTGCTCTTGAAGAAGCTCTCTCACGGTCAGGATCATCCCAAGTTCACCCATGCTCGCACATGTGGCAGGTCAACAAGCCAATTGAGCAGCCAGTCTATTTGAGTGCTATGGCCGGTTTTGCCATCCTCCTCATCGATCCGCCAGCGGAGGACCGGCCTGCGCTCATACCACAATTCTTCCGCCATGGGCTCGTGCCCAAGCTGGGTCACGATGCGGGTACGTGCACTGCGGATGCTCCGGGCATTCCCCACGACCGATTGCATCGGGGCTTCGGGGTCGTCCGACCAGGCGTATTCCCATGGATTGAGCTGGTGGATCCTGACCTCACGAAGCTCGTTCATCGTTTTCGCCAGGAACTGTTGGAGCTTGCTCTCCGGGATGCGCCAGTCCAACTTCATCCCACCCGGTCGGCTTCCTCGAAGTCGACCGGAGCGAAGCCAATTACGGACGGTATACTCCGACACACGGATACGGTCAGCGACCTCGGACACGGTAAGCAATCGTTCATCTGCCAGTCGTTGCCTCGCGCGACGCCCCACGCAACGTGCGGACGGAGCAAGAGGCGGAGGACTTCGAGCAGGAGCTCGTCGACCAGTATCTCCTCGCCGCGGTCGGCGCGGGGACCGGGGACCGGACGGTCGGGGCGGACCGCGCGGTGATCTTCGAGTGGATCGCCTTCCTGGAGCGGCCGGTCTGGACGGCCGAGCCGGCCGATGCCGACCGCTTCCTCGCCTACCAGCGCAAAGACCTCGGCCGGGCGCGGCTGACCGTCCAGCACAAAGCCTGGGCGCTGGCGCGCTTCTATGACTTCCTCGTCGCGCGCTACCAGTCCGAGATCGCAACCGCGACTGGCGTCGTCGTCACCCAGCCGATCGACGAGTACAATCGGCCCGCCAAGGCCGACTACGGCGTCGCCCGCGTCCCGCCCTCCGAGGAGGAGGTCGAGTGCCTCTTCGCGACCTGGCGCGACGGGCTGCTGGAGGCCCGTAAGTACCTGCCCGCCGCGTGGGACTACCTGGCGGCCTCGCTGTGGCGACGGGCCGGCCTGCGCATTCAGGAGACCTACATGCTCGACGTGCGCGACTGGCGTCGGGACCTCGGGGAGCACGGGAAGCTCCAGGTGCGCTTCGGCAAGGGCAGCCGCGGCCGGGGCCCCAAGACGCGGCTGATCCCGGCGATCAACTCGGTCGCGGACCTGCTGGACTGGTGGCTGGTGGACGTACGCCACCAGTTCGGCGACGACTACGCCAACCCCGACGCTCCCCTCCTCCCCTCCGAGCGGCGCGACACGCACACCGGCTTCTGCCAACGCATCGGCGACCAGGCGCTGCGCGACGGCCTGGAGGGCGCGGTACGCCGCTGGCTGCCGGATTGGGTGGGGCGCCTCACTCCGCACACGCTGCGCCACTTTTGCGCCTCGTCCCTCTACGCCCGGGGGATGGACCTCAAGGCGATTCAGGAGCTGTTGGGGCATGAGTGGCTGTCCACCACGACCCGCTACATCCACGTCCACGCCGACCACATCGAGCACGCCTGGGCCATGGCGAACGAACGCGTTGCCGCCCACCTGGGCCGGGGAGGAGACTGAGCCGATGCGCTGGAACCTGCGGATGGTTGCGGCCGAGCGGGGGATCTGGAAGTCGACCGAGCTGCGCCGGCGCCTGGCCGAGGCCGGGCTGGAGATCAGCGCCGGGAAGATGTCGGCGCTCTGGACCGGGACCCCGATCTCGATCCGCCTTGAGGACCTGGATGTGATCTGTGCGGTGCTCGAGGCCAGCCCGGCGGACCTTCTTTTGCGCGAGCCGGAGAAGGTCGCCGCCCGCAAGCCCCAGCCGGCACCGGTCGCTGCGGGAGCGCCGCCCGTGCCCCGGCTCGGTCGGCACCGCTCCCGGCCGCCGGCATGACCCGAGGGTCTTTCTGCCGGCGCTGCGGCGTCCGGCCGGCGGCGTTGGTCGGCGCGCGCTACTGCTTCGCGTGCTGGCCGGGCGGGCCGGTCCTGCCCCCGCCGTGCCTGCGCTGCGGCGCGCGCGACTCCTACTGGCGCGCCGGGCTCTGCCAAGCCTGCTACGACCCGCGGAAGCGGCCGGCCGAGTCGTGCCGCGATTGTCTGGCTTGGGGCGTCCTGCGCTTCCGGAGCCGCGTCTGCCCAGCGTGCGAGTGGTGGCGCCGTCACTTCCCGATCGGCGCGTGTCCCACCTGTGAGCGGGTCGCGCCGATCGGGCCCGAAGGCTGCCGGCTCTGCTACGCACAGCACAGTACGCTGATCGGGCTGGCCGGCGCAGCTCACGGCATCCAGCAGCTGTTCTTCGCCAGCATGTTCCACCTCCCGGCAGCTAAGGTCACGTCGCGACCGGTGCCGGCCGCGCCCCGGCCGGGGCCGATTCGGCCGGTCGGGCATCGCCAGCTCGTCCTCCTCGACGTGCCGGTCGACATGGAAGCCGGGCTGCGCCATGGCTTTCCGCCGCCGAAGGACCCGGTGCTGGCGGTGGCCCTGTGGGACGTCGTGCGCGACCACGCCCGCCGCCACGGCTGGAGCCAGTCGGTCACCGAACGGGTGCAGCGCGGCGTGCGCATCCTGCTCGGGCTGCAGCCCACGCCGGGGGCGCCCATCCGGACGAGTGATGTCGCCCTGCTGGCGCGGATCGGGATCTCTGCCAAAGGCGTGGCGGCCGTGCTGGCCGATGCGGGCATGCTCGAAGACGACGCGGTGCCCGCTATCGAGCGCTGGTTCCCGGCCCATATTGCCGAGCTCCCCGCCGAGATGCGCGCTGAGTTGGCGGCCTGGTTCGTGGTCCAGCGCACCGACAGCCGGGTAGCTTCCCGCTCGCGCCCGCGCGCCGACCGCACCGTGGCCAGCCAGCTCCGCTTCGCTATGCCCGCGCTGCGCCAGTGGGCCCGGACGTGCTCGTCGCTGCGCGAGATTGCCCGCGAGGACGTACTCGCCGCCCTGCCCCCGACCGGTCAACCGCGAGCGTCGATGCTGCAGGGTCTGCGCTCGATCTTCCGGGTGCTCAAGGCGCAGCGGCTCGTCTTCGTCAACCCGACCACCCACCTGAGCGTCCCCAAGCCGCACGCCCCGGCGCCGGCCCCGGTCAACTTCGCCGCGCTGCAGGCGGTGCTGGAAGGCGAGGATCGCGTCGCGGCCGCCCTCGCCGCGCTGCTCGCCTTCCATGGCGTGCGGATCTGGCAGCTCTGCGAGGCGCGACTGACCGATGTGCGCGATGGCCGCTTCCACATCGGGGAGCAAGTCATCCTGCTCGCCCCGCTGGTCCGCGAGCGTCTGAATGCCTATCTGGCCGAGCGGGCCGCACGCTGGCCTGACACCGCCAATCCGCACCTGTTCATCCACCACCGCAGTGCCCTCACCACCGGCGCAATCACCCCGTGGTGGATCCGCCAGCGCCTCGGGATGTCGGGCCAGGCCATCCGCCAAGACCGCATCCTCGACGAGGCGCACGCCACCGCCGGCGACCTGCGGCGGCTCTGCGATCTGTTCGGGCTCTCCGTGGCTGGTGCATACCGTTACACCGCGACTGTCATCGGGCCCAAGGACGAGACGCCTTGAGGCCACAGTGGTGACCCACGGCGCCCCGATGATTCGCGAACCCAAGGGGCGACATGCTAGGTTCATCGCTCCTTCACCCCCGAGTTCGTTTCAGTATTCCCCAGTAATCTGAACAACTCTGGGCCTGTCGTGGCGAGACGATGCTCGAGGGGGCTGGCCTCGACCTGGAGCGCCACGTGCGCGCCGCGGGCGAAGAACAGACCCTCGCCCTTGCCGGCCGCCAGCAGGAACCGGCGCTCCTCGGGTGAGAGCCGAAAGGCGGCGACGACCGGCTCGATCGTCGCGCTATCCTGCTTCATCAGGAGCTTCAGCGCGGCGTTGGTCAGAACCGTCCGACCATGGTCCGAGCCGAGGAAGTCCGCGACATCCTGGGTGATCGTGACCAGACCCAGGTAGTACTTGCGCGCCCGCCGGGCGAGACCGGCGAGGAACGCGCCCCCCTCCGGGCACTGGATCAGACTCCAGGCTTCGTCGATCACGAGCAGCCGCGGCCGACGCGCCCGGCGGACCTGATTCCAGACGAAGGTCGTGATCAGGTGGATCCCGATCGGACGCAGATCGGCTTCGAGCGCCTGGACGTTGAAGACGACGAACGAGCGATCGAGGGACACGTTCGTCGGGCCCCGAAAGAGGCCGGCGAGCGATCCGTCGACGTAACGGCGCAATCGGGTCGCGAGATCGGCCGCGCGCTCGCCCGGCGTCGCCTGGAGCGTCGCGAGGAGATCGGCCAGCAGCGGGGCCGGCCGCGCGTGGGTCGTGGGATTGGTGGTGATCCCGGCTGCGGCGTAGGTCTGGTAGAGCGCCCGGTCGAGGAGCGCACGCTCGGGAACCGCCAGCGAACGCCCCGACTCGGCGAGCATCAGATCGAGCAGGGCCAGCAGCGCGGTGACCTGCTCGGCGAGTGGGTCGGTCGCTTCTTCATCTGCCGGTGGGAGGTCGAATGGGTTCAGGTGCTGGGGCGACGAGCTGGCGAGGCGAATCATCTGGCCATCCACCGCCGTGCACAGTGCCTGGTACTCGTTCTCAGGGTCGACGATCAGGAAGTCGACGCCGAGCAGGAGGTTCCGCAGCGCCGTCAGCTTGGTGAAGTAAGATTTGCCGGCGCCCGATTTCGCGAAGACCACCAGATTAGCGTTCTCCAGGCTCGCGTCGAACGGATCGACGATCACGGGCGAGTGATTGTGGAGCGCAATGCCGTAGAGGACGCCGCGCTCCATCGTCAAGCTGCTCGACGTGAACGGAAACAGCGTCGCCAGCGAGCTCGTATCCAGGTTGCGGTGCACCAGCAGATCGTTGAGCCCGAGCGGCAGGCAGGAGCGGAAGGCGCTGTCCTGCTCGAGCAGCGCGACCCGCGAGTGGGCGAGCATGCTGCCGATGGTGGCCTCAACCCGGCGCGTCAGATCGTCGAGGGCGGCCGGCGTCGTGGCCCGGAGGAGGATGTAGAGGCTCACGGCGAAGACCTTCTCCTCGCCGCGCTGGAGGGCATCGCGGAGCCGCTCGGCGTCCTCGTAGGCTACTTCCCGCTCGGGATCGGCGAGCCGGCCGTCCCGCGCCGCGAGGAGGCGCGACGAGTGCAACTGGACCATCTTGCGGGTCAGAGTCGAGACCATCTGGTGGCTGTCGAGCGGGTAGACGTGGACGCTGACCTCGAGGGCCTCCTCGAAGTCGATCAGCGGGCTGAGCCAGCCGGGGCCGACCGAGCGCGGATAGCCGGTGACAGCCAGGACACGGACGTACTGCGCGTCGAGGCGCAGGTGCGCGCGGGAAAGCTCGACAGCGGCCGGCGCGATCAGATCGGCCAGCGAGCGGGTTCCGTCGATGAACTTTCGCTCATCCCCGCCGATGGGCGTGGCCTCGGGTCGCTTGCGTCGCCGAATCGTCAGGAAAGGCATCCGAACCTCCGAGAGGGAGCGAGGTAGGAGCGATCGGCCCGGACGACGAGCGCGTCGTACTCGGCGAGATTATTCCGCAGTCGCTGGAGTCGGGCGAGCTCGGCGCACCAGCAGGTGTAGAGCAGCTCCGCGAGCTCCCGGCTCGTCAGCCGACGCGCACTCAGTCCCGAGCGCCCGAGCTGGCGCGCGACCTCGTCGCAGCGGAAGGTAAGTTGCTGGCGAGCGTCGGCTTCGTCGGCACGCGCGGCCGGACGGTGGCGAAACGGCCACCAATTCACAGACGACACGTCGCCTCCGGCCGGGACGACGACGTAGAAGCGCCGCTCCAGGAGGGTGCGGCTGCGCGCCAGTCGGCGCAGGTAGCTCGCGTGGTCGCGGGCGAGGTCCGCCAGGTGCGCCGGGAGCTGGAGCGCCCGGTTCTCGATCGCGCCGACGTAGCTCGCGACATCGACCGGCAACGCCCGGGCAAGGATCTGGATTGGAAAGTTGAGGCCGTTGAGGAAGCTCGCGAAACCCGCGAGCGTCGCTTCCTGCTCGACCTCTCCCTGCAGCACCAGGTTCACGCTACCGACTTCGAGGATCACGCGGTACTCCGCGTCCGTGAGCCGAAGGAGGTCGTCCCGGATCGCCTCGACCGGAAGGAAAGCGGTCTGAACCGAGGCGTGGCGTCTCATCGCTCCTCCTCGGTCCATCTGACGGTCGGGCTCAACTCTTCCCAGCGCGCTACCGCCGGACGCCAGGTGCGCGGATCCGACGCCCGGGGACGCCAGACCGCCACCTTCGGCAGGGCAAGGTAGCGCAGGCCGACCAGGGCCCAGTCCTCGAAGCCACGACCGCCCGGACGGACGAACGCGAGGACCAGGGCGAGGGCGAGACAGGCCACGGCGACGCCAAGGCGAGCCGCGAGTATGACGTCCGACCACTGGTTCCAGAGCCCGTAGGCGCCGGTGACCCCGACGGTCACGAGCATCAGTTGCCGGACCGAAAGTCCGTAGAACGCGCGGTCCTCGACGTTCAGGTGCGTCGGGATCTCGTGTCGCGTGAGTGGCATCGTTCCCTCCTAGTGCGCCAGAGCCGACTGGATCATCCCGGCGATGATGCGCGCCGAGAGGACGACGGCCAGGCCGAAGAGGGCGTTGATCATCGCGGTCTTGCCCTTCTCCATCTGGTGGGGGCCGCCGCCGACGTAGATGCCGACGTGCGTGATCGGCTCGGAGGGTGAAGTGGGATAGGTGAAAGCGAAGAAGACCAGATCGCCCGGCTGGAGGTCGCCTGGCGCGACCCGCGCGGTCGCGTCGTACTGCTCCTGGGCGGTGCGCGGGAGGCTGACCCCGACCTCACCGTAGGCCCACTGAACCAGCCCCGAGCAGTCGAAGCTGGTCTGGGGACTGGCTCCGCCCCAGACGTAGGGCATCCCGAGCTGGGTCCGGGCGACCGCGACGACGCCGGACGCGCCCGGGATCGGAGCCCCAGGGTGAACCGGGGCCGAACCGGCTGGCGCGGCGCCCAGGAGCACAGCGAAAAGCACACTCACGCTGCTGACGGTGAAGGCGACGGCGACGACGAACACGAGCGCCAGGCCGGCGACCACTTTCAGCGCGTCACGACCGAGGTCGCCGAGGAGCAGCCAGATGAGGGCGTTCTGCATCAGCCGCCTCCGGCCGCGCCACCGCCGCTGCCCCCGATCACCTGGGCGCCCTTTCGGTACGCGACGTAGCGCAGGAACCCCAGCCCGTCACTCGTCTGCTGGCGCAGCAGGCCGGGAATCCGCATCGTGAGGACGAGCACGGCGACGCCGAGAAAGAAGGTCAGCAGGGAGGCATCTCCGGTCGTCGTGAGGTCCGTGACGAGGGCGCTCCCGAGCTTGAGGGCGAGAACCTGCAGAAACTGGGTGAAAACCGCGGTCGTGAAGGTCTGCGACCAGAGGCGCGCCCAGGACTGCGTCTGGGGGAGCACCCAGCAGAGCAGGCCAAGGGGCGCGACGACGAGCAGCACGTCGACCAGGGCGAGCCGCATGAGCATCTGGATCAGGAGCAGCAGGCTCGTGATCAGATAGATCAGGACGGTCACGACTTGGGCGAGCACCTGGCTCGTGTTATCCGCCTGATCCCAGCCCGGCAGCCCCACCTGGCCCACCGCGCCGCACAGTGCGTTGTTCAGGTCGATCGCGAGCTGACCGAGGGTCAGGCTGATGTTGGCGAGGAGGGCACCGAGAAGGAGGCGCGGTGCGAGCTCGATAATCTCGTGGTAGGGCGAGCCGGTCTGGGTGTGGACGATCAGGTTGATCCCGCCCCACAGAACGACGATGGCCAGCGCAGCGTCGGCGATGAGGCGGACGGCGTTCCAGAGCGCGGCGACCGTCGGACTGGCGTAAGTTCCGGCCGGCGGGGTCTGCGTGATGAAGTTGAGAGGGCCGTTCAGCACGCTGCCGACGACCGAGCGAAGTGCGTCGACCAGGCCGCGCAGCACGGTCAGGATGACCTGGTTGAAGACGTCGGTCGCCCACTGCCGCGGGTCCGGGAGGCTCAGGATGCCGCCTCCGCCCGGCCCAACGCTGCCACCGGGGATGGGCGTCGCGGTCGCCGAGGGGGGAGACGCGGCGCCACCGGTCGGCTCGTCGGCGAAGGCCACGGGCGCGAGCGCGAGCCAGAGCCCCAGGAGGAGCGCCGCCACGCCGAGGCTGGCCAGGTAACGGGCGAAGATCATCGCGCGCCCTCCGGCTGGAAGCGCACGAGCCAGTAGGTGAAATGGCTCTGGCCGAAGCTGGTGGTGTCGGGGACGGCGACGATCGCCTGGCCGTGCGCGACATCCCACCGGACGTCGAAATTCGCGGCCGCCTGGATCGGCAAAGCGGCGGGTCGTGATCCTGGCCGTCGGGGTCGATCAGCCGCAAGGTGAGTCGCCCGTCGTTGCCCCATCGGGTCAGCCCCAGGAGGCTGCCATCGTCCCGCCAGGTGGCGAACGCGACGTCCGTCGCGCCGAGTGGACCTGCGAGGGGATGGTGAGCGTCCACCACGAAGAGAGCAGACTGGGCTGGTGTCCCGAAGAGCCAGCCCCCGAGCGACGGCGGCGCCGAAACGGGCGCGCTATAGAGCAGACGTGCCCCATCGGCCGACCAGGCGAAAGGAGCGAAAGGCGGACGGGTGCTGGACGGGAGCTCCGCCAGATCGCGCAAGGAGCCATCGCGCATGTCCAGCAGGCAGAGGGCGACGTGTCCGTCCGCGCGAGCCAGGAACGCGACCTGGTCTCCGTCCCGGCTCCAGGCGTAGCTGCCGGGAACGATCGCGCTGGGGAGTTCGTCGAGGACGCGCGGTTCTCCGGAAGCGGCAGGGAGCAACCAAAGTTGATCCCGCACACCGCCGGCCGGTTGCTGCCGTTCGACGACGAGGAGCAGTTGCTGGCCATCCGGCGCCCAACTGAGGTCAGTCAGTTGCTGGTCTTTCGCGGTGAGAACGTACCGGCGTTGACCCGGGTCTCCGGGCTGCTGGCTCACCCAGAGCTGATCGAGGCGATTCGCCAGCCCGAAATTGTCCGAGCTCCGGGCGAGATAGGCGAGGTGCTTGCCATCGGCCGTGCTCGCGATGGCCCCTTCGGCGTAGGGCGGGCCGATCGACCGGGGAACCTGGTTGGCACCAAGGAGCCAGAGCTGGCGCTCGTCTCCGGACGGTAGTCCGAGCGTCAGGGTGATTCGGCCATCACGGAGAAA
>JAJPIK010000041.1 GCA_021324795.1 Chloroflexota bacterium
CGACAGTCGAGATGGGGGTGGGCATTTTCCTCGGATGGCCGACCATGAGTTGCCCAGCGCGTGTGACCAATCCCGATCGTCCCAAAGGGCGGCTCGCGCTCGATCAGTCGCTCGAGCGCGTCGAGCTTGCCAACGCTACGACGGAGCTCAACCCGCCCCTCGGTTAAGAGCGCGATGCCGGCGGAATCGTAGCCGCGGTATTCAAGCCGCTTGAGGCCTTCAAAGACGATGCGGGTCGCGTCGCGCGACCCGACGTAACCGACGATGCCACACATGGCGTGCAAACCTCCGAAATATCAAGCCGGTGGAGACGAGGAACCCGAACGATCCAAAAGAGGCGCTGACCTACGCTCGGGAGGGAGTAGCGCGGCGATTCGAGCCATGAGATCGTCGATCGCTGCCTGGAGCTGACCACGCCGAGCGAGAGTGGGATGAAAGGGCTGACCAACACGAAGGTGAATCGTCTGACGGAGCACGATCGGATGGGTCAGCACTTCTTTGATTCCCCAGATGCCGACCGGCACGATTGGCACACCAGACCTTTGGGCGAGGACAACCGCGCCCGGCTGGCCCGCGTGCAATCGACCGTCGACGCTGCGGTGTCCTTCTGGAAAGATGCCGACGACTTGTCCGTCAGCAAGTAGCCGCAGAGCCTGACGATAGGCGTTCAGGTCAACTTCGCCGCGTCGGACAGGAAAGGCCTCAAACCAGCGAGGAATAAGTCCGACGAAAGGTGTATCCCATGCCTCTTGCTTGACCATAAAATAGATCTTTCGCGGCAAAAAGGCGCTCAGGACCGGTGGGTCGGCCAGGTGCAGGTGATTGGGAGCAAGGATAACTCCACCTTTCGAGGGGAGATTCTCGAGTCCCTCGACCTCGACCCGACCCAGAGCGTGAGCGAGGATCCAAGTGCCGTGCTTGGCGAAGCTGTAGAAGTTGATCATGGATCCCGCTTGGCGATCAGATCGAGAATCGTCGCGACCTCTTCGTCGATGCTCATTGCCGTGGTGTCGATGATCACCGCGTCGGGAGCTGGTCGAAGTGGCGCGACAGCACGGGCCTGATCGAGCCGGTCGCGCGCGGCCATCTCGGCGGCGATCTGAGCTGGATCAGGCTCGATTCCCCGCTCGCGTAGTTGGGCGAGCCGCCGGGCGACCCGGATAGGCAGCGGAGCGTCGAGATAGAGCTTCAAGTCGGCATCGGGTACAACCACCGTACCAATATCGCGTCCGGCCATGACGACTTGGCCTTGGCTGGCGACCCGTCGCTGGATTGGCAGTAGCTCGGCGCGGACTTCGGGATGGGCGGCGACGATTGAGACCGTATTGGCCACGTCGGGCAAGGAGAGCTCCGTCGTCACATCTTGGCCATTGACTAACACCGTATAGGGACGGCCATCCGCGACCGTCGGATGAACAATCTGAATTGTCACTTGGCGCGCGAGTTGAGCGAGTGTGACGCCGTCGTGTGGATCGATCCCCCGGGAAAGAGCAAGCCAGGTCAAGGCACGATAAAACGCACCGGTATCGAGGTAGAGGTAGCCGAGCGCATCGGCGATGCGTTTGCCGACCACGGTCTTGCCAGAGCCAGCCGGACCATCGATCGTGATCACTGCGGGACGCATGAAGCCTCCGGTGCAAAGCTGTCGTCTATTCTAGCACCCCGCTCCCCACTGAGATTCCCTTAGGGCTTCCCGTGAGGCCAACCGCTTCCTGAAGCGCCGCGAGCTCCTCGGGACGAAGTTCACGCCATTCCCCGGGCTTCAGGTTTCCGAGCTTGAGTGGACCGATCCGTACGCGCTGCAGGCGATTGATGGTAAGGCCAACTGCCTGACACATCAGGCGAATTTGGCGCTTGTGTCCTTCGTGGATGATCATGCTGAGGACCCCACCGGAGCGGCGGGTCACCTGAGCGGGCCGTGTTCGCCAGCCTTCGATCTCGACTCCCTGGCGTAGCTGCCTGATCTGCTGATCAGTCGCTGGGGGATGGGTCCACACCTCATACTCTCGCGGGAGTTCGTGGCGTGGATGCAGCATCCGGTAGGTCAGCTCGCCGTTGTTGGTTAGGAGGATTAATCCTTCGCTTTCCAAGTCCAGGCGACCAACCGGGTACACCCGCTGGGTCGCGTGGACGAGATCGATGACGGTCGGACGACCTCGCTCGTCGTAGGCGGTGCTGAGAACACCGACCGGTTTGTTGAGCATGATGTAAGTGAAATGCGGTATTCGTGAGATCAGCTTGCCATCGACGGCAATCCGGTCGGTCGGGCTCACCCGCGTTCCGAGCTGCGTGACGATCTGACCATTGATCGCGATGCGGCCAGCCACGATCATCTCCTCGGCGTGGCGACGAGAGGCGACTCCCGCTGCCGCGAGCGCTTTCTGCAGGCGCTCACCTTCCCAACGCTCCTTGGTCATTTAGCCACCAACGGAAGGCGCGCGAGTGGCTCGCCGCCTGAATAAAAGGTCGCGGTGCCGGCGTTCGCGTCCGGTAGGTCCGGATTATCTGTCGCCCGGAGCGGTGAATCGGGGGTCAGGTTGAGTGTTGTTGTCAAGGTCGTTGCTCTCCAGGCTGGGAGGAACATCGTGAGGCTGCCATCGACGACGAGCTGACCAGTCGACGTACTATTCGACACCTGGTCAAGTGGCGTTTCTGGGAGCGACAGGGCTATCCAATCATCGTTCGCATCGAAGTAGTCGAGCAGCGCTGCCACGTCTGGACGGTAATCGGGCGTGTGCATAACCGTAACGTAGAGAATGTGCCCTGAGCGCTCCTCGGCGACGGTGATCGCGTGCTCGGCCAGATCGGTCGAGCCAGTCTTGATGCCGATCACGCCGGGCCGACGGCCGAGGAAGTAGTTCGTGTTGGTGAGATCGTAGGTCCAGCGCCCTTGGATAATGATGTGCTGGGTGGAGACGATCTGCCGAAAGAGCGGATACTGCATCGCCGCGCGGGCGATCACAATCATGTCGTATGGGCTGGAGACGTGGCCGGGAGCATCTAAGCCGTGCTCGTTGACGAAGTGGGTGTCGGTCAGGCCAAGCTGAGTAGCCTCCTGATTCATCAAAGCAACGAACTGGGACTCGCTACCCGCCACGGCCGGCGCCAGGACCATGGCCGCATCGTCACCGGAAGGAATCAACAAGCCATAGAGCAATTGGCGAATACTGAGCCGCTCGCCGGGATGGAGGCCCATGACCGAATCGCCGACGAGCTTGGCGGCGTCGACGTTGCTGGTAACCTTCTGGTCGAGGTTAGCGTGCTGGAGTGTAACCAGTGCAGTCATCATCTTGGTCATACTGGCCGGTGGCCAAGCCTGATGGGGATTCTTTCCCCAGATGATCTGTCCGTCGTCGCCGTCGACGACCGCAGCTGCGCTCGCTCGGATGGTCGGTACGGATGGTGCGCTTGCTTGGCTCAGGGCATCGGCATAGGTGGTCGAGGGAACAAGATCAGATCCGATCAGCGCTGGTGGTCCAAAACCGACCAAGCAGCAACCGACCATGATCAGAAGACAAGTTAAGGTAATTTTTCTACTAAGCACGTCTCTTCCATGCTATAACGTCCCCAGGGGCGCGTCAAACGCTGTGACGATTCGAGAGCGCTTTCTGCCGCCTTGTGAGTCTCCAGAAGCGTACAGGCCGGAAGTTCGTGCTCCCGCCAGGTTGCCTTTCCGCCAACGATTCTGCGCTATGCTCTGGAGACGGGTAATTGGGAGACGTGTGATTGACTCGTCAGGTTGGGACAGGCTATGCTGAGGCCATGGCCCGAGCCGACCGGGCCAGCGCGCAATGATCGTCGAAAAGAGGAGAATGCTCACTATGATTACCGGTATTGGCCATACTGCCTTCCGAGTTAGAGATCTGCAAAAGTCGCTCCATTTCTACTGCGACCTTCTCGGCCTGAAGCATGCCTTTGACCTGGACCGTGACGGTAAGCCATGGATCACGTTCATCTATGTCGGGAATGGGCAGTTCCTGGAACTCTTCCCCACTCAGAATCCCAGCGACGAGTTTTACGGCAACGAGGGAAGCTATCGGCACCAGCAGATGATCGTGGACGACATGGAAAAAACCATCGCCGAGTTGGAAGCCCGTGGCTTGCCGCGTTCGGAGAATCCGCCGAAGCTCGGTCGAGATGGAAACGTGCAGTACTGGTTGACCGATCCGGACGGTAACCGCATTGAGCTCATGCAGATGATGCCGGGCTGTATGCACGAGCAGGCGCTGGCGCGCCTTGAAGCGGAAGCGGTGCACTAGACAAGCACTTCACGTGATGGATCGCGAAAGCTTCTCGATCGCCGTCCGCGATGCGCTCGCCCATCTGCGCAATTGCTTTTATCTCGGGAAGCACCCCTTGGGGCCACCGTGACCTTGCCGGGGAGACCGCCATGGTTGCCGGCCCTGAAGAAAGCTCGA
>JAJPIK010000032.1 GCA_021324795.1 Chloroflexota bacterium
AGAAAGCCATATTTCTCCTCGATTTGCTGGTAGGAAAGGCCTTCGGAAACGTCGCCCATCGAGTTCGCAATCGCGGTCGCCGCTTCGATCCCATAGATCTTGTCGAAAAGGGTTGGCACCCTATTCCTCCTATTGTGCACCCTTTCCTTGAAGAATTTGAGTGAGCTTGGGCTTCATTTCGGTCACCATCTGTCTCACCGTAGCATGGCCGTCGAGTACGCTCTGCCAGGCTGCCGTCAAAGTGGTATCAAACTCGTCGAAGTAGGGAGAGAGCAACTCGGATCGACGCTGCTGGAGTGAATCCGCCAGGAGTTTCCAGTTCTGATCCGGTGTGCGCGAGAGAAATTCCGGCGTGTTGGCCACCGAGATACGCGAGGGCACTCCTCGTGCCTGGATCGTCGCTTTCTTCGAAGACATGAACTTCAGAAATTCCCATGAAGCATCCGGCTGCTTTGTCTTCGCGTAGGCGCTACAGATGTTGTTAGGAATGCGAGTAAACACCTTGCCATTTTTCCCCGTTGGATAGGGAGCCATGTCCCAGGTAAAATCCTTCATCTCACGCAAGGTGATCGTGTAGGAGGTGTTGTTGATGTCCATCGCTTCCCGATTGCTCTGGTAGAGCTGATCGGGGCCATTCGTAGCTTGCGCCGACGTAGGCATCACTTTGTGGACATTTACCAAATCGGCGTAGTATTGCCACGCCTCTACCGCTGGTGGCTGGTCGAGGGTCACTGTGAGATTGTCGTCGGCCACCACCGATCCACCATTCGTCCAGATCCAGGGATCCATGTACACCCACCACGTATTGCCGCCGATCCCAAAGATCTTTTGCGCTCCGTCTCCTGAGGTCAGCTTTTTTGCCGTCTCGACGAAGGCATTCCAATCCCACTTGGGATCACCCCAAACTTTTGGCGGGAGATCCACCCCTTTGTCCTTGAAAAGCTTAGGATTATAGAACACGACGGCCGGGCTCAGATCGTGACCGAACCCATAAAACTTCCCTTCCCATTGGAACTCACTCCACACCGTGGGTGGAAAATCATCTTTGTTCTCTTTGTCACGTTGGATGTAACTGGTAATCTCGAGAAGCTGGTGACCGCGGACGACAAACCCCGGCAATCGCTTCTCCTCATTGCGAAAGATGTCGTACATCGTCCCGCCCGCCATCAAAGTCAGGTACTTCTGCCAGGTATTGGTGGGTTCAGCATGGAAGGTCGCGTGAATATTAGGATGATCCTCATTGAACCACTGGACGACCTGTTTCCAGAAGACTTGCCAGCTCTGGTCGCCGTGCGCGGCGTAGGTAATTTCAACGACCTTTCCGGTCGCAGGTTGGCTCTGTGCCTTGGGGGTTGAAGCCGCTGAGGCCGCAGTGGTCGGCTTCGTCGAGACCGTGGGTGCAGCCGAGGCGGGAACGGTGGTCGCCCCGGCTGGCACGCTCGAAGCGGGGAACGAGGCCGCCGTCGTGGGCGACGGTGTCGCCGAGCCGCCGCAGGCCGCGACCGCCAAGGCCAGCAAGGCCGCACCAGAAGCAAGGCCGGCCCCACCGAGGAATCGACGCCGCGAGAAAGCTGTGTTACCCATGGGACATCTCCTTTTCTGGCACATCAGCGGTGCCACCTGGTTGATTGGTCCTACCGACCGGCGAGGCCTGTCGTCACGATACCCCGCACAAAGAAGCGCTGAGCCGCGAAGAACAGGACGATGACTGGGATCACGGTCACCGCCGCCGCCGCCATCATCAGATTGTATTGAGCCCCGAAATCTCCCTGGAACAGGCGCAGTCCGAGCGCGAGTGTTTTCATTTCATCTCGATTTAGATAGATTAGCGGCGCCATGAAGTCATTCCAATGGTGGAGGATCGAGAAGATCGTGAGCGCCGCTAGCAGCGGTAAGGAAACGGGCAGCATCATCGTCGTGTAGATACGAAAACTCGAGGCGCCGTCGACCCGCGCTGCCTCGTCGATCTCGTAGGGAATTCCTAAGAAGAATTGACGACTGAGAAAGATTGAGAAGGCCGTGCCACCGAACCAGTAGGGAACGATCAACGGAAGAAAAGTATCCAGCCAACCGAGAGTCTTGAAAAGCAAGAAGGTTGGAATCAAGGTCACAACGCTCGGGAGAAGCATCGTCGCCAGGACCAGCGCAAAAAGGACGTCACGCCCGGGGAAGCGCAGCCGAGAGAAGGCGAAGCCAGCCATCGTCGACGTCCAGAGTGTGCCCAGAGTAGCGAGCACCGCGATCAAAATCGTATTCCGAAAAAACAAATCAAAGGGGACCGAGGTAAGCGCCTGGGTGTAGTTCGACCACACCGGTGGATTGGGGATCCACTGGGGCGGCATGATCCATTCCTTACCCGTCTCCTTCAGCGATGTCGAGAGAAGCCAGAACAGCGGCATGAGCAAAGCGATGGCCCCGATCGTGAGAGTGACCTGGAGAACTGCCGCGATCAGAATGCTCTGAAGTCGATTTGGCTTACGCCCCGGTCGATTTGTGCCCTGGCTACGGCGCATCTCGACCTCGCAAGGCTTGGCACCACTGGTTCCTACTGGCTGGTTCACCCTTCCCCCGATCCCTGGCGGATCTCGCCTTCGTAATAGACCCAATGCCGCGACAGCTTGAACTGGATCAACGTGAAGATGAGAATAATCACAAAGAGCACCCAGGCAAGCGCTGAGGCATAGCCCATCTTGAAGAAGGAAAAGCCATTCTCGTACAAGTACAGCACGTAATAAAGGGTCGCGTTCTCCGGTCCTCCGTTCGTCGCGATGAACGCGACCGTAAAGACCTGGAACGAGCCGATCACCGCTAACACGAGGTTGAACAAAATGATTGGGCTCAACATCGGCAGGGTCACGAAACGGAACCGGGCCAGAACGCCAGCACCATCCATCTGGGCCGCTTCGTGCAGTTGCTGCGGCACATTCTGCAGGCCGGCCAGAAAGACCACCATCTGACTTCCCAGCCCCCACAGGCTCATCAGAATGAACGAAGGTGTCGCCTCACGGACACTCCAGAGCCACTTCTGCGGAGGCAGATGAAATGCCCCCAGGACGATGTTGGCGAGGCCAAAATCCGGATTGAAAATCCAGAGCCAGAGCAGGGCGTTAGCGACGGCCGGGGTGATCGATGGCATGTAATAGGCAGTTCGATAGAAGTTGATGCCCGGTCGGCGTAGGTTCAAGAGGAGAGCGGCCAGGAGAGCAACAGTCACGTGCAGAGGCACACCAATGAACGTGTAGTAAGCCGTGTTGCCGAGTGATTTCAAGAAGAGCGGATCACGGAGCATCAGACTCAAGTTTGCTAATCCGACGAACTTGGCCGGGGTCAATATGTCGTAGCTCGTGAAGGCAAGCACCGCGGAGGCCAGCATTGGACCAGCCGTAAATACAAGAAAGCCCAGAAGCCAGGGCAAAACCATGAGGTAGCCCTCGACGGCTTCCTGGAACAACAGACCGCGTCGCCAGCGCGTGCGCTGGCGAGTGCGGTCCACTCCGCTCAACGGGTCAGCCCGTGATGCTTCCATCGACCCCGCCTACCTCATCTAAGCTTCGATCTGCTCGATCTGTTGCTTCATCACTGTGACGTTCTTCCACGTGGCGCGATAGAGCCCCTCGCTACTCTTACGAGCCGAGCAGTGGGAAACGGTATAGGCCCGGTCTTCAACTCTTTGTCGATAATCTGGATCCATGCCGCAGGCAGACCGGTGATGACGGTAAGCGAAGCGGCCACGGTCACCATCAGTCAGGGCCGCTCGTGACCATCTTCGGTCATGCCCGGCGGACGATGGTGGGCGTGGTAAACGAAGTCGTAGCCTCGATCCTGCTTGCGGATCCGCTCTGGCACATCGTGAGGTAA
>JAJPIK010000063.1 GCA_021324795.1 Chloroflexota bacterium
CAAGCCAGGGATGCCATTGCTTGGCCAAAAATGGCTTCAGCTCATTGTAGCTGGGCAGGTCATTGTGCACGTCGGTGTCGATCGCCCGCAATCGGGCGAGTCGCTCCATGAGCGAGTGAGCCATTGTCTGAGACCGCGTTTCGACCGATGTTGCCATTGTCTTCCTCCCTGAGAGGTCGCTAGGCCGTCAGGTCTAGGTCGTGTTTCCTCTATCGTGTATCGACTGGCCAGACGCTAGGCCGCGGTGTCATTAGTAATAGTAATGGCCTGTGGCCACTCGGTTTCCGCGGGGATCCGCTCACCGGCCGCTTCCAAGCTCTTGATATAACCGGTGATCGCCTCGCGTGCGCACTCGATGCCTTCAGAGATCGTTTCGCCCTGGGTTATGCAGCCAGGTAGGGCAGGGACGATCACCATATACCCGCCTTCCTCTTCATCTGGCTCTAGGATGATCGTATACTTACGCATCGCTCCACTCTCGATCAAGAGTGTATCATGACAAGAAGAGTGCAGGCAGCCAGTGAAATAGGAGGAGAAGAGAGTGATGCGCGAGATCGAGCGTCGAGCCGCGGAAGCGTACCAGAATCGATTCGGCCGGGAGCCGGCCGTGGTGGCTAGCGCGCCGGGCCGAATCAACCTGATCGGCGAGCACACCGACTACAACGGCGGCTTCGTCTTACCGTGTGCGATTGACCGCCGGATCGCGATAGCACTGGGCCCAGGCGAGGGTGGTCTGTACTCGGTTGACTACGCCGAGGCACGGCCCTGCGACGGCAAAGATGACTCGTGGGCCGACTATCCGCGCGGCGTTGCCTGGTCGCTGAGCGACGCCGGCTTCAGCGTTCCACCTTTTCAGGCTGCCATTGCCGGCGACGTTCCCCAAGCAGCCGGTCTCTCGTCATCAGCAGCGATCGAAGCCGCGACTGCCCTGGCGCTCGACGCACTTGGTCAATTCGCCATCCCCCGCAAGCGCTTGGCCCTCCTCTGTCAGCGCGCCGAGAACGCCTTCGTCGGGGTGAACTGCGGGATCATGGACCAGTACGCCTCACTCCTCTGCCAAGACGGAGCCGCCCTGCTGATCGATTGCCGCTCGCTGGAGGCCGAAACCGTGCCGTTGAATCTCGACGCCGCTGGCCTGAGTCTGCTCGTCTGCGATACCCGGGTGAAGCGCGGTCTCGGCGCTACCGGCTACAACGAGCGTCGCGCCACCTGCGAGCAGGCGGCACGCATCCTTGGCGTCGCCCAGCTTCGTGACGCGACAATCGTCGACGCCGCTCGTCTCGCTGGCCTCGAGCTGAAGCGCGCCCGCCACGTTGTCTCGGAAGACGACCGCGTCCTTGCCGCGGTGACCGCCTTACGCGCCGCCGACTTCACGACGTTCGGCCACCTGATGTACGAGTCTCACAATTCGCTGCGCGACGACTACGAAGTCTCGGTTCCCGAGCTCGATACCTTTGTCGATGCCGCGCGGGAAGCAGGTGCCCTCGGCGCCCGTCTCACCGGCGCCGGCTTCGGCGGTTGTGCGATCGCCCTGATCGCGCGCCCGGCCGCGACCAGCTTGATCGAATTGGCCCGGCGGCGCTTTGCCAAGCGGGAATTCGGGGAGCCGGGGTTCTATACATTTCGCCCGGCGGCAGGAGCAGAGGTGGCGGGCTGATCCCATCCCCTCTGCTCCTGGCTTTTAAGGCAGAGAGCAACTCCTCGCAAGCTTACCATATACCCGATTAATTGGCATCAAGATAGAGAGCAGACGCTACTCTTCTTAGCCGCTCTGCTGCCTGCTCGGCCGTCAAGTCGCGTTGGGCTTCGCCAAGCATTTCGTAGCCAACCATGAACTTTCTCACCGTGGCTGAGCGCAGCAAAGGCGGGTAGTAGTGAGCGTGGAGCTGCCAGTGGGCGACACTGGAATAGTCACCGGGGAATGGTGCGCCATGCCACCCCATGGAGTAGGGAAAAGGGACACCGAAGAGGTTGTCGTAAGTGGCCAGCAACCGCTTGAGTAAGTCCGCGAGATCCTGGCGTTCGGCATCGCCCAGATCGGGGAGGCGTAGGACGTGGCGGCGGGGTAGGATGAGCGTCTCGAACGGCCAGATCGCCCAGAAGGGAACCACGGCGAGCCAGCGCTCGTTCGCGACGACAATGCGCTCCGGGAGCGTGGCCTCGAGGTTGGCATAGTCGACTAGGAGCGGCGAGCTATGCTGCGCGAGGTAGCTGGCTTGCCTAGCGTCCTCTTTGCGAGCTTCATTGGGGAGAACGTCGGCCGCCCAGATCTGACCGTGGGGATGTGGATTCGAGCAGCCCATGACTTCGCCTTTGTTCTCGAAGATCTGGATCCAACGGTAACGTTGGCCAAGCTCCTCGGTCTGACTCGCCCAGACGTCAATCACCTGGCGGATCTCCACTTCGCTCAGTTCGGCCAGGGTTAGGTCGTGGCGCGGCGAAAAGCACACGACTCGGCAGACTCCGTTGACGCTTTCGGCCCGAAGCAATGCGCTCGCGAGCTCCGCCTTTTGCAAGGGAGCGGATTCACCGGTCGGTGAATCCGGCAGGAGCGCCGAAAAATCGTTGACAAAGACGTGGGTGCTGGCGTAGGCAGGATTGCATTCGCCGTTGGCCCGCTGGTTTCCTGGGCAAAGATAGCAACCCGGATCGTACGAGGGCCGCGCGTCAAGAGATGGTTGCTCGACTTGCCCCTGCCACGGGCGCTTGGCACGCTGTGGGGAGACAAGCACCCACTCGCCGGTCAGTGGATTATAGCGACGATGGGGACGATCGACGAGCTGTGATCCTGCTATTCCCCAACGCTCAAGATTTGAAGTCAATTCACCCACGTCTGCCCTCTTAACCACTGCTTCAGAAGTATAGTCGGCATTTTCGTGGTTTCGCAACTCGCGCCACTCGCACCGCCCGGAAGCTCCCTCGCCTGCCTTGACGTCAATGCGGAAAGCTTGGTATGCTAGATCCATAATAACTGGCTGGACCAACGACGGTCATCTCCCCGCTCAGACAAGCCCAGAGATCACGGATCAGGAGTACAGATGGCGACGGCACGCAGCGTCGCGGCCGAAACGCCGAGCCAGAACGGCTTGCTTGCCAATGGCCGACGCCGAGCAATTATTGAACACGTCACCCCTCAGATCGACGGTGGACGATTTCCAATCAAGCGGATTGTTGGCGACGTCGTTGTCGTCGAAGCGGATGCCTTCGCCGATGGTCATGGCGCCCTCGTCTGCTACCTTCGCTACCGCAAGGAAGATACGGCTGAATGGACCGATGTTCCCATGGCCTCGCTGGGTAACGATCGCTGGCAGGCCAAGTTCACCGTTGGCGAGCTCGGCCGCTATCTCTACACCGTCCAGGCTTGGGTCGACCATTTCGCGTCATGGCGACACGACTTAGAGAAGAAGGTCGAAGCCGGGCAAGACGTAACCATTGAGCTGCGGATTGGCGCGGTGCTGCTCAGCGAAATGAGCCAGCGCGCGACCGGCGAGGCGGCAACGAAGCTCAAGACGTGGTCGGAGCAGTTAGCGGCGGCGATGACTCGCCCGGATTATTCACCAGGGGCTGGCGGAGAGGGTTCGCGAATAATCCGGGCGAGTACGTCAGGTAGCCCTCAGCCTAACCCTCTCCCAGAGGGAGAGAGGATAGGTTCGTCGTCAGAAACCCTCGACGCCCTCATCGCGCTGGCACTTAGCGACGAGCTGGCAGCGCTTGCCCGTCGGTTTCCGGACCGTCGCTTCGCGACGACCAATGACGTCGAGTTGGTGGTTGTCGTCGACCGCGAGCGGGCCCGCTACAGCACCTGGTACGAAATGTTTCCCCGTTCCGCGGCCGGCGAGCCTGGCCGGCACGGCACATTTCGCGATTGCGAAACGCGCCTCGCCTACGTCGCAGCGATGGGCTTCGACGTGCTCTATCTGCCACCAATTCATCCGATCGGCCAGACGTATCGAAAAGGCAGAAACAACGCGTTGCCCGTGGCAGCAGGTGATCCGGGCAGCCCCTGGGGGATCGGTGTGGCCGAGGGGGGACATACCGCGATCCATCCAGAGCTCGGCACACTGGACGACTTTCGGCACTTGGTCGCTCGCGTCCGCGATTTCGGGCTCGAGGTAGCACTCGACCTCGCCTTCCAGTGCTCGCCGGATCATCCCTGGGTCAAAGAACATCCGGAGTGGTTCGTCTGGCGGCCGGACGGGACGGCGCAATACGCCGAGAATCCTCCGAAAAAATATCAGGACATTTATCCGCTCGACTTCGAGTCCGACTACTGGCAGGATCTCTGGGGCGAGCTCGAGCGAATCGTGCGCTTCTGGATCGACCAGGGAGTACGCATCTTCCGGGTAGATAATCCGCACACCAAGCCTTTCTCTTTCTGGGAATGGCTGATCGCCGAGATCAAAAAGGACTACCCGGAGGTGATCTTCCTGGCAGAGGCGTTCACTCGCCCCAAGCTGATGCACGATCTGGCGAAGCGTGGTTTCAGCCAGTCGTACACCTACTTCGCCTGGCGCAACACCAAGGATGAGATTACCGACTATTTCGAAGTACTAACCGGGAGCGAGTTGAAAGAATACTTTCGTCCCAATCTCTGGCCAAATACGCCGGATATTCTCCCCGAATACCTGCAATACGGCGGCCGGCCGGCCTTCATGGCTCGGCTCGTGCTTGCTGCAACCCTGGGAGCAAGCTACGGTATCTATGGCCCGGCCTTCGAGCTTTTTGAAAACCAAGCGGTGGCGCCCGGCCGAGAGGAGTACCTAGATTCGGAAAAGTATCAGATCCGGTGTTGGCCGATCGATCGCCCCGACAGCTTGAAAGATTTTATCGCCCGGGTGAACCGGATCCGGCGAGAGAATCCGGCGTTGCAGCGTGACGACGGTTTGCGCTTCCATCCGGTGGACAACGAACAGATCATTGCCTACAGCAAGAGCACGCCCGATCGGCGCGATATCATTCTCACCGTCGTCAATCTCGACCCGCATCACACCCAGTCCGGTTGGGGGCAGCTCTGGCTCGAGGCGCTTGGCTTGGATCCACGCCAGCCGTATCAAGTGCACGACTTGCTCACCGACGCTCGCTATCTCTGGCATGGTCCAAAGAATTACGTTGAGCTCGACCCGCGGGTCGTTCCGGCCCACATCTTCCGGATACGGCACCGGGTGCGAACCGAGCGAGACTTCGAATACTATTTATAATCATAAAGAGGATACCTTAACGCATGGCTGGCCCCCTGCCCGAAGCGAACCCGCTCTGGTACAAAGACGCGATCATCTACGAGGCACACGTCCGTGCCTTCTTCGACAGCGACGGCGACGGCATTGGCGACTTTCGCGGGCTCACCGAGAAACTTGACTATCTGCAGGATCTGGGGATCACCGCGCTCTGGCTTTTGCCGTTCTATCCGTCGCCGTTGAAGGACGACGGTTACGATATCGCGGATTACGTCAATGTTCATCCGAGCTACGGAAATCTCCGGGATTTCAAGATATTCCTGCGGGAAGCGCATCGTCGTGGCCTTCGCGTGATCACCGAATTCGTCGTCAATCACACCTCGGCACAGCATCCCTGGTTTCAGCGTGCCCGCAATGCACCAGCGGACAGCGTGGCTCGAAATTTCTACGTCTGGAGTGATACCGCCGAGAAGTACCAAGAAACGCGGATCATCTTCCAGGATTTCGAGCACTCGAATTGGACCTGGGATCCGGTGGCCGGCGCCTACTTCTGGCACCGCTTTTATTCTCACCAGCCGGACCTGAACTTTGAGAATCCCGAGGTCCATCGGGCCGTGTTCCAGGCATTGGACTTCTGGCTTGGCATGGGAGTAGACGGCTTGCGCTTGGACGCGATACCCTACCTCTATGAGCGGGAAGGCACCAATTGCGAAAACCTCCCCGAGACCCATGCGTTCTTACGAAAGCTGCGGCGCCACGTCGATGCAAAGTACCCCGACCGGATGCTCCTCGCCGAGGCCAATCAATGGCCGGAGGACGCGGTGAGCTACTTCGGAAGCGGCGACGAGTGCCATATGGCCTTTCACTTTCCAGTGATGCCTCGTCTCTTCATGGCGCTGCGCATGGAAGACCGTTTCCCGATCATTGACATCCTCGATCAGACGCCGGCGATTCCGGAGAACTGCCAGTGGGCGACTTTCCTCCGCAACCACGACGAACTGACCCTGGAGATGGTCACCGACGAAGAGCGCGATTTCATGTACCGGGTCTACGCCCAGGATCCCGAGGCCCGGATCAATCTGGGCATCCGCCGTCGCTTGGCGCCGTTGCTTGGCAACCACCGGGGACGGATTGAGCTAATGAACGGCTTACTTTTCTCGTTGCCCGGAGCACCGGTGATCTACTACGGCGATGAGATCGGTATGGGCGACAACATCTATCTCGGCGACCGCAACGGCGTCCGAACGCCGATGCAGTGGAGCGGCGATCGCAACGCTGGCTTCTCCCGGGCGAACCCGCAACGGCTTTACTTACCGGTCATCGTCGATCCGGAGTATCACTACGAAGCGGTCAACGTCGAGACCCAACAACGCAACCCGCACTCGCTCCTCTGGTGGATGAAGCGACTGATCGCCCTGCGCAAGCGCTTCAAGGCGTTTGGTGAGGGCTCACTGGAGTTTCTCCATCCGGAGAACCGCAAAGTCCTGGCGTTTCTTCGCCGCTTCCAAGCTGAAACGATCTTGGTTGTCGCGAACCTCTCGCGCTTCTCCCAGTTCGTCGAACTGAATCTCACCGAGTTCAAAGGGATGGTTCCGGTCGAGATGTTCGGCCACACCCGCTTTCCGGTGATCAGCGATCGTCCTTATCTGCTCACTCTCGGCCCCCACAGCTTTCAATGGTTCACGATCGAGCCTGATCCCGTGACAATCGGCAGTCAGGCTGGCCTGGTGGGGGAGAGGTCGCTGCCCACCCTGAGCGTCGACGGAGAATGGCTCGACGTTTTTCAAGGCAAGGCAAAGACCCGGCTCGAAGATGCCCTGATCGGCTACCTTCAGGAACGTCGCTGGTTTGGGGGCAAGGCCCGCCAGGTGAAGTCAGCCCAGATCGTTGAGATGATTCCGGTGCCTTTTGATAGCACAACCGCCCAGCTTTCCCTGGTCCTGGTCGAGTACACCGAAGGCGATCCCGAGACCTACGTTCTGCCACTAGCGCGAGCAACCGGCGAGCACGCCGAGCAGCTGCGCGCGTATGCCCCGCGCGCGGCCGTCGCTCGTTTGCGACGGCCAGGTGCCCACGCCGAACCAACCGAGCTACTCTACGATGCACTCGCGGAAGGAAGCTTTGGCGATTCGCTCCTCGATGCGATCACCCGTCGGCGGTGCTTCAAGGGCAGCGCGGGTGAGCTCGCCGCCAGTCCGAGCAGCACCTTCCGCCCGACCCGAGGATTAGCTGAAGTTCCACCCTCGGCCACGGTTGCCACGGCTGAGCAGAGTAATTC
>JAJPIK010000059.1 GCA_021324795.1 Chloroflexota bacterium
CCGCACCGATAACATGCAGACGCTTTCGTCCGGTCTCGTCGCGGCGACCTCGTCGGTCGTTGGCTCGGATAACCCCGCGCCGGGCACCCTCGGCTTCGGGGCTGTCTTCGCCATTTGCATGCTGGTTGCCCTTCCGGTGATCCTAGTCTTTTCAATTCTGCAAAACTGGCTGGTGGCCGGGCTCTCGGCGGGGGCGATCAAGGGCTAGCGAAGTTCCCTCATCCGCGGCTCCTTGTCCGCCTGAAGCGGGCGAGGGGTGTCAGCGCCCATCTGAGCGATCAGAAACGGATACTGTGAAGATGCCGCTCCGGAAGAAGGGGAAGAAAAAATCAACGTGGTAGTTCTATGACCATCGTCGTTCCCTGGTTTTCCCCGGGACTCTCGGCCCAGAGGCGACCGCCGTGGCGTTCGACGATGGTGCGGCAGATGTAGAGACCGAGACCCATTCCGGGGAGGCACTCCCGGATCGCGTTGGAGGCCCGGCTAAATGGCTGGAAGATGGTCTCTCGTGCCTCGGCAGAAAGGCCAATTCCTGAATCGCTCACGCGCAGGATCACCTGCTCGGGGCGGGCCTCGATACTCAATCGGATGGTCCCACCATCCGGGCTATATTTCGCGGCATTGTCCAACAGATTCACCAGTACCTGCTCGAGGCGGCTGGGGTCTACCCTTACGGATCCCGCGTCCGTGGGAATCACGACCTGGAGATCGTAGCGGTCATCCAATTGATCGCGAAATCGCTCGGCGATGCCGCGGATCAGTTTGCCTAAGTCAACCTCACGCCGCTCTAGCTCGAGACGACCGGACTGAATCCGAGAGATGTCCAACAAGTCGTTCGTCAGCGCGGCAAGGCGATCGGTTGATTGCGTGATGGTCTGCGTGTAGTGTCGGAGGCGGTCGGCGTCGAGCTGACCACGATCGAGAAATCGTGCCATGAGTTGAGCCGCCGCTTTGATCCCGGCCATCGGTGTCTTCAATTCGTGGGCGGCGATCGATAGGAACTCGTCGCGGGATCGAATCGCCACCTCGGCGCGCTGCCGCGCGGTTCGCTCCGCCTCATGGAGGCGAGCCCGATCGAGTGCTTGGGCCCACTGTTGGGCCAGCGTCTCGGTGTAGGCGCGCTCACTTGCCTGGAACGTACGAGGCGTCCGAAAGCTCAGGGAAAGGACGCCAAGGATCTGTTCATTCACTACCAAAGGGATGACTGCCCAGGCCTTGCTGAAAGCGACGCCTGGGAATTCGGTGCCCTCCGGGAAGCGGCGGGCCAGCTCTTCCGGCGATTCGATCCAGAGCGATTTCCTCGTCCGAGCCACCTCGGTGGCCGGAGCCGGCGCGGTGAGCGGAATGCGCCGAACCGGGGCGATGACCTCCGTGGGGAAGCCGGTCGAACGGACAATCACGATCTCGGACCCCTCATCGCTCAGGCAGCCGAGCATCCCGGTGGATGCTCTAAGTGTTGTCACCCCTTGGGTGACGATGACCTCAGCAACTTGATCCGTCGTGAGGGCCCTCGCTAAGCTGGCCGTGACCCGCTGGAGTCGTTCTAACAGGACGACCGCGCCTGCCGAATAGCCGGCATCATCTTCCGCCTCGAACAAGTTCGTGACTTTCTGGACACGCTTGCGCTGCCAGAGGTCTCGCGCCTCCGCCATTGCCACCTCCCCCGGGGTTAGCCTGCAGGTCGATCATCATCCCTGATTCCAGCCGGGACGATTCCTTCGGTAAAGTATCGTATCATGGACGAGCGTTCATGGCACGAATCTTGGTTCTCTCCACCTGGCAGCCTTACCTTAGGTACGTCAATTGCAGTCCCCTTGGATGCCTGCGGTAGTACCCCAGGACGTTACTGTAATGCTTGGAGTCGAGTCAATGCGATCTATTTCTCTCCTACACCCACGAAAGGTGTTAGCCATTGCCGTTGGGAGCCTGACTATTGCTGCCTTCTTTACCGCGTGCTCGTCGGCAGCCACGGCGCCCCCAACCACGGCACCGGTTGCGACGACCGCTCCGGCCGCGACCGCAGTCCCGGTGGCTTCGCCGACGAGTGCCTCAGCGACGACACCCGTGGTGACCACGCCGACCACGAGTGCTGCGATGACCCCGTCCGCGTCTGGCACGCCATCGACCAGTTTGACCCCCCTGGTCAGTCCCGTCGCGACGACGCCCGCGGCAGCCGGTGCGACGACGACGGCGGCAACGGTCACGGCCAGTCCGTCCGCGTCGACACCTGTGGCAACGCCCGCGGCCGGCACAGCCACGGCTACGTCGACGACAACGCCCACCGCGACCGCGACCCCCTAGGCGCGGTCTCCCCGTCTAGCTCGCGGGCTGCCGACGATCGTCGCTCGTCCGATTGACGTGCTTTTCCAGGGCTGCTATCCTCGTGGCCAGATAGAGAAAGCCCCACTGGCTCGTGATACTCACTCTGGAACGGAGGCCACCGCTTAATGGCAACGCTGATCCAGCACGGACCGGGCGCCGACGACGCCTCGGTCTCCCTGACCTTGATCGATTGCGACGTTCACCACGCGGTCAAGAAGCAGTCGGATCTCTATCCTTACCTCGCTCGGCAGTACGTCGAATGGATCGAAGACTTTGGCCCGATGCTGCCCAGCGTTGGCTACACCAATATGCCCAAGAAAGGCTCACGGGGCGAATTGTGGGTCGACGAGACAACGGTCCCCGGGACCGATCCCGACCTCGTTATCAAACAACACCTCGACGCCTACACCGTCGATCGGGCAATCCTCACCGGCGGGCCTTACGCCGCCGCCGTTGCCCCGATGGTCGACTACGCGGCTGCCTACTGCCGTGCCTTCAACGATTGGACGCGCGACGTCTGGTTGAGTCGCGATCGGCGCTTCCGCGCGTCCGTCCACGTTGCCCCGGCCGATCCCTGGCAGGCCGCCGCCGAGATCGAAGCCCGCGCCGACGATTACCGCTTTGTCCAGGTCATGATGCCAGCCGGCGCGCGTTATCCCTACGGTAACCGTTTGTACGATCCGATCTACGCCGCTGCCGAGCAGGCCGGGATGCCGATCTGCGTCCACTTTGGCGGCGAGGGCGCCGGCTTTGCCGCGCCGCCGACCGCGGCTGGCTTCCCGTCTCATTACTTCGAAATGCGCATGGCCCGGCCTCAGATCGCCATGGCTCACGTCGCCTCATTGATTGCCGAGGGGACGTTCGAGAAATTCAGAGATCTACAATTCCTTTTCATCGAGCACGACACCTTCTGGGTGCCTGGCTACATGTGGCACATGGATGCCGACTGGAAGGCAGTGCGCGATTACACCCCCTGGGTCAAGCGTCCACCCAGCGAGTACGTGCGTGAGCACATTCGCTTCGGCACTCAGCCGATGGAGGAGCCACCGACCCGAGAGGATCTTTTCAAGCTGATCGAGTGGATGCACGGCGACGAGATTCTGGTTTATGCTAGCGACTTCCCGCACTGGGATTGGGACGAGCCAACTACTGTCCTACCTGGCCTCGACCAGAAGCTCCGTCAGAAGATCTTTTCGGAGAACGCCCAGGTGCTCTACCGGAAGAGGGGCCTGTGAGCGCACTTGGGACGGTCCCGGTCACCGAAGCGGTCGAGGACCAGCGGTCGCTGACGGTCGTTGACGGCCGCTGTGTGCTTTGCCGTGCCGACGAAATCCCGCCGGGGAGCCGGAAGATCTTCAGCATCGGCGGCGGTCGAGGGATCGGAATCTTCAATGTGAATGGCACCTTTTACGCCATCCGCAACGTCTGTCCACACAAAGGCGGACCACTCTGTCGGGGTCGGCTCCGTCCCCACGTCGCTGGTCCCGAGGTTGGCGCGTTCGAATTCGAGCGCGAAGGCGAAATTCTCAAGTGCCCCTGGCACCAATGGGAATTTGACCTGCAGACCGGCCTTTCCCTCTACGCCCCCCGTCTGCGCGTGAAGACCTACCCGGTCCGGGTCGAGGACGGCCATCTGGTTTTGATCCTCGCGGAGTAAGTCTTACCCGCCACTCGGCTCCAACGTGTTGATAAACAGTCCGGACGTCCGGTGCCAGCTCGAGGGCAGCGTGTAGGGGTAGGTCTCACTGGGCCAGTTCTTCCAGTAGGTCGTGTTCGGCGTGATGTAAATGTACCGGAGCACGAGCGGGATCATCGGGAGCGCTTGAATCCAGATCTCCATCGCCTGATGGTAGAGCGTCATGTACTGGGGATCAGTCCCGGGAAGCTTTGCCATCTGATCGACAAGCGAGTCATACTTGTCGTTTTTCCAACGGTACGGTTGAACTGCCGTCTGGCCGGTTGGCGCCGAGTACCGACTGAGGAAGAACGCCATGGTCTCGTACGGATCGCGAACGCTCCCGCCGGGAACCCCCAGGAAGGCATCCACGTCGCCGGTGGAAATGAGCGTCCCACTGTTCGCTGGCGACTTGAAGGAGGCATCGAAGCCTGCCTTGCGGAGCTGTTCGATGATCACCGGGGTGATGTCGGTAAAGAACGGCGGCGGACTGGTCAGGATCAAGGAGAAGCGCTGCCCACCCTTGCTCCAGAATCCCCCCTGGTCTTTTTGATAGCCCTTGGCCTGCATCAACTGCGCCGTTTTATTCAGATCGAAGGAATCGATCGGGAACTTCTGGAGCAGATCCTGCACGCCGTTGTAAAACTGCTTGAGCGGACCGTACGGGGGAAATGGCAGCACCGTCCCACTGGTCAGACCATGGGTACCGATCTCGGCGATCTGCTTGCGGTCCAGGGCGTGGTTGATCGCCCAGCGGATGTCCGGGTCGTTGAAGGGGGGCTTCGAATTGTTGAAGCTCATTGACGTGACTGTCGAAATGTCCAGAGCCCCGTATGGCGCCTTGTTGCCGGCCGTCCAAGCGATCAGCTTGGGATTCTGCTGGAGTGCCGTGGGGACAGTATAAGCCGTTTGGAAGCCGTGGGTGCAATCGACCTGATTGGCAGTGAGCAGTTGGATCTGTTTGTCATCGTTGAGATTGGGAATGACCGTCACGCGCTTCATCTTCGGCAAGGGATGGAAGCCGGTCTTCGCGCCCCACCAATCGTCGCGGCGATCCCAGAAACGCTGTTCCGGACTCTCGAGGGTGAGCCGCCAGGGGCCCGTTGCGATCGGCCATCCTTTTTCCAGGTCAAAGTTGGTGAATGTCGTCGGATCCTGGCCCTTGAAAATGTGCTCGGGAACGATCGGAAATCCGAGGTCGGAGTGCCATTGGAAATAGTTGAACATGAACCGGGGGTTCGGACTAGTCAGGGTGATCGTCACGGTGTGATCGTCGAGAGCGGCAACATCCTTCACCCAGAGTTTCATTTCAGTCGAGAAGTTGAGCTTGGGCGCGTTGTCTTTGAGCATATTGAGGGTGAAGACAACGTCGTTCGCGGTGAAGGGCTGGCCGTCACTCCAGGTGACGCCAGTGCGGAGCTTGATGGTCAGCGCGCTGTAGTCCTGGTTGTAGGAATAGCTCTCGGCGAGCCAGGGAATCTCGCCATCTTTACACGGAATTCCCTGGGGGGCACATACTTGATCGGTGTACCACATATCATAGAAGTACAATGGCTCATAGGCAAACTGCCAGCCGTTTCGCGTGACGCCAGGCATAAATGGGTTCATGAGTTTCGGATCCGAGAACTGATTGAGCGCATCGGAAAGGGACATGATCAGCGTCTGGGTGCGCGGAATCTGCTGGACAGCCTGACTCGCGTTCTGAGCACTCGGACTCACCGTTGGTGCCGCTGTTGGCTGAGCAGCTTGCGCCGTGGGGGGGGGAGCGGTCGTTGCCGCGGCAACCGGTGCGCTGGTCGCCGCCGCGGTCGGTGCGCTGGTTGGCGCAGTGCTTGGGGCGCTAGGTGATGCCGGCGCCGCCTGCTGACCACAGGCGGCGAGGAGACTCATGGCCGCCATACCGACGACCGACTCTAAGACACGACGCCGCGAGATCCGATAACTCGCCCTCATGGAAGCCTTCCTCCTAGCACGAGATCTAAAGATCAGGCTGACCAGATGGCCTGTATTCTATCGGTAACTTATTCCGTTGTCAAAGAGATCCCGCTGTGCGCGTGGTGCATGATCATGATGGTCTTGACACGGTGACAAAGATTCCATATCCTGAGCCTGTGTAGGTTCCCTAACGGGACATTGGGAGGTCTGCTCCATGGAATCGGCGGAATCGGCAAGACCACGAATCGTACGTCGGCGGGATGCCCTCAAGGCGCTCTCTCTCGCCGCGGCCCTGCCCTTACTGCAGGCGTGCAGCTCAGGAAGCCCGTCAGCTTCACCTCAGCCCACCAGCCCGTCGGCTTCGTTGTCCCAAGCCCCCTCGTCCGCGGGCGCGTCCAGTGCCGCGGCAACCGCGACCCAGCCAGCCGCCGCCGCGAACGCGAGCAGTGCGAACGCGGTCAAGCTTCAGGGCGCTTACTGGTCGTCTTCGCCGGAAGATCACCAGGTTTTCCTCAACGTCTTCAAGGCCTTTAGCGACCGTAATCCCGGCGTTAGCGTTGATTTCAACGATATTCCTTCCGACTCGTTTACCCAGAAAGTCACGACCATGATTGTCGGCGGCACACCGCCCGACACCATGGAATTGCATCCGGCCTGGGTCCTCAACTACATCAACGCGCACCGGCTCAACGACCTCACCGATATGATGAAGACCGATCGGCAGGCGTACATCCCGGCTCAGCTCGACTTCTGGACTGCCACTGGCAAGCTCTGGGGGGTGCCCTACTACTCGGGACCATCGTTCATCTTCTACAACAAGAGCCTGTTCACCAAGAACAAAGTGAAGCTTCCCGAGGACTACCAGAAGGAAGGCAACTGGACCTGGGACACCCTACGGGAGATCTCCAAGCAGCTCAGCGGGGGTTCCGGGGCGAATCGAACCTTCGGCTGGGATGCGGCCCAGGATGCCAGCAACCTCCAGTTCTACACCTCGGTCCCGATTTGGGACAACCAGGGCGAACTGGTCAACCAGGACGAGACCGCCTGGCTTCTCGATACCGAGCCGGTCGTCCAGGTAATGCAGTGGCACGCCGACATGTATCTCAAGGACAAGTCGATTCCGATGCCCAGCGACATGCAGGGGATTAGCTGGCTCTTCCGAACCGGCAAAGTCGGCATGGCTTGGGCGGGGAAGTTCCGGTCGATCGAGTTGGCGAACGCGGAATTTGAGGTCGGGATGATTGGTACCCCGAAAGGGAAGGTCGGGCCAATTAACCGCGACGGTCCCAACGCCAGCGGCCTACCGGTTGGGACGAAGCACGTTCCGGAAGCCTACAAGCTCGCCCTGTTCATCGGTTCGCCGGACGCCGCGCCGATCTATCTGGCCAGCGGGCGACCGGTCCCGGTCCGCAGCGACCTGATCGCGTCGGACGTCTTCCAGAAGTCTCTCAAGCCTTACGAGCGGATCGAGGTCTACCAGGAGTCGATCAAAACGGTCCGGGCCTGGCGCGTGCCCGGCAAGGGGCCCGAAGAGGGCCGGGCCTTCACCGCCGAGTGGCAGAAGGTTCTGGTCGGCCAGGAGGATGTCCCGACAGCGATGAAGGCGGCCAAGGCGGCGATGGATCCGCTCCTGAAGTAGGACGAAACAGAACGCGAGCCAAAACTGGGGGGGCCGATGTCCACATCAATTGCCTCCCTCACCGGTCGGTTGCCACGACGCCGTCGGCCGTGGCGACGCCAGACGGTCGAGGGATATCTCTGCATTTTGCCCTGGCTCGTCGGATTTCTCTGCTTTACCGCCGGGCCGATGCTGGGCTCGCTGGTGCTGTCGTTTACCGATTGGCAAATTCTCTCGGCGCCCCGGTTCATCGCGCTGGGTAATTTCCAACACCTCGTGGCGGACCCACTCTTCTACCAGTCACTCTACAATACCGCGTACATTAGCTTATTCTCGGTCCCCCTGCAGCTTGCCGTCGCCCTGCTCGTGGCGATCGGCCTGAATCAGAAGCTTCGCGGGGTGAACGTCTTTCGGACGATCTTTTTCCTGCCCTCGCAGATGCCCCTGGTCGCCAGCGCGCTGCTCTGGCTTTGGATCTTTAATCCTGATTACGGCCTGGCCAACGTCTTCCTGACCGCGCTCGGGCTGCCCACCGTGAAGTGGCTCTTCGACGTCAATCTGGCGAAGCCCTCGATCGTCCTCATTACCCTCTGGGGTGGGATCGGCGTGCCGATGCTGATCTTCTTGGCCGGCCTCCAGGGGGTACCGGAGACGCTCTACGAGGCGGCTAGCATCGACGGAGCCGGCACCTTTCGCCGCTTCTGGCACATTACCCTGCCGATGCTCAGTCCGGTTGTCTTTTTCAATCTGATCATCGGCATCATCGCCTCCTTCCAGGCGTACTTTACCCTGGTCTACGTCACCACCCAGGGGGGCCCGGCCAATGCCACGCTGATTTACATCATCTACCTTTTCTTCAAGGCCTTCCAGGACTTTCAAATGGGCTATGCCTCGACGTTGGCCTGGATCCTCTTTCTCGTCGTCGTGGTCTTGACCGGCATCCAATTTGGCCTTGCCCGACGCTGGGTCTACTACGAAGGGGAGGAACGGCGATGAGCGCGGTCGGCAAGCTGGGCGAGGTTGCCCAGGTCCGGCCCACGATGCGCCGACCGGTCGGCGTGGGTCGCCTGGCGCTCTACGGCGTGTTCATGATCGGATCGCTTGTCTACCTGGTTCCCTTCGCCTGGATGGTTTCGACCAGTCTAAAGCTGAGTGGTCGCGAGCTTACCATGCCGCCGGAGTGGATCCCCAATCCGATCGTCTGGTCCAACTATCCCTACGCGATGACCGTCGTGCCAATGCTTCTCTTCGTCCAGAACACCCTCTTTATCACCGTCACGGCGACGGTCTTCGGCACCCTGACCGCGAGCTTGGCTGGCTACGCCTTTGCCCGCCTGCAGTTCCCCGGGCGCAACCTCTGGTTCAGCCTTTGTCTTGCTACGCTGATCTTGCCGAGCGTCGTCACCTTGATTCCGGAGTTCTTGATCTTTCGCCAGATTGGCTGGGTGAACACCTTCTGGCCATTGATCGTGCCCTGGGGGCTGGGCGGTAACGCTTTCGCCGTCTTTCTGTTTCGCCAGTATGCCCTGACGATCCCGCTCGACCTGGACGAGGCCGCCCGGGTCGACGGCGCCGGCGCGTTTCGGATCTGGTGGAGCATCCTCCTCCCGCTTGCCCGACCGGTACTCGCGACGATTGCGATCCTCTCGGTTATCCACCACTGGAACGACTTCCTGCGCCCGCTGGTCTATCTGAACTCGAATACGATGCGTACCGTCGCGCTGGGGCTGGCTCTCTTCAAGAGTGAATATCTGGTCGAATGGAACCTCATGATGGCCGCGGCGACCCTGATGCTCATCCCGATCCTTGTCCTGTTCTTCGTCGCCCAGCGTTACTTTGTGCAAGGGATCGTGATGACTGGGATCAAAGGGTGACGGGAATCTCGCCGCTCCCCCTCGACGTTCTTCATATCTGTTGACATACCTGGCAGGCAGCGTATACTCATCTCATGGTATTCAGCTCGGGAATGCCTCGATTGATGGGAGGGTTATCTGTGCGTTTAGCCAAATCACGAGCAATAACAATATTGAGCGTCATCACGCTGATGACGCTCATTACCGCCTGCAACCTGACGCCGACCGAGTTGCCAACCGTGACTCCATTGCCTACCGCGCCCCCAACCAGCGCGGCTACCGCGGCCGCGACCGGATCGCCAGCGGCCACTGCCTCGGCCGCGACGACCGCCGCGTCCGCGTCGCCGAGTGCCGCGGCGACTGCCGTTGTGACCGCGACGGCCACCACAACGACGACGGCAACGGTTCCCGCGGCAATCGGCACTACGACCCCGCCGGCAAACCTAACGCCTTCGCCGACTCCCTAGCTTTCTCTCTTGAGGAGCGCAATGGTTGCTCTCCCTTAAAGCGCATCCCTCTTGCTCTGTTATCGGCAAGGCAGCGGGCGGTGGGGGCCGTCCAAGACAGTCCTCGCGACGTTTGATGGTAAACCATCACGATCTCACTATCTCTGGTTTAGGGATCCTGGAGGCTGCCATCCTCCCGTCGAATCGTCGTGAAGAAGCTCGGCTGATATGGATACTTCCGAAGTTCCGTCTCGTTGATCTCGACGCCCAGTCCCGGTTTGTCGCTGACTGTGAGGTAGCCGTCTTTGAAAGTCGGGATGCCCGAGAACAACTCTTCGACTTCCGGCGGATATTCGGCGAGCTCCTGGATGCCAAAATTGGGAATCGCCAGGTCGAGGTGGACGGTCGCGGCGAAGGCAAGCGGTCCCAGATCGTTCGGTCCCTGAAAGGCCGTCTTTACCTGGAACGGCTCGGCGAGAACGGCAATTTTCCGCAGTTCGGTCAGACCCCCGCTCTTGCTCAAGGGATTGCGGACGTAGTCGATGAGTTGGTTGGTTAGCAGGGGCAGGCAATCCCACTTGGAGTTGAATCGCTCACCGATCGCGATCGGCGTCGTCGTGTGCTGACGGATCAAGCGCAGTCCGTCAGTATTCTCGACCGGAATCGGATCTTCGAGAAAGAACAGGTGGTAGGGCTCGAGCTCCTTGGCGAGTTGGGCGACCTGAATCGGGGTCAGCCGGTCGTGAACGTCGTGGAGCAGTTCGACGCTGTCATTGACTTCACGACGCAGCCGATCGAACAGGCGTGGCACGACGCGCAGGTAAGGTGTCGGCTCCCAGTGGCGAACCGTGCGGGCCGGATCGGTAATCGGCTGGCTGGCGTGCACGCCGTAGCTGCCATCTTCATAGCCCGGCGTTCCGACCTGGGCCCGAATTGCCTTACAGCCGCGCTCCCGGTAGGCAAGGACGTGTTCAACTGTTTCTTCGATCGTTCGCCCAGAAGCGTGACCGTAGCAAAGCACGCCTTCCCGGCACTTGCCGCCGAGAAGTGAGTAGAGCGGCGCGCTGTAGCGCTTGCCTTTGAGGTCCCAGAGCGCCACGTCAATCGCTGCTATTGCTGCGGCGACAGCTCGGCCGCCGCGCCAGTAGGTGGCGCGCTGGAGAAGCTGCCAGGTATCCTCGATCCGGTCCGGGTCGGTGCCAATCAAGCGGGGCGCGAAATGCTTCTCGATCATCGTCGCCAGGGCCAGTTCGCCGCCCACTAGGGTGCCATTGCCAATACCAAAGAGCCCGGGTTCGTCAGTCGAGATCTTCACGATCACGTAGTTGGTGCGATTGGGACAGGAGATGATGACGTCAATGTTCGTTATCCGCATTCTTGCTCCAAGGTAAGGAAATGAGCTAGCGGTTTTCTTAATCCTCGGCCCTTCGCCTTACCAATCTGCCACCAATTTTGACACGCGTTCCTCCTAAAAATGTCGGGATCACCTGATTCTAACCTAATCGAACGGGGCGCGCATCGGGCTTCGCGATGCGTCGGCTGGGCCGGTCAGCATGAAGTAAACCGTGCCCAATACCTCACAGGTGGCATTGGTCACCCGGCGGCCAGCACTCTCAGCCCCCAGACCGGATGGATCTCCCGCCAGCCGTGATCCAGGTCCAGAACAAGTGGGCCGGTCTCCGAGACCAGCTCACCAACCGACGGGGCAGCGATGTCGGCGCCGGTACAGATACCGAAATTCATACCGGGCGCCGGCGGTCGTGGCGGCTGGCCGACAACGCAACCAGGCTGGTCGGCCGGTACGATCTCGGTGACGAGGTCTCCATGAGCACCGCTGAGGTTCCCCTGATTGAGGAGATTTTCCTCGCTGGCCACCAGACGGAGATCAACGTGAATGTCGCCATCGCCTTCCGGTATCACCCGATCGACAATGCCCATGACCGTCCGACAACGATTGATCACCTGCAGGCGGTCGGGGCCCCAGACGTTGGTCAGCGGATCACCAATGCGACAGGGGGGTGAACCCGTCGGGAGGCACCCCGTGGTGGCGTCGTGCTCCCAACAGAAGCGCTGGCTGTTCAGGCGCTCTTGGAGGCCGAAGGGCCCGTTGACCCAGGTGCGGTAGCCATCGGTGAAGGCGGTGGAATTGTCAGTCTTTCGCCAGACAAGCAATCCGTTTGTCGTTGCCTGGAGACCATTGCCATTCGCCTGATGGTGCTCGTTCTCGAGGCAGTGGCCAATGATACCGGGAATCAGATCATGGATGGTTTGGAAGCCGAGCACAAACCGACAGTCACCCCTGGCGGCCGAGCTGGGCGGCTTGGTAATCGACATAAATATAGAAACGGAGAGAGCCGCGAGAATTGGCACGAGACGCACGGCGATCACTGCTTCCCTGCTTAGCAAAAAGAATGCCAGGGACCAGGCTGCTATACGATGCCCGGCACGTGATCTGCGCCTGGGACAAGGCACCCCGTTCGGGGGAATGGGCGAACGGAGAGGGTGACACCCACATGAATGAAAACCGCTTGCGGATGCTGGAGGCGTGCGGCCAGAGCGTTTGGCTCGACGGCATCAGCCGTGGCCAACTGACGTCGGGGATGCTGCTGGACTTGATCGATCACGCTGGCCTGAGTGGGGTCACGACCAGCCCAGCGACGTTCGAGAGGGCCATCACCGGCACCTCCGACTATGATCAGGACATTTTTGATGACGCGCTCCAAGGCAAGAAGGCGGCGCAGATCCTCGATGATTTGATTGTGACCGACGTGCAGGGCGCGGCAGATGACCTGCGCGTGGTTTGGGATCGTACGAACGGGCGTGACGGATACGTGAGTGTCGCATTGTCGCCCCATCTGGCCCGCGACGCGGAAGCAACGCTCGCCGAGGCCCATCATCTCTGGGACACGATTAACCGACCGAACATTCTCATCGCGATCCCGGGCACTTTGGAAGGGCTCCCGGCTATCCGTCGATGTCTGGCTGATGGGCTCAACGTCAATGTCACGACCGTCTTTTCGGTCACGCGTTATGAGGCCGTTGTTCGGGCGTACTTTGATGCGGTTGAAACGCGGCTCGTCCAAGGCGACGCGGTCGACTGCCTGGCTTCGGTCGCCAGCTTCGCGGTTGTTCCGGTCGATCGCCTCGTGAACCAGACCATTACCGAAAAACTCCAGACGACGCACGATCCAGTGGACCGAAAAATCTTGGCAGGCCTCGCCGGGAAAGTTGGACTCGCCAATGCCAAGCTGGCCTACGCTCATTTTGCCCAGGCCTTCGCTACCTCCGATGATTGGTGGGACAAGTTAGCCGGGGCCGGGGCACGGGTGCAGCGATTGCTCTGGACCGGTGTCAGCACCGAGGAATCCGGATGGACAGATCTCCACGATGTCGAAAGGCTGATTGCTCCCCGGACCGTGGTCGCAATGCGACCACCGACCCTCGAGGCATTTCGCGATCATGGGAAAATTGGCAGTGACACGGCGGCGGAAGCCCAAGACGAGGCGAGCCAGGTCATTCAGTCATTAGTCGAGGTAGGGATCGACTGGAATACCCTGGCCGCGCGGCTGGAGCAGGATACGATCAGCGATCTCGCGAGCACCTTCGATCGACTCGTCGCGGAGGTTGCGCGAAAGGTGCAGGGCTTCCAGGGGAAGACATCGGCCACGCGGCAAGCTTGATGAGGTTTGTGTCCAAAGCTCAAGAGGCCAAGAGCAAGTGAGACAAACCTGCTCTTGGCCTCTTGAGCTTCACGGAAGACCGAAGAGCGATCTTAGATTGGGTACGACCATGGGTGAAACGATTTGGCCTTTAGTGCGGGTTCGCTGAGCGGGTTACCCCGCGTACACGTCCCGCCTATCAAACAGGTGGTCTACCTGTGGCCTTCAAGATACCTCATCTTGGGAAGGGTTTCGCACTTAGATGCTTTCAGCGCTTCTCCCGACCGGACGTAGCTACCCAGCGGTGCCCCTGGCGGGACAACTGGCACGCCAGCGGTCCGTCCATCCCGGTCCTTCCGTACTAGGGACAGCTTCCCTCAAGTGTCTCGCGCCCGCGACGGATAAAGATCGACCTGGCTTACGCCGGTCTAAGCCCAGCTCACCTACCGCTTTAATGGGCGAACGGCCCAACCCTTGGGACCTTCTCCAGCCCCAGGATGCGACGAGCCGGCATCGAGGCACTAAGCCTCGCCGTCGATGGGGTCTCTCGGGCGAGATTAGCCCTTTATCCCCGGGGAACTTTTGTCCGTTGCAACCACGGCCCTCCCACACGGAACCGCGGCGTCATTAGGCCCGACTTTCGTCTCTGCTCGGCTTGTAGGCCTGTCAGTCAGGCTCCCTTCCTACCCTTACGCTCGACGCACGATTTCCATCCGTGCTGAGGGAACCTTTGGACTCCTCCGTTGCCTTTTAGGAGGACACTGACTCAGTCAAACTGTCCACCTGGCATGGTCCCTGGTCCCGTACTTCTAGGGCCAGGTTAGGGTCGGCGCCCCGAGTTGGGTAGTCTGATGGCTCCCTCCTGGCCTTGCTCGCCAGGAGTTCCCTGCCTCCTACCCAATGCTTCGCCCGGGTCCGATAGGAGGATAAGTGATGAGTTTGGCTGCGTTCCCCACCCATTACTCGTCCCCGGTCTTGCCCAGTACCAGGCTGCAGTAAAGCTCCACGGGGTCTTGGTGTCCTGTCGCGGGTCGTGCGTTTGTGCACGCACCTATCAGTTTCGCCGGGTCCCTCGCCGAGACAGTGCCCGAGTCGTCACGCCTTTCGAGCACGGCGGTATTTAGCCGCCAAGGAGCTTCGCTACATTCTGGTCGTCACCAGTACGGCCGCCGCTAGCCGGGGTTTCGGTTTGGCGCCGGACAGTTCCCGCACGTCTCCCCTTTGGTCCCGGTGCTGGGCAGGCCTCGGTCCCTATACGTCGGCTTGCGCCTTCTGCAGGGGCCGGTGTTTTTTGTAAACAGCCGCCCGGGCCTCTTCTCTGCGGCCTTCGCCGTCGCGGACGTCACACGGACATCTCCACCATCACAACCCCGATCACCACCGAACAATAGCGATACCCATGTCAACGTTCAGGCGGCAAAGGTAGCCCTTTTCCCGAAGTTACGGGCTCAAATTGCCGAGTTCCTTAGCGAGGGTTCTCCCGATCACCTGAGGACATTGATCCTCGCCGACCAGTGTCGGTTTGCGGTACGGACGCCCACGGTGCGCGCCACGAAGCTTTTCTCGGCCGACGACTCGCCCTCGCGCGGCATATCCAGCGCCGCGTCACGGCCAATCATCGGCGTCCCTTCGTGGCAGATCGCCGCGGGTGGGGCCGGAATATCGACCGGCTTCTCCATCGCCTACGCCTGATGGCCTCGGCTAAGGTCCGCCTAACCCGACGTCGATGTACGTTGCGTCGGAAACCTTCGGCTTACGGTGCCCCGGTTTCCCACCGGGGTTCGACGCTACTCGTGCCGGCATACTCACTTGGGTCTACTCCAGCCGTCCTTCCAGATCGGCCTTCATCGCTAAACCCAACGCTCCCCTACCACGGCCCCCTGTTAAGGAGCCATCCACGGCTTCGGCATCGGGCTTATAGCCCCGCTACATTTTCAGTGCAGGGCCGCTCGGCCAGTGAGTTGTTACACACTCTTTGGAGGATGGCTACGAAAACCTACCTCCTGGCTGTCTGGGCGACCCCACTTCCTTACTCTGGTAACACTTAGCCCGAATTTGGGGACCTTAGCCGATGGTCTGGGCTCTTTCCCTCTCGACGATGGAGCTTCCTCCCCACCGTCTCACTCTCGGAGTCTGGAGACTCGGAATTCGGAGTTTGGATGGGTTCGGAGCGCGTTGGCACCCCTAGCCCTTCCAGTGGCTCTACCCCCGGATCTGAACCTCCGAGGCTGCGCGTCAATGCATTTCGGGGAGAACCAGCTATCTCCGGGTTCGTTTGGCATTTTACCCCTACCCACGGCTCGTCCGAGCCCTTTGCACCGGACACCGGTTCGGGCCTCCACTCCGCTTTCGCGGAGCTTCACCCTGGCCATGGGTAGCTCACCCGGTTTCGGGTCGATTCAGCGCAACTGACGCCCTCTTCAGACTCGCTTTCGCTCCGGCTACGTCCTCCAAGGACTTAGCCTAGCCACGCTGAATCACTCGCCGGCTCGTGATCCAAGACGCACGCCATCAGGGAATTTTCCCCTCTGACCGTCTGTCGGCACACGGTTTCAGGTTCTGTTTCACTCCCCTCGCGGGGTTCTTTTCACCGTTCCCTCACGGTACTCATGCGCTATCGGTCAGTCGGGTATTTAGCCTTGGAGGGTGGTCCCCCCGGCTTCCCACGGGGTTCCTCGTGTCCCGTGGTACTCAAGCTGACGGCGGAAGATCTGACCTTTTTGCTTACCGGGCTCTCACCTTCTTCGGCGGCTTGTCCCAAAGCACTTCAGCTAAGGCCAGATTTGGTAACTTCCCGGCGGAGTCGCGGCTCCGCCAGCCGTCGCTTCCTACCCCCACCCGGCCTAAGCCCGCGAGCCACTAAGCCGGGTGGGTTTGGGCTGTTCCCCGTTCGCTCGCCACTACTAGGGGAATCTCGTTTGATTTCTTCTCCTCGGGGTACTGAGATGGTTCAGTTCCCTCGGTTCCCGCCCGATGGAGTTGGCTCCCCGTCGGGCGCTCGGAGTTGTTGCCTCCGAGCAGGTTGCCCCATTCGGAAATCCCCGGATCTCCGCTTGCCAGCAGCTCCCCGGGGCATATCGCCGCTTAGCCGCGTCCTTCATCGGCCCGATACGCCAAGGCATTCACCGTGTGCCATGCGTCGTTTCACCGCGTGCACCCACGATCGCTCTTCGGTTGGTAAGGTACATTCGAGAGGGGTGCCACCCCTCGAATCCCGGCACGCACGAGAGGAACGATCGAGACCACGTCCAATCATCGAGGATCGTGGCCTTCTCCAGAGGCCTAAACATCGTACGGAACTGAACGGTTCGCTCATTGCCATGCCGATCGCGATGCCGATGAGCGAACCCATCGCTGGATCTGTTTGGCCGACTGATTTCTCAAGTCTTTGCCAAACCGCTTTACCAAACGAAACGGGTCCAGCCGCACGTTCCCGTACGGCTACCATGCTACGGCATCATCCAGATGGTCCGCCTCCACCCTCGACGGCTCCCTCGCGCCCCGGCCTGACCGGGGCCGTTAGGCCACCGCTTTCGGACGGAGAGGACACTCCGGACGTGACGGGCAAGTTGTGTGGAGTCCGAGAACGTATTCACCGCCGTGTGCTGACCGGCAGTTACTAGCGACTCCGGCTTCACGCAGTCGGGTTGCAGACTGCGATCCGAACCACGAGCAGGTTTTTGGGATAGCTCCCCCTCGCGGGTTGGCTGCCCTTTGTCCTGCCCACTGTAGCGTGTGTGTGGCCCAGGGCATCAAGGCCACGCTAACTAAACGTCATCCTCCCCTTCCTCCCTCTTGCGAGGGCAGTCTCGTCAGAGAGCCGGTGTGACCCGGCAACTGACGACGAGGGTTTTGCCCGTTCTGGGAGTGGACCCAACGCCTCACGGCACGAGCTGACGATAGCCGTGCAGCACCTGTCTCGCCGCCAGTGTCCCTCACACCTGGGGACGCTGGTCGGACCCCTTTCGGGGCCTACTGGCGATAAGTCAAGCCCTGGTAAGGTTCTACGTTCTGAATCGGATTAAACCACACGCTCCGCCGCTTGTGCGGACCCACGCCAAATCCTTTGGGTTTTAGCCTTGCGGCCGTAGTCCCCAGGCGGGACACTTTTCGCGTTAGCTTCGCCGCCGTTGAGACCCAGCGGAAACCGTTGAATGGCGGCAAGTGTCCATCGTTTACAGCACGGACTACCCGGGTGCCTGATCCGGTTCGCTCCCCGTGCCTTCGCGTCTCAGCGTCAGGAACGGGCTGGAAGGCCGCCTTCGCTACCGGTGTTCTTCCCGAGATCATCGCATTTCGCCGCTCCACCGGGAATTCCGCCTTCCCCTCCCGCCCTCGAGCGGTACGGTATCGGGGCAGTCCACGGGTTAGGCCCGTGGCTTTCACCCTCGACGGGTATCACCGCCTACACGCTCTTTACGCCCAGTTAAACCGGGTAACGCTCGCCCTCCACGTTTTGCCGCCGCTGCTGGCACGCAGTTCGCTAGGGCTTTTTTACCGGGTACCGTCCGACGTCTTCCCCGGCAAAAGGGGTTTACAATCCGAAGACCTCCATCCCCCACGCGGCGTCGCGGGGTCGGGCTTTCGCCTATTGCCCACGATTCCCCACTGCTGCCTCCTCGGTGGCGGTTGCCCGCCCCGTGGGAGTTCGGGCCGTGTCGCAGTCCCGCTCTGGCTGGATGTCCTCTCGGACCAGCTACCCGTCATCGGTTTGGTAGGCCATTACCTTACCAACTGCCTGATGGGCCGCGAGCCCCTCTCCGAGCGCCACGATCAGAAGTGGTTTTCCGCGCGGAGCATGCGCTTCGCGTGCGTATGCGGTATTACCCACCCTTTTGGGGTGGCTATCCCCCACTCGGAGGCAAGTTACTCACGTGTTACTCAGCCGTCTGCCACTTCGTCGGCGAATACAGCGCCGACGTCGTTCGACTTGCATGTGTTAGGCACGCCGCCAGCGTTCACCCTGAGCCAGGATCAAGCTCGCTCAGTTTGGTAACCTAGGCCGTGATCGATTCCTCTCGCTTGGTAAGGTGCCGGTTTGCTCCCCACGTCTCCATGGGGGTGAAATGGCTAGTGGCAACTCCCGTGCCACGCATCGACGGCGCACATTTTGCAGCACCCTGGTGCTATTCCGGAGCTTCGGGAGAAAAGAGATAACCATGTCCTATCTTACTGACGAGGAGCTCATTGGCGCGGTTACCCAGGCGCTCGCCCGCGATGGCCGAGTCAATCTGGCCGACGTGATTCACATCTCGGCCGGCAATGGCGTCGTGCTGCTCTCCGGTACCGTCTGGTCGGCGGAGCAGAAACAGGCCGCGGAAGACGTCACGCGCCGGGTGCCCGGAATTGCCGAGATCCAGAACGATCTGACCGTTGCCCTGGAAGGAGAAATCTCCGATGCCGAGCTGCGCAACGCGGTCCTGAATGCCTTGGCCCAGCAACCGGAACTGGTGCAAAAAGTTGGCTGCTCGGTCGACGATGGGATCGTGACTCTGGTTGGGCATGTCCGCGATGCTGCCGAAGAGCAAAAGGCGATCGCGGTGGCCGGTGCTATCCACGGCATCAAACAGGTCATCAGCGCGTTGGAGATCGCCGAGCGCGTGCCGAACGAAAGCGCCCTACCGGTCGACGATGCGACGCTGGTCGGTAAAGTCGCCGCGGCACTCGACGCGACCGGTGTGATCATCCAGGACCGAGTAATCGAGGTCGACCAGGGCGTTGCGACGTTACGCGGGACGGTTCGCAGCGAGCGGGAGCGGCAGCGCGCCATGGAGGCAGTGGAGTCGGTCGATGGCATTCGGGCGGTCCACGACCACCTGGTCGTGAAAACGGCCACGCGCCGGCTGGCAGGGCAGTAAACAAGGAGCGAACAGTCATGCTACAAGGAATTCCGTTACCCGGACGGACGCGCCCAACCGCGCGGGAGATTTATCGGGCAGAGATTGGTGAGAAAGTCGATGAATGCATCCCGAGACACAGGTGGGAAAAGGGCAAAGACCGGCCAGGAACCTTGATCTGTCCGCGCTGTCACGCAATTTCGGTCCAGAAGCGCTGGTTTCTCGACGAAGACCGTTTCCAGAAGCTGAGTACAGCGCCCGGTGTTCAGCTCGTGATCTGCCCGGGCTGCCTGCGCATCGAACGACAGATGTACGACGGCGTGGTCACGCTGCGTAGCCATCTGCTCCTCAGGAATAAAGCCCAGGCGTTGGCGATGATTCGTCACGCGGAGGACAGGGCGCGGATCACCAACCCATTTAGCCGTCTCGCCTCGGTTGTCGACCACGGTGATGAGATCGATATTCTGACGACGACGTGCTGGCTCGCCGAGCAAATCGGTAAGGCCTTCCACCATGCATTCCAAGGTCAGCTCGAGCTGCAGCCCCTCTCCGACGAGAAATTTGTCCGGGTCTACTGGCGGAGATAGCGTTGGGCGGCCGATCCCCTTCAGTCCTCCGGCGGCACTTGAGTGGGAGGATCATTCTGAGCGTCCCGTGGGAGCGAAGAATCTCCGTCGCGCGGGGGAGATTCTTCGTCGCTTTTTGTCGCCTCGGCATAGTAAAGGGCGGCTGTTGGATTAAGCCGTGAGCCGGAGCCAGTGACGGTCGCGATCGCCCGGCGGAGCTCGCGGATGCGGACTGGCTTGCTCAGTACGAGGTCTACTCCCTCGGGGTGAGTCTGGGTTGCGTGCAGCAAGTCTCCGAAGCCGGTCAGCATGATTACCGGCTTGGTTGGCGCCCGCGCTTTGATCGCCCGGGCGAGCTGGTCGCCGTTGATGTCCGACATCGCCCGGTCGGTGATGACCACGTCGTAGTACCCTCTCAGGAAGCACTCCAGGGCTGCCCGTCCGCTCGAGGCAACCTCGACCTCGTGCCCGTCCGCTGCCAGGATCTTGGCCACGCTCTCGCGGATTCGGGGCTCGTCCTCGGCGTAGAGGATCCGCAATGGTCTGATCACGTCGGGCTTCTGCGCGGTGCGCCCGGTGCCCGTATTCGGAGCTCGCGGCAACCGGATCTGGAACGTCGTTCCCCGTCCGGGCGTGCTGTCGATCTCGATATGCCCCGCGTGTCGGCGGACGATCCCCTGGACGGTCGATAAGCCCAGGCCGGTGCCCCCCGGTCCCTTGGTTGTGAAAAACGGCTCCAGGCAGCGGCGGCGTACCTCCTCGCTCATCCCGATCCCGGTGTCCGCGACCTCCAGGATGGCCTCTGATCCCTCAATGCGCGCCCGCAGCTCGATCGTGCCGCCCGCAGGCATGGCGTCGACCGCGTTGAAGATCAGGTTGGTCAGCAGTTCGCGCAGCTCAGACTCGTTGCCGAGCACCCGCATCGGCCCGCCGGTCTTGGTGATCACTTCGATCGTAGCACCCGCGGCCTGGGCTTGATCCCGCCAGCGCGGCCGGGTGAGCAGTGCCGTCTGGGCGATCAGAGCGCGCAGGTCGACCGGAGAGAACTCCTCGTCCTCCTGGGCGCGGTAGAACTCGCGCAAGCGCCGGACTATGGCCTCGGCGTCAGTCGCGGCCGTGGCGACATTCTGCAGATACCCGCGCACCGTCGTAGCGTTCTCCAGCTCACGGGGATTCAGCAGCAGCAGCTCGACGTAGCCAACGATGGGAGCCAGGGCGTTGTTGAAATCGTGGGCGATCCCGCTTGCCATCTCGCCCAGCGCCCGAAGACGCTCCTGCTGGATCACCTGCTGCTGCGTAGACTTTAGCTCGGCTAACGCCGTGGTGAGCTCACGATTGCGTGCTTCCAGCTCGAGTGCCATCCGATTGCGCTCAGTCACGTCCCAGATCAGCGCGAGGCCGCATCGCTCACCGGATAACTCGATCTCCTTGACGGTGATCAGGGTCTCCCGCTCTTCACCTGTCCGCGTCCGGAGGCGCGCGGCAACCTCCGTTGGTCCGGTGTGCTGGCTGGGCGTCGCGAAGACTCGCGCGCGGTCGGCGGCGTCGAGCCAGATTCCTAACTCGACGCCGGTCCGACCGATCAGCTCGTCGCGTCCATAGCCGACCAGTCGCTCGAGGGCGGCATTGACGTCGATAATCCGATCGGTCGCGAGGGAGGTGATCGACAGCGCGATCGGGCTCGCGCGGAACGCGGTGGCGAAGCGTTCCTCGGATAGGCGCAGGGCCTCCTCGATCCGCCGCCGTTCGGTGATGTCGACGAAGGTTACCACGACCTCGCCCAGCGCGCTGGTCCGCGGGTCCACGACGGGCACGCTGTCGATCAGGAGCCAGCGGGTCGTCCCGGCGGGGGTGGCGATTCCCATCACCGCTCCACGCACTGGCGCTCCGGTCCGCAAGGTGATCACCGCGGGATAGGCGTCGCTGGGACAGGGACTCCCATCCTCGTGAATGATCTGCCCGCGCGGGGCGAGCGGGGTGCAACCGAGGAGCTGATCACGGGGCCGATCGAGCAGAGCACACGCCGCCGCGTTGGCGTAGATGATCCGTCCTGTCTGGTCGTGCACAACGACGCCAGCGGTGATCGATTCGAGCAGTGCCCAGTGGCGCGATTCGGAGGCGTGCAGCGCCGCTTGCACCTCCCGCAGGAGGTACGGTATTGCCCGCGCCGGGTCAAGCCCCACGTCGGAGCTCGTCCCCGAGCCCCCGCCTTTGAGGGTCTCGTCGGTCGCCGCGAGCGGACTGACAAGATCTTCCACCTCCTCCCCGGGGCAGCATGGCAGGCCGTCGTTGATCGTCATGCGTGCCGCCTCCTGGAGGCAAGGAGACCAAGAGTCTGGGCAACGCGACCGTGATCCTTCGAAGTACCGACAATCCACACGGCTGGAGACGGCTCGACCCGCACCAGCAGCGGCGCTACCAGCACTCCCGCGTCGGCCGCGCGACGCGGCTGGACCAATACCTCCACGATCGCGAATCCGCATCGCCTGGACCTGCCTGGAGCAGCCCATTCGTCTCCGGATCTCCGCATTTCTCTGAAGAATTCCTGGCTGTTGATCGGGACTTCAGCAGAGAACATCCGCACGTACACCCATTATATCTCTATCTATATTTCTATCGCTCGCTGTCCAGCGTAGAGGGCGATCTCGACACCGTGAAGGGTGCTAGCCCCCGTACTCCGTTAGTCCATTTATTCCGCTACGGTTGACCGTCGTCCTGCTGGTTGGCGAAGATAACCAGCGTCACCCGATCGATTCAACGCCGCCTTCAGTACTCGCTGGGCCGAGAATCCGGCCGCGGCGCGCGACGTCTTCGAAAAGGCAAAGCAAGCCCTGGCCAATGCCTGGGCTCAGACAGCCTGCCCGTCACCAAGACAAGAAGCGGAGAAAGGGTATGTTTTGTGAGACGTGCCCTTTCTCCGCTTCTTTCTGGCGACGCTTGCTTATTTGTACTGTGGCCTCACCTGGAGGTGGACCCAGGCGATCAGGAGGACGATAATCAGACCGAAAATGGCGACGTGCAGAAGGTCGTTTACGGCACTGACCGCGATGCCGAGGCCGATGAGCCACCAGCCGGTAGCGCTCCGCTTGAGCATGAGATATCCACCGGCCAGCTCCAGAACGTCCAGGACTAACCCGACGGCGATAGCGATGAACGCATCAGCCCCGGCGGTCACACCCGACGAGCCTCCCAGGAGAAGCAGGGGGCTCAAGACGGCGAGGATGCCTCCCAGAGCTAGGAGGACAAGGAGGCCAAACACCCCAAACACGATGGCGACCCAAGGTGCGAACCGAACGTAGCCATTGAGGAGAGAGGGGGGCGCCGCGGGGAGTTGCTGTCGAGCACGCTCCACGTATTCGTCCCACTGGCTTGGCGGACGAGGAAGTCGCTGTTCCACTTTTTACCTTCCTTACACATGGACAAATGATGCTACGCCTTAGTCAATGAACCGTGTCGATGAGCAGGGTGCGCCTCATCTGAAATCGGGTGGTCCTGACCACGATTGCCGGAATCGTGTCATGCGATACGAGTGAATCTAAGACCATCATGCTGGTTGCTTGCTTATTTGCCGTCGATCCGCTTGCGCCTCCTCTGTACGCCGGCAATCGTGTACAGTTCACCGAGTATAACACATAACTCTGGGAAACGGACCTACCGAAGATCCCGCCAACGACAGAACGTCTACTCGACCTTGCGGTTGAGTAGCCGATCTTGCCGGGGAAATGGACCGGTCAGAGGACCAGGCTCCGCGCTAGGTCTGGCGAACTTTTTGGATAATGCGCTGGGTTGCGCCGGGGGGAGCGCCGAAGAGGGGAAGAGATCGAACGAGCTCAACGGTTTGCTTGAGGGAGGCGAGGGCTTCTTGGCATTCTGGACATTTGCCGAGGTGACGCTCGACTTCGCGACACTCCGACTCCGACAATTCTCCGTCGAGAAAATCGGAAAGACGGTCAATAATGCCACGGTGGGGAAGCTCGGTCGCGAGGGTAGGGCCGTCGACCCAGGGTGATGACGAGACGTCGGCCATCGGCGCCGCACGATGCTCTTCATACTTTGCCAACGTGCATCTCCTTTGACGAGCGTGGCGCCGCCGGCGGCGTCATTCGTCGTTTTGCGCTCAAAATCCGGCTCAATTATAGCGCATGGCGAACCGGTGTGTGCTCCTCTGCCTTACGAACTGACCAGCTTGCTCCGCCATCATACGAAAAAATAGTGGATTTACCTTGAACCACCGTATCCAGGTGGACCGGTCGGCCCCAAAGCTGGTAGACGTAACGAAGGGTCTTTTCGGCGTAGACAGGGTCGAGTTCTTCCCCTTCGAAGCAGTGACGGAGGTAAAGCTCACCATTTCGCCGATAGTCAGCGTCTTCGACGACGATGTAGGGACGTCCGAAGCTCGTCACGCTCCGGACGAGGACGTCCCGCACTTTTTCCCAGTCTTTCTCGACGATGACCCACTGGTTGCCTTGCAACCGATAGAGGTAGAGGTCCAGCTCTTCGACCAGATCCTTGGTCAGATAATTCCGCAGGAACGAGGCATCGCTCTCGATCTCTCGGACCTCAAAGAGCTTGGCTCGTCCCTGGCCGGGCTGCCGACCGAGCTTTTGCTGCTCCTCCTCGGTCGGGTTATCCCAGCGGCGCTCAATGTCCTCGAGGATCTTCATCCCGACGTAATAGGGATTAATCTGACGCCGCGATGGCGCCAGTACCCCCGCGTGCATCCGCGAGAATTCCAGGTGATCTTCGGTCGACAGATCCAGCTCGCGGATGATCCGAGCGTGCCAGTAGCTGGCCCAGCCCTCGTTCATAATTTTGGTCTGCATCTGCGGAACGAAATAAAGCTGCTCGGCCCGGACGAGATCGATGATGTCGCGCTGCCAGTCTTCGAGATAGCGTGCGTGCCTGGCAATGAATCCCAGAATATCTGCCTCCGGCTCCGGCGGTAGCTTATCCGGAATCCGGGGCCGTTCTGGCCTCTTTTCGCCCCCCAGGTAAAACAGATCGTCGTAGGGGGTTTCCGGCACGCTTGACTTCTTCCGAGTCTCGGCCGGCGGCTGCGCGGTCGTGTCGACGTGGTCCTGGATCGAGAGCACCGCGTCGAGAAACTTCTCGACCTCTGCCGAGCCGTGGAGGAACTCGTAGTGCCGAATCCGCTCGGCGTGAATCGCCGCGCTTTCGGTCATCTTGCGATCGGTCTTTTGGAAATAGGCATTGTGCTTGAAAAAGTCGACGTGACCCAGCACGTGGGCAACGACGACTTCATTCTGGAGCACTGGATTGTTCTCGAGCAGAAATGCCTCGGCCGGATTCGCATTGATGACGAGCTCGTAGATCTTGCTCAGACCGTAGTCGTAGAGCGTCTTGATCTGCTGGTAGGCCCGCCCGTGGGTCCAATGGGAGAACCGCTCTGGCAATCCGTAGGCGCCGAACTCGTACATGATCGTCGGCGGCACGATCTCAAAGTGAACCGGGAAGGGGTCCAGGCCAAAACGTTGAGCGATCGTCCAGATCTTGTCGATTGCCTTCTCGAATTCGGCAAGTTCGCGCTTATCCATTCATCAGCCTCGCACCTGATCTGGCGATTCCCCTTTGGTCGAGAAGAAGCGACGGAGCGCCGGGTAAACCTCTTCCCGGCTCGATACGGTCACGCTAATAAAGTGGGGATCCTTCAGCGCCGAGAAGGCACTCATCAAAGTGCTTCGGCTATTCAGATGGCGTTCACGAATCTCGCCGTAGCCGAAGACGTTCGCCAAAGCCAGGATCTCCTTTACCAGCTCTACGCAGCGCTGGTTGTCCACGTCGCCCCAGTTGTCCCCGTCAGAGAAGTGGAAGGGGTAAATATTCCAATTGACCGGGTCATAGCGCTCGCGAATCACCTGGAGCGCGAGCTGGTAGGCCGAGGAGACTTTCGTACCGCCGGATTCCCCCAGATTGAAGAATGCCTCTTCATCAACCTCCTTCGCCTCGGTGTGGTGGGTGATGAAGACAATTTCGACGTTTTGATACTTGGTCCGGAGAAAGCGGACCATCCAGGAGTAGAAGCTCCGGGTGATGTACTTCTCGAATTCGCCCATGGAGCCCGAGACGTCCCGCATGGCGATGACGACGGCGCTATCCTCTTCCTTGATGTCAGGTTCCCAGGTCCGGAAGCGAAGGTCGTCGTTGTTGAGCCTGGCAATCCCTTGCCGCCCGGCCCGGGCGTTGCGGAGGAGATTCTCGCGCAGCGTTCGTCGCTTGTCGAGGTTCGCCATGATCCCATTCTTGCGAACCTCATTGAAGCGTACCGTCTCGCCGAGAACCTTTTGCTTCTCTTTCGGCTGGAGAAATGGCAGGCCAAGGTCTTCGAAGGCGAGGGCGGCGAGCTCGTCGATGGTAATCTCAGCCTCGTAGTAATCCACACCGGGCAGGTCGCCGGCGCCTGGTCCCTTACCGGGCGCCGCGTTTCCGCCCTCCTGTCCAAGCACGTCGCCAACCTTCGAGCCGCCCTGCCCCTGTCCGGCCTGATCACGCCCGCCGCGCCCAAATCGGAAGTGCGGAAGCTCGAGTGAGCGAATCGGGATCTTGACAATCTGATCGCCATTCGCTGTGATAATCGACTCTTCACCGATGATCGCCGGCAGGTTCCCTTTGATCGCCTCCTTGACCTTTTCCTTATGGCGCGCCTCATCTATCGGCGCCTTACGGTGCAGCGACCAGTCTCGTTGGGTGAGGGTAATCGGCGCAAACATCTCGGCTCCCTACCGGTTCAACAACGTCCCCACGTACTTCAAAAGCTCGTTGGCACAGATCGGACAGTAGCCTTGCTCGGCCACGAGTCGGTTGACGACGTCATTCGTTCGGCGCAATTGCTCGGCGTCCGGTGTCTTGGTCGAGGTCGTGATCTTGACAACGTCTTTCAGATCCGCGAAAAGCTTCTTCTCAATCGCCTCGCGCAGTCGCTCGTGCGAGGTATAGGTGAACGGCTGGCCACGACGCGCCATCGCCGAAAGGCGAATCAGAATCTCCTCGCGGAAGGTCTTTTTGGCGCTCTCCGAGACTCCAATCTGCTGCTCAATGCTGCGCATGAGCTTCTCGTCCGGCTCGACCTCTTCGTCAGTGATCGGATCGCGCAGCTTCGTCTTGTTGCAGAAAGCCTCGACGTTGTCGAGATAGTTATTGAGCAACGTCTGAGCGGACTCCTCGAACGAGTAGACAAAGGCCCGCTGTACTTCCTTCTTCGCCATCTCGTCGTACTCGCGACGCGTCTCGGCGATCAGGTTGAGTAGCTCTTCACGCCGACTGGCCGAGAGGCTCGGATGCTGTCCCAAGCCGTCGCGCAAGGCGCGGAGCGCATCGATCGGGTTGATGCAGCCGACTCCATCCCGAACCAGTGCCGTCGATAGGGCATTGATCACGTAGCGCGGAGAAATGCCATCCATACCCTCGCGCTCGGTTTCTTCCTGAAGCTCCTTGACGTCCTTCTGGCCAAAGCCATCCACCTCTTCGCCATCGTAGAGCTTGAGCTTCTTCATCAGGCTCACGCCCTCTTTCTTGGATGGTTCGAGGCGCGAAAGGACCGCGAACATACTGGCGACGCGCAAGGTGTTGGGTGCGATGTGAACACCGCCCAGCCGTGATTGCGCGATCAGCTTTTCGTAGATCTTGACCTCTTTTGAGACCCGGAGGTTGTAGGGTACTTTGATCACGATGATCCGGTCGTGAAGCGCTTCCGAGCGCTTGTTGCCGACAAAGCTAATGAATTCGTTTTCGTTGGTGTGGGAGATGATGACCTCGTCGGCATAGATCATCGCGAAGCGCCCGGTCTTGATGTTCTGCTCCTGCGACAGCGTGAGCAAGCTATAGAGAAACTTCTCGTCGCACTTGAGCATCTCGATGAATTCCATCAAGCCGCGATTGGCGACGTTGAGCTCACCATCGAAGCGATAGGCCCGTGGATCCGATTCTGACCCGAACTCGCCAACCGTCGACAGGTCGATGCTGCCGGTCAGCTCCGAGATATCCTGACTCTTCGGGTCCGACGGCGAAAACGTGCCGATACCGATTCGCTCTTTCTCGGAGAATGCGATGCGCTCGACCAGGACCTCTTCGTGGCGACCATGGTAGGTCTCCTCGAGCATCAGTCGACAAGCCGGACAGAGGTCGCCCTCGATGTAAATGTCATACTCGCGCTCGATCTCGGGGCGGAGTGATTCGGGAATGAGATGGAGTGGCTCCTCGTGCATGGGGCAGCCTTTGATCGCGTAGACCGCGCCATCGTCGGTGCGGGAATAACGCTCGAGGCCACGCTTGAGCATGGTGACGATCGTCGATTTTCCGCCACCTACTGGCCCCATGAGCAGCAGAATCCGCTTGCGGACTTCGAGACGCCGCGCTGCCGAGGCAAAGTAATCGACAAGGTGCTGGAGCGGTTTCTCGATCCCGTAAAGCTCGGAATCAAAAAAGGCATAGCTCGTCTCGCCGGATTTCGTCGTTGTGCTTCCCGCTGCCATGATCATGTCGTACACGCGGGCGTGTGACAATCGCGCGATGCGCGGGTTCGCTTGAACGATCTCGAGGTAATCCCGGAATGTCCCCTGCCAGGCCAGCTTCCTCGCTTCCGAGCGATATTCTTCCAGCCGACTGATGACGTTCATTAAAGCCACCTTCCCACTCATTACCAGGGCCAAATTGATCTTACCCATTCCATGCAAGCTCAGTTTCAGAGGCTGGCCGCACTGACGCGCTCCCGGCATGGAACGAATTTGCGAGAATTGCCCTCACATGAGTAGACGCCGGAGGGGGCAAAAAGGATTCATAAAAAAAGTATTAAAAGCGCTATCCTACCAAGTGGGGGTCTGGGGTGTTCCCCGATTCCTTACTCTACTAACGAGAGGACATAAACGGAGCCAAATAATCTCGAAGGGTGAGACGGGCGCGGTGCAGGCGTGTCTTGACGTTCGCCTCGGTGATTTGAAGGATCCGGGCGACCTCGGCTGTTGACATGCCCTCGGCGTCGCGCAGAACCAACACGATCCGCTGTTCTTCCGGGAGGCTTGCGATTCCTTTTTCGATCTGGCGCTGGAGCTCATTGAGCTCGGCGTATCGGGAGACGTCGCCTCCCCATTGTCCGGACTGGCTCAGCGATTCATCGATTGCCTCAAGGGGTTCAGCCGGCTGACGGTGCTTCTGGCGCAGGCGGGTGACGGCGGCGTTAACGGCGATGCGGTACAGCCAGGTAACCGGACTCGACTCGCCCCGGAATGTTTCCCAATGCTCGAAGCCTGAGAGAAATGCTTCCTGCATCGCATCCTCGGCATCGGCGGGTGAACCGGTGATCCGGAGCGTGACGCGGTAGATGCGATCGGCGTACTCGGTAACCAGTCGTTCGAATTCGGCTAAATCGTTTGGTCCCTCGCGAGATCGTGTCATTGGGCCTCCCCGCCCCGCGCCTGGTGGAAACAATACGCCTACTTACATTGTCGCGGCATGCCGTCCGTTGGTCAAGAAATCGCGCGTGGGAATGTCGTTAGCACTCATTGGCTGGCCGCGTGTTATACTGTGAACACGAACCGCGTGATCCATGCTGCTAGGGGACGCGGTGGCGGAGAAAAACGCAGATGGTTGAATTGTCTTCGATCCGGGAACGGACGACGCCGATTCGCCGGCCGGTGATCGATTGCGACGTCCACAACGCCGTACCCAACGTCCAGGCCCTTTTCCCTTATCTGAATGGTTACTGGCGCGAACACATCACCGAGAGCCGCTTCAAAGGCCCGGTCAACACTATCTATCCGCGCAAGGCGCCGATCAGTGCTCGCCCGGACAGCGTGCCAGCCGACGGGAGACCGCCTGGCTCGGATCTCGATCTCCTACGCACGCAGTTACTCGATCCGCTCGGGGTCGAAACGGCTATTCTGAATTGCACCTACGCGATCGATAGCTTGCATAATCCCGAGGCAGCAATCGCCCTGGCCAGCGCGGTGAACGATTGGCAGATCGCCGAATGGCTGGAAAAAGACCGTCGGCTGCGTGCCGCCATCGTGGTCCCGAGCCAGCTCCCCGCTTTGGCCGCCAAGGAGATCGATCGGGTGGCCGAGCACCCCGGTTTTGTCCAGGTGTTCTTGCCCGCCCGTTCCCTGCTTCCCTACGGCAATCGCAACTACCAGCCGCTATGGGAGGCGATCGCGCGACACGATCTGGTCGCGGGAATCCACTTCGGCGGCGTGCCGGGCAATCCGCCGACTCCTTCCGGCTGGCCTACCTATTTTCTCGAAGAGTACGCGGGAATGGCGCAGGTGTTCCAGTCGCAGATCGTTAGCATCGTCAGCGAGGGGGTCTTCGACCTGTTTCCGAACCTGCGGGTTGCCCTGATCGAGAGCGGCTTCACCTGGCTGCCTGCCTTCCTGTGGCGTTTCGACAAGGAATGGCGTAACCTGCGTCGTCTGGTGCCCTGGGTCAAGCGCCCTCCCTCGGCCTACGTTCGCGAGCACATCCGCTTTACCATCCAACCTCTTGATGCTCCTCCCGATCCAGAGCACCTGCTGGACGTGATCGACCAGCTTGGCTCAGACGAACTCCTGCTCTACGCGAGCGACTACCCCCATCAGCACCTGGCCGAGCCAGAAGCGGCCCTGTTCGCGCACCTCCCTGAAACGTTGGTTCAAAAAATCTGCCGCGATAATGCGAGGGCGTTATATCGGCTCTCCGAGATTCTCTCGCCCTCTGAGAGAGGGTGAGGGTGACGGCCGAGTTTACCTGGAATGAGTTAAGCCTCTAAGTTTAAGTTAAGGAGGAAAGCACCGATGGTCGCGACGTTTCCGGAAGTCAATCAGCGTGGTCGTACCCGACCGGCCCTGATCGACTGCGATCTGCACAGTGAGCTCGATTCCGAGCGAGATCTTTTCCCTTACCTCTCGACCCGTTGGCGCGAGCACATCGAGACCTATGGTCTGCACCCACCGGCCGGTGGATTTTATCCGCGCTTCATGGATCATCGCGCCTCGGCTATTCCGCCCTCCGGCCGCCGAGCTGGATCCGAGGTTGGCTTCACCCGCACCGATTTTCTCGACCGCTACAACGTTGCCTACGGTATTCTGAACTGCCTGTCAGGAGCGGCAGGACAGCAGAATCTGGAATTGGGCGCGGCCCTGGCGCGCGCGGTGAACGAATGGCACGTGAACGAGTGGCTCGACCCCGAACCACGGATGCGAGCCACGATCACCATCGCCCATGAGGATCCACCGAGCGCGGTCGCCGAGATCAAGCGTTGGGCAAACGATCGGCGCTTTGTCCAGGTCCAATTCAGCGGCCGTCCCCAGGAGCCGATGGGACGTCGTAAATACTGGCCGATCTACGAGGTCTGCGAGGAATACGATCTCAAGATCATGTCCCATGCCTTTGGCTCGTACGGTCAGCCAATCACCGGCACCGGCTGGCCCTCGTTCTACCTGGAAGAACACGTCGGTCCGGCCCAGGCCATGCAGGCGAACGTCATCAGTATGGTGATCGAAGGCGTCTTCGAGCACTTTCCCGGATTAAAAGTCGTCTCGGTCGAAAACGGCTTTGCCTGGCTGCCTTCGCTCATGTGGCGACTCGACAGCGCCTGGCAGCTCCTCAAGAGCGAGGTGCCACACCTCAAGCGTTTACCTTCCGAGTATATTCGCGAGCACGTCTACCTGTCCACCCAGCCGATGGAGGAGCCAAACCGACCGCGATACTTCGAGCAGATGCTCAAGCACTTTGGTAGCGCCGTTGACCACCTTCTCTTTGCCAGCGATTACCCTCACTGGGACGCCGACAATCCCGACGAAGCGTTTCCGGTTACGCTTTCACCGGAGCTCGAGCAGAAGATCTACTTCGCAAACGCGGCGGCATTATATGGACTGGAGTAGGATTGAAAGCGGACCGACATTAGGAGTATTCGTATGGCTACACCGGTTCGTCATCATTATGGCTTTGGCACCAGGGTAAGTCTGCCGTTCGAGGTCGCCGTCGAAAAGACCAAGGCCGCGCTCAAGGAGCAAGGCTTCGGCGTGCTGACCGAGATCGACGTCAAGAAAACTCTCAAGGAGAAGCTGAACGCTGACTTCCGTCCTTACCGAATTCTTGGCGCCTGCAATCCACCCCTCGCCCACCGTGCGTTGTCCGCCGAGCTTGGAGTTGGCTTACTTCTTCCCTGTAACGTTGTCGTTTACGAGGACGGTGATGGCAGCGTTGTCGAAGCGATGGATCCCGAGGCCGCGCTGGGCGTAGTCGGCAATTCGGCCCTCGAGCCTATCGCGCGGGCCGCGCGCGAGAAGCTACAAAATGCGATCAGTAGCCTCAGTTCCTAGATTCCAGTAAGCCAGTCGGCGATTGCCTGGCCGATCTCATCAGGAGAGTCTTCCTGGACGAAGTGCCCGCCGCGAATGGTCAGTTCGCGCTGGTTCGGCCAAGCCTGGCAATAGGCGACGACGTCGGGATGAGTGAGGATGGCCCCCGGATCGACGCGAATGAAGAGTTTGGGAACGCCGCTTTCGGAGAGCCACTTGGCGTAGGAGCGAACGATCTCGACGACATCTGGCGGCTCGCCGTTGAGAGGAATCTGCCGGGGCCAGGTCAGGGTCGGTCGACGCGCTTCACCCGGTTCGAGGTAGGGGCGCCGATATTCCGCCATTTCGGCCTCGCTCAGCGCGCGAAGAATCGATCCGGGCAAGATACGTTCGACGAACAGGTTGCGCTCGAGAATCATCGATTCGCCGGCGGGCGAGCGTAAGCCTTCAAATATCCGGCGGGCTGCCGGCGGCCACTCATCCCAGAGCAAAGGCCGGACGATCGCCTCCATATAGGCAACCCCTTTGATGGTGGCACGGTGGCGATTCCCCCAATCGAAGCCAAGCGCCGAGCCCCAGTCATGGACGACGAAGGTGACCCGCTCACGCACGCCGAGCTTTTCGAGCAGCGCGTCGAGGTAGCGTCGATGCTCGACAAAGGTGTAGGACTCCGGACCACTGTCGGGTAGCTTGTCCGAATCGCCCATTCCAATGAGGTCCGGGGCGATGCAGCGGCCAAGCGGCTCGAGGTAGGGAATGACGTTTCGCCAGAGGTAGGATGAGGTCGGATTGCCGTGCAGCAGAACAATCGGGTCACCAGTGCCGACTTCGACGTAGGCCATCGTTCGACCAAGAACCTCGGCCCGCCGCTTGATGTAAGGGAACTCCGCGCTTGGCATCCCGTTCTCCTTTCGGGCAGTCAGTTCTGACTGCGTCCCGCCACTGTTCCGTCGACGATCTTGAAGACTCATTGGTGCTAGCGTGCCGCGTCGCCTGCATTGTGAGCCAACGCCCGCCAAATTGCAACCTGTTTTGACTGCAAAAATCAGATGCTCGCGCGTTAGTGGGCCGGTGCTGAGCTAACTTCTGCTGATCACTCGTTACTGGTCACCGAAAACGTCCAATAGCGACCAGTCGGCTGCTCCCAGGTGATCTCGACGTCGTCGACGCGTGCGAGCGGCGGTCCTTCTCGGCACCAGGCGATCATCGACTGTACCGCCGACGACGGGCCTTCAAGCCATGCCTCGACCCGGCCATCGAGGAGATTGCGCACCCAGCCGACCACCCCACGCTGCAGCGCCGCCCGCCGAGCCGACTCGCGAAACCCGATCCCTTGGACCCGACCCGAGATAAAAAGGTGCGCGCAAACCGGTGAGGCACCTTTGTCGCCACCGGCCGCCGCGCGACCAAGGTGGTTTCCCATCTTGCTAAACCGATTATCATTTGATTGGCCAAAGACTCGTGCGCAGTATCCAGGCAAGAGTTTACGCCAATTGGCCGCAGAAGGGAGCGTGGGTCTGAATACCATCCGCTTACTCCTTGAAGATATCGTGAGCGGATAGGGAGGCCGCAAAGGGGCCAAACGGGCCAGAAAGGGGCCACAAAGGGGCCAACGCGGTCGGCTCGCTGTCCTTTTCCGGTGTTACCAACCGCGGCAATCTCACCAAAGCCGCGACTGACCAGTCGCCGGGCCAGGGCCACTGGTAGGTACGACGATTCGACGGTGACGTTAATCGCTTCCATTACTCAATCGATCAGCAACGGTCATTCCAGGGGATAGGTGGGTACACTTAACGATTGGCAGCACCAGGCGCTTTCAGTCTCGTCTTACGACTCCCGAGCGAGTGAAGTCGGACCCCGTTCGAGATGGTCGCCGTCTCGGGAAGGCTCTCAATGAACCCGCCACGTGAGTCGCGTCGAATGTACCGCTTGGCAAAGCTCATTCCGTTAGCCCCGGTCATTGGCCGTTGCCGTCATCGGCCTGGCCCACTCGGTATTTGATATCGTAGTTGATAATGAAGTCGAGTTCCTCGTCTGTGAAGCCGTAATGCTTTGCCAGGGCGCAATCGATCCTGTCGATGATCGGCTTCGACCTCTTGGCATAGATAGTGTAACTTCCGGTCGATCCCCGTTTCAGGTGCTCCGCATTCCTGGCAAAGTCTGACATGAGCTCCCGGCAGAGCGAGGCCAAAGAGCCAAGCAAAGTCGGCTCCTCGGGGTAGGTGAAGCGAAATCCAAACAACATATAATCCTTGAGATTAAAGGTATCGAACGTCACGGTGTAATACCACCAGAAGAGAGAACTGTTGAGAACGGCAACGAGTACGTCTCGATCAATCCCAGTGCGGAACGCCCCCTTCTTATTAGAAGTCGTCGCGTACGGCCAGGGGAAGTTGACAAAGACCTTCCAGTACAAACCGCCGGCTGAGCGATAGTAGATTGCATCTGTCTTCCTGGATGTGTCGATCAGCACGCTGATGGTTTCGTGCTTTAAGACTTTTGACAGGATCTGGTTCTCGATTGGGTCAGAAAACTTTGCGTAATAGTGCGGATTCCTGGGATCATGACCCGCGGTCACTTGCGTATAGTGGATTGACGGAAAGATCAAGTCCCGGCAATCGGTCGTCCATTTCGTGACTCCGGTGCTGAAGCGGGCCGTGGTGTCGCCGCTGCGCGAGACGTACACCGCGGTCGGAATGCTGGCGACTTTGCCGCCGGAAAATAGCATCGCGGGACGGAAATGGTAAAAGGAGACCCAGCTCTTGCGAAACCAGTGCTGGAATGCATCTATGAATGGCATCATGTTCCGTGTCGCGAACGCCGCCAAGGGCACGATCATTCCGTGCGTACCCGACGGTCGGAGAACTTGTCGACTTCGCTCGATCACCATCGGATAAAGATTCGAACATGGCCGTGTCTCATATGCCAGGACCCGGTACGGTAGCTTCCCGTCGAAGTACTCCACGTAGGGCGGATTACCGACAATGACGTCAAATCCCCCCTGTTTCATGATCCCGTAAAACTCCACGAACCAGTGAAACGGCTGGTGGCTGGCGTGCCAGTTGTCGAAGGCAGCTACGTCGCTGTCATCTACTCCGTACTGCCTTGCGAGGTAGCGGTCTAGCTCGTCGCGTAGCCGGTCGAGTCGGGTGCGGAGCTCGCGCTTGGCCGAGCGAAACTCCTCGGCGTTCAGGCCGTGCTCGGTCTGCATCTGCCGGAACTTCTTGAAAGCACGGTCCGCGATCTCGGCTTCTTCGTTCAGCCGATGCATGGTCTCGCGCTCGTCGTCGAACATGGCCAGCTTGCCCTGGCCGGTCGCCGTTGTCGTCAGCACCTTCTCGACGTCCGCTCGGGTCGCAAAGCCGACCAGGGTGTTTCCGGCACGCACGTTGAAGTCGACGTCCGGCAGCGGCTCCAGGTCAGCAGGATTCTCGATCTGGCTCACTAGCTTGAGAAAGAGCCGGAGCTTGCAGATCTCGACTGCCTCCTCCATGATGTCGACGCCATACAGGTTGTTGACGACGATCGACTTCAATATGAAATACTCGCGGCTCGGATGGGTCCGCACGCGCTCCAGCACCCTCCGAAAATCGAGGTAGCGCTCCGTCCGGTGCTCATCACTGAGACGCTCGATCTCGTCGAGAAAACCGTGCATCCGCTCCAGACAGGCATCGTAGAGCGGCTCGAGGACGTTCAGCGCCGCGAAGAGAAAGGCGCCGGAGCCGCAGGTCGGGTCCAGGACCGACACCTTTTCGATCGCGTGGTAAAAGGCCCGGACCAGCTCCGGGCCTTCCGCGTTGTCGATGACGTCGCGCGCGAACTGGCGAATGTTCAGGTTGTCGGTAATCAGGTCGTCGATTGCGCAGACTTCGCCACTCTGCAGGCGGGAGCGGATCTCCTGGCAGCGCTGGCGACGGGCGACGTGCTCCCGCCAGGTCTCGGTGGGCAGGGCGAAGTCCGGGTCGGCCGGTTTGTTCCAGCCACCCCGCCGCGAGACGTCAGTCAATCCGGCCGCGATGTCGATTGGCAATTCGAGGTCGACGCCCTTGCGCACCGGCTCGTCGATGTAACGGTCCGGGTCTTCCTGGAGCAGCCGCCAGAGCGCGCTGCCCTTCTCGAAGGCGACCGCGCACTCTTTCCGCGCGGCGTCGAAAAGAAACGGGATGATCGTATTCTTGGCGATATACTCGGTGATGTCCTCTTTGGTATAGTACGCGCCCATCTGCTTCTGGTTGACGTACTTTTCGAAGATGTAGCCGAGGACGTCCGGATTGATCTCGTTATCGGCGCGAAGCGGGCGATCGTCGAGGTGCCACTGGTACGCCTCGAAAAACGCGACGATACGCTCGAACGCCTGGTCGGCGATCTGAATCTTGGGATATTTCTGCTCGAGCTCGTGGACGTCGAACAGCCCGCCGTTCAGGTAGGGCACGTTGCCGAGCAACGCGGCGAGCTCCGAGGTCCGTTCGTGCTCCGGACGGGCCAGCCCGTCGTGAAACAGGCGGAGGAGAAAATAACGATAGAAGGAATAAAACCGATCGCCGGCAAAGGCGGCCTGCACCTGTCGAAGTCGATTTTCGAGATAGTTGAGGTCGCCGTCGAGAAAGCCTTTCTTCTGGATGAAGTAGACGAACATCAGACGGTTGAGCATCAGC
>JAJPIK010000046.1 GCA_021324795.1 Chloroflexota bacterium
ATTCTTGCTAATGGCATCCTAATCGCCCGCGGCGAAGTCGTCGTCGTCGACGAGCGTTACGGCGTGCGTATCAGCGAAGTCGTCAGTACCGCGTCGCCCTCGGAGAGCTGAGCGATGCCAGCACACGAGTCGCTTGCTTCTACGGGACCGGATCTTCTCGCACCACGTGACGGGCGATCACATCTAGCCGGCTCTAGGACAGGCCAGATTCGCCCCTACGACTTTCGGCGGCCGAGCCGCTTTTCCAAGGACCATTTGCGGGCATTGCAAACGCTCCACGAACGCTTTGCGCGCAATCTCTCGTCAGCCCTAACCTCCTATCTTCGGCTTTCGGTGCGAGTTCAGCTCGCCAGTGTCGGCCAAGCGACATTCGTAGAATTTGTTGAGCAGCTTCCGGATCCGAGTGTTACCTACATTTTTCGCACCTCGTCTCTCAAAGGTCCGGTTATTCTGGGAATCAACATGCCACCCATCAGGGCTTTGCTCGACCGACAATGCGGGGGGCCGGGCGCGGCGACGAACGTCGAACGTGACCTCACGGAGATTGAGCTAGCGTTGCTCTCACACCTCGACCGCCATTTCTGCCGAGCGCTCGGTGAAGCTTGGAGTGACGTCGCCGAGCTCAACCCGGTCATCGAAGACATTCTCGTTAGCAATACGAACGTCGTCCGTGCCGCGACCCTCACCGAAATCGTCGTCGTTCTTCGTCTCGAATTCGTCGTCGGCGAGGTCTCCGGCGTGATCAATCTCTGTTTGCCGTTCGTGGCTCTCGAGCCGATCATGGATCAGCTCCATAAACAGGCCTGGCTCGTCGATGAAAGCAGTGCCGAAAGACACCAGATGGAGCAGCGGCTGGGCGACCGTCTTCTCGACGTCCCTCTCGACACGTCCGTCGAACTCGGCTCGGTGGAGTTCTCTACCCAGGAGATCATGAGCCTCCGCGAAGGCGACGTCCTGCGATTGCCGACGGCCCCGGGAGGCGAGCTCGTGCTCTTTGTTAGCGGTTTCCCTCTCTTTCTCTGTTATCCGGGGATCAGAAGTGGCAACATCGCGGTCGAGATCAGCCGCCTGGCCGACGCTCGTCAGGTCACCGAGTGATGACACGATGAGGCGAAAGTCACCGTGAGCGACGTCGGGACGATTCTCGATCTGAGTTGGAAACTCCTGCTCGTGCTCGGTTTAGCGGTGCTGGCAATGCGTGCCCTTCGCTGGCTGAGCAATCCACCAACCAGATCCGATAGCGCACTCAAGCTGCTGGTACGTCTGCCAATTGGCCCCCAGCAGTCTTTGCTGCTCGTTGCCGTCGGCAAGAAGCGCATTCTCATCGGCCAGTCGCCACAACAGGTCGTGTTGTTGAGCGAGTTGGCCCTCGAAGATTTGGCCGGCGAAGATGAAGATCTTGATGCCGGCAGTGGAATGACGTTACCTGGCGAAGGTCGCTCACTTGATTTTCGCACTCTTGTAAAACGCTCACTGACTAGCCTTACCCCGGACTGGAGTCGGGGGAGAGAATCTGTAGCGCCGGGGCTCCTGAAAGGTCCCCGGCCGCGCCCGGCCCCGCCCAGCGGAGCGAAAGGCCCCACGCTACAGGACCACGATGCGAAAAGGGCTGGCGAATAATTCGCATGACCGCGCGGGAGGAAACGTGAAATTGAGAATTGTCCTGGTCTTCGCCTTCTTACTGCTTACTACCGGCGCCGCCGAGGCAGCGTCCCCCCCTCCCGCGATCAACATTCAGCTTGGCCAGACCGGTGTGCAGAGCGACCCGAGCCTCGGCCTTCAGGCACTTCTCCTGCTTACCGTGCTCAGCTTGGTGCCGGCCATCTTGTTGATGACGACCTCCTTCATTCGCATCGTCGTCGTGCTCTCTTTCGCCCGCAGCGCACTTGGCTTGCCCCAAACTCCCCCCAATCAGGTTTTGCTTGGCCTTGCCCTCTTTCTTACTGGCTTCATCATGTGGCCAGTGTGGCAGCAGGCAAACAACAATGGAATTCAGCAGTATCTCCAGGGGGATATCTCGGCCGAGACTGCCGTTCAGCAGGCGTCCGAGCCGATTCGCACTTTTATGCTTCATCAAACCCAGCAATCCGAGCTCGCGTTATTCATCAGGCTAGCAAATATTCCCCAGCCCCAGGGGCCGGACGACGTGCCAACCCACGTGCTCATTCCGGCCTTCATGCTGAGCGAGCTCAAGACGGCTTTTCAAATGGGATTCATGATTTTGCTCCCGTTTACGGTGATCGACCTTGTCGTAGCCAGCCTGGTTATGTCCCTGGGCATGATGATGTTGCCGCCGACGACTCTGTCATTGCCATTCAAAGTCTTGCTTTTCGTACTGGCCGACGGCTGGACTTTAGTCGTCCAGTCGTTAATTCAAAGCTTTCATTAGGAAGATTTCATGACCCAACAGTTCGCGCTTGATACCGCCCACGGCGCTTTGCTGATGGTGCTTGCCCTCGCCGGCCCTGGTCTGCTGGTCATTCTCATCGTCGGCGTGGTGATCTCGGCCTTCCAAGCGATGACTCAGATCAACGAGATGATGCTCTCGTTCGTTCCTAAAGTTATCGCGCTCGGTGTGCTCATGGTGGTCCTGGGCCCATGGATGCTCCAGACCGCAGTGAACTACACCGTGATGATCCTGACCCAGCTTCCAAACGTCGTTCACTGATGGACGTTCTCCAACTTCTGCAGCCGAGTAGCCTGGTGCTCTATCTGCTTGTCGCCTTACGCACGAGCGCGGCGATGGCAGTTGGTCCGCTCGCGGCGTGGCCTGGGGTATCGTTCCCGTCACGTGTTCTTCTCGGACTCGGGATCGCCCTCGCGCTCGCGCCATCGGTGCCAACCGCCGTTCCGGCCGTTCAGCTTCGCCTCGGCTCGACTGTCATGATTCAAGAGCTGGCCCTCGGTCTTTTTGTCGGAACTGGCAGCACCCTCCTCGTCTCCGCCCTCCAGTTCGTCGCCGGCCTGATCGACTTTCAAGCCGGATTCAGCTTTGGCTCGACTGTCGATCCGATGGCCGGCCGTGAATCGGGCCCGATTGAGCGCTTTCTAGGAGCTTTCGCCGCCGTTCTCTTTTTCGATCTGAACGGCCATCAACTCTTTCTCCTTTCGCTCGACAATCTCTTTCAGATCGTGCCGGTCGGCGGTACTCCCCGGCTCGCTGGTCCGGATAGCGTCGCACACTTTCTCACGGCAATCGTCGTCGCCGCGTTGGCGATGGCACTACCAATCGTGACTTTGCTCCTTTTGCTCGACCTGGCTCTGGCGCTAGTCAGCCGAGCTGCCCCCCAATTCAATCTGTTCGCGATCGGCTTGCCGGCCCGGGTTGGCGCAGCACTCATCGTGCTCGCTTTGCTACTTCCGGTTACCGCCACCCAATTGGAGTACCTCCTGGGTCATTTGCCCGACGTCCTGTCGATTCTGGTTCGTCGCTGAGGGTGAAGTGAGTCAAGAACGCACCGAAGCGCCTACGCAGCGTCGATTCCAAGAGCTAGGCTCACAGGGTACGACCGCCCGATCCCACGATCTCACGGCTGCCCTCGTCCTGTTTGCCGCGGTGGTTAGCTTACAGCAAGTGGCCCCCCTAGCACTCGGTCAGACGATCACTGGCTTACAGACAAGTCTCACGCGTGCCGGTCGTCCCGAGTTCACCGCCCAGGATCTGCCGGCGCTGCTCCAGCCCGTCGGACGCAGTATGCTGCTCTTGCTCGTCGGGGTGGTCGTACCCGCGGCGACGGTTGCACTCGCCGCCGGCCTCTTCCAGATCCGAGGTCGTTTTGCCTTCCGCGCGGTGACGCCGAGCCCCGGTCGGCTGAATCCGGCGGTTGGCTTTCGGCGCCTTTTCAGCATCGACGCGCTGATCAGTTTACTTTGGCCACTTTTGAAAGTCGCCGTGGTTGTCCTCGCCGTTCAAGCAACCTTCCAAGGAATCGTCCAGGTATTGCCCACGGCAGTCGCCGGTGGCCTGGAGCCACAGATTCAGTTGCTAGGCAACGCCACGTTTGATGTCGCTCGTAATGGCGCAGGAGCATTGGTGCTGCTTAGCGTCGCCGACGTGCTCTATCGACGCTGGCAATTCTTGCGACAGGCACGTATGACTCGACGCGAAGTCCGCGAGGAGGTCCGACAAAACGAGGGCGATCCGGCGATCCGCAACCGAATTCGTGCGCTCCAGCGTCGCATGGCCCGTAGCCGGATGCTCCATCGTGTTCCCTCGGCGACCGCGGTCGTCGTCAACCCCACCCACTTCGCGGTCGCCCTCGCTTATGACGCCGAGAAAATGGCCGCGCCCGAGGTAGTCGCCAAGGGAGTGGATCTGATCGCCGAGCGCATTATCGAGATCGCCCGCGAGCACCGTGTTCCCATCGTGCCCAATCCGCCACTCGCTCGGACTCTCTACAAATCAGTTGAAATCGGGCAACCGATTCCAACCACGCTGTATCAAGCCGTCGCCGAGATCCTCGCATACGTCTTTACTCTCCGTCGGAGACGTTAAATGGCCACCACCACATTACAATCCCGGGGACGATCAGCTCTAATTCCCTGGTTGCGTCACAGCGATTTAGTCCTGGCCGCGGGCTTCGCCTTGATCGTCGGTATGTTGGTCATTCCCCTGCCAACCTTCTTACTCGATCTCTTCATCACGATGAACTTTACCCTCGCCCTGCTCATGCTGCTGGTCGCCGTTTCGGTCCGCGAGCCGCTGGAGTTCTCGGTCTTCCCTTCACTCCTTCTCTTCGCTACCCTCTTTCGCCTCGCGATCAACGTTTCGTCCGGCCGCCTGATCCTTCTTAATGGTCAGGCGGGCTACGTGATCGCCGCCTTCGGCAACTTCGTGGTCGGCGGGAATTACGTCGTCGGATTCGTCGTTTTCATCGTCCTGGTCGTCATCCAATTCGTCGTCATCACCAGTGGGGCCGGCCGGGTTGCCGAGGTCTCTGCTCGTTTCACTCTTGATGCGATGCCGGGCAAACAAATGGCGATCGACGCCGACCTGAATGCCGGTCTGATCAACGAAGAGCAAGCGCGACGACGCCGTCGGGCCATTGAGCGTGAGGCTGACTTCTACGGAGCAATGGACGGTGCCAGCAAATTTGTGAAAGGCGATGCGGTCACCGGCATTGTCCTGATCGTCGTCAACCTCATTGGCGGTCTGACAATTGGTGTCCTTCAGAAACATCTTCCTTTCGCTCAGGCGCTCCAAACCTATGCCCTGCTCACCGTTGGCGATGGGCTCGTCGCCCAGGTACCGGCGCTACTCATCGCCACTGCGAGCGGCATCATCGTTACCCGCTCGGGCTCAGAAGCTCAGCTCGGCGACGACCTCGTTCGGCAACTCTTCAGCCAGCCTCGCGTGCTCGGCATCGTCGGCGCCATCGTCGCCTGCCTCGGCCTCGCCCCCGGGATGCCAAAGCTCCCGTTCTTCTTCCTGGCGAGCTGTCTTGGCCTCGGAGCGTATCTCCTACGGTCGTCGCCAACGCCGGCCGCGGCGCCAGACTCCAGCACCGCTACACGAGCAGCGCCGCTCGAAAAGGATAGCTTGAACGCCTTGCTGAAGGTCGATCCGATTGAGCTCGAACTGGGATTCGGCCTGGTCGCTCTAGTCGAATCGAACTCAGCCAGTCAAGCCAACCAAGCTAGTGGAAACGCCTCCTCGCTGCGCCTGGCGTTGCCCCAGCGCCCCCCCCGTTCAGCCGATTTGCTTCAGCGCGTCGCCGGTGTCCGGCGGCAATTTGCTAGCGAGCTCGGCGTCATCCTACCGTCGATTCGCGTTCGCGATAATCTGCAGCTCCCGCCGAATGCGTACGCCATTCGGATCCGCGGCGTCGAGGTAGGACGAGGTGAGGCCTGGCTCGATCGTTACCTTGCACTTGGTCCGACCGAGAATGTTGGCGGGATCAAGGGAATCCCGACCAAAGATCCGGCCTTTGGCTTACCCGCCATGTGGCTCCTCCCAGAAGACAAAGAAAGCGCCGAGATGCGCGGTCTCACCGTCGTCGATCCGGCCTCGGTAATCGTGACCCATTTGACCGAAGTCTTGCGGACCTACGCACCGGAGCTGCTTTCACGCCAGGATGTCCAGAACCTTCTCGATACCGTCAAAACCGACAATCCGGCGATTGTCGGCGAGCTCGTTCCGGATCTGTTGACACTCGGAGAGATCCAGCGGGTGCTCCAGAATCTCTTGCGCGAGCACGTTCCAATTCGTAATCTCTTGGTCATTCTCGAAACGCTCGCTAACCACGCTCGGACCACTCGGGATCCGTGGCAGCTCACCGAGTTCGTCCGACACGCTCTCGGTCGATCAATCGTCTCCGGATTCGTCGACGACAACAACAAGCTAATGACCCTGACGTTGGCTCCACGCTGGCAGCAGCAACTGAATGGCAGTGTCCAGGGAAGTGATCAAGGACCAATTCTCGCGCTCGAGCCAACCGTAGCCCAGAGCCTGTTGCAAGAATTGGCACGGGCTGCTGAGCAAGCCACGACTCGCCAGAATCAGCCGGTGCTGCTGGTGCCCGGACGCCTCCGCTTGCCATTACGAAAATTGACGGAGCGTCACTTACCCAATTTGACCATTCTTTCGTACGAAGAGGTACCTCCGCCGACGATCATTCAGATGAGCGGGATCGTCGGCGGAGGATAACCCTCCAGACGCGCGTTTGGAGAGACGAGCACCGACCACGTGCCCGCGCACAAACGAGCGAGAGGGTCGATTCCTTATTTTTTTGATGACTGGTAGTTCTTGGAGGTTTCGAGATGGAGAGACTGGCTGATGCACTGCTCGTGGCCCTCGGCATGCTGACGATCACGTCCTACAGCGGGCTGCTTTTCCTGGGAGCGAAGCCCGAGTGGGCCCTTGTCATCGTGCTCGCCGGTGCCCTGGCCCTGGGAATTCTCCTGAATAGCGCACTATCTATTTTGCACGAAGCGCCTCAAGAAACGTCGACCGAGACAGAAGCGGCGTTCGCGGGTGGCACCTCAGCAGCGGTTTCGCCTCCCAGTCCGGTCGGGGAGCACGCATAGTGACAGGTCGTCGGTCAAGCGTCGAGACCGCCTACAATCAGGATCCCATCGGACGGGAGCAGCTCATTCTCCAGTATCTTCCGTTGGTCCATCACGTCATCGGGCGACTCGCTATTGGTATGCCCGGCGTTCTCGATCGCGAAGATCTGGTGGCTCACGGCATCGTCGGGCTCATCCAGGCGATCGATCGCTTTGATAGCTCACGCGGTGTGCCTTTCGCCGCCTGGGTTCAGATCCGCATTCGCGGAGCGGTGCTAGATGCTGTTCGCGCTTTGGATCTGCTCAATCCGATCATCCGACAGCGGGTGCGCACATTACAGACAGTCGCCAGTAATCTCACGGCGACTCTCGGCCGCTTTCCCACCGACGACGAGCTCCGAGACACTCTCGGACTCTCCCACGCTGAATATGCCGCGGTGACCGAAGCGGCTGGCTGCTCGGTCATCTCTCTTGATGAATCGGCCAAAGACGAGGAATCGCCACTGGCCGACCTGCTCGCCACGACCCGCACTGACGATCCGTCCGAGCGAGGGGCCCTGCTCGCCATGCTTGGCGAGGCACTCCGGAAGCTGGACGAACGCGAGCGATTGGTGTTGTCGCTCTATTACGTCGAGGATCTGACCCTCCAAGAGGTTGCTGCTGTCCTGAAGATGCATAAGACGGCGATCGTGCGGATTCATAGCCGTGCCATCACTAAGCTGCGCACGTTTCTGGAGATCGACGAAGCGAAGCCGGAGCTGGTAGTCGGAGAAGTCGGTGGCTGATCTAGATCACAAAGGGCAGGAAACTATGCGAAGAAACACGAAGCGCTCGACGGAAAAGGTCATGGTCTCCGTCTTCTTCGTGACTTTTCGCGCTGCCATGTTCACCCTGTTCATGTTCATGATTCTCCCTCTCCCCGCCTTTGCCGATGGTACCCCGGTGCACGTCGTCTTGAATTACTTGAATGGAGTTTCGAATTGGGGGCCGACCGACGCGGGCGGAGTCTTGGAACTGGTCCGAGCCGAAGGAGAAGCACGGCTGACTGTTCGGGGCCTGCCGAAAACGCCCGGCCAGCATGACGTGCTTTGGCTGATCCACGAAGGAACGAATGAAGTCTTCCGACTGGGGGAGCTTCAGTTCCAGGCAGATGGGACCGCCACCCTCGATCTGTTTCTCCCTGATCCCATCCCGGACCAAGGCTGGAACTTAGCGATGGTCACTGTCGAAAACACGGCTGCTCCGGAGCACCCGGGGCCGCGTCATGCGGTAGCAGGACGGTTCCCCCAGCCGCCTCGAGAAGGTATCTTGCCCGGTGCTCTCCCCAATACCGGCCTGGGTGGTGGAATGTCGGCAGAGCGATCAGATGTTATGACGGCCGGGCTCATGCTAGGGCTGCTTGGACTCGTCCGCTTCTCACTACGGACGCGCCGCCCCAAGAGTTAGGAGCAGCCCTCATCCTGTCCTCCTCTCCGAGAGGGGGATTTAATTATGGAGGAGCTAGATATGTTGCGTGGCATTGGAATTGGAGATGCTCAGCTTGCCGCCCAAGGTGTCCGTCTCGAAATGCTAGCTAGCAACCTGGCCCAGGTCGACACCCCGGGATACTGCCAGGATCAGATGTCCGAGAAAACCTTTTCCGACGTCTTACTTAATCGAATCGATTCAGGGATTGATCAGAATCATTCGGCGGTCGGCCCACTCAGCCTGGGCGAGACGATGAGTCAGCCCAGCATCGATCTCAGTCCTGGTCCGATCGAGTCGACTGGCCGCCCACTCGACGTCGCGGTTGCTGGCGGAGGATTCTTCGTCGTCCAAGCCCCGGATGGCCTCCGCTACACACGGCGCGGCGCCTTCCATCAAAACGGTCAGGGCCAATTGGTTTCTCTCGAAGGCTGGCCCGTCCTTGGACAGAAAGGACCAATGAGCGGCAGTACCCCTCTATCGATCAGTCAATCCGGACAGGTTAGCTCGGGAACGCAGGTGATCGACCAGTTACGCGTCGTGACCTTTCCCAACAATGCCGCGCTCGTCCGGAAGGACGGTACCTATCTGGTTCCAGCCAATACCGCCGTTCCACAAGCCGTGACCACGCCCAATATCTTGACGGGAACCCTGGAAGGCTCGAACGTCGACCTATCCTCGATGATCACCAACATGATGGCAGCGGCGCGCTCATATCAGGTTGCCGAGCGCGCGGTAAGCTCGGAAGACAGTGCCCTTGGCCAATTGATTGATCAGGTCAACGTGCGGTAGAGGAGACAGACATGGAGATCGGCATTCTCGGCGTCGCCACGGCCGGGCTTCGCGCCCAGCAAAGCCGGATCGATTACGTTGGACAAAATTTAGCAAACGCCGACACCACGGCCTATCGGGCGTTGCGGCCAGAACTGGTTGATGTTCCGGCCAATTCTGGCACGACGGCCGGTTTAAGTCAGAATCAGACCACGTCGCTCGACCGCGTCGTCGAGCTTGCCGGCCTTACCCAACTGGACGCGCCGGGGCCAATCGTCCCGACCAGCTCGCCACTCGACGTCGCTCTGCCGGCTAACGTCTATCTGGCCGTCCAGCTCCCCAACGGTCAAACTGGTTACACCCGAAACGGCAACCTTCAGGTCGATAGTCAGGGACGGCTTCAGGTCGACGGTAATCTGCTCGCCAGTACGGTGCAGATCCAGCCGGGTCAAACATCGCCGACACTCGACGCACAGGGTCGAGTACTTACCATCGGTCCGCGAGGAAGCCAGACAATCGGAACACTACCTTTAGTGAGGATTGCCAATCCGGATCAGCTTCAGCCGCTCGGCCAGGGGATCTATCTCACGACAACCGATAGTGGCCCGGCCCAGCCGACTACCCTCTCCGGCGGTACTGATAGTCTAACCTTAGACTCACTCGAGGGAAGCAACGTGCAGATAGCACAAGAATTCGGCAATCTCATACGCGCCCAGCGCGCTTATCAAGTTGGCACTCAGATGATACGCACCTGGGACGATTTGGCCAGCGACACGGTTCAAGAATTAAAGCATTCCTAATGCGGATCGAGCACCTTTTCAGACCAATCTCTCGATACTCTACTCGGGAGAGCTCCAACGTTAAACTTGGTCAGGCGAATCTTGAATTCGCCGTGGTGAGTGGCCCAATGAGCCTGGTAATTGTTGAGGATGCGGATCGGGGATCGATTGGGCAGGTTGGCTGGGGGGAAGAACTGGGGGAGCTCTGGCGCTCGGCCATGACACCGAAGCTTCCTCCGGTTGCTACGTCGTCAGCACGTGCTTGGAAACGATTCATTCCGGGGCTGCGAAAGGCAATTGCCCGCGGTGCCCGGGTCATCAGGGAGTCCTGCTGGCTGCAATGCCCAAGCGAACGTTGGTAAGCCCGCCGGGCGAGGCATGGGCGGATCTCGCCCGGCCGACTGGATCGGTCGACGTGAGGGATCGTCCTTCGGCTGATACGCTCCCCAATAGGTCATGGGCGACGATCAGTCGTCAGATTCGGGAGGTATTTGAGTGAGCATCGAGTCGATTGGCAACGGCAGTCGGCCAAGTAGTCCGAATGAAGTCGAACTGGGCACCGCTAAATCTACCAAGCGGCCCGGTAACGCCGCGCCCACCACGGAGGCCTCGTCGACGCAAGCAATCTCCAATGTGGATCCGGGTCATGGAGGAGATAGCGACTCTGGAGTCTCAAAAGCATCATTGGGATTTAGCCAGTACCTAGCGGCAGTTCGATCGCTTCCCTCGATCCGGGAGGAACGGGTGAACGCGCTGCGATCATCGATTGAGCAGGGCACTTACACCATTCCGACTGCAGCCCTGGCCCAAAGGTTACTCGGCCATGGTGCTCCATAGCGAGCGCGAAAAACTAGGGATGCTCATTGCCGAGGCGCGCGATCTCTTACAGATCCAGCGACGCGCCTTGGGTGAGGCCGACTTCGCAACGTTGCTTACCACGGCAGACCGCTTTCATCGCTTCGCTGCGCAGCTTGGTTCGCTCTCGCCTGATCTTTTATTAGAGGATACTGGCGCCGAAGTCCAGACCTTACAAGCAGAAGTCGCCCAGCAGCGTCAGCTTTTGGAAATGACGATGGCGATTACGGTTCTACCGACGCGAACTTACAGCAAACGAAAGACGGTCGACAGCGCGAGTCATTCGCTGCTGATCGACCAGTATGCGTAGCAGGTAGCCAATGTCAACATTCGGAGGAATCGAATCGGCCCTGAGTGGGCTGCAGAGCCAGCAAATCCTTTTAGAAACCGCGACGAACAACGTCGCCAATGCCAACACGCCCGGTTATAGCCGTCAAGAGGTAGATCTGGCGGCAAACCCGGCCGTCCCGGCGCCAGGCTTGAGCGCAGTGGGGCCCGGCCAGATTGGGACCGGCGTCCAGGTGATCGCGATCAATCGAATCGCTGACTCTCTCACCGCGAGCAGCCTCCGCTCGGCACTATCCCAGCAAGCTGCCGCGAATGTTGCGCAAGATGCGACATCGCAGATTCAGTCGATCTTCAATGAACTGTCCAGCAACGGGATCGGCTCGCTCCTCAGCCAGTTCTGGAACTCGTGGCAAGACGTTGCCAACGCTCCGAGTGACATCGGAGCACGCACATCACTGATTGGGAATGCCCAGCAGCTTACCACGACCCTTCAACAAGATACTCAACAGCTCCAAAGCCTCCAGAGCGGGTTGGATCAGCAGGTTGGGCAACAGGTCAGTCAGCTCAATTCACTGACCAGCCAGGTCGCCTCATTGAACCAGCAAATCGTAGCGGTCCAGGCAAGTGGCGAACAGCCTAACGATCTGCTTGACCAACGGGATCAGATCCTTAGCCAGATTGCAAACATCGCCCAGGTTCAAGTGAGCCAGCAGGCCGATGGCTCAGTCCGAGTAAACCTGAATGGCGTGCCGCTGGTCGACGGCATCAGCGCCGCGACGTTGACGACGACGACCGGTCCAAATGGGATGCAGCAGATCGTTGCCCCCAGCGGCACAGTAATCGATCCCACCAACGGCAGTCTGGGTGGCTTGCTCGCGATGCGAGACAGCGAGATTCCCAAGCAATTGAATGCATTGAATACCTGGACCCAACGCCTGATCGCTGCCGTCAATGCAGTTCATAGCGGGCAGAATCCGACTACGGGTACGACGACGAACGTCTACGACCTTGTCAGCCCCGGCACCCCCGTCCAACGGCCGTTCTTTGTTGGAACCGGCTCGGGTGATATCGCAGTCAACTCTGCCCTGGTCCAAAACCCCAGCCTGATTGCTGCTTCCCAGACGGCTAACGGAACTGGTGATGGATCGAATGCCCTAGCAATCGCGAATCTTCAGAACGATCCAACGGCCGGGGGTACACCAGCAGGAAGTCCAACGATCGATGGCCAGTACCAGGCATTCGCCACGTCAATCGCTACCGACGCCGCGACCGCCCAGAGCACCGTCAACCACCAGAATCTGGTCGTCAGTCATTTGCAGCAGGTCCAGAGCCAGCTCTCCGGCGTCTCTCTCGACGAAGAAGCAGCTCATCTGGTAATTTACCAGAATGCCTATCAAGCGGCAGCAAGGGCACTCACTGTTTTCGATGAAATGCTCAACACGCTGATCAACAATACCGGTATCGTCGGGAGGTAAGGATGCGCATCACCAACCAGATGATGGCCAACACGGTTCTCCAGAACCTGTCGACGGACGAGGCTCGACTCGAGACGACATTGAACGAGCTGACCAGTGGTAAGAGCTTGAGTCAGATGTCTGACGATCCCGCGGTCGCCTCACGCATCCTGGCGATCCAGACGAATCTCCACCAGACGGCGCAGTATCTCAGTAACGCCAGCGCGGCGCAGAGCTGGCTCAACGCGACTAGTACCGCGCTGCAAGGTGTCGACCAGGCGCTGTTGCGGGCGCAGCAACTCGCGACCCAAGGGGCCAGTGACACGAGCAACGCGAGCGACCGACAGGCAATCGCCACAGAAGTCAACAGTCTCATTGACGAGGTGGCCCAACTCGGCAACACAACCTACGGAGGTAACTACATTTTTGCCGGCGCCCGAACCGACCTCGCGCCTTTTTCCAGCTCCGGCGGTGCGGTCAGCTACGCCAACGCCGATCCCTCCTCGGCGACCACCGCGCTCCAGCGGGAGATTGGCCCTGGAATCACGATCCAGGTCAACACGATCGGCCATGATCCAACGACGAATGGCGCCGTCTTCGACACTGTTTTCGCCGCCTTATCCAGCCTCGCCCAAGCGCTGCAGGCCAACAACGCGAGCGCGATCTCAGCAAGCATTACCGGGATCACGAACGCCTTGCAGCAGGTCAATCAAGCTGCGACCAGCGTTGGCACCCGCACCGATCAGGTCCAGACGATCCAGAATCAACTCACTGCTCAACAGACTCAGTTGTCGCAAACCCTCTCGACCCTCGCTGACGCCGACATGGCCCAGGCTTCAATCGATTATTCTCAGGCCACGCTCGTCCAGCAGGCTGGTCTTTCCGCGGCCGCCAAGGCGCTGCCGGCAAGTCTATTCAATTACTTAACCTGAGCGACGGGAGACAACCTGATGCCAAAGCCAGCCGGACGTTATCCCCGGGTCATCTCGTTCATGGACGAGGGAGTGCCTTCACCACATTGGCGTATCGTCGCCCCTTTCAAGCGCCTCGCCGCGGCGGGTTACCCGGTCTCGATCTTTCCGATTTCCGAGACCGACAAGGTTCGCATGCAGGATGCCGACGTTCTGGTTCTTTATCACTGGAACTGTCTGAATCCGAGCGCGCTGCCAGGCTTTCTCGACGACCTCCACCGGCACCGTGTCGGCCTCGTCTACGACACGGACGACGACCTCTTCAATATGCCGACGAGCTGGCTAGCGGACGCCGGGGATGCCGTCGTTCAGTCCCACCTGACACGAGCCGCGTCGACGCGCTACCTTGCCCAGGCCGCTGACGTTCTGACAACCTCGACTCCTTACCTGGCAAGCCAGATGCGCGTCTACAATCCGCGCGTCCAAGTCTTGCCTAATCTCATTGATCCCGCCGCTTATGTCCTTCCGATACATCGAGCGGACTATCGAAAGGTACAGGGGCTGACCGTAGGCGTCCACGGTTCGCTATCTCACCTCGATGATTGGATTATCCTCGGCGAGCTTTTCCCCATCCTGGCCGAACGTTATCCAGAGCTGACTTTCGTCACCGCCGGATTCTGTCCGCCCTACCTGGAGGCGCTCGGATTGGGCGAGAGGCTGGTGAAGCTTCCCTGGCTAGCCCTCGATCAGTACAAGAAAAACGTTGCGAACATCGACATCGCGCTCTGTCCGCTTCCTGACACGGCTTTCAACCGTTCGAAATCGCCCATTAAATGGATGGAGTCGTCGCTTTTCGGCGCCGCGGTCGTTGCGAGTCCGACAGTATACGGCGAGGTTATCCGACATGGCGAAACCGGCTTCATTGCTAACAACCTGGGCGACTGGATCGAGTACGTGTCTATTCTCGTCGAGAACAGCGCTCTCCGCAAGCGGATCGGCCACCGGGCTCAACGAGAAGTGCTCATGCGGCACAGCCTGGCAAATCCGGTCGAGCTGAAGAGACGCATGGACATCTACCGACTCGCCTGGGAACGGGCGGCGAGTGCCGGGGCCGAGTATCGCGGAAGTGGGGTGGATTCCATGCAGCTAGCGGGCGCTTCCTGAACCTTGCTCACCCTCGCCCGGATTATTCACTTAAGAGTCGATAGCGGGAGCGCAGCACGGAGGGAGCCAGAAGGGATGCCTCGCCCCACTATCGGCAAAACCATCCCGATTTGCTCATGGAGTGGCGGCCCGCAAGGGACCAGGCTACTGTTCTCTGTAGCTGCCGCTTGGTGAAGAATTCTGGCTAGCCCTTTGCGAGCGGAAGAAGGAATTTTAAAAAGTTGAGGTATGAGTGTTTGACTAACACGCGGTGGGCCGATGAGTGGCAGGAGCTGAAAGAGTATCTGGGAGGGGAGTTTCGTCCCGAGCTCTGTCACCAGACGACCGATCTGGTCGCCCGCGAGTTCACGCGATCCCCCAGTGAAGGGGAATTCTATCACACCAGCTTGGCATATCTCTACGACCTGACTGCGTTCTCAATGAGCGGCACGAAGGAACCTTATCGCTCTCTCATTCGCTTCCTAGTACCCCCGGGGGCACGACTCCTCGATTACGGCTGCGGTATTGGCAGCGACGGCCTGAAATTCCTAGCCGAAGGATACCCGGTCAGTTTCGCCGACTTTCAAAATCCCTCGACAGCTTACTTACAGTGGCGCTTGCAGCAACGCGGCACTACGGCCGAAGTTTACGACGTGGAGCATTTTCCCGACGACGCACACTTTGATCTGGCCTATTCCTTTGACGTTCTCGAGCACGTTGCCGACCCGTTCAGTTTCCTGGAGCACCTCGAAGCAATCGCTGACCACGTGGCAGTCAATTTCATCGTCGAGGAGCACAACACGAACTTCCCCATGCACTATTCCCACGACTGGGAAAAGCTCGAGCGCTGGATCACTGAACGAAATACCTTGCTCTTTCACTCCCATCTGTACCCCAACTCGAAGCTTCTGGTCTACAAAGTTGGGAGTGTGTCGCCCCGTCGCCCGTTGCTGAGTGTCGTTATTCCAACGCATAATCGGCAGGATCTACTGGAGAAGGTCCTGCTCGCGCTCACCCGACAGACGCTTGCCGCACCTTTTCAGGTTATCGTTGCCGACGACGGTTCGACCGACCGAACGAGTACGTTCCTAGCCGACTACCAGGCACTATTCGACCTACGGGTCATCTCCTTACCACAAGGTGGACCGGCCCGCGCCCGTAACGCCGCGCTGTCGCTCGCCGAGGCACCCCTGGTTGTCTTTCTCGACGACGACATCACCCCCGATCCCACCTTCCTCGAACAGCATCTCACCTTTCACCTCCGACAGCCAGCCGAGAACGTCGCCGCCCTCGGTCACGTCGATTGGCACCACGATCTCGAGATAAGCCCATTTATGGAGTACATCACCGGCGCCGGAAGCCAACTGTTCGACTGGAACCGGATCCGGCAACTTCCCGAACTCGACTACGCTCACTTTTACACCTGTAACCTCTCACTGAAGCGAGATTTCCTCCGCCGGGAGCGATTTGACGAGAGCTTTCCTTATCCGGTCTATGAGGATATCGAACTCGGCTATCGGTTGAAGACGCGGCATGGACTACGCCTCCTCTATCACCCGTCGGCGCGGGCTGAGCACCTGGATATCAAGAGCTACGCCGGCTTTAAGGGAAGGCAGTATCGTGCAGGCACCGCTGCGGTCTATTTCGCCACGAAGCATCCAGAGCTGCGGATCGTCTTGGGGATCGAGCAAGCGCTGCAGGCCCGGTCGACGAGCCAGGATGATCTGCTCCCACAGGTCGACGCGGCCATCGCCGAGGTCGAGAAAGTGAATCTGAGCAAGCTGATGGGTTTACGTCTTGGCGAACACCTGCTGGCGAACTACTTCGCGCTGGTCCTCGGCACCCTCTACCAAGAGGGCCTCTTCCGAAGCTACCAGAAGGGGATTCTAGATGCTCTCCGCTCCCAACCGCCTGCTCCACCACGTTTCCATGCCCAGCCCCATCCGAACAACCGGAAACCTTTTCGAGCTAATGCTCGCCCGCAGACTCATCGCGTGAAATCGCGACGCTAAGTGCTGCATCCACCAAAAACAGTGCCCCTCTTCCTGCTCCTAGCCTTTAAGGCAGAGAGCAGAGCCCGCTCGTCATCATTCTACCGGGCTTATTTCTCCAATTCCTTCAGAGCAGCCACCAATGTCCTCCCGACTGACCGTTTACAGAACCCGGCGGCGACCAAGCGCAAATTCGTCGATCACAGCCGAACTTTTTTCTGCGAACCGTCGATATATCTGTTAGACGGGTGAAAGCTTCACGAGGTCCGTGACCGACGCGGCGAAATAGCAGAGCCCGGAGAATAAATCCAACAAGGTGGGTTACGATGAGCTTCCGAATCTTATCCAACATCGACGCGATGCAGGCGCAGACCAACCTGAGTATGAACGCCATGTCCTTAAGCCAGAGCGTAAACCGCCTGTCGAGCGGTCTACAGATTAATACTGCCGCCGACAACGCCGCCGGCTACGCCATGTCGAACGATCTGATGGCACAGATCGGTGGCGTCAATCAAGCATCGCAAAACGCCCAGGACGGCATCTCAATGCTCCAGACCGCCCAGGGTGCGCTGAACTCGGTCACCTCGATTCTCCAGACCATGAATCAGCTCGCAGTTCAGGCTTCCAACGGCACGCTCTCTTCGACCGACCTGTCCAACATCAACGCCGAGCTCCAACAACTCTCGTCCCAAATCAACAACATCAGCACCCAGACGACCTTCAACGGTCTGACCCTCCTCAACGGCAGCCTGTCGACGTCACTTGCTGCCACCAGCAATATCCAGGATGGTTTCGTCGTCGCTTCGGGCTCCAACACGGCAGTGAGCGAGGTTGACGTTTCTCAGGCCGCGTCCGGTACCACCTACACCCTCGCTTCCGGGGCAGGAAATACCCTTCAATTGTCCGGGACGGTTAATGGGAACACCGTTTCACAGACGATCACGGTGAACGCCATCGCCGCCGGTCAATCGGAGAGCTTGAACTTTGGTCAGCTCGGCGTGAATATCACAGTGTCGTCAGTCGCAGGTGAGACGGCCGCGAACGTCGTCGCCGGGCTCACCGGCAAAACCGTAGTCACGGCCTCGGGTGGCAGTGGCTCCGCGAACCTCCAGGTTGGCCCAGCCGCCAGCGATACCATGACCGTCGCTTTCCAATCGATTGGGATGACCTCGGCGAACATGTCCGCCCTCAACACCGCCCTGAGTAACTTTAACTCTAGCCAATCGGTTGCCAATGCCCAGGCACTGATCACCGCCGTGACCGGTGCCCTCGACAACGTCAACACCTTTGCCGGCTCGCTCGGCGCTTACCAGAACCGCTTACAGGATACGATCAACAACCTGAATACGATGAGTCAGAATCTGAGCGCCTCGAATAGCCGCATCCGCAACGTCGACGTGGCGTCCGAGATGGTCAACTTCACTAACGAGCAGATTCTCCAGCAGGCTGGAGTGGCCGTCCTTGCCCAGGCCAACCAACTGCCGGGCATGGTGCTGAAGCTGATCGGTTAAGTCCGATCGAAAGTTAGGCAGACTGCGTCCCCTGTCTCACGTTGGCGAGGCGCCAGGCGGGGCAGGGGCAAACTCTTGAGGAGCCGAGGTAGTTATATGGGAGCCGTGTCGTCGAGTAGCCCGGTTTCGTTTGGCGGGCTGGCCTCGGGAATCAACACGAACGCGATCATCAACGCATTGCTCTCGATCGACCAGCAGCCGATTACCGCCCTGCAGCAGCAGAGCGCGACTCTCTCGACCGAGCAAGGGGCAATCAGTCAGATCCGTCAGGATGCGACATCCCTCCAGCAAGCCGTCCAGGCTCTTACTCTTGGCGCGAACGTGGCCGCGAAAACCGCGACCACGAATACGCCGTCGTCTCAGCCGGCGATCGTGAGCGCCATCGCTGGTTCCGGCGCGACGAACGGCTCGTTTCAAGTAACGGTCAAGCAGCTTGCCACCGCGACCCAGGTGACCAGCAGTGCCATCGGGAGCGCCGTCGCGGCGATCGGCAATGTGATCAACCTCACCGCGCCAATCGGGAGCGCGGGCTTTGGAACCGCGATCACCCCGGGTACCTTCACAATCAACGGCAAGACGATCACGATCAGCAGCAACTCCGTTCTCGACGACCCGAACAACGCGTCTAACAGCATCGTTAACATGATCAACTCGTCCGGCGCCGGGGTGACGGCGAGCATCGTCAACGACGCCTACGGTCGTCCCAACCTGCTCCAGATCGTCTCGGCGCCCGGTCGTTCGATCCAGCTCGGCTCAAGCGGAGATACGAGCAACTTTTTGTCGGCGATCGGACTCCTCGGCGCGGCCGTCGTTGGCAACACCGCGACGAGCGTGACCGGCGGCTCGGTAAGTGCCGGGGCGCTCTCGGCAACGATCACCGTGGATGGCACCAACGTGACGATCAACCAGACCAGCTCATCCTATACAGGCGCGCAGAACGCGGCCTACATCGTCAATGCGTTGAACGCGGCTGGTCTCAACGTCACCGCCGCGGTGACCGGCAGCAACAACGACCAGATCATGCTCACCCAGAAGACGCCCGGTTCACAAGAGACGATCTCCGTGAATGTCACCGGAACTGGCGCCGCGGCGGTGGCTCTCACCAACGGCACCTACCAGAATGGCACCGATCGGATCGTGACGCCCAGCCCAGTGGGACGTATCGATCCGACCCAATCGCTCGGCTCGGAAAGCTTCACCACGGCACTCGCACCGAATAGCTCCGGCGGCGGAACGATTCAGATCAATGGCGTCTCGATCAATTGGAGCACGACCGACTCCTTGAACGACGTCATCAATCGGATCAACGCGTCCGGCGCTCAGGTGCAGGCGGCCTACGATCCGCTCACCGACCGCCTCACCTTGACGGCCACCCAAACGGGGGGTGGGGCGATCTCATTGCAAGATACTTCCGGAAATCTGCTGGAAGCGCTCCATCTGATGTCGAGCCCAACCCAGAGCGTGGCACAGCAGGTCGGTCAGAACGCGGTCGTTGACATTAGCTCGGTCAATAACGGGCAGGACATCGTCACCTCGAGCAACAATCTGAACGGATACGTCCCCGGGGTCAATCTTACTCTGCTCCAAGGAGCACCAAACACCCCGGTCACGGTGACAGTGTCCTCGGACACGACGACGACGGTGAACACGGTTCAGAACTTCGTCAACGCCGCGAATACCCTGCTGAGTGACATCAATAAGTTCACTGCGACCAGCGCAACGCCCGGCCAGGGGGGAACTCTCGCCGGGGACCCAACCATCGAGGGTATCGCTCAACACCTGGAATCACTGATCACCCAGACCGTCATCGGCGGCACACCGGGCTACCAATCTTTGAACGACGTGGGCGTCTCGCTCAACCTTGCCAGCAACACCTCGGGGTCGACCGTCTCACTCCAGCTCGACACGACGAAGCTCACTCAGGCACTCCAGAGCAATCCAAGCGCGGTGCAGACGCTCTTCGCCGGTCTCGACGCCACTCTGAGCCCACTTACTCTGACCAGCGGCACCGGCGGGACGCTCACCGGCGTGACCGGCCAACCTTCGAACGTCCATCTGAATGGCACCTACACGGTGACCGTGAATAGCCAGGGGAACGCTCAGGCGCAGTTTCAGGCAGTGAACGGCGAGACCTTGCCAACCCAAACCGCGACGCTGACTGCCAACACGACTAATTCAACCTTGATCCCCGGCGTTTCGCTGAGCGTTGGCAGTTCGATCCAAGCCGGGACTTACCAGTTCGGAGTGACCTGGAACCAGGTCGGAGCAGCAGTTAGTCTAAACGATTACCTGAACCAGTTGCTTGCACCGACGAGCGGATTGTTTGCATCACGTAGTCAGGAGATCTCCAACGACCAGCAGAACCTCTCGCATCAGATCTCGAACATGCAGCAGCTCGTGGCCTCGCGCCAGCAAGCGCTGCAGCAGCAGTTCGCGGCAATGGAGTCGACGCTGGCTTTGCTTCAGGCGCAGGGGAATGCCCTGAGCGCAGAGCTTGGCGGCAGCGGATCCTCCTCATCGAGCAGTTTGCTCTCCAGTTTGGCCGGCACGAGCACCAGTGGGGCCTAGCCCGGCTTATTGACCGTGAGTGGCGCAAGGGGATCCACAGCGCGAGGAACTCAAGGCATCAAAGTCTTATCCGGCCCCAGAAGATTTTTCAAGGGAAGATTGACGTGTTCGAAACAGGGGCAAATGCCTACCGAAAAACGCGGACGGTTACCGCGAATCAGGCGCAGCTCGTCGTCCAGCTTTACGAAGGAATTGTGCTCTCGGTTGGGTACGCGATTCAAGCGCTCGCTGAAGGCAACCTTGAGGGCGCGCACGTTTCACTCAAGCGCGCTCAGGAGATCATCACAACGTTGCGGGGAACACTCCGCCGAGATGCTGGACCAGTCGCGCAGAATCTCGATGCGCTCTATGACTATTTCTTCCGGCGTCTCGTCGAGGCAAACGTGAACAAGGATCCGTCACCAGCGCAGGAGATTCTCGGCTACACACGGCAGCTCCTCGCGACCTGGCGGATCGTCGCTAGCGAGCCGACACTGGTCGCGAGCCGGGTCGAGGATCTCGATCTAGCCGTAAACTAGGGGAGTAAGGTGGACGATCCACTCCTCGAAGAGATCTTCCGGCTCAGTGACGCGCTACTTGCCGCGGTTCGGCCAGCGAATCCAGACTTCGATCTCATACGGAAGATGGTTGAACGACGCGGGGAGATCCTGGCACGGCTGCCGGCCCCACGCGCGGAGGAGCGGCAACAACGGGTGGTTCTCATTCAACAAATCCTGGCCAAGGACGCTGTGCTTCGCACTTACCTTGAAACCCGGCAGAAGCAAGTTCTCGACGAACTTGGCGTCCTTGCACGACGAGGCCCCTTGCCGCGCCAAGCGCCGGCTCGACCAAGCTTGTTTGATCAACGCATCTGAGGAATATCGTGAATAGTCAACTCCTCGAGCTTCTTGATCTAACCGAAACTCTGCTCGCGGCGGCACGTTCACCGAACCCAGATCTCAACCTCGTGCTTCAACTGCTTCGCGAACGCGGCGATAAGCTCGCGCGCTTACCGGCTGGCGATCTCTCGGAAAGCCGAGAGCGACTGGCGACCTTCCGACGGATCTTGGCAGCGGACGCCGAGCTACGCGACCTTTTCCAGAAGCGCCAAACAACGCTCGGGAGCGAGCAACAGACGATGGCCACTTGCCATTTCGGTCCGGTCATCCGTCTGGACCGGCGGCGCATGGTTGATCAGCGCATCTGATTTCCCCACGTGCCCGCTTGCGCTACATCCCTCACCCGAAGCTGCACTCGTAGTTGGACGAGAAGGCCACACGAATTGAGGAGTGCGAACCTCACGAGTGGGAATCGGGAGAATGGATGAGCATTGATGCTTTAAATAGTCTTTACATCGCCGGATCGGCTCTCACTGCCCAGCGGTTACGGATGGACGTTATCTCGAGTAACTTAGCAAACGCTGAGACGACCGTGACCCCTCAGGGCGGACCATACCACCGGCAGATGGTCGTTTTCACACCACGGCCCTTGGACGCGAGCCAAGATGCGGGCTCGCCTGGTGACGGCGTACAAGTCAGCGCGATCGTCCAAGACCCCAGTCCTCCCAAGGAACTCTACCAACCCGGCAATCCGCAAGCCGATCCGAACGGCTTCGTCGCCTATCCCAACGTCGACCTCACCACGGAGATGGTCGATTTGATGGCGGCAAGTCGAGCCTACGAGGCAAACGCGTCAGTGATCCAGACAACAAAGACGCTCGTTGATCGCACACTCCAGCTTGGTAGCGCGTAATTTCCCGGGGGTGGATATGGGGGGTGAAGCCCTATGATTATTCAGCCAATCAATCCAATTCTAACGTCCAATCTCTCGACTGTTCTAGCGAGTAACCAGTCCGGTCATGCCTCATCTTTCGAAAGCGTTCTCGGACAGGCCGTCCAGGGACTCACCAACGTCGAGAATCAGGCGAACGCCCAGGCAGTGAATCTTGCGACCGGCCAGGGGGCGAATCTCGTCGATTCGATGCTCGCAATGGAGCAGATGTCGTTAAATTTCAAGCTCGCAATGCAAGTTCGCGACAAGGTTATCGAGGCCTACCAAACTGTCATGCAGACCCAGGTCTGACGCGGCATCGGATGAGTGTGGGTTAGGAGGGCGAGCCCGACGTGCTGCCGCTGCTAGAACGGATCCGTGACCAATGGCAACGTCTTCCGACAAATCGACGAATCGGTCTGCTGGTTATCGTCGTTGGGATCATCGGCACGGTCGTGCTTTGGGGGGTGATGAGCTCACAGGTCACCTACGCGGTCGCCTTTAGTGACTTGCAGCCCGCGGATGCTTCCGCCGTCGCAAGTAAGCTCGGTGAGCTGCAAATCCCTTATCAGTTGGAGGATGGAACCGGCGGAACGACGACGATTCGGGTTCCGGCGAGCTTGGTCAGCGAGGCGCGAGTCCAGGTTGCCGGTGCGGGCATTCTGAAAGGCTCGGGAGTGGGCTACGAGATCTTCAACCAACCATCGTTCGGGCTGTCGGACTTTATTCAACAGGTTGACTATCAGCGTGCCCTGGAGGGCGAGCTTGCCCGCTCGATCAGCCAGATCGACGGTATCGATTCCGCGCGCGTCCACCTTGCAATTCCCCAGCCAAGCGTCTTCTTGGCGCAACAGCGAGATCCCTCGGCCGCCGTCGTGATCAGTTTGAAGCCAGGTTACCAGATAGACCGGGCCCACGCTCAGGCGATCGTCGACCTCGTTGTCGGAGCCGTCCAAGGCATGAAGGCATCCCAGGTCGTCCTGCTCGACACCTCGGGCAATCTCCTCCATCAAACCCAGGACAGTACCGGCGGCAATCTCGGCGCCTTGGATGATCACTTCGCGGTCCAGCAATCACTGGAGCGTAACCTCACCTCGCAATTGCAAGACATGCTCGATCGAGTCGTCGGGCCAGGACACTCCACTGTCCAGGTCAACGTTCAGCTCGATTGGACCAGCGGAGATACGACCACCGATATCTATTCGCCAAACGGTCAGCAGCCTCAACTGACCTCGGATCAGGAACTCAAAGAGTACCTTCCCCCCGGTTCAGGCAGCGTTGGAGGCGTGGCAACGAGTCTTCCCACCTACCAGTCGATCACAACGACCGCGGCACTGACCTCGACCAATACCAGCGCCAATGGCATCCAACGTGAGCAATCAAATCGCACCTTCCAGCTTTCGCACACCATCCAAAAGACTCAGCTCGCGCCGGGCACGATTAGTCGAGTATCGGTCGCGATCGCGGTCGACAGCAACGTCGCCGATACGACGATGATCGACAACCTGACGAAGATGGCGCAAGGGGTCGTCGGCTACGACAGCCAGCGGGGAGATGTCGTTAACGTGGTTCCAGTGGCCTTTAAGCAGGTGCCGGGCACCGCTCAAACTGGTCAAGGCAATGTGCTGACTGGCCCTTGGCAATACTTGGAGATCGCCCGCGTCGCCGCGCTGATTGCCGGGCCAGTCCTCGCCATTCTGGTGCTCGCGTTTCTGCTCAGGCGACGCGGTGGACGGGCCTACAGCCAAGAGGTGGTCACTATGCCGGTGAATGCCTTGCCACCGCCCCCGGCGACGACTTCCCCGGCGAGCGCCCCGGCCGCCCAGGATTCGCGACGGTCCTTCATGCGCCAGCAATTGGCCGCGATTGCCGAGAAAGACCCAGCTTACATCGCCTCGGTACTCCAAAGTTGGGTAAGAGATGACATCGGAGATTGAACGTGGCAATGCAAGGATTGACTGGACGACGCAAAGCAGCAACTGTACTCGTAGCACTCGGACCAGAGCGCTCGGCAGAGATCCTACGCCACTTCAACCAGGCAGACGTGGAAGAGATGGTCGTCGAGATTCTGACGATTGGTACAGTATCCGAAGACACAGCGAACCAGGTCATCGAAGAGTTTTACCAAAGCGCGATCGCCCGAGATCACCTGGGAATCGGAGGAACTAGCTACGCCAGGGAACTGCTGGCCAAGGCGCTCGGCGAAGATGAAGCCGATGAGACGCTCAGCCGGCTGCTCGAACGCGCGCGCCCACGCCCTTTTGAGTTCTTACGGCACGCCGACACGCTCCAACTGGCGACGTTCCTGCACGGAGAACATCCCCAGACCATTGCCCTCGTGCTTGCCCATCTACCCCACGCCGTGGCAGCTTCTGTCTTGAAAGCCTTGCCACGAGACGTGGGAGCCGAAGTCGCCTGGCGCTTGACGGTGATGGACCAGACGTCGCCAGAAGTCGTCGATGCCGTCGAGAACGCTCTTCGCAACCGGATGGCCGATTTCCTCACTACCGATTATACACGGGTGGGAGGGCCCAGGTTCACCGCGAAGGTCCTCGGCCAAACTGACCGCGCCACGGAGAAAGCAATTCTCGACGCGCTTGGCGAACGTGACGCCGACTTGGCCACCGAAGTACGTCGCCTCCTCTTCACCTTTGATGATCTCGCCCTTCTGGATGATCGTTCAATGCAACGCGTACTTCGCGAAGTCGATCTCAAAGACCTGCCACTTGCCCTGAAGAACGCTCCCACCGAGCTGCAGGAGCACATACTCCGAAACCTCTCCGTGCGCTCGGCAGACCTGCTCCGCGAAGAGATCTCGATGCTCGGCACGGTCCGCCAGCGCCAAGTACTCGAAGCGCAGCAGCGGATCGTCGCGGTGGTTCGCCGGCTGGAGGATCAGGATGAAATCATCATCGAGCGTGGAGGCAGCAATGCCGACGCCTAATCTCGTGTCGCGCCGAGAGCCAACGATTCGTCCAGTCGTGTTCGCGCCATTTGGTCGACCAATCGCATCGGTCGAATCGTCCGACTTGCCGCCGGTTCCGGACCCGGTGGAGGCCATCGAACAAGCTCGCCAGGAAGCCGAAACGGCCGGTTACGCCGAGGGTTATCGGCGCGGCCAACTCGACGGCGAGCGTGCCTACCGGGAGCAGGCCGCGCGACTCGCGTCACTGGTCACCGGGGCGGCCCAAAACGTCCACGGTGCGCTTTTGCAACTCGAGCCTGAGATCGTCGAGCTAGCCTTCACCATTGCTCGCCGGATCGTCGAGCGAGAACTCACGATCAATCCTGACCTGGTCGTCGACACGGTTCGGACTGCCTTACTAGCGATCGATCAGCTTGTCGTCGTCCGAGTTCGTGTCCACCCTGACGACTACGACCTCGTTGCCCAGGCGTGGTCATCGCTTGCACCAGGGACGAAAGACGCCTCGGCAGAACTCGTCGCCGACCCAAAGGTCCAGCAGGGCGGATGCATCGTGGATACAACCTCTGGATTCGTCGACGCCCAGCACCAGACCCAACTGGATGAGATCGGCAAACAGCTTCTTTCAATGATCGGGGGTGAAGAATGAGCGCTCTTGACCTCCGCTCGCTGATCGAGCTCGCCCAGCAAGTGCCGACGCTCCGATTTCAAGGGCGAGTGGTGCGCTCGGTTGGCTTGAGCTTGACCGTTGAGGGACTCTCGCTGCCGGTGGGCGGGCTTTGCTTCGTTTATCCGGGTGAAGGGATACCTCGGATCACGGCCGAGGTCGTCGGCTTTCAAGAGCACCATTTGATTCTCATGCCCTACGACGATATGCGCGGTGTGCGACCGGGCAGTCCAGTCGTGCCAGCCGGGCGTCCATTTCTCGTCGCGGTCAGCGATGAACTTCTGGGGCGGGTCATCGACGGCTTGGGACGACCACTCGACGGAAAACGCCCTCTGGGCACGAGGTCAGTCCGCCCTCTCGGCTTACCGCTGACGACGCCACTCGAGCGTAAGCCGATCAACCAGGTCTTCGTCACCGGCGTCCGAGCGATCGACGGTCTACTGACGCTCGGCGAAGGACAGCGGATCGGGATCTTTGCCGGCAGTGGCGTCGGAAAATCAACGCTCCTCGGCATGATCGCCCGGCAGGCGCGCGCCGACGTCATCGTGATCGCCTTGGTGGGCGAACGCGGACGGGAGGTCCAAGAGTTCGTCGAGCATAATCTCGGCCCGGAAGGATTGCGCCGATCGGTCGTCATCGTCTCGACGTCGGACCGGCCGGCGCTGCAGCGAATCAAGGCCGCCTGGCTGGCGACGACGATCGCCGAGTACTTTCGGGATCGTGGCCTGCACGTGGCACTGCTGATGGATTCGGTCACCCGGTTTGCAATGGCGCAACGCGAAGTTGGCCTCGCCGCGGGGGAGCCCCCGGTCGCCAAAGGATACACGCCTTCGGTTTATGCGCTCCTACCCAGCTTATTGGAACGCGCTGGCACTGGCCAGCGTGGAGCAATCACTGGCCTTTACACGGTGCTCGTCGAAGGCGATGACCAAGCGGATCCGATTGCCGACACCGTGCGCAGCATCCTGGACGGTCACATCTGGCTCAATCGCGAGCTCGCGCACGAGCGTCATTTTCCAGCGATCGACGTGCTGGCGAGCGTGAGCCGTCTCATGAATCAACTGGTTACACCCACACACCGCGATCAGAGTTCCCAGATTCTCGAGATTCTTTCACTCTACCGCCGAATGCGCGACCTCATCGCGGTCGGCGCCTACACTCCCGGTGCCCAAGCCGAGGTCGACCGGGCTTTACGCCTCTTGCCTCGGATCAACGCCTTCCTTCGCCAGGATCCCAGCGAGTTCTCGCCATGGGATGTCACGCTGGCGCGCTTGGCCGCGGCCTTGGAGGAATAGGCTATGCCTCAACCGACGTTCCGCCTCGCTACGGTGCTAGCCTATCGAGAGTCCCTGCTAGCTCTGGCCGTTCAAGGATTAGCGCGCGTCGAAGTAGCTGCTCATACGGTTGCGCAGGCGCTAACCCAGCTTGTTCAGGAACAAAGGGCACTCCTCGGAGCTTCGACTTCGGAGCAAGAACGGACAGCAGCCGATCTGTGGCTGCTTGTCGATTATCTCAATCTGCTTGAGCAACGAGAGCACTCGCTGCGCACGGAGCTAGCCCAGCTCCAGGAGCAGCTCGCACGCGCTCGCGAACTCGTGCTCGAGCGACACCGGGCCGTCGACGTCTTGAATCGGCTCAAGGAACGCCAATTGATTCTCGCCCGCCAGGAGCTGGCGCGGCAAGAGCAACGCCTGATCGACGAGATGACCGGTACGCGCGCTTTTCAATATCCAATTAACCAGGAGGGAGTAAGTTGAGAGCGATTGAGGTTGGTGGCATGCCATCTGGTCTCGTCACGGACCTGCCGAGAATGTCGCCAACGACGTCCGAGTTCCTCCGGGAGCTAGCCCGTGCTTTCGCCCAGGAATCGGCAGCGGAAACGGCACGCGACCGCGCAGCCAATGGGTTACCGGTGGGTGGACCGACGATCGAATCGACACCTGCCGCCAGGATGTCCCCCCCCGCCTTCTCCGCTGTTCCTCTGGCCGGTCCGCTAGCCTCACTTGTGAATACGGTAGCACAGCGGGAAGGAGTGTCACCGGCCTTAATCGCCGCGGTAGCCGAGGTAGAATCTGGATTCAATTCACGGGCCGTGTCGCCAGCCGGCGCGAAAGGTTTAATGCAGCTCATGGATCAGACCGCCCAAAGACTTGGGGTGACGAATTCTTTCGATCCTGAGCAGAACTTGGTCGGCGGAGCCCGGTACCTGCGCGGTTTGCTCGATCGCTACCACGGAAATCTGACCTTAGCGCTCGCCGCCTATAATGCTGGGCCCGGCGCGGTCGACGCCGCCGGCGGCCAAATTCCCCCCTTCCCGGAAACGCAATCCTACGTCCGGCGTGTTCTTGGAGCACTCACCCAGTACCGCTCACAGCTAACAGAATGACGCACGATCTTTTGGTTGCCAGGGCAAATGAAAACAGTAGGTAGCCTTCACCCTACCCCTCTTCTGGGAGAGGGATTTCTGAGCAGGGAGGTAACGCATGAGCACGTCGATCGAAAATGTCCTGCACGCGGCCTTGAGCGGCTTGAGCCTACGTCAGCAAGTGACTGCGAATAACATCGCCAATGCCGATACGCCTGGCTTCAAGGCGCAATCGGTCAGCTTCGAGGAGCAGCTCAGCCAGGCAATCCAGGGAGCGTCCAACAACTCAACCACCTTTGCCGAGGAAGCTGCTCCGGTCGTGCAAGAGAATCCGAACCTCTCGGCGAACGCTAACGGCAACTCGGTGGACATGGACCAACAGCTTCTGCTCATGACCGACACGACGATGCGTTACGACGCGGTCGCTCAGACATTGGCCCAGCGCTACGCGCTCTACAACACTATTCTCTCCGACGAGAAAGGCTGATGTGGTGGTCAATCGGGCTCGACCTACCGTCATCCAAGAGTCAGTTGCTGCCGATTCGACGGACGACTGACTTGTCCTTCTTTGCCGCGTTGGCTCGCGCGACGATTGCCCAAGGACTGGCCTTGCCTTTTGTCGCTCCAAACGCGGGGAACTCGATCGTCACTTCCAGTTCAGCTCACAACTCTGGGATAGAGACGAGGAGCAACAGATCTGCCAACGCCGTCGCTCTTAATCCCGGCTTCGCGCCGACCATCGCTGCCGCGAGTCGCTCCATCAATTCCAATTCAGTCCCGCCGATTAAGCAAAGTGCGCTTTCGCTTGTCCAGCCGGGGGCCGACTCCCCTGTCGTCCTTCCAATCCAAGGAGATGGAAAACCCGGTCTATCTACGTCGGGAGGGCTACAGGGGAATCTGTCTCCAGTCGACCACGATCAGCCGCAAATGGCCGCACTGCCGCTCTCGATGGCGAATCCCCTTAGCCCCGCGCCAGTCCCCTCGATCGTCACGCCGCTCATCGGCTCGTCAGCACTGCCGATGAGCCCAACAGATAGCTTAGCCTGGGGGTTGACTGACTACCCTCGTCCGTCTGGTGACACCGGTCGAGGATTCGATTGGATTCCGACATTGCAGTCCGATTCTTCGACCGTCGATCGCTTCGTCGACGAAGCAAAGAAAATGGGCGCCAGTTGGATGGTCATTTTGAACGACGGCACTCAGGTGGGAAACAACGATTATCTCGTGCAGCGTCTAGTAGCGAATCACATCGAGCCAATCATGCGGATTTATACGTCACACGGCAGTCCGATCACCGGTGACCTCACCAGCATGGTCCGACATTACGTTCAGCTTGGCGTCCACTACTTCGTACCTTACAACGAGCCCAATTTGCCGGATGAGAACCCCAACGGTCAGGTCTCGGTAAGCGGCTACGTTGACCGGTGGATACCGGCCGCCCAAGCGATCGTCGACGGCGGTGGCCTGCCTGGTCTTGGCTCTCTCGCCCCGGGCGCTCCGGTCGACGACGTTAGCTTCCTACGCTCCACCCTGCAGGAGATTCAATCACGTGGCGCTTCCAATCTCCTCAATCACGGGTGGATCGCCATGCACAATTACACTTTCAATCGACCGATCAACTATCAAGCTGATAGTAACGGCTTCTTGAAGTTTCGCTGGTACGATCAGACCGTCCGGGCTCAGCTCGGACGAAGCCTGCCAATCATTGGCACAGAAGGGGGGCCACGCATGGGCGACAATCTAGACAGCGCCTATCCGACCGTCGACGAAGCTCGACGCGACCAACTGGCTCTGGATTCATTCGCCTATCTTCCAAAGCGGGAGCCATACCTGTTCGCAAACACGCTCTGGGTCCTGGCCAACGAGGCCGGGGGCGGACGCGATCACCAGTGGAGCGCAGACGCCCTCTTCGCGGCGGATGGCTCGCCAACCTCGCTCGCCCAAGCGCTGCTTTCGCAAAAGGAGGACGCGTGACTCTCGCGGCAGTTCCCCCGCTTCAGGGTGCCGTGGCGGGTGATACCAAGTCTGTTCCAACACCGGGTCAAAAATCTGGATCTCCCGGTCGATCGCTCGAAACCAAGAACTCCGATAACGAGAGCGAACCTTTCGCGATGGAAAATGACTGGCCCACCGTGTTTCAGGCCCATTTGCCAACTCCGACGGAACACAACCAAAAAGCAAAAGCTAGCAAGTCGACCGATCCGAAGAACATTCCGCCCTCGGCCGGGCGAGGTCCACAAGTCGCGGCTGCATCCGTCGGCTTAGCTCCGCTTCCGGTGAACCTGGCCACTGGTCAGCCGCCGTTAAAGCAAGGCACATTTTCTCCGGATCGGTCGGAGGCGATTCCATCTGCTTCCCCGCCGCTTTCGGATACGACACCATCAACTGATCCACTTGCCTCGGGTCTGCCAGAGAATCGTAGGCAATGGGACGACCTATCGGAAGCAGGAGTTCCTGGCATACTCACGTTCCAGAGTCCCGCGGGCCAAAGGCTCACACTTCCCAATCGCTCCGATCATTCCGCGTCAGATCCGACTATCTGGAAGGACCCCGCTCTATCGCTGGTCACCCAGTCGACGACGGATCAATCTCGCCCGGCGGCCGACGCCCGAGTCGGTATCTCTCATTCGACCGCCACGGGGGTGGCGGATCCAGCGTATGCCTCGCTCACCGGATTAGCCGAGCCCCCGGTATCCGCGCCTGGTCTCCCTTCACAACCGCCTTATCCCATGCTCACCGCCGCTCACGGCATCGCAAGCGCACCGATAATTATGTCAAATCATAGCCGGGGCACCTCGAGTAATCAACTGAATGACGTCGCTTCAGCCACCATACTCACATCGCAAGCGACGAACTTCGACGCGGTGACACCAATCACCGTACGTGGTAGCTCAGCATCGCATTCGAGCGATGTTACCAAAAAGTCGGGGCCGAACCTAACCAAAGTGAATGATTCCACGACCGACTCACCAGTACTTTTGCTTGGCCCTCTGACGGTTAACTTTTCTCCCGGAAATCCGGATGCCGTCCAAAACGTGGTCCAGAGCCTGCCGACTTCAATGATTCGCCAGGCCCTCGATAACGGCAGTTTCGCCAGCCCGGGTGTAGCACTCGTCCTCCAATTGGATCCTCCCGAGCTTGGGCGGGTGGTCGTCCGCATTGTCGCGGGCGACGATCGACATATCCGTCTTCACTTCAAAGTGGACGATCTTGCCGTGCAAGAGACGCTCTCTGAAAGCTGGAGTCACCTCGAGAGTTCCCTCAAAGCACATGGCTTGAACCCGTCGGGGTTCTCAGTTGACCTGAACCAAGCGTCGACGAACGGTGACATCTTTGGCCAGTCAGGAGGTAATCAGCCTAACTTATCAGGTGGTCAGCCTAACCATTCTGCCAGCCTCGTCCAGTCGGTGAGTAAGGACGATCCGTTGAGTGATTCTTTGAATGGTTCTCTGACTCAATCGCGGCCAAGCCAACATCTTGTCGATTACATCCTCTGATAAGGAGATAGGATAATGGGGATCAGCCTAACGCCCAGCACAACCACGTCAAGCGCCACGAGTGGATCATCGAACTCGGCCAACAGCGTGCTCGGCGGCGGTGGTGCATTGGGGCAGCAGCAGTTTCTGCAGCTACTTGTCGCCCAGCTCAAGAACCAGGATCCCATGCAACCGATGGACAATACCCAATTCGTTGCTGAGCTCGCCCAATTCTCGAGCCTAGAAGCTCTTCAGCAGATCGAATCAAACCAGGAAAGCTCATTGGGATCGCAGCTTCTTTCCCAGGCAATGAGCTTACTTGGACACAAGGTCACGGCGAAAGGATCCAATGGCAGTCCGGTAACAGCAACGGTTCAAGGCATTCAGATGAAGAATTCCGACGTCCTGCTCGATCTGGGCAGCACGACCGTTCACCTTTCTGACGTGCAGGAAATCACGAACTAACGACCAGGAAGCCGGAATGGCTTCTAGGATCCTCGCAGCAGATGAAATCGGCAGCCCGCATCTTAACCCGCTCCCAGAGGGAGAGGGAATTTTAGTGGAGTGGAGAATAATCCCATGATGCGATCACTTTTCACCGCGATCTCGGGCCTATCGAACTATCAGACGTTCATGGACGTGATTGGCAACAACATCGCAAACGTGAACACCACTGGTTTCAAAGCGGCGAGGGTCACGTTCCAGGACTTACTCAGCCAAACTCTTCGCTATTCGACGGCGCCTAACGCCCAGAACGGTGGCACTTCGCCGATTCAAGTAGGTGAGGGCACACGGATTGGCTCGATTAGCCTGGTACCCGCGGAGGGAAATCTTCAGACGACCCAGTCGCCTACCGATCTCGCAATCCAAGGTGATGGATTTTTCGTCTTGAGCGATGGGCAAGGCGGACGCGTGTACACTCGTGATGGCAGCTTCACCGTGTCATCGAACGGCTATCTCGTCGACGCGAACGGCCAGCCGGTCCTTGGCTGGGCCCCCAACCCAACGACCGGTCTCATTGACCCAACTAAACCCCTCCAACCGCTCGTCATTCCAGCGAATAGCCAGACACTTGCCCAGGCAACATCCCAGGTCACGTTCACCGGCAATCTGGACCAGCGATTGGATGCCACCGCGACCAACGCGAGTGACAAGTCAACCCAGGAGACGATTGATGTGTACGACTCGCTTGGTCGCGACCACCAAATCACGATCACCTTCGAAAAGACAAACAATGCCTCGAACAGTTGGTCCTGGACGGCAAGCACGACCGAGACCGGCGTGACAGTGAGCGGCAGTGGAACCCTTACTTTTGACCCGACGACCGGCGCCTACGTTAACTCCAGCGGCACGAGCCCGAATGGCACGCTCTCCCTCACCCTGGGAAACGGAGCGACCTCGCCTCAGTCAGTCAATCTCTCTTTCACTGGCTTAACCCAACTCGCGTCGTCGACCTCCCTTGCCGTTAACAGTGATGGCGAGGCGCCTGGTCAGCTCACGAGCATTGGTATCGACGCGAACGGCGTGATCACCGGCACCTTTTCGGATGGCTTGAACCGTCCAATTGGCCAGGTAGCAACAGCGACGTTCGCGAATCCACAAGCCTTGCTCCGTCTGGGTGGCAACGATCTCACTGCTACCCCGAGTTCGGGTAACCCGATCATCGGCGCCCCCGGCACCGGAGGGCGGGGGACCCTGAGCAGCGGCTCCCTGGAGATGTCCAACGTCGACCTGGCCCAGGAGTTCACCAATATGATCGTCGCCGAGCGGGGATTCCAAGCTTCGAGTCGGGTGATCACCGTTTCCGATCAGATCCTTCAAGACCTGGTAAACCTGAAACAACAATAAAATTAAGAAGACGCCAAAGGGGCCGAGAATGAACCCTTGCAAGGGTTCATTCTCGGCCCCTTTGGCTCAATGCTACTGCATACGAGGAATCTATCCGGCGGAAATCCCGTCTAGCTCCGGCTCGAACGATCGCGTTCGGCTCACCGGCAGACGGACGGCAGATCGAGACGTCGACTTGCCGACTGACTTACCGACGAACGACGACGCTCGGGATCGGGAATGACTGCCATCGCTGAGCTCACCGAGCAACCGAGCGACATCTCGGCCACCAAGAAAATCTTTGAGATCGTCGATAGTGTTTCCGAGCCGACGGGTCAGGCTCGCTTCATCAGTTCCCACCCAACGAGCGATCTCGGCTGGCGAGTGACGGTGCCCACGATCATAACGACATCCATAGGCCCGACAGGATCGCAGCGCTCCCAACTCCTTGCGCCGTAAGGCAAAAGCCAGACGGATGATCTCGGCCTCGCCGTGAGAGAGCTGGTCCAGCAAAAGCTGCAAGAGGTGATAAGCGCTTTCTCCCCGTTGCCTGGTAGACCGGTGCATTGTCGATCTGCTGACCGGTCCGGAAGCGATCGAACGGGTCGTTTCTTCTTGAATCACTTTTGCGAGAATCGTCTGATGTTGAGTGCGGATTTCAGCTTCGATCCGCGCCAGGGCAAGCTCTTCCGTACTGGGCTCGGCTGCAGCGAGTTGCTGAACGAGATTGCCCTCATTGTCGCTGTCATCAGCCGGCCTGACCGGGCTGTCCAAGGAAGCAACGCTATCGCGCGCGGCAAGAGCGGCCGCGAGTCGGTTTGCCTTTACCCCGAGCCGCTTGGCGGCGTCGACGACCGGTAGTGATCCCTGCTTCGCCGCGAGCTCATTGTAAGCACGTGCGAGACGCCGATCGTGATCGGGAACCGGCAGTAGCGACCGCAATCGGCGAAGATAGGCACGCAGGTGCCATCGCAGGGACACGAATACGTAGCGCTCGGCTTGAACACGCGGTTCTGGCTGGTCAGCACCCGTCCGAGGCTGGAAGCAACGCAGGAGCTCGATCGCGGTGACGACTGCTTGCTGGAAGAGATCTTCCTCGAACTCAGTCGACACGCGCATGCTCGCTACCGCTCGTTGAGCAAGCGAGAGAAGATCGATTTCATCCTCGAGAGACATCTAGCCCCACCACCTTAGCAACCTCCAGGAAGCTGTCTGGCCTCGCGGCCATGCGATTCGTTTAGCTACCATGGCTGCAGTCACCGTAAGATTGATGACTCTTAGCTCGAAGTAAAAGCCCTAGCGTGACGGTTATATCAATAAATCGCAATCACAACCTTATCGCATATACTGATGATATGCACCTACTAGATGTAGTACTTTCTGTTAGTACTTTCTCTTAACTCGTCGACTCGGCGTCAGATGTGGCCTCCATTCTGGAAGGAGTTAACCCAGAGGCGAACGAGCAGGCCATGTTTACATGATTATATTCATCAGCTATAATTCGCCCATGACCTAAAACCGGTTGTTTGTTAGCCTGTCTAATTTGGTACTACCAGAGCCATGCAGAATGGCGACGTCACCTCGACGACAAAGCGGGATGAGAGGTTTTTTTCATGTCAACTAAAACACTCATGCCCCCCGCCCCGGCTCAACACTTTTGGCGGCGAGCCTTCGGTCGGGATTGGCAATTGGGCTGGGTATTGGTCCTACCCGTCGTCGCCGTCCTCGTTGGGCTCATCGCCTATCCGTTCTTCCTCTCGATCTACCTTAGTTTTACCGACAAGATGGTCGGTCAACCGGCGAACTTCATCGGGTTGCAAAACTACAAGGACATTCTCTTCGGTGCGGAGTTTGGCACTCTCTTCTGGAAATCAGTCGTGACCACGCTCATTTACACCGGGACCGCGGTGTGTACCAAGGTCGTGATTGGCATGGGCATGGCGCTCTTTCTTCACGAAGAATTCAAAGGTCGCAACCTGATGCGGGCGCTCTGTTTCTTACCGTGGGCCATTCCCTCATTGATCGTTGGCTTGAGTTGGCAGTGGATCTACAACGGTACCCCAGCCGGGATGCTTAATCAGATCCTGATCGACCTTGGCCTCTCAGATACCCTGATTCAGTGGCTCGGCGATCCGCATCTGGCGCTCTGGTCGGTCATCTTCGTGACGGTTTGGGCCGGCTGCCCGTTTTACGGAATGATGCTTCTGGCCGGTCTGCAGTCGATCCCCCGTGAGCTCTACGAAGCGGCCTCAATCGACGGCGCCAACGTCTTTCAGCGCTATCGCCACGTTACTTTGCCCGGCCTCGCCACGATCATCGCGATCACTGTGCTCCTTTCGACGATTTGGACCGCGAATGGCTTCAATCTGATTTACATCTTGACTGGCGGTGGTCCGGCTAACGCGACGATGACCTTCCCGATGCTCACCTATCAGGTCGGCATCGCCGGGGCGCAGCGCTTGGGCACTGCCTCGGCGATCACGATTCTTTTCCTGCCGTTCTTCCTCGTGTTGATCATTCTGCTGACCCGACACATGCTGAGGGAGGAGATCTAAGATGGCAACGCTTGCCCGAACCAGCGAGCGCTCCCGGAGCTTGCGAAGTGGCCGTCTCGTCCATCGCGTGGTGATGGTTCTCGCGGGCTTGTTCTTTGGCTTGTGGACGCTGGTCCCACTCTACTGGATCATCGCCACCTCGCTGAAGAACGAGATCCAGGTCATGCGCGACCCGACTCTAATCCCGACCGCGATCACTTTCCACAATTACTACTCGATTCTCTACGAATCAAAGTTTTTACTCTACATCAAGAACAGCGTCGAAGTCGCGGTGGTGACAACGGCGTTGTCGATGCTCTTCGGCTCGATTGCCGCGTATGCGATCTCCCGGCTCCGGTTCCGTGGGCGCGGAGTAGTTGCGCGGGCAATCGTTGTCTCCTATCTGGTGCCCGGCAGCCTGCTTTTCATCTCGCTCTTCGAAGTGCTCACTGAGCTCCATCTGACCGATCGACTTTCTGGCTTGATGGTCGTCTATCTGTCTTTCACCCTGCCATTCTGCACCTGGCTGATGATTGGATACTTTCGCTCGATCCCGAGCGAGCTCGAAGAGGCGGCGCTCGTTGACGGCTGCAATCGTGTTCGCGCACTTATTCACATCATTCTACCACTGACCGTGCCAGCACTGGTCGTGGTTACTCTCTTCTCGTTCACCCAGTCCTGGAACGAGTTCCTCTACGCTCTGGTATTCATTAGCAGCGACTCGCAGAAGACGTTCACGGTTGGGCTGATCGGCCTCATCCAGGGAGACACACTCCCCTATAGCCTGATGATGGCCGCAGCGACGCTCGGCTTGATTCCGCCCATGCTGGTTTACGTGATCTCGCAGCGCTGGGTAGTCTCCGGCCTTGCCGCTGGCTCGGTCAAGGGATAGGGATAGCAAGCGCTCACCCTCTCCGTATAAAGGGAGAGGGAAATTCCGAGTAGGAGGAGTAAAAAAGCAATGGGATCAATGTTTACTCGGCGACGTTTCCTCGTAACCAGTGGTTCCCTCACAGCCATGGCTTTGCTCGCCGCTTGTGGCGGCGCCCCGGCCACGCCGACGACCGCACCGTCGGCTCAGCCGACCAGCGCCCCGACGCCGACCAAGGCTGCCCAGCCGACCACGGCGGCTCAGCCAACCGCGGCGCCGACGAGCGCGGCCGCGCAAGCTACTACTGCGCCGGCCCCGACGACCGCGGCCGCCGCGACCCCGTCAACTCAGGCGACAACGGTTACCTCGACGAGCACCAGTCCGACCGCGATGCAGATGACGACTTTCCCAATGAATGGCGCCAAGCTCGTCGCCTGGGCATATCAGAGCTTCACCCCGGACGCCGATCGCTGGATCGCCGAGCAGGCCGCGGCCTGGGGCAAGGCGAACGGTGGCACCGTCGAATACGACATCGTCGACAACTCGGTCTTCACCCAAAAGCTTGCCGCGGCGATCGAGGCAAAGACGATTCCCGACGTGCCCATGCTCTCGAACCTGCTGTATTACCAGAGCTTGAATATCCTGGTCGACCTGACCGACGAGTACAACAAGCTCGACAAACTCGCCGGTGGCTTCTACAAGTCATTCCTGCCTGGGATTCAAGCCGACAACAAGATCTGGGGCATCCCACTTAATGCTGGTCCATCTCCCCTTTTTGCGCGGACCGACATCCTGGAACAGGCCACCGGCAAGAAGGACCCACCGGCGACGTTCGACGATATGGAGAACATCGGGAAAAAGATCAACAAGCCACCATCTTTCTACGCCATCGGCTGGACTCTGGGCCGGACTCCAGACTGCGTCGGAAACACCTTAGATGTCATGCTCAACGACGGTGGCTACCTGGTTAACAAAGATGGCACCAAGCCGACGATCAACTCCGATGGCACGATCACGGCGCTTACCCGGATCAAGCGCTGGTGGGATGAGAAGCTGATTCCCCCGGACTCGACCTCCTGGGATGACACCGGCAACAATAATGCCTACCAGTCCAAACGGGTAGCCTTCGTCGACAATCCGGCCTCGATCTATGGCTGGCTGGTTGCCAACGACCAGAACCTTCTTGCTAATACGGTGATGGCGCCGATTCCGGCCGGCAAAGCCGGACAATTCGCCAGCAGTGCCCTTGGCTGGACTTGGGCGGTAAGCAACCAGAGTAAGAACCGTGACGCAGCGATCGCCCTTATCGACTTCTTGCTCCAACCAAACAACATCGAGCTAGAAAGCGAGAAGGTCGGCGGTCGTTGGTTCCCGCCTTACCTGGATCTCGCAAACAGCCCCTTCTGGACGTCGAAGCCACAGTTCTCCTATTTCCCGCAGCTCATCAAGAACGGGGTCTTCAATAGCTACCCGGCGGCACCCGTGCCAAAACTCATGGCCGCGCTCAGCGAGGCCAGTGCCGGATTGGTGATCGCCGACATGACGCAAGCGGTGATCATCAATGGCACCCCCCCCGAGAAGGCCGCCGCTGATGCCCAGGCGAAGTACGAGGCGATCTTCAAAAAGCACAACATTGGGTAAGAGCGAGGATGGAGGTGAGATATGTCTCACCTCCATCCTCGTCTTCTTCTCAATCACTTTCTCCTTAACTCAATCCCAGGAGATGACTCCCGACCCAATACCGGCCAGCAATCGCTCGAGCGTTTTGTCGGTATAATCGCGGGGATTCGAGGGGCGATTCGCGTCAAGCGAGGAGAGATGCACCAGTTGACCCCGTGCGCGTTCAAATCTCTGCGCGTCCACTCCCGCCGCTTGGAGTGATAGTGGGATATTCACCTGGCACTTCAGATCGTCAAGCATCTCGACCAAACGATGGCAGGCTAGGAGCGGCTCGGCGACATCGATTCCGAGAGCGGTTCGTGCCAATTCGGCATAGTTACCTGCCGCGACCTGACTGTTGAAAGCGACCGTCTGAGTCATGGCAAAGGCGCATGCCAGGCCATGATGATAGTGAAAGGTCGTTCCCAAGGCATGGGCAATCGAATGCATTACCCCGAGGGCGGCACTAGCCATCGCCATACCAGCGATCATCGACGCCTGTTGCAAGTGGACGCGCGCCTCCAGGTTACGCCCATCCATGTATGCGACCGGCAACCAGCGTACAACCAAACGAACAGCACGGCTAGCCAGGCCAGTGGTTATATCGCTGGCAAAGCGTGATACCGATGCTTCGAGAGCGTGGGAAAGTACGTCGAAACCAGTCCATGCCGTCACGTTGGGTGGAACGCTCAAAGTCAACGTGGGGTCAGCGATCACCACATCCGGGCAGAGATCGTAGCTAAGCACGCACTCTTTAATCGACAGTTCAACGGTTTCGTTCGTGACCATCGCCGCGTAGCTTACTTCGGAGCCGGTGCCACTCGTTGTTGGAATCGCGACCAAACGCGCCTTTTGGCGCAAGGGAGGCAACGCAAAAAACGTCGTGAGCTTTTGCCAGTCCAACTTCGGATGTTCGTATTTCACCCAGAGTACCTTGGCAGTGTCGATTGCCGAGCCGCCGCCGAGGGCAACGATCAGATCCGGTTCGAGCTCACTGGCGACAGCCGCTGCCTGCTCGCAGGACCGGCGGTTCGGATCGGGAATCACACCATCGTAAACGTCGACGCGCCGCTCAGCGCACCGAAGCAACTCAACCGCCCTCTCGACAATACCCAGCGTCGTCAAAAACGGATCAGCGACTAAGAGCACCCGTCGCCCGGGAATTTCTGCCAAATGATCGAGAGCGCCCGGCCCGCTATAAATCTCGTTCGGAAAAGTCAGTCGTCTTGCCACCCAATCTCCTGGCCTAATCTGGCAGGCTCAGCGAATAGTGAGCCGTGAATCCACCATCGATCAGAATCGTCGTCCCGTTTACGTAGCCAGCGAGTGGTGAACAAAGGAAGACGACAACCTCGGCAATATCCCAAGGCGTGCCCAGTCGACCCGCAGGGATCTGCTGGGCGACCAACTCGACCACACGCCGGTTCTCCTCCTGCCATGGCTTTGTCATCGGCGTATCGACCCAACCGGGAGACACCGCGTTCACCCTGATTCCGGACGGCCCCAACTCTGTTGCCATCGTCTTCGTGAGCAACAGCACTGCGGCTTTACTCGCACAGTAAGCAGCCGAATTCTCATGTGCTTGGTGAGCACTGAGCGACGCAAAATTCACAATGCGCCCACCCCGCTTCACATCTACCATCGCTCGGCTAACCGCGCGCGAGACACGCATCACCGCCGTTGCGTTAACATCCATGACCTGTTGCCAGTCCTCGTCGGACAATTCAATAACCTTGCTCGTTCGAAGAATCCCGGCCGCGTTCACCAACATGTCGATTTGGCCTCCCAGCACCAACGCTGATTGAACGATCGCCTCCGGAAACGCCGAATCGGTAACGTCACCTGCCAGCATTCTGACCGGCGTACCGTTTGCGTTGATGAGCGCGGCAGTCTTGGTCAGGCCAGACAGGTCTCGGTCGACGAGGAGCAGCGCCGCCCCCGCCTCGGCGAGGCGAACCGCCGAGGCCTGACCAAGCCCCCCAGCGGCACCAGTAACGATCGCGACCTGCCCAGATAGATCAATCGTGATTGCCATGATAGTTATCCCCTTGAATTGCTTTATCCGGCGCGCAATCGAGGATCGACCAAATGATAGAGCAGATCGACGATAAGGTTAGCCAAGACGTAGATAAAGGCAATGAAAATCACTGCGGCCTGAACGACCGGGTAATCGCGCTGGGTTACACCATCTAGCAAGAGGCGGCCCATACCGGGCCAAGAGAATACCAGTTCGGTAATCACTGCGCCACCGAGCAGCGATCCGAATTGTAAGCCCTGGAGAGTCAGCACTGGGAGAATTGCATTACGTAATGCATGCTTGATGACCACTTTACGCTCGACCAATCCCTTCGCCCGGGCGGTTCGAACGTAATCCGTGCGCAAAACTTCAAGCATCGCCGACCGGGTGAGCCGGGCGACGAAACCTGCCGAGGTCAGTCCGACCGCGAGAGCGGGCAGCGCCAGGTGACGCACTGCAATCCTCAAGAGCGACCAGTCACCGGTTAGGATAGCGTCGAGCACAATAAAATGAGTAATCGTCTTGTAGTTAGTCCCGGGGTCGAGTTGTCCGCCGACTGGCATCCAACCGAGCTTCACTGAGAAGATAATGATCAAAACGATCGCAATCCAGAACCAGGGCACCGAGAGACCAAGAATCGAAAAGATCCGCGCACTATAGTCGACGAGCTTACTGTTAGTCGTGCTAGAGATGATACCAGCACCCATCCCAACAATTGTACTAATGATCATTGCACTGACCGCGAGCTCCATGGTCGGCGGGATTCGGTCGATCAAGAGAGTCTTGACCGGCACCGCCGAACTCATCGAGTTGCCAAGATGACCTCGGGCGAGATCGGACAGGAAGGACAGATACTGGAACCAGAGGGGCTGATTCAGCCCCCATTCGGCCTTGTATTCCGTGATTTGTGCTGTAGTCAGATTCTGCGACGCGACGAAATCAATCGGAGTCCCGGGAACCAATCGCAAGGCAAGGAAAGTTAAGCTTGCAACGGCCCAGAGCACGATTGGTAACCAGATGAGGCGAGAAATGAGGTATTTCGTCATAGTGACCTCAAATCACTGGTCGCGACATGCGCGTGGACAACCTTTACGAACCAACGTCGACATCCCAATTAGCGATTCTTCAGCATCGGGTCTAGGAAGTCCCGCAAGCCATCACCCACTAGGTTTGCACTCAGCACGGTCAAGGTAATAGCGAGGCCAGGGAAGAAAGGAACGTAGGGCGCATCGAAAATGAGTCGCTCACCATCGCTAATCATCTGTCCCCAATCCGGAGTCGGCGGCTGAACCCCAAGACCAATGAAATTGAGCGCCGACGCGTAGCTAATCGCGATTGCCAGCATGGCGGTGGCTTGGACGATGATCGGCGGGATCATATTGGGGAAAATGTGCTTCAGGATGATCCATCGTGAGCTACCCCCGAGCGAGGTCGCCGCCGTGACGTAGTCTTGACGCGCGAGCACCAGCACGACCGATCGGACCAAGCGGGCGAACACCGGAATCATCGAAAAAGCGATGGCGAAAACCGAGTTGAGCAAGCCGGCGCCAAGAGAAGCGACGATAAGAATCGCGAGGAGGATCGCCGGGAAACTGAGCATCACATCCATGATGCGCATTAGGATAACGTCCAGCTTGCCCCCCCAGTAACCTCCTGCCGTGCCAATGAATGTTCCAGCGATCAGCGCGATCAGCACCGACGAGACGCTCGCAAAGAGAATCGATCTTGCCCCGAAAAGAATCCGGGCGAGCAAATCCCGTCCAAATTCATCGGTCCCGAATGGGTGGGCCAAACTCGGGCTAAGCAATCGATCGTGGAGCGTGGGCGCGGTCGGACTGTAGGGGGTAAGCTGGCCTGCGAAGACCGCGCCGACCACGACGAGGAACAAAAAGACGGCACCAATCACAGTGATGTCGTTCTTACGGACAAAACGTACGACACGTCGGGACCAAGGTACACCCAATTCGACCAGCCCGCCGTACTCGATCTGATTGACCTCAGAATCTCGGGACACCGTTCGGGCCATGTTCTTTCCTTCTGTCAAGAGCGAGCGAAGCGAATCGGCCGTTTCCATCTTAGCAAAATCCGACAGCGATCGAAAGTACCGAGGAAGAAGAGCACCTGACAGAATTGAATCCCGTGGCCGGCTCTCAATTGGCCGGCCACGGGATTCAATTCTGTCAGCTAAACCACATATGCTTTAGGAAGATGCGCTCTGTGAATACGCCCTGTACCGCATTCTCGAGATTCTTCGCCGAGACGACTGGCTTCGAATAGTAGGCAAGCATCACATACGGCATATCGCTGAGGATCAGCTCCTGGAGTTGCTTGTACAGGGCAACACGTTTCGTGTTGTCGCTCTCGGCGGCTGCGCTACGGATAAGCTGATCATACTTCTTACCAATCGGCAGCTTGGCCACACCGGTCTCACCCTGGGCACTTGCTGTCGTCGAGTCTAGAATCGAGACTTTGTTGTCCGGATCGGGAACCCAGAGTGACCGCTGATTTAAGCCAAGCTGCCCCTTGCCCGCATTGATCTTCGCTGGCAGCGAGGTCGCGTCGAGCTTGTCGAGTTGCACTTTGAAGCCGACTGCTTCGAGATCAGTCTTCATCAGCTCGGCAATTTGTGGCCAGAAGCGATCGTTCTCGAATGACAGCATAATCGGAATCGGCGTTTTCAGGCCAGACTTGGCGATGTGATCTTTAGCCTTCGCGACGTCCTGTGTGCTGATCTGGCGCCCGGCAGGATCGAAGCCGAGTTCGGTCGGACCGATCAACGTCGCCGGCAGCTCGCCCAAGCCATAGAAGACATTGTCGAGAATCGCCTTGCGATTGATCGCGTAGTTAACTGCCAGGCGCACGTCCAAATTGTTAGTCGGAATGTTTAACTCGGTGCAGGAGCAGAAGATGTCGACATAGGGTGGACCAATCTCGACCTTTACCTTGCTCGACTTTTGGAGGTTCGGAATCGCCGAGGCCGGCGGATAGGGAGCGAAATTGACTTCACCAGACTCGATCGCCGCGAGCATCGCGCCTTCGTCGGGATAACCGCGAATGACGACCTTGTCAATCGGCGGTCGTCCACCCTGCCAGTACCCATCGAAAGCGCTCAACTGTGCTTCTTGCCCTGGGATAAAACTATCGAGTTTGAACGGACCGGCGCCGACGAGATGCTGCCCGATCTGCGGACCATACTGATCGAGCGCTTTCGGACTGATGATCGATGCGGCCGGGTGAAACAGACGATACAACTGGGGAGCATATGGTGTCTTCAAGACGAGCTTTACCGTCATGGGATCGGTCGCGGTGATCGATTCCCAGTTGGCGATGCCGGCCTCGGCGTTCATGTAGAGGCCCTTGACGTAGCTCTTGTCCTTGGGATCAATCATCCGAGTGAAGCTGCGGACGACAGCATTAGCATCCACATCCGTACCATCATGGAACTTCACACCACTACGAATGTGGAACGTATAGGTCTTACCGTCCGCCGAGATCTCCCAGCCCTCGGCCAGCGCCGGTTCAGGCGGATCGGTCCACTTCTTCCCGGGTTGGGTAAGCTTTTCGCAAACGTTGTCGATTACGTTGCTCGCGCCAAATCCGTTCCAGAGTCCTGGCTCCAACGAGTCGCCCATAGAATCGGCAGCAAAGACCATCGTTCCGCCCTGCTTGGGTGTGCCAGTCGCGGCTGTGGCGGCCGGTGCTGCGGTCACGGCCGCCGTGGGCGCAGCAGTTGGCGCGGTGGTAGCAACCGGACGGGACTGTGGCGTCGGCACGACGGCCGGGACCGACGTTGGCACGATTGGCACGGATGTCGGCTGAGCCGCCGGCGCGCTCGTTGGCGTAGCTGGAGACGACGAACACGCGGCTAAAACCGTCGCCGCGCCCATGACCGCCGTGACAGACAGGAAGCGCCGACGTGATACGAACCGCGAGACAGCCATGTGTAGACTTTGTCGAGTGCTGATCTCAAAATCGCTCATTCCCTCGAACTCCCTACTCTACCCAATCAATCGACGATACTCGCTACCGCGATGCCATGCCAGACGTGGCTGAGACCTCGATTAAGTCGGCGCACTCACCTCCCTACCCGGTCGCGTTGCTTCCCTCCGATCACCACGACTCGCCTTGCAAGCACCCTCCGTTCTATACTATGGGCTCCGCGCGTTTTTAACCTCGGTCAAACTGCACAAAATCTAATCTCTATATATTGTGCAAAAAACCCGGTGCCGCCAGGCACACCAAAGCCCTTGGACCCACCCTCGCTCGCACCAATCGTGGCTACGGGGGCATCAAAGACAGCGGATTGGACCCTAAATACTCACCCTGCGCTATGAGCGCTCCTAATGCACCTACACCCGACTGCCACGCTCGTCGAAGAAGTCGCGCTTGATAACGGAACTGAGCCAGTCGACAATTACCGCATAGCCCTTCTCACCAGTATCGGCGAGCGCCAGCGTCGGGTCGCCAATGTGTCCGTACGGTGTCAGATCCTTGTAGCTGCGGACCCCATAATAGATACCACCGCCCGTTTTCATGTGTTCGGGGCTCTGAATCTTTCGCAACACTTCGGGTTGGAGATGGTACGGTATGCCCCGCTCGGGATGGACCAACTCGGGATGGGTCACAAGAATGCGCGCGGTTTCGCCCTCACCACCATGACTTTCGCCCTTCTTGGAAATTTGAATCGTGTGATAGACCTTACTCAAGGCGACCATCCAATTCAGGACGACGGCAGTAGCGTCGAGCGTCGCGTCGACCACTTCCTGCGCCGCGACCATCATCGACGCCAGATTTCCATCGTGGCCATGAATGAAGACAAAGCTGCGGAAGCCACCTCGATAGAGACTCAGACAGACTTCCTTCGTTAAGGTGACAAGGGTATGGGAGCTAATCGAGATCGTACCGGGGAATCCAAGATGAAAACTGGAGGTGCCGAATGGAATGACCGGAGCAATAACAACCGGGCAGTCAAGTTCAGCGAGACGAACTGCAGTGCGACGACAGATTTCCCGTGCTTCCATACAATCTGTGCCGAGCGGAAGATGGGCTCCATGGTCTTCGATCGCGCCAAACGGAATCAGAACCACATCGGAGTGCTTCAGCGCCTCCTGGACGTCCGGACCACTCATTTCTGCCAGGGTCGGTGGTCCTTTCTGTACATAGAGGGTATCTCCGTGTCCAATCGCTTCCGCCATGGTCAACCTCCCGCCGTTCGGCTCAGAATCCCTGATTCAGGCCCGCTTTCTTGACTTGTCTATTTTCCCAGTTACTTCGTCAGTCTGTCTAAAGCGTTGACAAACTGTTGCGCGTAGTATAGCATCGCTAGACAAACAGTGCAATACTTAGACAGAATTAGACGGACCTTCCGGCAGGTCAACATGAGGACAGGAGTGACAATGCGACGACTCGAGGAGTCGGCGGGAAAGCAGGTTTCGACGGTGGATCGCGATCGGACGACGCACTTTGCGGTTCTTCGTCAGATCGCCGTCGCCTTGCGCAATCTCTTCGCTCCCCTTTGTGAGGTGGTCATTCACGATTTCACAGATTTAGAACACTCTATCGTCTGCATCGAGGGAAATATCACCGGACGAGCCGTGAACGGCGCGGCGACTGATCTTCTCATCTCCAAGGTGAAGTCCGGCGATACCACCGAAGATCTCCACGACTATCTGACTAGTCTGCCCGGTGGGCGAGTGATGAAGTCGAGCACAGTCTTCCTGCGCGACGAGAATGGGAAGGCCTATGGCGCCTTCTGCGTGAATTTTGAGATCACCGGCTTCATGACCTTTCAACGTACACTCGACGCGTTCACTGCGACTGACGAGCGAACTGGCGTAACGGAAATGCTGACTGACGACATTCAGACAACAATTCATTCGTTGGTAGCCGAAACCTTACTCGAAATGGGCGACAGTGCATCAATGATGAGTCGCGACGATAAGATCAAACTTGTCCAACGGCTCCAAGGAAAGGGAGTTTTTCAAGTAAAGAAAGCGGTACCGATCCTGGCCGACCTCCTCGGATTGAGCCGTGCCACTCTTTACAATTATTTGCGGGAATCGCGAGTTGACTGAGCGAAGGAGGATAATATGGTGCTGTTTGAGCCAATTCTGACTGACAAAGCACCGGTGCCGACGAGCGGCTACAGCCAAGCGATCCGGGCCGGGAATCTCGTCGTTACCTCAGGGTACTTGGGCACCCATCCCGATGGCTCCGGTCTGGTTACGGGGGGCTTTGAAGTCGAGCTGCGTCAAGCGATCGCGAACATTCAATCGGTACTCGAAGCTTCGGGCTGCTCACTCGCCAACGTGATCCGTGTGAATGTCTCTCTGACCGAGGTCAGCCGTTTCGCCGAGATGGATCGCATCTACCGCGAGTATTTCAAGGCTCCCTATCCAACGCGTAATACAATCGGTGTCAAGGAGCTTTGGGGCGGCGCCCAGGTCAGTCTCGACGCCTGGGCAGTCATCCCCGACGGTCTTGATTAGATCCGCGGAAACGTTTGACTCGCTAAGAGGTGTTCGATGCCGGATTCCGCACTCGCCGAAATGGTCCTGCACCACCTGGAACCAGATGAGCCGGTCGCACTCGCTCGGCAATTGATTCGGATCCCTTCATTCCTCTGGCACGAGTCCGAGATCGGCCGCTGGCTCGCCCAGTGGCTCGGTGAGCGCGGCTTTCAGGTTGAGCTTCAGACAGTTCCCCTCACCAATGGCCGAGAAACCCACCAAGCTATTGGCATGCTCAAAGGAGACGGAACCGGCCCGAGCTTGATGCTCTGCGGGCATACTGATACCAGCGATTGGAACGGCGAGGTCTTCCGTCGTATGGAGTGGAAGCACGACCCATTCGCGGGCGATATCGTCGATGGGATGCTTTACGGGCTGGGCGCGATCAACATGAAGGGTGGGTTAGCGTCAATTCTCATGGCCGCCGAAACGGTCCGCCGCAGCGGCCGCCCACTCAAGGGAGACCTGATCGTCGCTTGCATCGTCGCCGAAACCGGCGGTGGCGTTGGCGCGCAGCACCTGATCGCGACCGGGCTGCGGCCTGACTACTGCATTGTCACCGAAGCTGGCAACCTCGACGTAGGGGTAATCTCGGTCGGCTACGTCCAAGGCAAAGTCCGAGTCAAAGGCGAGTTCAAGCACCGCGTTCCCTACGTCAATCCGATTGAAAAGATCACCAAGGTCATCCACGCCTTCGGTCCAGCCTATCAGCCGATTCCCCAAGGAAGCTGGTTACGGTACGAGCCACATCCGCTGCTCCCCGGTTTCCCACGGATGGCCGTCCGCAACATCGAGCACTTTCAAGACACGACTACGCTGATGTTCGACCTGCGGATCATCCCGGGCATGACCGAAGAGAGTGTTCGCGAGGATCTGCAGCGTCTTCTTGATAACATCGCCGCCGAGGATCCGGATTTTCACGCTGAGCTAATCATCCCGCAAAGTCCAGGTCAGCCAAACATGCCAGCCCAGCCGGCAACTCCGATTGAGGCACCGGTCGTCCAGAGTGTAATCGGCGCCCACCGCTGGGTGACCGGCGCCGAGCCAAACGTCGGGGCCGGTCACCGAATTGGAGCAACCGCCGATACCTGCCATTTCAAGGGAGCAGGCATCACCTGTGTCGAGTACGGCCCGGGTTTCATCCCGATCTGGCCAATGGTCGACGAGTGTATTGAAATCGCCCAAGTCGTGACCGCGACCCGGGTGCTCGCCCTTGTCGCGGCGGAGATCTGTACCTAACCTGATTGGGAGACGCATCTATGCTGACGCTCGCGGTTCAAACTGACAAAGCTCTCGACATCTTCACACGAGTGATACGAATCCGCCGTTTTGAAGAGCGCATCGCTACCTTGTTTAATCAGGGGCAGCTTCCGGGGGTCGTTCACCTGTACATCGGCGAAGAGGCAATTGCCTCCGGGGTCTGCGCAGCACTCCGCGACGACGACTATATCGTGAGCACGCATCGCGGCCATGGTCACGTCGTCGCCAAGGGCGGCGATTTCAACCGCATGATGGCCGAACTGTTTGGCAAGGCAACCGGCTACTGCAAAGGGAAAGGTGGCTCGCAACACATCGCCGACTTCGAAATCGGCATGCTGGGCGCCTGTGGCATCGTCGGTGGCGGGATTCCTATTGCCGTCGGAGCCGGCTTTAGCGCACGCTACCGGGAAACCGATCAGGTTGCAGTGAGCTTTTTCGGTGATGGCGCATCCAATGAAGGCAGCTTCCACGAATCACTCAATCTCGCCTCGGTATGGAAGCTCCCCGTCATCTTCGTCTGTGAAAATAATGGTTACGGCGAGTTCACACCAACCAGTAAAGTGACGAGCGTTACCAATATCGCCGATCGGTCAGCCGGCTACGGCATGCCAGGCATAGTCGTCGACGGCACTGATCCGATCGCGGTCTACGAGGTCGCGGTGAAAGCGGTAGCCCGCGCCCGACGTGGCGAAGGGCCGACCTTGATCGAGGCAAAAACCCACCGGCGGGGTGGGCACTCCGAGGGAGAAAACGCCTTTCTCGGCGGCCAGAAGTATCGCTCAGCCGCCGAAGAGGCCGAGGCCCGCGCCCAGGATCCATTGTTAAAAATCCGCGCTTATATAGTCGAAAACCGTCTGGCCACTGCCGAGAAACTTGATGCGATTGATCGCGAGATCAGCCAGGCCGTCGACGCTGCGGTGACGTTCGCGCGGAATAGTCCGGATCCCGAGCCGTCGGCCGTTTTTGAAGACGTTTGGGCATAGCGAGAGTCTCTGCTCTGGCTCGTCAAGCATCACAAGACAGAGGCAGAGTATTCCAGGGGAGGCAAAGCATGGCGATGCAGTCATCCCGAAAAATCACCTCAGCGCCAAGTCTAGAAACAATCGATCAATACTACAACGCTATGCGTCCTTTTTGGCATCCGGTGTTGCCTTCGGAAGATCTGGCCGACGGCAAGCTGTGTGGAGTCGAGCTTCTGGAAGAGCCGCTCGTCCTGGCTCGCCTCAACGGGCAGACCGTCGCGCTTCAGGATCTTTGCCGTCACTTCCAAGCTCGGCTTTCCCTGGGAGCAATTGAAAAGGTCGCCGGCTCTGGTGACTGCATCATCTGCCCCTACCACGGCTGGCAGTACAACGCCGAGGGACACTGTGTGCGGATTCCCCAGCTTACCCCCGGCCGTCAAGTGCCGCGGGAAGCCCGCGTGCCGGCCTATCACACGCAGGAACGCTATGGACTGATCTGGGTATGTTTGGCCGAGAAACCACGTTTCCCGTTACCCGAATTGCCCGGTCTGGAAGACGACCGCTTTTTGCTCGGCCCGATTCGCCGTTATCCCTCCTGGACAGCGTCGGCGCCCCGGGTGATCATGGCCGCCCTCGACGATACTCACGCTCCCTGGGTGCACGGTGGTTTGCTCGGCGACCGCTCCCATCCGGAAGCGCCGGATCACATGGTAGGCCGCGATGGTCAGTATCTGAAAGTCCAATTTATCATGCTACAACCTGATAACCGAGCCCTTGCCGGACATGGCAACGACAATCAGCTACGCGAGGTTCAAATCTCAACTCTCGTCGGTATGCCAAACGTGATTCACTTTCAGATCCAGCCCCGGGACGCCGACGGCCAACAATGCATGATAATCTGGCAAGCGGTGAGTCCGCGCCGATACAACCAGACGGATACCTACTGGGGGTCAGCACGCAACTTCAATCTGAGTGCTCCGGCTTACGACGAAGAATTCGAAAAGATGCAGGATCTGGTCCGTGAGCAGGATCGACGAGTCGTTGAAAGTCAGCGTCCGTGGCTCTTGCCGCCATTCTGGACCAAGCTCGAACTGCCCCTACGCCCGGCTGACTTACCGCTCATCGAGTATCATCGCTGGCTGGAAGAGTTGGGGATCAGTCTCGCTCTCTAGGAGGAAAACGGTGCCACGTAGGACGTACATTGAAGCAATTCGTGAAGCGCTGGCCGAGGAGCTTCGGCGCGACGAAAAGGTCTATCTCATGGGTGAAGACGTCCGCATCGGTGTCTTCGCTGGCACGCGTGGCCTCTACGCCGAATTCGGCGAGAAACGCGTCGTCGACACACCAATTTCCGAGCTAGCGATCTCGGGAACAGCAGTCGGCGCTGCAGCAACTGGCCTTCGACCAATTGTCGATCTGATGTTTGGCACCTTCCTTTACCTGGCATTCGATCAAATTGCGAACCAGGCGAGCGCCTTCCGCTACATGTTCGGCGGTCAGGCCAAGCTCCCAATCGTCTACATGGCCCAGAACGGGGCCGGAATCAGCGTTGGCCACCACCACAGCCAGTGTATGCACCAGTACTTTATGAATGTGCCAGCAGTGAAAGTTGTTATGCCAAGCACACCGTACGATGTCAAAGGGCTCCTCAAATCGGCAATTCGCGATGATAATCCGGTTATCTTCTTCAATCACCTCTCCCTCGGCGGAATGCGAGGCGAAATTCCGGAAGATGAATACCTGATCCCATTAGGCCAAGGCGACGTGAAGCGCAGAGGGACCGACGTGACGGTCTGCGCAGCCGGACTGATGGTGCACCATGCTCTGAAGGCCGCCCAAACCTTGGCCACAGAAGGTATCGAGGCCGAGATCATTGATCCCCGCACTCTCTCACCGTGGGATGAGGCTTTGGTGCTCGAGAGTGTTGCCAAGACCGGACGTCTGGTTGCCGTCGACGAAGGTCATTTGACCTGCGGCGCGGCCAGCGAATGGGCTGCGACGGTAGCCGAGAAAGCATTCAGCAATCTGAAAGCACCAGTGCGGCGGGTGACCGGAGCGGCGGTGCCGATTCCTTTCAGTCCAGTGCTCGAAAAGGCGGCGATACCGTCACCCGAAGAAATCGCGTCTGCGATCCGCAAAGTCGTTCGTGCAAGCGCGTGAATCGCCGAGGCAAGAGGGAAAACCAGTGTCCTCTAGATTGATTCCTGTTTACATGCCCAAATACGGTATGACGATGACAGAAGGTACGATCATCGCCTGGCTGAAAGCGGAGGGCGACACGATCGCAGCCGGCGAGCCATTACTCTCAGTGGAGACCGAGAAGATCAACACCGACGTCGAATCGCCGGCATCAGGACGCCTAGTCGAAATTGCAGCCGAAGAAGGAACGAGCGTCCCAGTCGGAACGATCATCGCTTACCTCGAGTTAGTCGGAGGAACCGGTGGTTAATCTCCCTTCTACTCTCGGCAATTTAGCTCTGTCTGGAAAGGTTGCCATTGTCACTGGCGGTGGTTCTGGCATCGGTCGGGCAAGTTGCCTTGCCCTCGCTCAAGTTGGGGCTCTCGTGATCGTCGCCGGTCGGACCCTCAGTAAAGTGTGCGAGGTTGCCGAGGAGATCACCGCGCGTGGCGGCGCGGCGCTGCCCGTCGCGGTCGATGTGAGCAAAGGTGCCGACGTCCAGCGCATGATCGCATTTGCTGCCGAGACGTTTGGGGGTGTCGATATCCTCTTCAACAATGCCGGCATCAGTCCGGTCGGCAGTGTGACCGAGATCAGCGAGGACGAATGGGATGAATGCCTCGCGATCGACCTACGCAGCGTGTTCCTCGGGGCAAAGTACGTGATCCCGGAACTGAAGCGTCGCGGGGGTGGCGTAATCCTCAACACCGCCGGTACCTTTGGCGTGCGCCCCGGCCGGAACAAAGCGGCTTATGCTGCCGCCAAGGCAGGCGTGATCAATCTTACTCGGGCGATTGCCCTCGACTATGCTCGCGACCGAATCCGTTGCAACGCGGTGTGCCCGGGCTACGTCGATACGCCACTTAATGCTGGCGTCGCAATCGACCAACGCAATCTCTTCCTCGAAGCGCATCAGCCCTTGCCTGGCCTGATTCAGGCTGAAGAAGTTGCTTCGCTCGTCGTCTATCTCGCATCAGACGCGGCAAAAATGATCACCGGCCAGGCTTTGCTGATCGATGGTGGCCAGCAAGTTGGACTCTTTTAAACGTTTAGCCGAACAAGCGGGAATTTGACCCAGATTGCCATCGGCCGGGGAGAACCTATAAATGGCAGAACTGATTTGGGCCGGTTACGCGCTTCCAGACGCGAGCGCCGCTCCGCGATCTGACTTCGCGGTATACGTCGAAGGCAACCGGATCGTCGCGACCGGTTCGCTTTCCGATCTGAAAGCTCGATATCCCGCGGCGCACTTGGTTGGCGGAGCCAACCTGATTCTTCTCCCTGCGATGGTCAACAGCCACGACCACGGGCGTGGCCTCGGCACGGTGCCATTGGGCGTGCCAGACGATCTGCTCGAGGTCTGGCTACTTGGTCTGCGGGTTCAGCCACCACTCGATCCTTATCTCGCTGCTGCCTACGACGGGTTGCGGCTGCTGCGCTCCGGTGTTGCGCTCACCGCCCACAGTCACAATCCCCGAGACCAGAGCCGGATTGAACAGGAATCTGAGGCGACGCTGCGCGGCTACCGCGACGCCGGCATTCGAGTCGCCTACCACCCCCCTATTGTCAACCAGAACTCGCTGGTATACGTCGACGAAGGAGTTTTCATTGAGACACTTCCAGCCGATCTCCAGCCACTGGCACGTTCTTTCCGTCGCCAGACAATTCCGAGCCCGGATGAATATTTCGGGCTCTGCCACGATCTCTTCCGTCGCTATCACGATTCCGGGACGGCAACCATCCAGATCCAGGTGAGTCCAGTCGCCGCCCAGTGGTGCAGCGATGATGTGATCCTGGGCTGTGTCCAGTTCGCCCGCGACCACGGCACCCGGGTTCAGATGCATATGCTCGAAACCCGCTACCAACGTGCCTATGCATTGCGGACCTGGGGAAAGAGCACGGTGCGCCACCTCGAAGAGATCGGGGCGCTCGGATCAAGCTTGACTCTCGCTCACATGGTCTGGGTCGACCTCGACGACCTAGATTTGCTGGCCGAGCGAGACGTCGGCATCGCCCACAATCCGAGCAGCAACCTACGCCTGCGCAGTGGCATCGCCTCGGTACCAGAATTTCTCGCGGCGGGCATCAGTCTGGGTATCGGGCTTGATGGCCACACTCTCGACGACGATCAGGATTACCTCCGTGAGCTCCGCCTGGCTTGGACACTCGCTAACCGCCCGGGCGCAGAATCAGCGACCGTGCCAGCTAGCGCAATTTGGTCGCTTGGCACGACCGGCGGTGCGGCAATCACTCTTGGAAAAGAGATAAGGTTGGGTAAGCTCGAAGCGGGGTACCTCGCCGACCTGGTGCTGATTGATCGTGGCTCCGGTCTGGACGACTGGACAATCGGGTTGAGCGCCCAGGCCTCGCCCGATGCTACGCTCGCTTACCTGCCCGAGTTGATGCTGCGCAGTGCCAGCCATCAGAACGTGCGCGACGTAATGGTGAACGGCGAGTGGGTATTGCGCGACAGGCACTCGACCAAGCTGGACGAAACCACGCTCGTCAGCGAACTTCGCCAGAACCTCGCTGTGGCGGCGAAGTCCGGTGGAGCCGCCGCGAATCCCACACGCACGATTGCCCCCTATGTCCGCCAGTATTACGCTGGCTGGGACCGCGATTCAGATGAGCCATCCGAACCACGGAAACCGACGGGAGACAGCAAATGGTAGAACCACGACTCCAGGGAAAAGTGGTCTTGATCACCGGTGGCGGTGGTGAATTCGGCCGGGCAATCGGCTGGCGCTGTGCCTTCGAAGGCGCTGACATTGTGCTGGCGGATTTGAACCACGTGAGCGTCGAAAAAGTTGCCGCCGAGATTACCGAAACCGGTCGACGAGTCCTGCCACTCCCGGTGGACGTGACGAACGGGGAACAGGTCCATGCCATGGTCAACCAGGCCGTGGCAACCTTCGGTCACGTCGACGTTCTGGTCAACAACGCCGGTATCTTCGAGCATACACCTTTCCTCGAGATCTCCGAGGCGAGTTGGGATCAGATGTTCGGCGTCCACGTTAAAGGGACATTCCTTTGCAGTCAGGCCGTGTTGCGTCACATGATCGCGGCGCAGATTCACGGCTGCATAATCAGCCTGGGCTCAGTGGCTGGCTTAGTAGGGTTTGCCGCCTCGGAGCACTACTGCGCGGCGAAAGCGGCGATCATCCATTTGAGCAAAGCCATGGCACTCGAGTTCGGTCCGCTTGGCATCCGGGTCAATGCGATCTCACCGGGTACCTTTCAGACTCGTATGAACTCTTGGATTCTCGAAGATCCAATGCTACGCGAAAGCTCGCTGAAAAGCATCCCGATCGGCTATTTCGGATCGCCCGAGGATGTCGCCGCGGCTGTCGCCTATCTAGCCTCGGACGACGGTCGCTATGTGACCGGCGTAAACCTCGTCGTCGATGGGGGACAGATCACCCATGTATGAGGGGCCAGCCATGAATGGTGAAGTCAATTACCAGTGGCGCTGCTCGCGCTGCCAAACGCTTTATGCGTCTGGCGAGATCCGGTACACTTGTCCCCGTTGTGGTGATGGCGCGCTGCTCGACATGTTGCCCGATTACGCCCGCATTCGCGCTGAATGGGGACCATCGCGGCTCATGACCGATGACGACCGGTCGATCTGGCGTTACTGGCCGTTGCTGCCGCTGAATGATTACGACGCAGGCCGCCATCTCACACAAGCAACCGTCCTTAGTTCGGTCGGCTGGACTCCTCTATACCGCGCCGAACGTCTCGGGAAGACCGTCGGCCTGAACAACCTGTTCATCAAAGACGACGGACGGAACCCCACCGCGTCGCTCAAGGATCGGGCCAGCGCGGTGGTCATCGCCAAGGCGCTCGAATTGGGAGAATCCGTTGTCGCTACCGCCTCATCAGGGAACGCTGCGGCCGCTCTGGCCGGGATGAGTGCGGCCGCAGGTCTCCGCTGCGTCATCTTCGTGCCATCAACCGCCCCTGAAGCAAAGATAGCCCAGATTCTGGTTTACGGAGCCACGGTGCTCCTCGTGAAGGGGAGCTACGATCAGATTTTCGACCTTTGCCAGGCGGCTTGTCGAGAGTGGGGCTGGTACTGCCGTAATACCGGCTATAATCCGCACACTGCCGAGGGCAAGAAGACCTGTGCGCTCGAAATTGTCGAGCAACTCGACTGGGAAGCTCCGGACACCGTTCTGATATCGGTCGGCGACGGGAATATCATCACTGGTCTGTACCGTGGCTTTCAGGATGCGCTCGCGCTCGGCTGGATCTCCCGGCTGCCCCGCTTGATCGGTGTGCAGGCCGCGCGCTCGCCATCGGTTTATCATGCCTGGCGAAGCGGAGCGCGCGACGTCTCCCCCGACCGGGCCGACACCCTTGCAGACAGTATCAACGTTGGCCTACCTCGCGACGGCTTTCGCGCGCTGCGAGCGATCCGAGAAACAGACGGTTTTTGCATCGCGGTCGAAGACAAAGAAATCCTCGAAGCCATGACCGCGGTTGGCCGACTGACCGGCATCTTCGCCGAGCCAGCCGGAGCAACGAGCTTCGCTGGTCTGTTCAGTCTCACCAGCACCGGCAAGATCACACCAGACGAGCGCGTCGTGGTCGTGAACACCGGCAATGGGCTCAAAGACGTGAAGTCGGTCAGTTTTACCCTCGGTCAACTCCACGTGATCGAACCTACTCTCACGTCAGTCGGCGGCGCACTGGGCATGCGCTGAGCTGACCGGTAAAGGAAACTGAGATGACGACGATTGTTCCCGGGCCGACTTATGCCGAAATGCGGGATCCGGCGACTCTGCCCGCGAAATACCGTCAGGCCGCTCAGGCGGCGCGGCACGACGAGAAAAATCCGGCGAATCTGTTCAATATCACCTGGCGACGAGATGATGGCAGCGTCAGCTACGTCATCCTGCCCCCCGCGCTGACTGGCGTCGCAGCGAACGTGATCGTGCTCGTCGGTGCGATTTTCCCAACTGGCAGCCACAAGGTTGGCCCAGCCTACGCTACTCTGGCCGAAGCCGAGGCCATCGACGGCATTCATCCTGGCACGAAAATAATCGTTGGCCCAAGCACGGGCAACTTTGGCATCGGCACAGCCTACGTCAGCTTGCTCAAGGGTTACAGGGCCGTGGTAGTCATGCCGGATACGATGAGTCGCGAACGCTACGAGCGAATTCGCCAGTATGGCGCCGACCTCGACCTCACCCCCGGCAGTGAGAGCGACGTCATCTTGACTCTCGATCGCACCTATCAGAACTACGTCCGAAACTCTGACTATCTTGTGTTGGCTCAATTCGAGCTTTTACCCAATTACCGCTTCCATTATCACGTCACTGGTAACGCCGCGCTGGCTGCAGCAGCAGAGCATGGTAACGGTCGGGTAGCTGCGTTCGTCTCAGCGCCGGGCTCGGCCGGTACCCTGGCAGCCGGCGACGCGATCAAAAAGTGCTTCTCCGATGCCACCATCGTCGCTTTGGAGCCACGCGAGTGTTCAACACTTTACAACGGTGGTCAAGGACAGCATCGGATCGAAGGCATCGGCGACAAAATGGTCACCCTGATTCACAACGTTCTGACGACGGATTACGTTGCCCTGATCCACGACAACGACTGCGTGCGTGGGCTCCAGGTTCTACACACCGCGGGCGATGAACTCGCCAATCGCTTTGGACTCGCCGATCTCAACTGGCGGGACAGCGGCAGCGCGATCTATTCCCTACGTACCTGCCTGGGGATCAGCGGTATCTGCAACATTATCGGTGCGATCAAGACCGCAAAACTGCTCGAGCTTGGACCGAATGACAACATCGTAACTATCGCGACAGACCGGTTCGATCGCTATCCATCAGTTCTCGACAATTGGGCCAGGCAGGAGGGGCCGATTACGACCGCGATACTAGAAAGTTGGGCCGAGCGGATCTTTCACCAGGCTGGCACCAGTGAGATATTGGACGTCCGTGGCACCGCTCAAAAGGCACGCTTGCACCAGATGAAACGGGGTCTCTGGAGCCGCTTCGGCTACACTGACAGATACTTGACAGCAATGGAGAGCATAACCTTCTGGGACGAAGAAGCTGGACGAGCGAAAGAGATCGACCAACAAATCCAAGCCTTGCGGGAGAGCACCTGATGTTGACCGAAACCCAGCGCCAACAAGTCATCGCCTGTTGCCAGGATCTCGTTCGCGCCCAAAGTCTGACTGGTCGCGAGGGTGAGACCGCGCAGGTCGTCGAACGCTGGTTGCACTACCTCAGCTACGACGAAGTCTGGACCGATACGTACGGCAGCGTCATTGGTCGGATTCACGGCCAGGCTGGTCCCGGTCCACGATTACACTTCGATGGTCACATCGATCACGTGCCGGCGACGGCTCTCGAGCAGTGGACGTATCCACCTTTCTCGGCCAAGCTGGCTGATGGGAAGATCTGGGGACGCGCGGCCACGGATATGAAAGGTCCGCTTGCCGCGATGATCTGCGCCGCCAGCTTCCTACCTCGAGATCAGTTTCGGGGCACGGTGACCGTTTCCGGATCCGTTGTCGAAGAAGAGCTCGAAGGACAAGTCCTCCGCAGCATACTCGAACAACACCCAGCCGATTTTGTCGTGATTGGCGAATCGACTCTCCTCCAAGTCGGCATCGGTCAGAAGGGGCGAGCCGGCCTGCGCATTGTGACCCACGGCCGTCCGGCTCACAGTTCGGTCCCCCATCTGGGCGATAACGCAATCTACCGGATGTATGAAGTGACCGCTCGCCTGCGGGCCATGGCACCGCCCGAGGACGAGCTTCTCGGCTCTGGCTTAATGGAGATGGTTGAGATCATTAGCTCGCCTTATCCGGGCACCAGCATCATCCCCGACCGCTGCACGGTGAAATGGGATCGACGCCTAGTCCGCGGCGAGACGCGCGAGAGCGTCCTGGCAGCCATCCGTGACGCTCTGACTGGCATCGATCAAGTCGACACTTCCTACTTGGAGGTGAACGTGCCCTGCTACACCGGCGCGGTGATTCAGCATGACGACTTCCATCCGGCGTGGGTTATCCCCGAGACAAGCCCACTCGTCCAAGCCGCGATCGAAGGCGTCAGTCGAGTTGGTATCCTGCCACGGACTTGCTACGTTCCCTACTGCACAAACGGGAGCGGCAGTGCCGGCGAGCTTGGCATCCCCTCGGTAATCGTCGGTCCTGGAGACCCGTCCTTATTTCACGTTGTCGACGAATGGATCTCCGTCGATCAGCTCGTCAAAGGGACTGATGCCTACATGCACATGATCGGGATCTTGAACCGACCGAACTGAACTGCGACCTCATCATTTCCCGACGAGGCCAAAGACGAGGCCGCCAGCGAAAGCGACGATCGTGACAAACAGCGCGGCTCGGTCGACCCGCGCTTGTACCTGCTGCGACACCAGGCGATGGCCGCGGACGGTCTCGATCGTGAGGAAAAGAACTTTGCTCCCGTCAAGTGGAGGGATGGGGATCAGATTCGTTGCGCCGATCGCTATCGACAGAAATGCGAGGGCGGAGAGGATCCAGACGGATAGAGGAGTTAGAGCCCCCAGCCAAGTCATCTCGACCGCCAGGGCAACCGCTGCGACGCCGAGGTTGGCAAGAGGCCCAGACAAGGTCACGACCAATCGCTGCCAGGCAGGAAGATCGCCCAGCGATGAGAATTCCCGGGGCGCCGCTCGCTCGTGATAACGAACGAAGGCGCCCAGAGGAATCCAATTCAAGCTAAGCTCGAACCCCCGCCAGCTCAACGCACCGATGCGCGGCGGCAAGCCGATTCCGACCTCGGCCACCCGAATCCCCAAAAGTCGCGCGCCGAGCACATGGCCAAGCTCGTGCGTTACCAGCGCGACGACAAGAATCGAAGCAATGCAGGCCATCGTCATCGGATCCATAGTACTAACCTATAGGACTAAGGGGGCACTCGCCGTTGAGCAATGATTGAGATTCCCTTGATTTTGCGCGTTCGGTATGTGTGCTAAGATCCTGTTTGACCAAACCGCTGACACGCAGAGGATGCAGAGTTCAAGGAGAGGGTCAGCATGAGCGTTGTCCAGCTTCGGCGATGGACCCGCCAGGAATACGACAAGATGATCGATGTGGGAATTCTCGGGCCAGAAGATCGCGTCGAGCTAATCGAGGGAGAGATCGTCGAGATGAGCCCCCAGAAGCCACCTCATTCCGTTTGCGTCCAACTGGCTGAAGAGGCGCTCCGCGCGGTTTTCGCGGCTGGCTTCGACGTTCGCGCCCAACTGCCCTTGGCGTTTGACGATTCGGAACCCGAGCCGGATCTCGCGGTGGTCCCGGGCAGCATTCGCGATTATCTCGCGGAGCATCCTTCGACCGCGGTCCTCGTGGTCGAAGTGGCCGACTCGACGCTCGATTTCGACCGGCGTCGCAAGGGACGCATATATGCGCGAGCTGGCATCCCCGAATATTGGCTCGTCAACCTCGTCGATCGGGTCATCGAAGTCTACCGTGAGCCACGCCCTGAAGGTTCCTACACCTTCGTTCAGCGACTCGGCGAAAATGACACAATCACTGCGCTAGCCGCCCCGAACGCGAAGATCGCGGTCAGCGCTCTCCTCCCGTAGAACACAACCACGTTTGTGCCGTCCTCCGTGGTCCGCAGCATGGATTCTGCGGGCTTAAGAAGTTTCCGAACCTTCGAATACGGAGGCTGAGAATGTCGCGTCTAACTAGTGGCCAACGCAAAGCGCTGCCCGACCAGGACTTCGCGTGGATCGATCAGCACGGCGAGCGCCACCTGCCGATCGAGAACCCATCGCACGTGCGCGACGCGCTTTCCCGCTGGCCGCTTACCCACTTCGATACTTGTGAAGCCCAGGAGGAGGCGCGCAAGAAAATCCTCGCGGCGACTAAGAAGTTTGGGATCACCATCTCGTCGACTGACGACATCGTCCGGAATCACCATGACCCGCCAAGCGCGTGTGTCTAGATCTCAACCTTTCAGTCCGGAGCGTGAGATCACTTCGATGAACTGGCGTTGCAGCGCCAGAAAGACGACGAAGATCGGAATGATCGCCAGTACCGAGCCGGCCATGATCAACGACGCGCTGAAACCGCCGTTTTCGTCGATGTAGCTAGTAAGTCCCAGTGGGATCGTGAAGTTGCTCTCGGTGGTGAGCATAACCAGTGGCGTCTCGTAGTCGTTCCAGCTCCAAACGAAGGCCAGGATCGCAAGCGCGGCGAGGGCGGGCTTGGCCAGGGGCAAGATCACTCGCCAGTAGATCGCGAACTCGCCCGCGCCGTCGATCCGCGCGGCATCCGACAGCTCCGGCGGAATACCCAGGAAGAACTGGCGCAGCAAGAACGTTCCAAAAGGCGTGAAGACGCTCGGTAAAATCAACGCCCAGAGCGTATCGTACAGGTGAAGCTGGCGGAAGAGAATGAACCGGGGCACCAGGAGCATCTGGACCGGAATGATCAG
>JAJPIK010000001.1 GCA_021324795.1 Chloroflexota bacterium
GCGCTGCGCATCCTCCACCTCAACGGCGACTGGGATGCCTACTGGCACCGACGCCGTGAACCTCAACCAACGGCAGCCTGACTACCGGCCAGCTATGTGATGCTTCCGCACGGGGGTAGGACTGCTTGAACCCACGCTCCTCTCATGTTATAGTTTGTTAAATTCCTACCGGGGGCTCGGTTTTGGTTACGGGAACAGTCGGTTCTCCTGAATGGATAAAGGGTCTTCGTGGTGAGATCGGCATGACTCAAGCTGAACTTGCCGAGCGCCTCGGCGTGACCTACGTGACCATCAGCCGTTGGGAGAACGGCCAGGCCCGCCCGAATCGGCTGGCCATGAAAGCTCTGGTCGCATTGGCCCAGCAGGCGTCAAGCCATCATCGCTCACCCGCAAGCATCATCGGGGAACGACGGGCCGAGTACACACCGGCTCCGCGCGTGCCCGTCACCGATTTCCAGGCGAACCCGGAAACGGTACGGTTATTCATTGAGGGCGAGCGCCTTCGTTACGGGCACTTGTTCAGTCCGGTATTCGGCACGGAAACCGCGCTGATCGATCCTCTCCCCCACCAGATCATCGCCGTCTACCGCCACATGCTCTCACAACCGCGCCTGCGCTTTCTTCTTGCAGACGATGCCGGCGCTGGAAAGACCATCATGACGGGCCTTTACATCCGAGAGATGCTCAGTCGTCGGCTCCTCCGGCGCGTCCTCATCGTGCCTCCGGCCGGGCTCGTGGGGAACTGGAAACGAGAGATGCGTGTCCTCTTCTCACTGCAGTTTCGCGAAGTGACGGGGGCCGATTGTCGCGATGAGAATCCCTTTGCCGGCCCTGGGAGCGAGCTGGTGATTGCCAGTGTGGATACGCTCGCTGGCGGTCGGGCCTTCGAGCGACTCGCGGCGCCTGAGACGGAACCGTATGATCTGGTGGTGTTCGATGAAGCCCACAAGCTATCCGCCATGCGCAACGCGGACGGCAGTTATGAGACGACCGACCGCTACAAGCTGGCGGAACTGCTGGCAGGCGCGGATGCGCTCCAGGAAACCCGGCCGCCTCGACGGCTCTCTTGGCACGCCCATCACCTCGTGCTCCTCACTGCTACGCCCCACATGGGGAAGGACTTTCCGTATTTCGCCCTGTGGCGGCTTCTCGAACCTGCCGTGTTCCGGACGGTCGACGCCTTTAATGCGTTCCCCGCCGAAGCTCGAACGCAATACTTTCTGCGGCGCACTAAAGAGGAGATGATCCGCTTTGACGGCACGCGCATTTACCCGACCAGACTGAGCCACACGGCAGGGTACGACCTCACCGCGCTGGAGTGGGAGCTCTACGAGCAACTGACCGACTATGTGCGCTTTCACTACAACCGGGCCCGGGTGTTGAACCGCTCCGCCGCCCGGCTTGCGATGAGCATTCTGCAGCGCCGGGCCGCCAGCTCCACCTGGGCGCTGCTCCGCTCGCTCGAACGCAGGCGGGACCGGTTGAGCGATCTTATAAGCAACGTGGTCGCGAGGGCGCTAAGCGAAGAGCAACTCCAGGCCGATCAGCGACGCCTCCGCATCGCGGACATCGAGGAGGAACGGACCAGCGACGAAGAGGGAACGGTGGACGGTCGTGAAGAGCGCGACGTGGTGGAGGAGGACGCGATGGGCGCCACCACCGCGACCACCCTCGCTGAGCTTCGGGCAGAGAAGACCCACGTCGAAGAGTTGCTGGCTCTGGCGCAGCGGGTCTACGAACGCGGCGATGAGTCGAAGTTCGACCGCCTCTGGGAGGTGATCCGGGACTCAGAGTTTCGGGATGAGAAACTGCTGATCTTCACGGAGCACCGCGACACCATGGACTACCTCGTCCATCGACTGGAAGGCATGGGCTACACCGGCCAGGTTGCCCGCATCCATGGTGGTATGCCGTACCCAGAGCGGGAAGCCCAGATGGAGGAGTTTCGGAAGCGGTGCCGGTTCATGGTGGCCACCGACGCGGCGGGCGAGGGTATCAACCTGCAGTTCTGCTGGATCATGGCGAACTACGACATCCCATGGAACCCGGCGCGGATTGAGCAGCGCTTCGGCCGCATTCACCGCTACAAGCAGACTCACGATCCTGTTGTCTTGGTCAATCTGGTCGCCAACAAGACCCGCGAGGGGCGTGTCCTGAGGACACTTCTGGACAAGCTCGAATCCATCCGGCGGGAGCTGGGTTCGGACAAGGTCTTCGACGTTATTGGGCGACAGTTCCAAGGAGTATCTCTGGCAGAGATCATCATGCGGGCGGTGGTCGAGGATCGCGCCGACCAAGAAGCCAGCCGCGTCGAGGGCTTTCTTACAACGGAGCAGGTGCGAGCCATTCAGGAAGCCGATACCAAGCTCAGAAACACCGGGGGGGACGTGGTATCGCTCCTGCCGTCGCTGCTGGCCCAGCGTGACCGCGATCAGTTGCACCGCCTCCTTCCCGGTTACGTCCACAGCTTTATCCAGAAGAGCGCTCCGCGCCTTGGAGTCGCCATCCGCGGGGACCTGGGCGGGCGCTTTCATCTGGAGCGGCTGCCGATCGCACTCGGCCTGGCGCTGGAGGAGGCAACTGGCGGAAGGCCGTTGCCGGTGACCGTGCACAAACCTGGACCTGATGACAACGTGCTGTGGCTTCGTCCAGGTGAGCCCTTCTTCGACAGATACCGCTCGTACTTCTGCGAGCGGGTTGCTGAGATCGCCCTCAGAGGTGCGGTCTTTGTCGACCCCTATGCGGCCGAGCCGTACCTCTATCACCTGGGCCTGGTGACCGTGGTCCGGATTGCCGATCCCGATTTCCCGGAGTCCTTCCGGGTCCCGCAGGTGTTGGATGTCCGCCTTACTGCTATCACTCAGTCGCTGGATGGGGAACCGCTCCCGTGCCCGGTCGAGCAGCTCATGGTGTTGCGCCCGGCGGAGCATGTTCCCCCAACCGCCTGGCCGGCGCATGAACGGATCGATGCGGCGATCGCCCGCGCCGAGCGTTACTTCCGCAGCTCCGTCCTGGGACCCCTTGTCGAGGAGCACCGGCGAAGGCTCACCATTTCGCTAAAGGATAGAGGGGAGTTCCTCCGGAAAGGGTTCGATTACCAGGAGGCCGAACTTCTCGACCTTCGTGCCAGACTGCGTGAACAGGCGAACAAGGGCGAGCAGGCGGCGAGCCGACACCTGGAAGAAGTGCGGCGGTGGCAACAAGAACTCAAAGCGAGGGAAGAGCGTGCCCTCGCGATACTGCGGCGCGAGATAGAGCTCGTGGAGCCGGGCGACGTGACGTTCCTAGCGCACGCCCTGGTCCTTCCGTCAGCGGACCCTGAGGACCGAGAGCGGCACGACAAGGAAGTCGAGCGCATCGCCATGCAAGTGGCCCGGGCGTACGAGGAGGCCCAGGGCGCCCAAGTGCACGACGTGTCCACACCGGAGAAGGCCCGCCTAATCGGGCTAGACCAGTGGCCTGGCTTCGACCTGCTCTCCCGTCGACGAGACGGAGAGCAGCGCTGCATCGAGGTCAAAGGACGCCGGGCAGTGGGCGACGTGGAGCTGAAGGAGAACGAGTGGGCGAAAGCCGCCATCCTCCGGGACCAGTACTGGCTCTATGTAGTCTATGACTGCGCAGGGGCGCACCCGCGGCTGCTGCGAGTTCAGGACCCGTTTGGAAGCTTGCTCTTCAAGGCACGGGGTGGCGTCATCATCGATGAGCAGGCGGTCTTCCAGGCGGCGGAGGTCGGTCGAGACGTCAGCGCAGTAGGAGAGGAAGATGAGGATTGTTGAGGTAAGTCCATTCTCTAGGAGCATCGCGCCTGCACTCTCGGTCACCGTAGCTCACGAGTTTGAAGAGAGCGTGATGTGGTTCTCGATCTTTGGCCACGTCTTGGCCGCAGACGGAGCTGTCGTAGGGCCCTTGCTGCCGTTACAAGAAGCGCCGGGGGAACGGGAAGAATCTCTCTGGCAGTTGAATCTGGATAGCATTAGTAGCCAGCAGACCCGCCATCGAAGGCCTGTGCAGCGGGTGTTCTACTGCCCGTTGGAGAGACACGTCCTCGACTACGTTGAGAGCCTGAGGATGAAGGAGCGCAAGCGGGACGTACAATTGTCATTCGACCTTAGCATCGACTTTGCCAGCGTCAATGTATCCCTGGGAGACTTCCGCCGCGGGCAACAGATTGACGAGAATTCCGCTGTTGTTCTTTCATCATGGGGCCGCCCTGACAGCAGCAATCAGAACCTCAGAATCCTTGTGAGCCCAAGTCAGCCGTTCCTTCAATTCAAGCGCCTCAGCACAAGGCTGAGTCATACCATCACGTCGGGCGATTGGGTGCATGATTTCGCTCCCGCCTTCGGCCTCGGTCGTGTTCTAGTCGTCGAAATCGCTGAGCCTGGGTCAATTGCAGTGGACAACGCCATCGTCAGGGACGACGATAGGGAGTTCGCGGGTCGGCTCGAGAGGGCAGGTACGCTGCTGCAGCAGATGAACAGAGACTTACAGGGCGGAGAATGGCGTGATGTCGTGCGGCAGTCCAGGGAGTTTTGGGGACTCTTCCAGGAGTCCTCGAAGCAGCTGGA
>JAJPIK010000034.1 GCA_021324795.1 Chloroflexota bacterium
CCGGATCGGAGGGGAGGAAAGTGCCGCGGGCCCAGGCCCGCTTCTCACCGTTGAGTAGGTTGCTCGCCTGATTGGCGTGAGTCGCTCGACGGCGTATGCATACCTGGCCGCGCAGATTATCCCCTGTCGCCGCGTCGGCAGCCACTTCGTGATCCACCGAGCCGAGGTCGAAGACTGGCTGCGCCACGGCCGTCGCCCGGGTGCCGAGGCGCCTCAGACTCCGGTGCCCTCGGCGACGATCGATCTCGGCAGCGACCTCGAGATCATCATCACAGTGCGCCGGCGAGACGACAAGCCGCCAGAGCGACGCGACCGCTGACGAGTCCAGAACGATCGTGCTATAGAGGTTGATGATGCAGGTGGCATTCCTGGCGACCTCCGCCGGCTGCTCGGAGGACGATGTTTGTCAGTTTGTATCGTGACGTCACCGTCCGAGGCACGGCTGGAACACTCTTGTTCGAGCGTGCGGGGGCGACGTTCGTCCTGCTGAGGTTGGTCCTCGGATGAAGACTACCTCCACAGCTCGAAGAGCGGCTATGAGTGAGCAAGGTACGGGTAGGCCGCGTTCACCTGCAGCGCAGGGGGCTTTCACATCGTGTCCAGACATTCCTCGGCCGCCTCGTCCGAGAACGCAGGAAAACGAGATGTTCTTTGTTGATATCGATCTCGGCACACGGAGTCACGACGCGGTGATTTTGGACGAGGGCGGAGAACAACCAAGCAAGGTTCTGCACTGCGCCAACTCGCGGTAGGGTACCCGCGAGTTGCTCGGGCGTCGAAAGGAACTGCCTTTCTTGGACATCGGGTACTGGATGCGAACGGTCGCGGCTAGATGGCGCCATCCTCCGTCCTGGGTGAAGCCGGCGCCAACGAGTTTATCCCGAACTGGATGCAAATCGATGCCGATCGCCACTCCTTTGCACAGGATCAAGGGAGAGCAGTGAGATTCCGGGATCACCGCCGATCTGGCGCGGATCAGGCGGAGGCGGGCCGCCCGCTCTCCCGATCGGATAATTCCCTGGCTGCGGGAACTGATCCACTTTCGGTCTTCTCCTGATCGATCAAATTGCTGATCTCAAGCGGGCCCGCGGGCATCCCGCTGACCCTCCTAGATCGAGTGTCCCTGGAGGACGAGATCCTCTTCCCCAACATGTTTTTAATGTATGCGCGGGCCCGCTTGGAGCACGTGGCCACATTTGACGATATCGCCGCCTTTGACCTGACCGAACTTACCGCCTTGCTGGAGCGAAAGAGCCGGGAGCGCTTCGGGGGGAACGGATCCACCAGATAGCGTCCGTGGCTGCCCAGTCGCTGGGCATCTCTTCCTTCATCCATGCTGAGCCGGGAGACGTTCCTGCTGAGCCCATGCTGCCTGTTGGCTCACGTGACTTTCCTGGAGGATCAAGTCCCAAACTCGATGATCGGATCGCGGCCCTCCTCGCCCAAGTGCCCGCCGTCGCCCATCTGACCACGATCAAGGGGGGCACCGATATCAGCGACGACAATCCTCGCAGAAATCAGGGATATCTGCCGCTTCGTCGCCCCCAAGAAGTGCTTGGCCTTCGCTTATTACGATCCCTCCACGCATCAGAGAGGCCAGTTTCAAGATGGGCATTTGGTAAGCGACGGATCGCACAAGGCAGATCTCACTAGCAAGTCCTAGCCGCAGTCGCCCACTGTCTCCTTAACCCTATCGATGTAGTCTTGAAAGATCAACATCCCTTCGTCGGCCATGTTGTTGAGCAAAACGAGACCCAGAAGGATTTAACCATTAATACCGCATAGCAGGTCTATTTGTTCCCTCTCGCTGCATAAGCACAGCAATTGGGGATTTTGGAATATAAGCAGCCGGACGAGCGTAAGTTTAGCATCCGGCCGCGGTTATTTGGTCAATGCTCTACAAATAAAAGGATTATGGCCGATTTACGGCGCCAAGCTTGGCAAATTCGCTTGTCTTCAAGACTTTGTCCAGCAAAGGCAAACCCACCACCAGCAAACCCGGTGCTTGACAAGCACTGACCCACACCTCTACAATGCACGCAAATGCGAAGGGTGATTTCACATTATGAAACCAGCTCTTGATACGCGAGATAGTCACATCCGATCTGTTGACAAGGCCTTGGATATTCTCGAAGTCCTGTCCCGGCACGGATACGGGCTCTCACTCGCAGACATCGCGCGGAAATTGTCCTTTAACGAGAGCACTACCCACCACATTCTTACAACACTGCGTCAACGCGAAATCGTAACGCAGGATCCAGTGACCAAGATATATCGCCTCGGCTACGGCCTGATCGGGATGGTCAACGGCTTTCTCGCCAGCACCGATCTCTATTCAGCGGGGATCGATCCGATTCGTGAACTCCGTGACGTGTCCGGCGAAACTGCCTATCTGACCGTTATCCAGAATCAGACCTTCGTCTCGGTAATCGAACTAGTGGGCTGGAAGCCGATTCAGGCCCGACGGAGTCACCTACCCGGAGAGACGGGGCTCCACTCGACTGCCTCAGGCAAGACCTATCTAGCGTACCTGCCACGAGACCGTGCGCACGCGCTTCTGAGGACTGTCCATCTCGCGAAGTATACACCTAACACGCTCACGTCTCTTGACGAGTTGGATCGGGAGTTGGCAGCTATCCGTCAACGAGGGTACGCACTTGACCAGGAAGAGAATATCCCGGGGATTATGTGCGTCGCCGCACCTATTTTGGGTGCCCATGGCGAGTACGTAGCAAGCGCAAGCGTCGCCTTCCCTGCGTCCGGGGAAGAGCGAGTCGCCGAACTCATCCCCCTAGTGCTCAACGCAGCCAGCAAAGTTTCGCGCAATCTCGGTCACGTGCATACCCTAGTCAATGATGGAGGTGACTCAGATGGCAGACGATAGCACCGGTGGATCTTCTTGGGCAGACGCGAGGGAGTCCGGAGCAGTCTCTCTTCCGCACCATGCTGCGTCATCCAGCCACCTGCGCCGAAGTGAGATGATAGCTGGTTACCTTTTCTTGCTTCCGAACTTCCTCGGGTTTCTCGTATTCAGTCTTTTGCCGATCGTGGCCGCATTCGCGTTGACGCTCACCGACTGGAACTTGGTCAAGGCTCCGCAGTTTGTTGCCTTAGACAACTACAGACAGATGCTCAACGATCAGTTGTTTTGGCAGACTGCGTGGAACAGCGTTTACTACACCATCGGGGCGGTGCCGATCGGGATCTTTATCGCTTTCTGTCTGTCACTTATCCTGAATCGCAAGATGCGAGGGATCATCTTCTTTCGCACCGTGTACTTCCTCCCACAGGTCACCCTCACCGTGGCGATCGCCATCGTCTGGGCTTGGATCTACAATCCCCAGGTTGGCCTAATCAACTACCTGCTCTCCCTGATTGGGATCTCCGGACCGAACTGGCTTGGGAGTACGACGTGGGCGATGCCGGCCATCATTATTATGGGGAACTGGAAAGGGATCGGTGGAGCGATGTTGATTTTCCTGGCCGGCCTTCAGGGGATTCCCGAAGAATACCATGAGGCGGCAAAGATTGACGGGGCCAATGCAATCGATCGGATTCGCTTCATTACCGTTCCGCTGATTTCGCCGGTTACTTTCTTCGTCTTGGTCACTTCGCTGATCGGCGCGATGCAGGGCTTTGATCAGTTCTACGTTATGACGAATGGAGGTCCGGCATTCGCGACGACCACAATCGTGATGTACATCTACCTAAACGGTTTTTCTTATTTCCGGATGGGCTACGCCGCGACTCTTGCTGCGACCCTGTTCCTTGCCATCTTCGTGTTCACAATCGTTCAGTGGCGCGTGGCAAGGTCCTGGGTCTATGGATTCGAGGGCTAGCTCAGGTTTGATCCCTTGGAGGCAATGGCATGATCGTGACGATACCACGATTGCATACTCGGCGTTCCACCTTTCTGGGTAACCTCGTTGCCGGTCTTTTTCTGTCGATCCTCGGCATCTTCTGGATGACGCCCTTCCTGTGGATGGTCCTCGCGTCAGTGAAGAGCCTCGGCGAGATTTATCAGATGCCGCCCAGTCTCTTGCCTACAGTCTTCCATTGGGAAAATTACCGCGAAGTATGGACTACGGTCCCCTTCGGGATCTTCTTTCGCAATAGTAGTATTGTCGCGATCACAGTTACGCTCGGTCAGATTGTGACCTGTTCGATGGCAGGTTACTCGTTTGCTCGGCTCCGCTTCCCCGGTCGTGACCAGATCTTCCTTTCGTATCTGGGCACCCTCATGATCCCCTTTCCGGTGTTGATGATCCCGGTGTTCATCTTGATGCAAGATCTCGGTCTCGTCGATACCCTCCAAGGCCTGATCCTCCCGTCGATCTTTAGCGCGTGGGGTACATTTTTGATGCGCCAGTTCATGCTAACGTTCCCCAAGGAATTAGAGGACGCTGCCAAAATTGATGGCTGCTCCGTCTTCGGCATTTATTGGCGGATCTTCATGCCGCTCTCGATGCCGGTGATCGCGACCCTCGGAATCTTCACCTTCCTCGCCCACTGGAATGATTTTCTTTGGCCACTAATTATGATCAGCTCGGTTGACAACAAGACACTACCCCTTGGGCTAGCTATGCTTCAAGCGCGCCTTCAGGCGATCGAGATCCCTTGGCAACTGGTGATGGCCGCAGCAACTTTCTCAATCATTCCGATTCTGATCATCTTCGTGGCCGGCCAGAAGTACTACGTACGCGGAATTGTTCTCAGCGGACTGAAAGGCTGAGAAGTTCCATGGTGGTCAGCACACAGGAAGGAGGGTACTGCATCGAATAGTAGACGTGCTGCGCGTGTGATATCACACACGGGATGGGGCAGGCCCAACGCTCGGCGCAAAGGCGTAAGACAAGAAAAAGAGGAGTATGTAATGGATGCTCGGAGTGTGTTGTCTCCCTCGATGCGCTTGACTCGTCGCCGCTTGCTTACGGGATCACTGGTCATGGGCTTTAGCGCGATCGCAACAGCGACCGGATGTTCTGGTCCCGTGACAGCACCAACACAGGCTCCCGCGAACTCAACCAGTGCTCCCCCCACACCAACGCAGGCACCGGCCACGACGTCAACCCAGTCGTCGGCTGCACCAACCCAGACTGCCTCGACGCAGGCGACCCCGGGTGCGACGGCCCAGGCATCGGCGGGAGAGACTACTAAGTGGGTTGCCGGCTCGGTTCCGTCAACGATCGCCGATCAGTTTCGCATTATCAGTTGGGAAGGGCAAGGCAAGATCGAGAAGTGGAACCTCGCGATCAACGCCTTCTTCCCCAAATACTATCCCAATCTGAAGCTTCAATACGACTGGGGCGTGCCGTGGGCCCAGTACTGGACCAAGCTTCAGACGACACTCGCGAGTGGAGCGCCGCTCGATTTTTGCTGGATGCATGACACTCGCTGTCCAACCTTCGCCTCACTCGGGCTCTTAAAGAGCTTGGATGACGACATCAAGGCGCTGCGACCACCGGGCTGGCCTGAGGAGTACTACCCGACCCAGGTCAAGGCTTTTCAATATAAGGGGCAACAGTACGCGCTGCCCTATGATTGGGCGCCGGGCGCCTTCTACGTCAACGCCGACCTGCTTCAGGAAGCAGGGGTTGAGCTCCCGACCGAAGACTGGACCTTCGACGATCTCTTGAAGAACGCTCAGAAACTGAGTAAGCACACCGGTGATCCCAAGACCAGTCAGTGGGGTGTCAACCTCCCGACCGATAGCACCAATATGTTTTGGATCGTCGAGAACTTCGGCGGGGAGATGGTCATCGGCAATCCCCCCATCTCGCACTTTAATGATCCGCATACAATCCAGGCCTTCCACTACATCACGGATCTGATCTGGAAGCACCACGTGATGCCGTCGCCTTCAGAAACGCAGGCCCTAGGCGGAGGAGCGTCTCAAGTGTTCGTCAGCGGCAAGCTCGGGATGATGTACGGGCTGAACGACGGCGCTAACTCGCTGGCGAAAGCCGTCAATGGGAAATTCAAGCTCACCGTTGCCCCCACCCCAAAGGGTGCAAGCGGGAAACGGGTCCAGTTTGTGGGCGGTTCCGCATTTGCCGTGCCGGTGAAGTCGCCGCACCCCGAGATTGCCTACGAACTTGCCCGCTGGATTATCTCGAATCCGGACCTCCTTCCGAAGATCGCCTCCGACCCGTCGGGTGGCACGTTCGTCTCGCGCCAGACCTTCTGGAAGTATGGCCTCCCGCCGAAGGAGACCGGCATCCCCGGTGACGCCTACACCCACGCGTTCCACGATCTCGGTCTGAAGGATGGAGTCGAGCCCAACTACTGGGTTGGCTGGCTGCAATGGGACCCGGACGTGTACGTCAAGAACACGAGCCTTCTCTGGGCCGGTCAAACGACCGACGCGGCGAAGGTGCTCAACGACGTCCACAACCAGACAGTTCAGCTCCTCCAAAACCAGAAGTTGTAGGTATTACCACGAGGTCCGAAGCTGCCACGGTGGCAGCTTCGGCCCCGACCAAAGACACGGAGTGATCCATGCAGATCGCTATTTCTGGCCAACTCCTAGGGAGCAGCCACAGCCTGGACCGAATCCTCGAAGTCTTTCGCTCGCTCGGGGTCAATGCCATCGAACTCTGGCCGCATAACCTGATCGGCGGTGAGACCCCAGATGAGCGGGCGCTGTATCAGAACAAGGACGTCGCGGGCGCGGCGCGTCTGATTCGCGACGCTGGTTTCACCGTCTCTTGTATTACCCAAGGGAGCCGCCCAATCCAACAAGCCGCGATCGACGGTCCGGTTGTCGGGACTGTCGCCCTCAAAGGGGCAATCGACGCAGCAGTCTGCCTTGGTGCCCCATTAGTCAACTGCTATCTCAGCGGCATCCCCTCGGCGCTCTTCGTGGAAATTGTCCGTCCAGCGGCGGCATATGCCGGAGAGCGAGGCGTCACGATCGTTCTTGAGAACGAAGCTCACGACGACTCGGGCACCGCACAGGGGATACGCGCGATCGTGGATGCTATTGACTCCCCGTACTTTGGAACGCTCTACGATCCTTGTAACTTCTATCAGGCGAACGAAGAGCCATACCCCTACTCTTACGAGGTCCTCAAAGACTCGATTCGATATGTTCATCTTAAAGGTGGTTGCCACTACGATCCGGTCCACCGATCCTCGGATTATCGAGGTGGTACCCTCCGGGGGTTCGACGATCGCTATATCGGTTACGTCGCTCTCCCAGATGGGGTTGTCAACATCGACGGGTTATTGCGACGTCTCGTCCGCGACGGTTATGACGGGTTCCTGACCCTTGAACCGCACGTCACGCGGGAAACGGCACTGGCGTTCTATGAGATCGAAGTTCCCTATCTGAAGGGGCTGCTGGACCACATCGCGGCCGAGCAAGCCGCTCGTCTGTGACCGGGGAAGGAGATTGTCGTATGGCCTTGTATCTGGGAGTTCTTTCTGACTCGTATCGACGGCAACTTCGCCGGATGAGCAGCCGGCCACGGATCGACATCGTGCTGGAAAAGGTTGAGGCACTGGCTCGTGAGTTTGGGATTCGTCCCCTCGGCGTCGACTTTAGCGTAGATCAACTCCCCTCGACCGAACGTGGTTACCTCGACGAACTCAAGACGCGCTTGTTTGAGTCTCATCTCATCCCCACCGTGATTATCGGCTCGCTGATGCTCTCGGCGGACCGCGACGTGTCCGAACCGCCCCTGCAGCGAGCAATCCGGAATCTCGAGATTGCGCACCACCTTGGTTCAGCGCTTGGCTTGTATTATTTCGGCTATGGAGGGCGGGTCACTCGCGAGGGTCGGGTTCGTCTTGCCGTGGAGCAGGTTCGCCGTCTCGCTGATGCAGCGATGACGTTTGGCATTACTGTTACGACGGAAAACTACGATTTCTTCACCAGTGACGACTTGCTTCGGATCTTTCAGGGTTCCGAGCGCGACAACGTTGGATTGCATAATGACACGGGCAACTGGCTTCTTCTCGGAGAAGATCCACTTGTCGCAACACGCAAGCTCGCATCTTACACCTATCACGCACACGTGCGTGACTACGTCCTTCGAGAGGGTGTCTACACCAGTGTACCGATCGGTCAAGGCATCGTTGACTTTCCGTCTGTCCTTGCCGAGTTGAACCGCATCGGTCAGAAGCGCCAGCAGTTCGTTCTTGCGATGGAGATGGATCTTGACGAAGGAGACGTTAAGGACGAAGACGAAGCCGTCCGTGCCTGTGCCCGTTATATGGTTGACTGGCTGGCCCGAAACTCAACCTGAAGCGAAAGGAATGTACCAATGGCGTTAACCAATTCTCAGAAGGTGCGTTGGGGAATAATCGGCTGCGGCCAGATCGCCTACGATAAGGCAATACCAGCTCTGGCGGCGGCGGAGAACGCTGAGTTGGCCGCACTCTGCGACCCGGATCAGGCACGCCTCGAACGCGCGCAAGCTGCGGCTCCCCAAGCGCGCAGCTATGCGGAAGTCGAGGCACTGCTGAACGACCCATCCATCGAAGCCGTGTACATTGGTACCCCAAACCACCTCCACGCTTCGCTCACGATCCAAGCCGCTGAAGCCAGGAAGCACGTCCTGGTAGAGAAACCTATGGCGATGAACGCACAAGAAGGGCGCGAAATGGTCGTGGCAGCCGAGCGTGCAGGCATCAAACTGATGGTCGCCTACATGACGCTCTTTAATCCAGCCTACCAGGCAGCAAAGCGGGTGGTCGAGTCTGGGGCTTTGGGGGAGATCGTCTTCGTCCGCGGACGCCACTCATACACCATCGCGCCGGATCGGATCTCGAGCGCAGCAAGCTGGCGCCTCGATCGTAACCGGGGCGGCGGACCACTAATGGATGTCGCAATCTATCCTATCGCCTCGCTCCGCGACCTGACGGGGCAGCGGATCACAAGTCTATCGGCAACCGGGACGATCCGCCGGTTACATCAGCGCACGAACTGGGACACAGTCGTGTTTAGCTTTCTATTAGAGGATGGAACACCGGGTGTTATCGAAGGTGCTTTCACCTACCCATCCTCCCTGATCGAGATCGAGGGAACCGCCGGTCGACTCACGCTCGCCGGTCACATCACCCAGGCCATTGCCGGTCATCTCACGGTCGAGCTCCGGTTCCCAGGTCAACGCCAGGTGGGCGAACACGTGACTCACGAGATCAAACCGGAAGGTTTGCCCCATTTCTATAACTACCTGCGCGAGATCGAGCATTTCTCGGAGTGCATTCGGGGTGACCGAGAGCCAGTATCGTCGGGTCGAAAGTCGGTGGCCGAATTGATCGTCACTGACGCGGTGCGCGAGTCGATCGAGCGAGGAGAGCGTGTTGAAGTAGTTTGGTGATCCTTAACTTATGGACGCAAGATACTGCAATGCTGGCCGTCGTGATGGCGGTTGAAAGCAAGTACCGCGTATGACTGAGGAAATGCCAGATCGGACCAGTTCGCGATACGCTGGCAAAGCACACCTTCGGTGGCTCGGCGTTTGGCAAGATCACCCTGCACTTGCCCACCACCCGGGCCAACCCGAAATCTGGCCAGGAAGACCAATCTCGGCCGCCGGGCCCCAGTGAACAACAGTACCGTGTGCCGGCACTCACCGAGCGGTCAGGCGGCGAGATTGTCTCGCACCGGTGGTCACCGCAACAGAACGGAGAAAGACCCTTTTGGTAGCGCTCCAGCGAGGGCAGTCGCAGTTCTTCCAGGATCTGGCGTTACCAGCTCGTCGGCGCGGCCATCCGGCGGAGAATGCTGGCATCGGTGAAGCCGACCTCGGGACCTGTAAGGCCGCGAAGGCGGTCAGCGCCCGCTCGAAACTCTTCGCCAGGCTCGTACGCTGCAGATACCATCCGAGGATTGCACGCAGAAAGAGAGTCACCCGTGTGACGAAGACGAGACCCTGAACCCACGCGTCGGTCTGAACTGAAGAACCGACGCACTGGCAAGGGACCCTTGGGCGAGTCCCTGCGTCAACGCATCCGTGATCGGGACGGGGATGATCAACTCGGAGGCAGACACTCTCGCTAGTGCACAATCAGTCAACCTTCTCGGAAATGGACAGGTGATCTTCGTGGGAACAGCCGAGGGCCTCGCAGACGCGCTCCTCGATCTCGCGGGCGGTGAGCAAACGGGCCGGCTCGACGATCTTGCGTTGCGTGTGAATCCATTTGGGTTCATTGAACCCAACCTCACACATCTGCTCTCATCCAATAGGGGCAACAGCTCGCTCGTCGGTCTTCGCCTCATCGCTGACCGATTGATCGGCATCCTCCGCGAGACTGACGCGCCACTCCCAATGCGTGGCGAAACGCGCGCGATAGGCGATGATCTCGCCGCGTCGTGCTTTCTCCCAGATCTGCTCCTTGGTCACCCCCAGGATGCGTTCGGCCTCTCGAATCCGCCACTGCCCGTGTCCTTGGGCAGCCAATGTGCCGTCGAGCCGCGCCCGCTCTTCGTCCGTCAGCCGCACCCAGAAGGGACTGCCTTCTCCCGCTTGCTCCATGGGCAGAAAGCCCCACGTGCGCCAGTGGTCCAGCGCACTCGGGACAACTCCCAGGATCGCCGCCGCGGCACCGATCGACACCAGACCGTCGCCGCGCGGCTGATCATCCCGGGGCATCACGGGGCAGGCGGTCGCAATCCGATGATAGTGCCGGACGCGCTGGATCCGCGCCGCAGTCCAGGGCAAGCCCTGCCGGGTCATGTGGCCCTCGGCATTGAGAAGCGCAGCGACACGCTCGTCTGTCATCTGGCCCGCGAGGCTTGCCATCCGATCAAGCGTCGCCGGGGCGGTTCGCGCTTGGTCGCTGCTCGCCGGCCGGTTCACCCGCAGTTCCGTCCAGGCGCCACTTTTCCACCCAATCCGAATCGTGGTGATCCCGCCCCGCCCCTTGGCCCCCTCTCCGCGGTTGAGGATGACCTCCCGAATCAGGCAACGCAGGAGACGTTTGCGATCCTCGACCCCCGTCTCGGTCGCCTGCCAGAGCGTCGGCACATCACTCACGAGCGAGCGGAGCAATTCCTTCTCATCCTCGGTCAGCGGTGCCAGCCCCCGTCGCTGTTCTTGGCGATACTCTTCCTCCAACTCGCCGACCACCCGCAACCGCTCGTTCCAGCGCGTCTCCAGTTCGCGCGCCACCAGCCGATTCTCGGGTTCGCACTGATTATACTGCCGAGCGGCTCGCTCGGCCTCATAGCGCGCTCGCTCGAGGCGCAACTGCCACTGGCGCTCAACCTGCGCCTGCTCCCGATCGAACTCTTCACTGAGCGCCAACAGGACCTCGACCCCGGCCGGCTGGACGACGGCCAGGAATGCCGCACTCACCGCCTGGTCGACGTGGGCGATGGTCAGGCTCTGGCAGATCGGCTCGCCGTAGTGCTGCTTGCGGGTGCTGCACAGATAGCTGGGACTCGACGCGGCGTAATGCGGTTTCATCCGACAGCCGCAGCGCCCGCAGTAGACGATCCCCTGGAGCAGGGCGGAGCCCTTCTGGGGCGCGCCGGGACTGGGAGCGAATTGCTGGCTGTTCTCGCGCAAGAGCGCCCGATTGGCAAGGTAGCGTTCCCAACTCACGTACCCCGGGTGGTGATCGCGGATCAAGACCTCCAGTTCGTCGAGGGCGAAGCGATGGCGTGGCTCGCGCCGACCCAGACCCGGCAGCATTGCGTGCTCTGGCCGACGCTGGCCGTAGGCGTAGGCGCCAGCGTCGATGGGGTTGACGATAAATTGGTGGATCGCCTGGTAGGTCGGCTTGACCCAGTGCAACTCACCCGCGTCGGCACCATGGCAGCTTCGGCGGGGAATCTTCAGCCCGTGCGTCCGAAAGAACTGCAGGACGGCGTTGGCACTGCGCAGGGCCTCGAACTGCGCGTAGACGGTCCGCAAGGCCCCCTGCACTTCCTGGTCAGGATCCAACTCGATCGCTCCCTCGCGGGTGCGCACGAGGCCGACGGGCAACCGCATCGGCAGCTCCCCCCGCTGGGCCTTGCTGCGTCGGGCGCCCTGCAGCCGCGCCTCAATGCAGTGCAACTCGACCTCGCTGATCGTCCCCCGCAACCCCAGCAGCAGCCGATCGTTGAACTGGCGGGGATCGTAGATCGCGTCCTCATCGGCAATCAAGGCGTCGGCCAGCGCTGCCAACTCGAGCAAACGGTACCATTCCGCCGAGTTGCGCGCCAGGCGCGAGACCTCCAGCACGAGGATGATCCCCACCTCTCCCAGGCCGACCGCCGAGACGAGTTGCCCAAATCCCGCCCGGTCGTGCGCCGCGGCGCTCCCGGCGCCGCTCTTGCCTTGATCCTCGTCAATGATCGTGACCTGCTCCGCCATCCAGCCGAGCCGCTGGGCCCGCTCGGCGAGCCCGTATTGACGGCGCGCGCTCTCCGGATGCCGCACGACCTGCGTGGGACTCGACTGGCGAACGTAGATCAATGCCCGTCGGCTCAGATGGCGAGGCGTGATCCGAGGATCAGCTCCCGACGGAGGAGGGGAGGGCGCGACGACGCCTGCGCCCTGCATGACCTCCGATGTCCCGATGCTCATTGCTGCCTCACCTCCGCGCCGGCCCGTGGGCCGCAGCCAGTCGCGTCGGAAGCTGGCGCCGTGCGGTCTGAACGATCGCCCCGATCAGCAGGTGACGATCCGCTGGCGGGAAACTCTCCCACGTCGGCAGGTCCGCCAGCGCAAGGGGACTGGTCGGTCGGACCGGGGACGTTCGCTGGCTGCTCGTGCCCAAGGCGTCTCTGCGCAACCGCGGCATCATCCGCGTGCTCCTCTCCGCGCGCCTGCGCGCGCTCCCGCAGGTGGCGCACGAGCGTGGCGAGGTCGCGGAGCCCGTCCAGACTGAGGGGCGACGTTGGGTGTTGCGATGATTCCGGTCTCACCGGCGGATCTCCTGGCAGGGAGGGGGTCTCCGAGGTCACGAGCGGCGCACACCACGAAGCGGGAACATACTGTCGGCTTCCATCCGGCAGCTCGATTACCCAGAGCCGCTCGCCGTTCTCCCGATACCGGCGCACAACCGGCAGCCGACGCCCGGCGAGCGGATGGTCCGGATGCACGATGATGATACTGCCAAGTCGTTGGCTTTGGCTACGCAGCGCCCCTGTAGCTGATTGGTCTTGCTTCGATCGGATTGAGCCAGGGACTTTTCGTCGGCAAGGGACAGGGGAGGATGCGGACACCTTTCTTCTCCTGCTTGACCCGATGGTTCTGGGCACGAATCCAGGCGCGCACCGGGTGGCTGAGGTGCCAGGAAGCGTTGTCCCAGACCAACAGCAACGCCGTCTTGCCCTGGGCGGCGAGCTTGTGGCAGCACCACTCCAAGAATTGAATCGTCACGGGGCTCAGCGGACGCCCGTCGACAAAACGAAGCCAGACCTTGTCGGGCTCCTGCGCGGTGCGGACGAGCAAACCATACGCCGCCAACGCTTTGGGGTCGGGATCATCCTTCGGGGCCGATTTCTCGATCAGACGCAGGGGATGGTCGTCGGGGGACCAGGCCGACATCTTCGGGTGAGCCGTTCTGCTCCACCACGTCTCGTCTTCGAAGCCCACGGCCCAGGTGGGGTGGGTGTGCACCAGGCGGGGCCCCGAGGGCACCCCGCGATCACGGGCCCCTTTTTTCGGGCAGACGCCGGATCGGGAGACGTGATCCATTCCTTGGCCCGCTTCCAGCGGACGCCCAAGCGCGCCAAGGTCGCCCGAACGGTCTCCCCGCTGACCCGCTCGGGGGTGATGCCTTGTTCGAAGCTGACTTCGGCGGCGAAGGGCAAAGTCCACACACTCGTGGGCTTGCCGAAGCGGCGCGGGCTCTGATGGAGCACGGCGCGCAAGCGCTCTGCTTGCTCGGCCGCAAAGGCAGGACGGATGGTGTGGGGACGCGAGGACCAGTGCGCGAGGCAGGCGAGCCCTTTGGTGTTGAAGGCGTGGATGGCCGTCCGCACCGTCTGACCATCGCAGCCAAGGTCGGCGGCAATCTCGCGGGCGATTTTGCCCCGGGCGGAGGCGAGGAGGATTTGGCAGCGACGCAACACGAAGGCGTCGGGCGAGCGTAAACCAGCGACGAGCCCCTCCCGTTCCTCGTCGCTGAGCGCCCGCACAAAGATCGGTGGTCTCATACGGACAACGATACAACATTTCCGAGACCGTCCCTTGCGACTGCACTAGCGGTACTTTGTTGAACGAGGCACGGGTAATGCTCGAGCAGGCAGGCGGAGGTACGGAGATGACCGAACGCATTGCCTGTCCGCCCGCTCCTACTCCCCTCG
>JAJPIK010000021.1 GCA_021324795.1 Chloroflexota bacterium
GTCGTGCTCACCACGCTGATCAACTCTCTGGCGACCGCCCCGTCAGATGCAGCGCCGCTTATCCTCGTGCTGGATGATTATCACCAGATCAATACGCCTGCGATCCACGACCAGATCCGGTTTCTCGTCGAGCGCCTGCCATCAAGTCTTCGCCTAGTGCTCGCGAGCCGGGCCGACCCTCCCCTCCCGTTGGCGCGCTGGCGCGCTCGGAACGAGCTGATCGAGCTGCGCGCCGTCGATTTGCGGTTTAGCACCGAAGAAGCCGCAGCGTTTCTGACCGAGGTCGTGGGGCTGGAGCTCGGCCCCGCGGAGGTCGCCGCCCTCGAAGCGCGCACCGAGGGCTGGATTGCCGGCTTGCACCTGGCCGGACTTGCCATGCGCGATCGCACCGATCTGCCCGGATTTGTCGCCACGTTTACCGGAAGCAATCGCTTCGTCATCGACTTTCTCGCGGAGGAAGTCATCCGCCGGCAGCCGCCCCACCTGCAGGCCTTCTTGCTCCAGACGTCGATTCTCGAGCGGATGTGCGGCCCGCTTTGCGATGCGGTCGTGGGAGCCGACGCGTGCGCCGCGCCCCCCATCGACCGCAGGCTCGCCACGAGCCCGATGGCCACCGGACAGGATACCCTCGAACTCCTGGAGCGCGCTAATCTCTTCACCGTGCACTTGGACGACGAGCGGCGCTGGTATCGCTACCATCATCTGTTCCACGCGGTGCTGCGCGAGCGGTTGCAGGTCGAGATGACCCGCGAAGAGGTCACCGCGCTACACCAGCGCGCGAGCGCGTGGCTCACCGACCACAAGCTGATTCCAGAAGCGGTAGAGCATGCGCTTGCAGCGGCCGATTACCAGCGAGCGGTGGCTCTGATTGAACAGAATGGTCTTTGGATGATCGCCCGTGGCCAACGGTCCCAGGTTCGCAGTTGGCTTGACGCGCTGCCGGCGGATCTGCGCCGGGAGCGTCCGAGGCTCGGGCATCTGCACGCGATAATCCTGATCCAGACGAATCAGACGGAAACCGGGGAGACGGTCCTCGCGGAGGTCGAGCGTGGCCTGGCATCTATCGCCTCCGAAGACGAGCGCCGTACCCTGTGGGGCCAGGTTCTCCTATCGCGCGCGGTTCTGTCGTGGTACACTGGCGATCAGGCAGCCGGGATCCGCTGCTCGGAGATGGCTCTGGAACTCTTACAAGAGACACCAGGAATGTCTCGAACCGTGGCGACGATTTACGCGGCGAGTGCGTATCGGCTCACTGGAGACGTGAGCCCGGCATGCGAGCGACGAATGCGCGAGGCCGTCATGCTGGGGCGCGACCTCGCGCGTGACATCGGACAGGTGTCTCCGTACGCAGTCCCCATGATCAGCTTGGGCCGCATGCACGTCCTCCAGGGCCGCCTCCGTCAGGCTGCCGCTTGCTTCGAGCAAGCGCGGGATCTGTTGGGTACGCCCATTGAACGGTGGAGCGGACACAGCGCCCTCGCCGACATTGCCCGCGCCGAACTGTTATTGGAGCAGAACGATCTCGACGAAGCGGAGGACCTGGTGCGTCAGGGCCTGGAGCTGATGGACGGACCAACGACCGCGGGCGCCGAGAACCTCCTCGGCGGCGCACTGGTCCTGGCCCGGCTGCTCCAGGCACGCGGCAATTGGCGAGGCGCGTTCGCGGCTCTGGACGCGTTCGACGAGCTCGCCCGACAGCGTGGGTTCGTCCCGGGCCTCCTCGCGCTGTCGGCGGCGGGACGTGCCTGGTTGTCGCTGGCTCAGGGCGATCTCGTCGCGGCAGAGCAGTGGGCTGAATCCGCCGGCCTGACTGTCAACGACGAGATCTCGTTCCCCCGCGAGAGCGAATACCTCACGCTGGCCCGGGTGCTGATCGCCCAGAATCGCATCGAGCCGGCGCTCCGGCTGCTGGATCGCCGGCTGATTGTCGCTGAAGCGGACGAGCGGTGGGGCAGCGCGATTGGCATCTGCGTCCTCCTGGCACTGGCTCACCAGGCGTCGGGGGATCGGTCCGCGGCGATGATCCACCTGGAACGCGCGCTGCGCCTCGCCGCGCCCGAGGGCTACATACGCATCTTCGTGGACGAGGGACCGGCGATGCTGAGGTTGCTCCGCGAGGCCCGCGAGCGTCGCATCCTCATCGATTATGTCGACCGCCTCCTGATCGTCTTCGCGGGAGAGCGAGATCGACGGGACGTCGGAGACGAGAACATGACGCCCGCAGCGCAGCTCACGGTTCTAGGAAGTGCACCGCCAACCGCTCTGCCTGCCGAGCCAATCAGCGAGCGTGAGATCGAAGTCCTGCGCTTGATCGCGGCCGGCTGCTCGAATCAAGAGATCGCCGACACCCTCGTCATCGCCCTTGGAACGGTCAAGAAGCACATCAACAACCTCTACGGGAAGCTCGCGGTGAGTAGTCGCACCCAGGCTCTCCGCCGGGCCCGCGCCCTCGGCCTGCTCTGACTCGATTCCCCGCTGCGGCTCAGACCATCCTGTCTCGCCAATCGGCCCACGATACACCCCCGAATACGCCTTTGGATCACTGCCAATCGGCCAGTGTCACGGTAGAGTGGAGCCTACGTAAGGCTCTCCTCGCCGAATTCCGACGGGGGCAATCGACACAGCTGTCGATTTGCCGAGCAGCGTGAAGGAGAAAGTGTTGACTAACCAACCAGGCAGTGCAAACAACGCAACGAACCGACGCGCCCTTATGAAGGCCGGACTCGCCGCGACCGGGACGGTCGCTGTCGGCGCCGCTCTCTCGGCGGCCGGGCTTGCGCCTCTGGCCGAAGCCGCAAGCAGCGGGCTGACTAGGGGGGACGCAGCGATACTTCGGTTCCTGGCAGCGCTGGAGATTCTCGAGGCTGATCTCTGGCAACAATACAACGAACTGGGCGGGGTGCAGGACCGCGAGGTCCCCGGTGGCTCCGGCAGCGCCGGCTACACTGCAGCCATTCAAGTCCTGGACACGGACATGCCCCAGTACATCCACGACAACACCGAGGACGAGATCAGCCACTTCACCTTCCTCAACGCCTATCTCATGGCGAAAGGAGCGGAGCCGGTTGATCTGAAGCAGTTTCGCACCTTGAAGGGTAGTCAGGCGACCGGTGCTCAGAAAGACACAATGCGTCTCACGAACCTCCTGCAGTTGACCGTTGATACCAGCTATTGGACCCGCTACCGCAGCCGCACCCAGAACCCCGATCCCCCCTTCAACGACACGTTCCCCCCGGCGATCCCGGGGTTGCTCAAGGGACAGTTCCCGGCGATTCCACGCACCGACGATGATCTGAAGGGCTTTGTGCCGGGCAACCCTCCGACCATCCCCGATCACCTCCAGGCCATCGCCAACACCGCGGGCTTCCACTTCGGCTTCATCGAGCAGGGCGGGAGCAGTCTCTACCCGGCGCTGGCCCAGCGGGTGTCCAGCCCGGAGGTCCTGCGCATCCTGCTGAGCATCGGCCCGACCGAGACCATGCACTTTCAGACCTGGCACGACAAGGCGGGCAACGCGCTCCCTCTGACCGATCCGACCAACGGCTTAATGTTCCCGAACCTCAACGCGCCGCCGTTTGGTGGAGAGGACTTCCAGACCAACCTGATCATGCCCGAGCCAACCGTCTTCCTCAATCGGAAGTTTCCGAAGGTCTCGATCATTCGCCCGACCGAGACCCGGGGAGCAGCAATGGGCGCGCTCAAGGCCCTGACCGACGATGGGCTCTTCATCGGTCAATCCAAAGAGTTCTTTGCCGTTCTATCCGAACTGGCGCGCGCCGCGGATGCGGCCGAACCACGGGATTGAGGGAAGCTCTGGAAACGGTTCGGCAGGGATGCCGAGGGAGCTTGGCGTCCCCGCCGATCGGACTTGCCCATCCCGGCGAAAAGTCCGGACCGATGAGGTAATCGTGAAAAAGTACGTTCTCGTATACGAAAGCGCCGCTGACGTCCTGGTCACGGCGCGTCTCCACTTCCCCGCTCACCGGGCCCGGTGGGATGAGTTCCGCGCACAGAAAACTCTTCTGATGATCGGCCCGTTCGCGGATCCGCGCGACGGCGCCATGGCAATCTTCACCTCTCGAGAGGCCGCCGAGGAGTTTGCCCGGGACGACCCATTTGTTCTAAACGGCGTCGTCACCGCCTGGTCCGTTCGGGAATGGAACGAAGCCATTGTCGACGCGTGACGCGCTGTCCGAGGGCGGCCAGGTGCGATCAGCGCTCGCAAGCGATGACGCTTTCCTGCTTCTCCCCGCGCTCGCAATCCTAACGTTGCACGCTCTCACGAACGGTCAGTACGGCTTTCATCGCGACGAGCTTGCCGTCCTCGATGACGCGCGGCACCTGGCATGGGGCTACGTCGCCTATCCACCGCTGACGCCGCTGATCGCCCGTCTTGCCCTGGATCTGTCCGGTCCCTCCCTGGTGGTCTTGCGGTTTTTCTCTTCCTTGGCCCTGGCGATCGCGACCGTGCTGGCCGGCCTGATGGCGCGTGAGCTGGGCGGAGGCCGGCGAACCCAGGTCGTCGCGGCAGTCGCGGTAGCCATCGCGCCGATTGCTCTCCTTCAGGGAGCTATCTATCAATACGTCTCCTTTGACTATCTCTGGTGGGTGCTTGGATTCTACGGCGTCATCCGCCTGTTGAAGTCGGACAACCCCCGCTGGTGGCTGTTCATTGGCGCAACCGTCGGGGTGGGGATGGAGACGAAGTACACGATGGCGTTCTGGGTAGCGGCGCTCGCCGGCGTCATCCTCGCTACTCGGGTCCGTCGTTACCTGGTCACTCCGTGGTTGTGGGGCGGTGTGGCAGTCGCGATTCTGATTGTTCTCCCCAATCTCATCTGGCAGATCCAGCACGGCTTCATTTCCTTGGAGTTCCTTAGCTCCATTCATACCCGCGACGTGCGGATCGGACGAACGTCCGGCTTCGTGCCGGAGCAGTTTGTCGTGAGCTCCAATCCGTTTACAGTGCCGCTCTGGATCGGTGGACTTGCCTTTTTCCTGGTTTCGACTGACGGCAAGCGCTTTCGCGTGCTTGGCTGGATCTACGTCATCCTCTTCGGGATGCTCTTCGCGGCCCCGGGCCGATCCTACTACCTCGCTCCCGCCTACCCGGTACTCCTCGCCGCGGGAAGCGTCGTTTGGGAGCGCTGGCTTGCCGTCCTGCCCACGAACTGGTCGTGGATCGTTTACGAGGTCACCTGGGGAGGACTGGCAATCGGAGGCCTCCTCGGAGTGGCGCTTGTCCTGCCGATCGCGCCGGTCAACTCCGGCCTCTGGCGGGTGACCAGCGCGGTGCACGATACCTTCGTCGAGGAGATCGGCTGGCCGGACCTCGTCGACTCCGTCGCGGTCATTTATGGAACGCTGCCGCCCGACGAGAAATCCGGGGCAGCGATCCTGGCCGGAAACTACGGCGAGGCGGGCGCGATCGACCTCTACGGTCCTGCGCACGGCCTGCCCGCGTCTATCAGTGGCGCGGACTCGTACTGGCTGCGCGGTTACGGTGACCCGCCTCCTCGAACCCTCGTCGTCGTGGGCTTCTCGACCGAGGAAGCCGTGGGCTATTTCACGCATTGCGTCGTGGCCGGCCAGGTTACCAATCGTTACGCGGTCGCGAACGAGGAGACGACCTACCATTCGGACATCCTGGTCTGCCACGGCACGCGTGCCCCCTGGTCCGTGCTCTGGCCGCGACTCCGTTCGTTCAATTGAGGAGGGCAAGCCCAATCCGCTCAGAGATCTCTTCCGGATCGGAGAAGGATTTGCCTCCGGCTAGCGTGATGACCACAGTCGTGGATCGAGTAGGCTGCGCAGGCCGTCGCCAACTAAGTTGAAGCTACACGCCGCGAGCCGTGACAAGAGAGTTCCGACATAACTTTACTGCCAAGAAAGAGGTTCACGGGTATGCATCCCAACCACGAAGCGCGCGCATTTTGAGCAGTGGCACACGCGGGCGCAGTCCCGCGACGTCGACTCCCCGTTGGAGTTGTATCATCCGGACGCCGTGCTCGAAAGTCCGTTGATCCCGAGGATCCTGGACGAGGAGTCGGGCGTGTGCCGGGGTCACGACGAGATCCGTCGCTCCTTTGTCGAGGGGACGAAGCGCCGTCCCAACGATCTCGTCCGATGGTACCGCACCGGTCCGCTACTTCTGCGACGGTCGGACGGTCATCTGGGAGTACCCCCGGGAGGCGCCCGAGGGCGACCAGGTGGACATCGTCGAGGTGATCGATCTCGACGGTGAGAAGATCCGCCATCACCGGATCTACTGGGGCTGGTTTGGCGCCCGGCTGCTTCGGAGATAGCCGCACCGATCACTCCGCGCCGGCATCATATGGCGCGAAATCGATTAGCCTCCGACTGCTCCATAGGACTGCCCTCCCGTTTGGCTCATCTTCGGATACAAATTCAAGAAGGACGGACGGGGCGGCTAAGAATCGCTGACGAAATGGGTTGCGTGTCAGACGGTATCGTTCTTTGCCTAAACTCCCGAAAGTCGTGTCCTATCAAGCTTGGGCTCAACCCACGACCGACGATTTATCCACTGCGGTCTTTCCTGCTTGGACGATCAGCGTAATGGCAGCAGCAAGCCACCAGAGGGCTTGAATTCCTGCCAGGGCGTCTTCCCCGCTTGGTACGATCAGACGGGTGAGTGAGACGATCCCGGCGAGGAAAAATAGCGCTCCCAGCAAAAGTGCGAGATAGCCAAAAGCTCTCGGCAGCACGCGCGTGCCGACGATAACCGCTCCAAGCGGTAGGAAGAGTGCAGGGGCGGCGACGATGAAATAGAGGTGCTGCGTGGCGTGACCAAAAGCCGGACTGATCAAGACCATGGTCTCAGGGTCGGGAAATAGGGCGCCAAAGTAAAAGACGATTTCGACGAGGCTGACCGTCGTCAGGATGGCTCCGCCAAAGAGCGTCAGCCAGCCGACAAACCGATTGGCGGCGCCAGCGACGTAGACGACACCGAAGGCGAAGACAACGGTGAGGACTGTCCCAACCGCTTGAAGCCAGGCCCCCCAAACGATCTCCTGGAAGTATTGGCGGGCAAAAGCTACGAGCTGAGCGGTTGTTGCGTCGGGCGGCGGCCCATCGTTGATCGTGAACGAGGTGCCCAACATGCAAACGCCGGCAACACCACTGAGTCCGATCAGAACTCGGAATACACGTGGAGACATGAATGACCTCCTTACGTAACGTATTGCACCATCGTCGACGCACGGTCGGGCTTGGTGCCCCATCGCGAACGGTGTATAATTACCTTGATTGTAAAGTAACTTACAATAGGGATTACTAGATTGTCAAGTTATCTTAGTGGGAATCGCCCTCCCGTAGCCGCGGTGCTGACCGCATTGCGTGGCCTGAGTAGGGAAATCGATCGGCTCGACGAGATTGCTGCCAAACGCTTCGGGGTGAACCGCACCGATCTCCGCTGTCTCGAGCTTCTTGGCAGCGCAGGGGCGCTGACGCCCACCGAGCTTGCTACGGCTCTCGGCTTTACGACCGGCGGAATGACGACCGTGATCGATCGCCTCGAACGGGCGGGCTACGCGCGCCGCCGGCCGGATCCCCACGATCGCCGGAAGGTTATCGTAGAAGCGACCGATCTTCTTGCCGCCCGGCAAGGTGAGATCTTTGGCGATCTTCTCCGGAACACCGAGGCGCTGATTGCAACCTATTCCGATGCCCAGCTCGAGACGATCCGCGACTTCCTCGAGCGCAGTCGGGCGGTAATTCGTGCGCAAGGAGACAGAATCGGCGTATTCAGCTAGCTCCAAGAAGCAGATGAATCTTCGAGGCAGGTGACGTACAAGCAGGGCTTGGCGGAGTTGTCGTACTCCACTCGCTTGATAAGCTGCTGGCGGATGAGTGTCGTTTACGCAGTCCCATGTCGCGCGATCGGAGGGCCGTCCAGGGCAGCATCGTCTTGATTGAGGGCGAGGCGGGGGAAGGTGACCCGCTCCTCACCCCACGTGGCTGGTTAACGGGTGGCAATGCTTTGCCGTCGACAACTTGGGCGAATTGAAGCCGGAGCAAGCGGCCAATCAACCTGTAGATTTGACGGCCAATGGTAGACTCAGCCCTGATGGCAACGCTGAGGGACAAGGTACCACGGAGTCATGCAGGGCCCACTGAGTCACCGGTAGATAAAGTCCGGCAAGCTGCCCTGATCCTAGCCCTCTTCCAAGGGAAAAAGGGGAGAATCGATGAAAACGGACGTCGAGGCAGTGGCTACGGGAACCACCGCGGGGGCAACCAATCGCCGTGAACAGGTCGGCTGGTGCATTTACGACTGGGCCAATGCGTCCTTTTCGACAATCGTCGTCACGGTTTTTCTCGGACCCTATTTGACGACGATCGCCAAGACGGCTGCTGATAGCGAGGGTTTTGTCTATCCAATTGGCGTCAAGGTCGCGGCGGGGTCGGTCTTCCCATACGCAGTATCACTCTCGGTACTGCTACAGATTATCTTGCTACCATTCCTCGGCGCAATCGCCGATTACTCGAACCGCAAGAAGCAGCTCCTGGCGCTTTTCACCTATCTCGGCGTCCTCGCTACTCTGGGGCTCTTTGCCCTGCAAGGGACGAACTATGGGCTGGGGGTCATCCTCTTTCTGCTGGCCAACGTCTGCTACGGCGCGGCGATCGTCTACTTCAACGCGTTCTTGCCCGCGGTTGCCAGTCCCGATCAACGCAATTCCCTTTCGTCGATCGGTTGGGCGCTGGGTTATCTGGGTGGTGGACTACTTCTGGCCTTGACGCTCGTCCTCGTCTCCCAGGCCAGTCACTTCGGTCTGACCACTGGCTTAGCCGTTCGTCTGAGCCTGGCACTGGCTGGCCTCTGGTGGGGAATTTTTGCCTTGATCACCCTTCTCGCATTGCCGAGCTCGGCTGTCCAGCATTCGCCACGACACGGCCTGGGCAATCTGGTGAACGGAACTGTCCAGCTTCGCAACACGCTCAGTACCCTTCACCGCTATCCACAGACGCTACTCTTTTTGCTCGCTTACCTGCTCTGGGCCGATGGCATCCACACCGTCACCACCCTCTCATCGCAGTTTGGCCAAGAGGCACTGGGCCTTCCCATCTCCACTCTCACGACCGTCATCCTCATGGTCCAGTTCGTCGCCTTCTTTGGCTCGCTGGCTTTCAACTCGATCGCCAAAGCGATCGGCAGTAAACCGGCGATTCTGGTGAACCTTTTGATCTGGGCCGGAGCGCTTGTCTACGCCTACCGCTTCCTGGAGACCGAACTCCAATTCTTCATCATGGCAGCGGTGATTGCCTTGGTACTCGGCGGAGGCCAGGCGCTGAGTCGCTCGGTCTTCTCGTTGATGATTCCGGTCGGCCGCGAGGCCGAATACTTCAGCATCTACGAGATCAGCGATCGCGGCACCAGTTGGCTCGGCCCCCTCCTTTACGGCCTCGCCCTTCAGTTTACCGGCAGCTACCGAATTGCTATTCTGTCACTCGTGGTCTTCTTTCTCATTGGTGCCGCCTTGCTCACCAGGGTGAACATTCGCCAAGCCGCGCACGAAGCCGGCAACGCTGCGCCCGCGCGGGTATAGCTCAGCCCCCTCAGTGCGAGCTAGCGATTGGGATCTGTAGCGTGGGGCCTTGTGCCCGCTAGGGAGGGATCGGAGAGGCAACCTCTTCAACAGTCACGATGCGGCAGACTTGCGACAAGAACGGCGGCCCGTAAGAGGCTGCGCTACAGGGGGCTGAGCAAGGTCGTAGTAACGTAGCCGGGCCCGGGAAATGAGCCAAAGGTGAGAAAGGAGACAATGTGTATTCGCATCTGTACGATATCGTCCGCGAGCGCGCGCGTCAGTATCCGATGGCAATCGCGGTGGGTGGCCAGCAGGGATTGGGCTGGAAAACACTCACTAGCCAGCAGCTCCTCGATGTGGTCGATCGCCTGGCCATGGAGCTTGCCACGAATTGCTCAATCGCGAGCGGGGACCGGGTTGTCCTCTGGATCCCTAACTCCTGGCAGGCGCCGGTCTACCTCTTTGCGCTTTGGAAGCTCGGCGGCATCGTCGTCCCCTTCGACCGTGAGATGAACCCCGGCGCCGCGGTGAGTATTATTGGCTCGGTCGAGCCACGCTGCATCATCGCCGGCTACAGCGAGCGCCCTGGCTGGGCGCTCGATCAGGAAAACTTCGTCGAATGGTGGGAACCAGGGCTTTCGCCACCCCCGGCCCTTCTCTCAGCTATCGAAGAGAGGAAGGAGCGAGAGCCTACCCCGAGCGGAGCGAAAGGGGATGAGGGCTCTCCCGACCTCGCTGCGATCTTCTTCACCTCCGGTACGACCGGCCAGCCCAAAGGCTGCATGATTAGCCACGCCAACCTTTGCTTCGAGGTGGGAGCACTCTCGCAGTGTATTCCGCTCGACCCAAGCTGCCGTCTCGCGAGCATTCTGCCGCTATCGCACCTTTTCGAGCTCACCTGCGGGCTGCTCTATCCCCTCTCGACTGGTGCAGCAATCCATTACATTCCGAGCCGTCGCGGACCGGACATCGTGCGGGTCCTGCGCGAGCAACAGATCACCCACATGATCGCCGTCCCCCAGCTCCTGACCATGATGGGCCAGGCACTCGATGAGCAGCTCCGGGCTCGTCTGCCCGGATCAGTTTATCGTGCTTTGAACGCGCTGACGGAGCGTCTACCGATTCAGTATCGGCGGCACCTGTTTTTTATGGTCCATCGAAAGCTCGGCGGACACCTGCAGTTGATCGCCTCAGGCGGTGCCGCGTTGCCTCCCGAAGTCCACCGACAGTGGGAGCGCATCGGTGTTGGCATCGTCCAGGGCTATGGCACGAGTGAGTGCTCACCGGTCGTCGCGGCAGGGGTGCCGGGCGGCACCCCGATTGGCAGCGTTGGCAAGCCCCTCCCGGGCGTCGAGGTGCGATTGAGCACGGAGGGGGAGCTGCTGACCCGCGGCCCCCACGTGATGCGCGGCTACTGGCAAGACCCGGTGCGCACGGCTGAAGTCTTGCAAGATGGCTGGTACGCGACCGGTGATCAGGCACGGATTGATTCCGAGGGTAACATCTGGATTCTGGGCCGACTGAAGGAGCTGATCGTCCTGCCGTCCGGCGTCAACGTCTGGCCCCAGGACGTCGAAGACGTTTTGCGCTCACACCCGGCGGTGAAGGACGCGGCAATCGTTCCGGTGCCGACGCCGAGCGGCGGAGCGATGCTGCACGCCTATCTGATTCCCAGGACATCCGGCGACCAAAGCGCTGACCTGGCAACGATTGCCGCTTGGGCCAATGGCCGTCTCGCTCAGCATCAGCGGATTGTCACCGCTTCCTGGTGGGCCTCGGAAACCGGTGACTTCCCGCGCACGTCCACGCTCAAGGTCCGCCGCCATCTCCTGCCCTTGCCGGATCGTACGGGCATAGTGAAGGTCGAGAGTACTCTCGCTGCAGACGATCCGGTCGGTCAGGCGATCTCCGCGGCGGCCCACGCTAGCCAGTTAGCCGATCACCAGACCCTCGGCGAGCTCGGATTGGATAGCCTCGGTCTCGTCGAGCTCGCGCTGCAACTAGAAGAGAAGACGGGAAAGGTGGTCGACGACGGCGACCTGACTCTGGACATGACCGTCGCCCAGGTGCGTGCGACCCTTGTCCACATTTCTGAGGAGGCGACCAACGTGGGGCGGGAACGAAGCCGGCCGGGCGAGGACTGGGAGATGCCGCTCTGGCCCTACACCTGGTGGGGACGGTCTTTCCGTGCCTTGAGCCTGCCCTTCGATCTGCTTTATCGCGCCTCGGTCACACGGACCTTCATCCTGGGCGGCGAGCACCTCGCCGACTTACCTCCACGGGTCATCTTTGCCGGTACTCACCGGAGCTACGCGGATCTCGTCCTGCTACAAACGGCGCTCTCCCAAACCGCGGCAAGAGGATTTGCTCGACGGCTCGTGGTAGCGGCGGGATCCGCCCGGTATGGCCAGGCCGGCCTACTGGGGAAGTATGCCACTCTTGCCTATGGATTGTATCCCCTTCAGCAGTATCACGGACGCGCCGCCAGTCTGCGCGGTTTGGCCCAACTGGCGGCACTCGGCAACGCCGTCCTGATTTTTCCCCAGGGCAAGCACACCCCGGCCTCGCTTGAGCAGGCCGGCGATCCATCCGCCCGCTTTCGTTCCGGCGTCGCCCAGCTTGCCTCGGCGCTCGACGCGGTCGTCGTACCGTTCGGCCTGGCGGGAACCGATCGGCTCGTGCCGCCGGCGCCTCCGAAGGGGTTCAAAGGACCGGTGATCGCCGGTATTCCGGTCACGATCAACTGCGGGCCACTCGCGATTGCTTTCGGCATGCCGCTCCGCCGGGAGGTCGGCGAAGAGCCCCGGGCCTTCACCGAGCGTCTCGAGCAGATCTGCTTCACCCTGGCCCGCCAGGCCGAGGAAGCGCTGGTAAGCGGGTCATTGTAACGTTCAACCTGACAGGAAGGCAACCCTCTCCCAGGAGGAGGGAGTTGCCTTACGCCACTAACGCTTCCTCGGTGTCCGGGCTACCTTCGTGGACGACTGCCGGCATCACCGTGGTCTCCGGGACAAGCGCCGCGGCTAGAACCTCGTCGGCATTGTCAACCAGGACGAAGTTCATGCTTGAGCGCAGCTCGCTCGGCAGCTCTTCGAGATCATGCTTGTTGCGCCTCGGCAGGATCACCGTAGTGATGCCCACGCGCCGCGCGCCCAGCACCTTCTCCTTGATGCCACCGACCGGTAAGACCTTACCCCGGAGCGTGATCTCACCGGTCATCGCCACGTCGGACCGCACCAGCCGCCCGGTCAAGAGCGACACGAGCGCCGTCACCAGCGTCACACCGGCTGATGGCCCTTCCTTCGGGACTGCACCGGCTGGCACGTGGATGTGGATGTCGTGATTCTCGAAAAACAACGGATCGATCCCCAGATCCTTTGCCTGCGAGCGCACGTAGCTAAGTGCAGTCTCCGCCGACTCCTTCATCACGTCACCCATCTGGCCGGTCAGCTTCAGCGACTTCTTGCCCGGCATCAGCGTTGCTTCGACGAACATGATCTCGCCACCAACCGGCGTCCAAACCATGCCGGTCGCCACGCCTGGTCGATCGATCCGCTCGGCGACTTCGCCGAAGTACTTCGGCCGGCCCAGCAGCTCGCGCACCATCGCCGAATCAACCGTCACGCTCTGGGCCTTACCCTCGGCGATTCGGGTCGCCACCTTGCGGATGGCCGCAGCGATCTCTCGCTCGACGTTTCGCACTCCGGCCTCCCGGGTGTAGTCACGAATGATCGTTCGCAGGCCATCGTCGGTGAAGCTGACTTCCTCCGGCTTCAAACCGTGGGCGCGCCGCTGCTTCGGCACCAGGTACTTGTCCGCGATCTGGACTTTCTCCTCCTCAGTGTAGCCCGGCAACTGAATGATCTCCATTCGGTCCCGTAGCGGCGCCGGGATCGTGTCCAACGTGTTCGCCGTGGTGATGAACATCACGTGTGACAGATCGAAGGGCACGTCCAGGTAGTGATCGCGGAAGTCCTTATTCTGCTCCGGATCCAACGCTTCGAGCAACGCCGACGACGGGTCACCCCGCCAATCCGAGCCAACCTTGTCGACCTCGTCGAGCATGAAGACCGGATTGTTCGACTCGGCACGCCGGATCGCCTGAATGAAGCGACCAGGCATCGCGCCGATGTAAGTGCGGCGGTGGCCGCGAATCTCGGCCTCGTCGTGCACTCCACCCAGCGACATCCGGACGAACTTGCGTCCCATCGCCCGGGCGATCGAGTGTCCCAGAGACGTTTTGCCGACGCCCGGAGGTCCGACAAAGCACAAGATCGGCTCGCGATGCTCCCCATCGACTTCGCCGCTCTCAGTACGCTCTTCGCGCAGCTTCAAAACGGCCAGGTATTCCAGGATCCGGTCTTTGACTCGCGCGAGGTCATAGTGATCCTCGTCGAGGATCTGGCGCGCCCGCGCGATGTCGATGGGCTCACCAACGCTGACATTCCAGGGCAGCGCAGTGATCCAATCCAGATAGGTACGAATCACTGAGTGCTCCGGCGACGCTGGCGACAGCTTTTCCATGCGCGCCAACTCACGCTCGGCTTCCTTCCGGGCTTCCTCGGGCAGGTTCGCCGCCTCGATCTTCGCGCGCAGACTGTCGTACTCGGACTGCTCGTCTTCGACTTCGCCCAGCTCTTTACGAATGGCCTTGAGCTGCTCGCGCAGGTAATATTCGCGCTGCGCCTTAGTCATGCGCTCCTGCGCTTCTGACTGGATCCGCTTCCCCAACTCGAGGACCTCAATCTCACGGGTCAGCACCCCGTTCAGCCATTCGAGCTTGCTCTTTGCCGAGTCGATCGAGAGCAATTCCTGGCGCTCGATCAACTCCAGTCGCAAGTTATTGGCGATAAAGTAAATCACCTGGAGCGTATCCTCCAGATTGATCACCGCGGTCGCCAGCTCGTCCGGCAAAGTCGGCGAAAGCCCGACCAGCTTTTGGAAGAGAGATTGGGCGTTTCGGACCAGCGCCTCGACTTCGACCCCTTCTTCGACTGTCTCGGGCATCTCTTCGACGTGTGCGACCAGGAATGGCTCGCGCTCAACGTACTCAGTGATCCGGATGCGCTTCAGACCACGAACCAGCAAGCGAACCGTGCCGTCCGGAATTCGCAGCACCTGATCGATCCGGGCGAGGCTACCGATCGTGTAGGAATTCTCCGGCTCCCCACGCTCGGCGTTGGGATCTTTCACCGCCACCAACCCGACCAGTCGGTTCCCCGCGACGACGTGTTCGATCAGCCGCAGCGAGCGTTCCTGGCCGACCGCGAGGGGCGCGGCGGTGTAAGGATAGATCACCGTGTCCTTGAGCGGGAGAATCGGCAGAACTTCCGGGATCTCCCACTTGTGTTCATTCTGTTCGGTGTTGGACCGATTCTCGTCGTGCATCAGGTTTACTCCTCACTTCCGACCAGCCCCTGCCTAGTTAGGCGAATTACGCTAGTCGAGTTTGACGGTCCCATCAATACAATCGTTGGTGGGACCAGAAAGGTTTCAGTTACTTCGTGTTTTGGTCTGACGATCCACGCCCGGCTCGTCGTTGGACGGGCCAGCACCGAGGAGGTCGAGCATCCGCTCCACGCGCGCCCGGACGTCCTGGCAGAGCTTTTCCCGATCTGCCGTTCCATCCAGCGATTGGCGCAGCTCACGGATCTGCTCGGTGAGCGCCAGAGCAAGCTTCACCCCGGCGAGGTTAATTCCGCGCTCTTCGACGAGTGTCTTGATCTGGCGAAGCCGCGCGATGTCCTCGGGAGAGTACAATCGCAAGCGGCCGCTCATCCGGCATGGCTCGAGCAAGCCACAGCTCTCGTACTTGCGGAGGGTACTCGGGTGCATTTCGACGAGACGCGAGGCAACACTGATGATGAACAAAGCATCGCGCGGGTCCATCGTCCCTCCTGCTTTCCCGGGTCACCCCGTGATATCTGAGCTTTACGCTTCAAAGTATAAACCTTGACAAATGGATTGTCAAAGAAAAATAGAATAGCGGGGTAGCGGCCAGTCGGAGACCGGTCAGATTGTATTGCCTATCCGGTGAGCTTCCTCACTGCATCGACAATGTGCTTGGCGCTGATGCCGGCCGCGTCGAGGAGTTCAGCGGGTTGGCCGGAGCCAGGCATGCCCTGGACGGCGAGGTGAATCAGTTTCAGCGCCGAGAGATCCGGCCAGCCAGCACTCACCGTGAAAGCTTCCTCGACCGCCGAGCCCAGGCCACCTTCTGGCCAATGGTCTTCGACAACGACGATCCGTCCGCCGGTCGCTCGAGCTGCGGCCCAGAGCGTATCGCGGTCAATGGGCTTGACCGAATAGGCGTCGATGACTCGGATCGCAATGCCGTCCTTCTGAAGCTGGTCAGCGGCTTTCAACGCCTCGTGAAGGGTGATGCCCGCCCCGACCACGGCCACCTGGTCATTCGCCGACTGGCGCACGACTTTGCTACCACCAATGGGAAACGCTTCGCCCGGGCCGTAGATCACTGGAGTATTTGCCCGGGTCGTCCGCAAGAAGCTGATACCGGGCTGATCAGCCATCTCGGCAACCAGATACACGGTCTGGTTGGCGTCACAGGGGTAGAGCACGGTGCTGCCGTGAACGGCGCGCATCATAGCCAGGTCTTCGAGCGCCATCTGGGATGGTCCATCTTCGCCGATCGAGACGCCGGCGTGTGAGCCGCAGAGTCGAATGTTCGCGCGTGAAACCGCCGCCATGCGAATGAAGTCGTAGGCTCGAGTGAGAAACGCGCCAAACGTCGAGGCGAAGGGAACCCGGTGTCGCACGCTCATCCCGACCGCCGCCGCGACCATCTGCTGTTCGGCGATGAACATCTCGAAGAAACGGTCCGGGAACGCTTTCTTGAACTCTTCAGAATACGTCGAGTTGCTGACCTCAGCGTCGAGAACGACAACGTCCGAGCGCGCGGCGCCGAGCGCGGGCAGCGCATCGCCATACGCGCGTCGGGTGGCGACCGAGGCGCCAAGCTGATAGGTAGGCAGCCTCGGCGGCGCGGCAGGCGCGGCACCGACCGGGGTCGGCGCCGGTTGTGGCTTCGGGACTTGCACCTGAATCTGGCGGATTCCGCCAAGCTCGGCGATCGCCTGCTCAGCCTGCTGTGGACTGAGCGCCTTGCCATGCCAGTTCTCCTGATTCTCCAAAAACGAGACACCGCGCCCCTTCACCGTCCTGGCGATGATCAGTATCGGCTCCGCGTGCGCTTTCAACGCTTCGTCGTAGGCCTGGTCGATCTGGGAAACATCGTGGCCGTCGATTTCGATCGCGTGCCAGCCAAAGGCACGCGCCCGGGCGGCGTAAGCGGCGCTATTCCAGCCAAGCTCAGTCTCGCCCCGCTGGCCAAGGCGATTCATGTCGAGGATACCAATTAGGTTATCGAGGTGATAGTATTGCGCCTTATCGAAGGCTTCCCAGACTGAGCCTTCCGCCATTTCGCTGTCGCCGAGGAGGACCCAGACTCGATAGGGCAGCTTGTCCAAGTATTTACCAGCCAGAGCAACGCCCACCCCGATCGGCAGTCCTTGCCCAAGCGAGCCGGTCGCGACGTCGACCCAGGGAAGCACCGGCGTTGGGTGCCCCTGAAGACGGCTGCCCAACTTGCGGAAGGACAGGAGTTCTTCGTCTGTCACCGCGCCGGCTGCTTTGAAGACGGCGTAGAGCAGCGGCGAGGCATGACCTTTCGAAAAGATCAAGTGATCGTTGTTGGGATTTTGCGGCGTATTGAAATCGTAGTGGAGATACTTATCGACGAGCACGGCCAACAAGTCTGCCGCCGACATGGACGAGGTGGGATGGCCAGAGCCAGCCGCTGTGCTCGCTCGAATGCTATCCACCCGTAGTTGCTGGCCGAGCTCCCGCCAGAAATCGGTTCGTGTCGCCATCTCGAAACCTCCCTGGTGCATGCGACCTGTGCTATGCCCCATATTATTCCTATCCTACTCTACGGTAGTGGCATGTCAAGCCAAAGGCCAAGACGATCTCCTTCACCCCGTTGACTGCGGTTGACCGCCCCACGCCGAGGCTCTCGCGGGCCAGAGGTCCGCACCCTCGGAGGTCGGTTGCCCACTCCCTTGCAGTCCATGTCACCAGCCCGTAAAATATCCGTATTATGGAGCGAAGCACGTGGTTCCGGGCGTTGATCATTCTGGCCGTTTTCGTCGTGGCCTTCTACCTGGCCGGCGAGATCTGGCAGCTCCTGGTTCATTTCAGCGACATTATCGCCATGTTTTTTCTTGCCTGGCTGATTGCGTTCATCCTCCTACCGGTGGTTCGCTTTGTCGAGCGCACGCTTCCGGTTGGGCGGGCCGGCGCAACGGCTTTGATCTACTTGATTCTGCTTATCGCGCTCGTCGCTGTGCTGATCGTCGTCGTGCCGCTCTTGATCGCTCAGATTGCCCAGCTCGCCAATCAACTGCCAACTCTGGCCAGTGGTCTCCCGCGCTCGCTCCGCGCCCTTCAGCTCACGTTGGATCGTTGGAATGTTCCCATCGACGTCAACGTGCTTACTGGCCCGGGCCTCGCTCAACAGGCAAGTCAGTTTGGCTCGCGGATTCTCGAGAACAGTGTCCAGGTCGCGAGCAGCATTGCCTCTACCCTCTTCGACGTTACCATTGTCCTGATTCTCTCATTTTACCTAGCGCTCGACGGCGACCGCTTCGTCCAGCAAGTCCTCGCCGCCGTCCCCCCACCATACACTGACGACGCACGCCAATTTGTTTACAGCATCGACCGCAGCTTCGGCGGCTTTTTGCGTGGCACGGCGATTCAGGCTGCCTTCTTCGGCATCGGTACGGCAGTGATCATGCAGCTCGGTGGACTCCACTACGTTTTGCTCGCGAGCCTCTTCGCGGCAGTCATCATGGTCATTCCGTTCATCGGTCCCCTCCTGGCCGCGATTCTTCCTTTACTGATCGCTATTTTCAGTGGTCTGCCGACCACCCAGTTCATTGCCATCCTTGTCGCCCTGGTCGGCTTGCAAATCCTGGTGATGAACATCATCGCACCGAAGGTGATGAGCGAGAACGTCGGCCTGCACCCGTTGCTGGTCTTTCTCGCCCTACTCGTCGGCGCCAAGCAGGCCGGCGTGGCCGGAGCGATCTTCGGAGTTCCTGTCGCCGCAGTGATCTGGGCGGCGATTCGGATTCTCCTCCGACGCTGGGCAGTGATCGGTCCGGCGCCGGCTCCCCTGCCCCTGGCGAACGGTCGCCCGCGTAGCCACGCCATCCGCCTCGACCGGCTCAGCTTTCATCTGGGCGGCGTGGTGAACCGGATCTTTCATTCGAAGATATCTTGATGCGGCTGGTATTCATGGGTACGCCCGAGTTCGCGGTGCCGTCACTCCAAGCGCTGCTCGACCACGGCTTTGAGGTGGCAGCCGTGGTAACCCAGCCGGATCGGCCGGTTGGACGCGGGGGAATCGTCCGACCGCCGCCAGTTAAAGAGGTGGCAGAGCGAGCTGGCTTGACCGTCCTCCAGCCACCAACCCTGCGCGCGCCCGATGCCCTGGCGACCTTGCGGGCGATTCAGCCCGATCTGATCGTCGTGGTGGCATTCGGCCAGATCCTCCGCCGTGCGGTGCTGGATCTCCCACCGCTCGGCTGCGTCAACGTCCATCCATCGCTCCTGCCGAAGCTACGAGGCGCGGCGCCGATCCAAGCAGCGATTCGCGAAGGACTGAGCGAGACCGGCGTCTCGATCATGCTGATGAATGAGCGTATGGACGCGGGGCCGTTACTGGCCCAGGTGACTGCCCCGATTTTCCCTGACGATACCGCCGCGACCCTGGGCGACCGGCTCGCCCGGATGGGCGCCGATCTCTTGGTCGACGTGCTTCCCCGCTGGCAGGCCGGAACCATCAGCCCCAAGCCGCAAGACGACACCGAAGCCACCTTCTGTCGTCCACTGCAAAAAGAAGACGCCGTGGTCGACTGGTCGGCCCCGGCCGAGCTAATCGCGCGAATCTGCCGCGCCCAAACCCCTTGGCCTGGCTGCCAGACCAACTGGGACGGGCGTCAGCTCCGACTGCTCACGGTCCGCGCCCGGCCAGACTGGACCGGCCCCAAGCCACCAGGCATGACCTTTTTGCTCTCCACCTCGTCCGGAGAGCCACCTGACCTCGCGGTTGCGACCGGCCAGGGCGCGCTGATCGTCGAGCAGCTCCAGTTGGCCGGCAAGAAGCCACTCCGCGCCGCCGAGTTCCTCCGTGGCCAGCCACGCTTCGTCGGCGCTCGGCTTGGTGGCACTCCCAATCAAGCGACGTCAGTCGCATCTGAGCAACGAAGATGAGCAAGCGAATCGGCGAGCCAATTCTGGTCACCGGGGCGACCGGTTTTGTCGGCCATCACCTTGTGCACTGGCTGCGAAAGTCCGAGATCCCAGTGCGTGCCCTGGTCCGTCAGCCGTCCTCACCGGCCGCCCAAAAGCTCGCCGCAACCGGCGTCGAGCTGGCAATTGGGCAGATCGGCGATCCGGCAAGTCTCGCCCGGGCAGCCCAGGGAGTGGGAGCGATCATCCACCTGGTGGCAATCATCCGACAGCGTGGCAAAGCGACCTACGCCGAGGTCAATTACCGGGGCACACTCAACGTTATCGAGGCCGCCCAGAGCGCACGGGTCAGGCGCCTTCTGCACATGTCCGCGCTGGGCGCCAATCCATCCTCTCCCTATCCCTACTTGCGGAGCAAAGGTCTTGCCGCCGAGGCAGTTCGCCAAAGCGGTCTTGCCTATACGATCTTTCGCCCCTCGGTCATCTTCGGCGAGGGCGACGAGTTCGTCCGTTTGCTTGCCGCGGTCGTCAAAGCACTGCCGATTGTGCCAATTGTTAGCAGTGGTGAGAATCGATTGCAACCGATCTGGATCGGCGACGTGGTGGCAGCGATTGGTCATTGCCTCACCGACGAAGCAACCATCGGTCAAAGCTACGATCTGGGCGGACCCTTCCCCTTGTCTTACGAGCAGATTGTCGACACGATCTCGGAAACACTCGGCGTGCACCGCCGCAAGCTGCACCTCTCGCTCCCTTTGATGCAGACCATTGCCCAGATCCTCGATCGTCTGCTCTCAGCGCCCCCCGTCACCCCAGGTCTGCTCTCTCTGCTCGAAATCGAAAACGTTGCATCCCGCTCTGCCACCCATGATCTGACCGGTCGCGTGCCACTATCCCTTCCCGGCAATATCGACTACGTCAAGCAAATAACGTGGTGGGAAGCCTTCAGGGCAGTGGCCGGGTTTGGGCTGCCGAAATGGAATTAGCTTTATCGCATCTCGCCAACTCGGCTGTAGATCGGAATCCGCCAGTGATCGTAGCGCTCTTCTCGGCCACGGACGATGTCGTGATAGTATGCCTCGATCGTCGCGGTGACCGGACCGATCTCTCCAGAGCCAACGACGTAGTCGTCAACCGAGACAACGCTCACCACTTCGGCGCCGGTGCCACAGAAGAAGACCTCGTCGGCGATGTAGAGCTCAGTACGATCGATCTCTCGCTCCTGGGTCGGAATGCCAAGCACGTCACGACAGAACTGGAGGATGCTTTGCCGGGTGATGCTTTCGAGTATCCCGCTGGTCAGACTTGGGGTGATTGCCACGCCATTGCGGACGATGAAGAGGCACGAAGCGGGACCTTCAGTGACTTTGCCTTGTTGGTTGAGGATGATCGGCTGATCGTAGCCACGCATCGTTGCTTCGATCAGAGCCATGCGACTATTCTGGTAGTTCGAGATGCACTTGACCCGGGGCGACATCTGATTGTCCGCGATCCGGTCCCACGAGCTCACGCAGGCCCGCAGCTTTCGGCCCTTACCCAGAGACGAGATAAACGGCGCAGTGCTAATCACGATACTGGTCGCACTTTCGAGGAGGGTGCCAAACCAGGTACCATCGGCCTGATAGGCCAGTGGTCGGACTCGGGTATCTTCGCGCAGTTCGTTGGCCCGGAGCAGATCGATCGAAGCTTGAACCAGATCGCCAATGGTGAACTTTGACTGCAACCGCATCAATTTCATCGAGTTCAAAAAGCGGGCATAGTGCTCACTGAATTGCAAGCCGTACAACTGCTCTTGCTCGGGATTCCAGTAGGCACTGATCCCTTCAAAAACGGCTCCCATCGTCGACCAGCCCAGGGTGGTGACGTGCACGGTCGCAGCCTCCCAGGGAACGAAGTCGCCGTCGATCCAGACGTAGTTGCTTGGACGAGAGATGGCCATGACTCAACCTCCACGGTGTCGGAAAGCTGGCATCAGTATAGCAAAACTAATCACTGGTCACTGGCGACTGATCACTCATCGTCTTGGCAGGTATCTTGCAGTTATAGCGAACAATGCCATTTTTCCCAACCAAGGATAAGGATGCCATGACTGATCAACCACGCCGCCCTCGGCCGCCCCGACGACCACCCCAGCCGCAGCCACCGCCTACCGTCCCTGAGGGTACCGAGACGAACGCTCCCACCGCTGCGCCGAGCCCCCGGGCCGTGCCGCCATCGAGCTACCGAGAGCACTTGGAGAATGAGCACGGCTTGCGGGTGGTCGCCGAGGCTGGCTGGCCAACTGAGTACAAGCGATTCTTCTTGGTCCGCGGGCAAAATGGCACGCAGAAGCGCCTCGCGAGCTTCCGCGGCACCTATGCCGAAGCAGTGTCGCACTTCTATCATCTGCTCCATCCCGAGCAGAAATCCAGGCGTTGACCATGCTTAATCACTCACTCCGTCTCGGTCGCATTCACGGGATCGAGATCGACGTCAACTGGAGCTGGCTGATCATCTTCATTCTCTTAACCTGGTCACTCGCCGTCTTCTTCTTCCCCCAGCTCTTTCCGAGTATGTCAACGACGACCGACTGGGTGGTTGGCGCCATCAGCAGCTTGCTTTTGTTCGTATCGGTGCTGTTGCATGAGCTGAGCCATTCGTTGGTCGCCGAATCAGAAGGGATTCCGGTCCATAGCATCACCCTGTTCGTCTTTGGCGGCGTGTCCGATATCGAGCAGGAGCCACATAGTCCGAAAGACGAATTCTTGATGGCGGCGGCTGGTCCGGCGATGAGCCTCGTGATCGGCGTGATCTGCTACGGAATCTTTCTCGCTCTGCCAAGCACTGCTCCTTCTGCAATCGCGGCCGTCTTGCTTGCTCTCGGCTTCTATAACATTACCCTGGCCATCTTCAATCTGATCCCGGGCTTTCCCCTGGACGGGGGTCGGGTATTTCGAGCGATCGTCTGGGGAATCACCGGTAGCTTCCAGAAGGCAACTCGCATCGCGACCGCGGTCGGACAATTCTTCGCCTACCTCTTCATTTTTGGCGGGCTCTTTCTGGCGATCACCGGCGCATTTCTTAGCGGTCTCTGGCTCGTTTTCATCGGCCGGTTCTTGAATAACGCCGCGGTCGGCAGCCGTCGTCAGGCCGAGTTAGAAACCTACCTGAAAAACGTTCGGGTCGCGTCGGTAATGAATCCGCATCCGCCGGAAGTGCCAGCCCAAGCCTCCCTAGAGGATTTTGTCGAGAATTACGTCCTGGCACGCAACCTCCGGGCCTTACCGGTCGTCGCCGACCAGACCAATTGCCTGGTCGGCCTGGTGACCCTCGGCGAAGCGCGCACGGTGCCACGCGAGAGCTGGCCAGTGACGCCGGTCAGCAGCGTCATGCTGAAGGTTGATCAACTGACCGTTGCCTATCCCGACGAGCCACTCGTCCAAGCTCTGCAAGATCTCACCCGGGACGATCTGAACCAATTGCCAGTCGTTCAAAACGGCCAACTCGTCGGTATGCTGAGTCGAAGCGACATCATTCGCTACCTGCGAGTCCGACGTGAGCTCAGCAATTAGATCGAGTGCGAAAACAACAAAGGAAGCGCGGCGGTCTAAGTACCCCTTCCCGCTTAGCTAATTTCTTCCTCGCTCGCCAGTTCGGGGCGGGGCCCCTTCTTGGTTTCCCGTGTTATACTGATTCTCAGACCACCCAGAGGGAAGATTGGAGTAAACTGATGGAGCTCAGCAACCGCAAAGTGGCCGTTCTGGCCGAGAATGACTACGAAGACCTCGAGATCTGGTACCCCCTGATCCGGCTGCAGGAAGCCGGCGCCGAGATCACTGTCGTCGGAACCGGCTCGGCGGCCGCCTATAGTGGTAAGCACGGTCTGGTAGTGAAAGTCGACAAGAACGCCGACGAGGTCAACGCTCGCGATTTCGACGCGGTGATCGTGCCCGGCGGCTGGGCACCCGATCGCCTGCGCCGTTACCCGGCCGTCTTGAAGCTCGTGAAAGAGGCCGATTCCCAGGGTAAAGTAGTCGGTGCAATCTGCCACGCTGGCTGGGTCCTCTGCTCGGCCGGCATTCTCAAGGGGCGCACCGCGACGTCAGTACCGGCGATCAAGGACGACATGATCAACGCTGGCGCCAACTGGGTCGATCAGTCAGTCGTCCGCGACGGCGGTCTCGTCACCTCGCGCACCCCGGCCGACCTGCCCGACTTCTGCCGCACCCTGATCGCCGCCATCGCCGCGGTCAAGCAACCAGTGCTGTCGAAAGTCTAGCTAGAATTGCTCGTGAAGCCTTCTGATCGGTCTCACCGATCCTGGCGTCGACCGCTTTGCGGCCGAGAAGTCGACGCGGTAGTCGGTCTGCACGATCGCGATCTGCTGGGAGGTGAAGATCGGGGGCAGACATGGCCTGCGGTTGAGTGCACCAACGTCATAGATATGGAATTGACTTCAGACGCTTAGCGCTCGAGGATCTGGCACCTCGAAGCCTTCGATCGCGACCCAACCGACCTCTTTGACGACCGCCGGATGATCGGCCGACGGTTCTTCGAGAATATAAAGTAGCTCTTGCCCGTATTTCCCAAATAGGACTGGGAAGGTCGCGATCCACCCCACGTCGGGCTCATACCAGACCTCGTCCGGGTACCGGCTCACGAGCTTGCCGGCGTGCCTGCGATATTCTTCGGTTCGAGCGATCGCCCGCAGAAAAGCAACGAGGAGTTCTTTGTCAATACCGTTGAAGGTGGCAGCCTGCCACCAGCGACCGGGACCTCAGGGCCGGCAGTTAGCCCGAATCGTGCTTAAATCCGGCATTCGAGAATACCTCGGAACGTGCAGAATTGATCACTCACTGATGCATCTGCTAAGCCTGGCGGGCAGTTGCTGATTGCCATCCCCAGCGCGGCTAGTCTTGCTCCGATCAGGAGGGCGGAAGAGGAATCTCTGCGGACTTACTGGGGAGATTCCTCACCGCGGCTCGGAATGATAGCTTCGACGGACTTGGTAGATGCATCACCCACCTGATTCTACCAAGTTCCGCGAGATTCCGTGTGATCGCATCGCCAGTCACTCACTCAGGAAGCGCGTCTTCAATGTCAGGCCAAACATCAGCACTGTGAGCCAAAAGCCGAGAACAAGAAGCGGAAGATCGCTCGCGCGCGGCGGTTGCCTTGCCCAACGCCAGAAGGCCAGCGCTGTCGCGGCCACAAAATTGAACGTCCCCCAAGCTACGTTCACTGGGGGCTTCGATCGCTGACCGAACGGCGACCGAAAGACCTTGCCAGCCACCCCGAAAAGGAAGTGTGGCATCCCATTGCCGAGCAACATCCCAATGAGTAGGTACCAGAGCGATGCCATCCATTCACCTCATACAATTGGGGAGGTGCGCACGCCGAGCACGACTTCAACCGTGTTTGTTACCAGTGTATCCGGGCAGGGATTAAGACGCTAGTGCTGCGGCCACCATTTCCCCGTCGGATCGGCCAGGATCTTCCCATTCTCGGATATCAGATAAGCCTGCCACGATCCGGCGTCCAACCAACCCTTGACCCGTGTGCCTCACATTTGCTATACTTTAGTTGAAGAGAAGGTCTGATGCCCGGTCTTTCGGCCGGACAAGAAGGAAAATAGGTGAGCGCAGTGGTTTTCCTTTGCGTCGTGCACAGCAGCGAGATTGGCCCCGCTGGTCGCACGAGGCGTACTGCGCCCACCGAGCGTCGTCGGTAAAGCTACCGATTCGCCAAACTGAACGCCGTGGGACGGTTCGCCGCCCGCGGCGTTTTTGTTTTCCACGGTTTTTTCGACGAGGAGGTCCGCGACATGCTCGAAGCCCACCATCCCTTTGCCGTCGAGGTCGACACCGTATCAAAGTCGTTCCTCGATGGCCAACGCATTCCCTTGCTTGGGCGGCTGAGAGGCTCTGCTCCAGCGAAACGGGTCATCGCCATCGACCGGGTCAGCCTGACCGTGCCGCGTGGCGAGATCTACGGCATTCTGGGCGCCAATGGTTCGGGCAAATCGACCTTGATCCGGCTGATCTCGACCCTCCTCTTCCCCGACCAGGGTGAGCTACACGTCTTCGGTCACGACATCATCAAGGAAGACCTGGTCGTGAAGCGCATGATCAATCGGGTGAGTGTCGAGGCAGCATTCTTCCGGGTGCTCAGTCCGACCGAAAACCTCATGTACGCGGCACGCATGTACGGGGTCGACGCTCAGGTCGCTCGCAAGCGTATCGTCGAGATCCTCGGCCAGCTTGGTATCGACCGCCGACGCTTGGGCGAGCCGCTCCAGAAAATGTCTCGGGGTATGCAGCAGAAAGTAGCAATTGCTCGGGCCTTGCTAACCTCACCCGTCCTGCTGCTCCTCGACGAACCGACGACCGGTCTGGATCCGCGCTCGAAGCGAGAAGTCCAGCAACTCGTCCTGAGGGTCCGCGCCGAGCATAACGCGACCGTGATCCTCACGACTCATGACCTCGACGAGGCCGAGCGACTCTGCGACCGGATCGCCGTCCTCGACCAGGGGCGGATTGTCGCCGAGGGCACCGCCGACGAACTGAAACGGCAACCGGGTTTGTCCGCCGACGCCAGCCTCGAGGACGTCTTCATGGCCTTGACCGGTCGCCCAATCGAAGAAGAAGTAGAGGAGTCGGTCAGCTAAGGGAGGGGGATCTCGGCCCATCAACCATGCAGCAAGCCCCCCCTCACCTAAATCTTCCGCCAAAGGGAGCGAAAATTCTGGAGGTGCCATGGCCGTCGCCGTTCGCGAAGTCCGCGCGTCCTATGCGTTCGTCGAGCGCAACTTCAATCTGGTCAAACGCTACTGGGGCTGGGAGGTCGTCTTCCTCGTTTACAGTATCGTCAATAGCTTGGCCGTCACCTACATCGGGGCCGGTATGCAGCAGATCAGCGGCCAGACGATCGATACTGGTTTCCTGATTCTCTATCTCTTAATCGGCACACTGGTCTGGAGCTATCTGTCCGTAGTCTTTGATGCGATCAGTGATATGATCACCTGGGAGCGCTGGGAGGGGACGATCGAGTACACCTTCATGGCGCCGGTTCACCGGATTACCCACATGATCGGCACGGTGCTCTTCGCCGTGCTCTATGGGATCATCCGTACCGCGGCGATCCTATTCGTCGTCAGCCTATTCTTCCACATCGACCTAAGTCACGCCAACTTTCTCAGCGCGACTTTCGTCTTGCTGATTGGCAGCATCAGCTTCGTTGGCTTGGGAATCGTCACGGCGGTGCTGCCGCTGATGTTTACCGAACGCGGCGCCCAGATGACCCGAATCGTCGAGGCAGCGCTCCTGCTCGTCTCCGGCGTCTACTATCCCATTCAAGTGCTGCCCGGCTGGCTCCAAGCAATCGGCCGAGTCTCGCCGGCCACCTACGTTCTCGACGGCATGCGCAAAAGTCTCATGAACGATGCCACTCTGCTTGCGCTCGCGCCGACGCTCGTGCCCTTACTCGTGATCGGCGCGGCGAGCATTCCGATTGGCATGACCATCTTTAACTCGGCCGAGCGTGCTGCAAAGCGGAACGGCAGCTTGAAACGGAATGGTTGAGCCGATCCGAGGCGTCAGACGTCGTGGGCGCTTCGGTCCTGAACCGGTAGCTCCTGGCCACAAACTTTGCACCAGCGACGCTTGACCACCGTCCCATGCATCTCGACGTCGACCGAGGGGTGGGTGCAGGTCACGGGGTTAGAGTTAGCTGCCGTGGGGACCGATTCTGCTTTCTGCCAAGGCAATCGCAGCTTCATCACTTTCTCCCTTCGACTGGCTCATTTCCGATGGCCATCGACCAGAGATATGTCACCGTCTAAGGCTGACCGTCTATGTCTGGTGCTTAGTATATACTGAGGCGTTGAGAAATCAATAGGATTAGCCATAATGAGTTTCAATTGGTAGCACCGCTCTCACCCTGTCAGCTCCACCCAGGGCGAGAGAGGGCTACCGAGGGCTTGCCAGCCCTGGATCTACACCGCCTCCGGATGGGCCACGACCAAGCTCGCGTTATGCCCACCGAACGCGAGTGAGTTGCTCATGGCGATGCCGATCTTGGCCGGGCGGCCGACCTTAGGGACGTAGTCGAGGTCGCAATCAGGGTCCGGGTTCTCGAGGTTAATGGTTGGGTGAATGAAATCGTGCTGCATGCAGAGCAGCGTCGCGATCAGCTCAACCGCACCAGCCGCGCCGATCAGGTGGCCGGTGATCGACTTCGTCGAACTAATCGGGATCTTGTAGGCGGCATCACCATAAATGAGCCTGATCGCTTTCGTTTCGAACTTATCGTTGAGTGGAGTCGAGGTGCCATGGGCGTTGAGGTAGTCGACCGCGGTCGGGGAAAGCCCCGCCTCGCGCAGCGCGAGCTGCATGGCCCGGGCCATTGGCTCGCCGGTCGTGTCAGGCGAGGTAACGTGGTAGGCGTCCGCGGTAGCGCCGTAGCCGAGAACCTCGCCATAGATTCGCGCACCGCGGGCCAGGGCGTGATCACGATCCTCCAGGACCAAGGTGCCGGCCCCTTCACCCATGACGAAGCCATCACGGTCACGGTCAAAGGGACGGCTTGCCGTCTCCGGGGAATCGTTGCGACGCGAGAGCGCCTTGCAGTTCGCAAACGCACCGATCACGAAGCGAGTGATCGTCGCCTCGACGCCACCGGCGAGCATCAGCGTCGCCGCTCCCCGACGGATCGTCTCGAATGCATCGCCAATGCAATCCGAGCCGGTGGCGCAGGCCGTGGCGATGCAACGACTCACCCCACGCAAGCCAAGCTGAATTGACACTTGGCCGGCCGGCATGTTCGGGATCATCATTGGCGCCAGGAACGGCGTGATCCGTCGGGGACCATCGGCTAAATAATTGGCGTGCTCGGTCTCGATCGTTCCCAGGCAGCCGATCCCCGATCCGTAGCATACCCCAAACTCGTAGGGATCGTAACCGCCCTCGGCCAGCCCGGCGTCAGCCACGGCCATGCGCGACGCGGCGACCGCCATCTGGGTCGAGCGGTCCATGTGTCGGACATCTTTGCGACTGATGAATTGCTCCGGCACGAAATCGTCGACGGTGGCCGCGATCTGCGTCGGCAGATTGCTCGGATCGAAGCGGGTGATGCGCGACACCCCTCCACGTCCATTGCGCAGCGCGTCCCAAAAAAGCTCTTTGCCAATGCCGACCGGGGAAATAACCCCCAAGCCTGTAACTACCACACGGCGTCGTTCAGTCATCTAGGCTTCCCCTCCCATTGGAGAGTCTAACACCACTTCTGAAGCTTCGATACCGAAGGTCTTGAATTTGCAAGACTCGATGCTATGCCAACGATCAACGTCAAACGACTTGATTGCCCGACGACGGCCGAACAGCCAATCGAGATTGTCGAGCGCAAGGGTATTGGCCATCCCGACAGCATCTGCGACGGTATCATGGAGTATGCCGCGATCCATTTGGCGCAGGAATACCGGCGTCGCCTGGGACATGTTAGTCATTTCAACTTGGACAAGGGGCTTCTCGCAGCCGGCGCCGCTGAGCGCTGGTTTGGAGGGGGGAAGCTGCTCGCGCCGCTTCGTCTCATCTTTGGCGATCGCGCCACATTTCACGCCAACGGCGTCAACGTCCCGGTCGTCGAGATCGTCGAAAACGCTGCCCGTGAGTGGCTCCGCACCCGATTGCCGCGGATCGATCCCGATCGCGACGTCGTCTTTCAATCGGAGCTGCGTACGGGTTCGCCCGAGCTGCAAAGCACCGTCTTGGCCAGCAACCATCTCTCCCCGGCCAACGATACCTCGTCGGCGGTCGGTTACGCACCACTCACACCGACCGAGCGGTTGGTGCTCGCTACCGAGCATTACCTGAATGGGCCGGATTTCAAACGCCAGTTCCCGGACACCGGCGAAGATGTTAAGGTGATGGCCTTCCGTATCGAAAGCCACCTCCGTCTGACTATCGCCATGCCGTTCCTAGCAAGCTGCACCACCAGCGAGAACCAATATTTTCGTCGCAAAGAAGAAGCCGCGCAAGCATTGATGGTCGAGCTCGACCGCATGCCAGAACGCCCTGCCTCGTTTGACCTCGAACTGAATAGCCTCGACGAGCCCGGGGCCGGTGCCGCGGGCGTCTACTTGAGTCTGCTTGGCACCTCGGCAGAAGCCGGCGACTCCGGTGAGGTGGGACGGGGAAACCGGGTGAACGGCGTGATCTCATTGAACCGGCCGGCCTCGGCCGAAGCGGCGGCCGGCAAGAATCCAGTCAATCACGTCGGCAAGCTCTACAACGTCCTCAGCTTCCAACTTGCCCGACGGATTTACGATCAGATCCACGGTATTCGCGAGGTTTACGTCTGGCTTGGCAGCCAGATCGGTCAGCCAGTCGACGACCCAGCGATGATCGCCGTCCAGCTCGTGCTTAACCCTGGCGTGCGTCTCAACACAGTACGGCCCAAGGTGGACGGAATCGTCCAGCAGGGCCTCGCCGATCTTGGCCAACTGACGAATGCCCTGATCAATGGATCGGTGCGCATTTATTAGCGCTGGGAGTGGTGTGACTCGGAGGATGGACGGACTTCCCTCACCCCTTCACACTTTTTCTCCGACAAGCGTTGGTTATCGCTTGCCGCGTACTGCTCTGCCACCTGCACCATCACTTCTTCAAACGCAGTATTTATCGTCCTGCCAAGCTGGAAAACGTCCTGGGTAGTCAGATTCGCGAGAGAGCTCTGAGCCAACGCCTCCCACACCAGATTCCGCAGGATCTCGAACTGTTTGATGATCTGAGCAAGGGTGACACCGTGTTGCTGTGCCTCGAGGATGTGTCCGGCAAGTTTCTGACGGATCTCCGTCGTTCCGAGATATCCCTCCCCATAGCGTAGAATCGACACTATCCTGATCATCCAAACCGAAATATCGTTCATCAGGATGCGAGGGAGAACATTCGATGAGGATCCCGATAGCTTCTCCTGCTGAACCTGCTTGAGCCAATCCGCCATGATCTTTCCAGCTTCCCAGGAGATCACCTGCGCCGCCTCGACCGCGGTTTTGTTAGTCGTAGGGGGAGGAGACGGATGTGGCAGGAGGGGTGTCCCCGTCAGGGTAGCCTGCACGCCCTGCACGAAATCGGCGATTTCGTAGGGCTTAAAGATCTCCTGGCGCACGTTGAAGCTCTGCTTTGCCTGCTCTAGCAGTTGTTCGGTGTCTGAGATCACCAGCAGGGGGATCCCCTGGGTATTGGGATTGGAGCGCAACGTCCTAAGAAGCTGCCACCCGCAGCTTTTGGCATGGGGGCCGAGGTCCAGCACGATCACGTCTGGATTCACCTTCTCCACCTCCTGCGTTGAGGAGGGACTACACAGCGTAGCGATCGCGCGATATCCTTCTTCTTCCAGGATCTGGCGCTCAAGCTCTGCGAGTTGATAGTCTAACTCGATAATCAGTACAACGGTGAGATTGTTCATTCTCAGACTCTCCTATTAAGCAGACGGCTGAGCAAGGCAGATGGGTGATTTGTCAGTCTCCTCTCAGCTCCAATCGAGGATTGCGGACGTCGACGCAAAATCCTTGCCCAAAGATCGTCTGGAGCGATCTACGCTGCCCCCACCATCAGCGAAGGACCGCTCGCCTCCCCCAGCATATCGAATGCTTATCGCAGAAAAAAAGTTGCCCCACCAGTTTCCACCTGCGGACATCCTTGATATCATGCGCCCCAGCAATCCGAACTTGCCGGAGGCATAATGAACCCGCACCTGGAAGCCGACCTTTCTGTGCTCGACGAGATGCTGACGAGCCTGGCCGATTTCATTCGCCCACTCGACTCTGACTGCGTGAACTGGACCCCATCGATCCCGGACACGAACTCGATCTCCGCGATGGTCGTCCATACCCTGGGGACCCTCGATAGCTGGTTTTCCCGTGGCCTTGGCGAAACCCTCCAGCGCGATCGCGACGCCGAATTCCGCGCTCACCATACTCCTGAGGAGCTCCTCGCCAAAATTGATGCCTCACGCGAATCGGTCCGCCGCTTTCTGGCTCGCTACGAGCACGTCGATCTCGCCGGTCCCATCCACACCCGCCGTCTTTCGCGTGGCACTGACGTCACCGTTTCCGTCGCCTGGTGCATCGAGCACGCCGTCATCCACGCCGGCGAGCACTGGGGTCAGATCCAGCTCACCAAACAGATGTACGACGCTCGACGCTGAGTCGGAGCACTTAACGTTCGCGGTAGCGTATGAAATGTCGCGGAAACGTGGGCCCGATGCTTCGCTCTCGCTCAGCCTGACAGTTCGCGGCACAGGTCGTTTCCGCGTTCCGCCGTAAACGACCACGTTTGCTCGCCTCTTGATTCGATTCGCGGACCGGGATCATACTAGTATCGGTTCGTCGTGGCAGCACGGCTGCTGCGGCCGTTTAGTATGGAGTTTATCAGGAGTTCCGCGATGTCATTGATTACTCGACCGCAATCGCGACGTCGATTCATTGGGGCGGGCGCCCTCACCATCCTGGCGACGGCGCTGGCCGCCTGCAGCAGTAGCTCGCCGGCCGCTTCGCCTACTCAGCCGGCCGCGAGTAGCGCGCCGGCAAACACTCCGGCGAGTCCCGCCGCCAACTCGATCACCACTCCCGCAGCAGCGGCTACGAAACCAGCCGCTGCTGCGGCCCCGTCGGGCCAGACCATCAACCTGCGCTTCTGGACCTATTACGAAGCGACCGCCCGAGCAAGTCAGTTCCCGGCCTTGATCAAGAAGTATGAAGATGCGAATCCAGGGATCAAAATCGACCTCAACGCGGGCTTCGCCAATTATAGTCCGACCGTTCACACTGCGATGCTAGGCGGTGACCCGGCCGACCTGCTCGGGATTACCCAGTATGACATGCGCGAATACCAGGGTGGCAACCTGCTCGCTGACCTGACGGACACCGTCAAACAGAGTGGCCTCGACCAAAAGCTCTATCCGGCCGCGATGGCCGGCACAACGATGAGCGGCAAGGTCTGGGGATTGACCGACGCGCTGCGCTTCGGCATGTGGTTCTACAACCCGACAGCATTCAAGGAGCTCAATCTTCAGATCCCGTCGACCTACACTGATCTCGTCGGGATCAGCAAGACGATCCGCAACGCTGGGAAATACCCGATCCTGTGGGGACTGAAAGATCTCTCGATGGCGACCAATGTTCTGCAGGTGATCATCCCCCAGGTCGTTGGCACATCGGCAATCTTGAAGGCCTCGGCCGCGAAGAACTACAACGTTCCCGAGCTCGTCCCGGTGCTGGACATGTTCCGCAAGATGGTCGACGATAAAATCCTCGACCAGAGTGACACCGGTATTACCGGCCAGGACGCCCGCGCCATGCTCGGCAAGGGGGATTCGCTGATGTACCCCTCGGCCAGCTACGACATTGGCAACATTATCATCCTGAAGGCAGGGATTGACGCTTTCAAGGAGCCGGTACTCCTCGTCGACAAGCCGGTTGTCAAGTACTGGGGTGGCATCGGCCAATGCTACTGCATCGCCAAGGCGTCGAAGCAGTTCGACGCCACCGCCAAGTTCCTGCTCTGGTGGTTCCAGCCGGAACAGCTCAAGGTCCAGATTGAGAAGTCTGGTTTGGTCTCGAGCGAGCCCGAAGCGAACACCGCGATTACCGATCCGCTGTCGAAGTTCGCCGTCGCGAACCTGGACAAAGTCCCGGAGGATGGTCTCTTCTGGAACAACTACGTTCCAACGGCGGAGTCGCAGGCCTGGGGCAAGGCAGTACAAGCCGTCGTGAACAAGCAGCGGACACCGCAGCAGGCCCTGCAGGACATCCAGGCAGTTTTCAACAAATGAGACGGAGCGCGGTCGTTCCCTGGCTCTTTCTCACTCCTGCCCTGGTCATCTATACGGTCTTCCGGATCGTGCCGCTGCTTGGCACGATCGGATTGAGCCTGACGCGCTACCAGGGCATCGGTCTGCCGATCTTCATCGGGCTGACGAACTACCTGAATATGCTCCAGGATCCGGTCTTCTGGGAGGCAATTCAGAATAACTTGATCTGGGGCATCGTTCACATTACCATCGGCACGAGCATCAGCCTTTTCCTGGCGGTGCTGCTGAACAGCAAGATTCGCCTGCGGTCGCTCTTCCGAACATCGCTGTTTTTGCCGGTTGTTCTCTCCTGGGCGGTAGCCGGACTGCTCTGGGACCGGATCTACCAGCCGACCCCCTCATTCGGATTGATCAACCACCTCTTCCAGGTCGTCCACCATCCCGAGCTGATGCACAATTGGCTCGGGGATGGCTCGACTGCCTTGGCCGCGGTGATCGTCGCTTCGCTGTGGAAGGGTTTTGGCTTTTCGATGATCATCTTCCTAGCCGGCTTACAGGACATTCCACTCGAGCTCACCGAGGCGGCTGGGTTGGATGGCGCGTCGGCTTGGCAGATCTTCTGGCAGGTCACCCTGCCGCTCTTGCGGCCGATCGTCTCGATCGTCCTCGTGCTCGGACTGATCGACGCCTTCCGCGTCTTCGATCCGATTTACGTCATGACCCAAGGTGGCCCAGGGAACGCGAGCGAAGTGATCGGCACCCAGGTTTACGAGGTCGCCTTCTCGAACTTCAACCTTGGCTACGGCTCAGCGTTGGCAATGGCGCTGCTTCTGCTCGCGCTCGCGGCGACGTTGCTCTATCTCCGGTTCTTTGGTATTGGCGAGGCATACTGAATATGTTCACTGCTCCGTGTTCCGAAAAGCCGGCTCTGGTTCCTGGGATTTCGGCGTGGGCCGGCCTTGCGCCTTCGCTTAGCCGAGTCGCCGTTTACGTCTTACTGACCGCGATCACGATCACGACGATCGTCCCGGTGCTCTGGATGATCGAAACCTCGTTCAAGACGCAGTTCGAGTACCTCCAGAATACCTGGCTCTGGCCAACCCAGCCGACTCTGGACGCTTACATTGGCCTCTTCCAGCAGGCCAATTTCGGTCGCTACTTCGTCAACAGCGTCGTCGTCGTCGTCACCTCGGTATTCAGCATCTTGCTAGTCGGCTCGATGGCCGCCTACGCCCTATCGCGCTATCAGTTCGGCGGACGACATCTCATCCTTGGCTACTTTTTGCTCGGCCAAATGCTGCCGGTGACCGTTCTGATCGTGCCACTGTTTTTGATTGTTCGCGACCTTGGCATGCTCAACACCTACGCCGGTCTGGCTCTCGCGCACACCGCCGGAGCGTTACCGCTTGTCATCTTCCTGCTCTACGGCTTTTTCCTGGCGATCCCTCACGAGATCGAAGACGCTGCCCGGATCGACGGGGCCAGCGAATTCGACATTTATTGGCGAATCATCTTACCACTCGGTGCGCCCGGCCTGGCAACAGCGGGAATCTTCCAGTTTCTCTTCATCTGGAATGATCTCCTACTCGTCCTAATCATCATGCAGCGCGACGTGATGCGCACGATCACCCTGGCTGTCTTCCAGGCCGTCGGCGAGTACGGCACCCAGGTGCCATCCCTTTTCGCCGGCCTCACCGTTTCCTCGATCCCGGTGATCGTCGTCTACCTGCTCTTCACAGGACAGTTCCACCGTGGGATCACTGCGGGGGCGTTGAAAGGGTGATCACTGTGCTCGCCCTGCGAAATCCTCTTCCCGCTTCCTTTTGGGGCGGGAATTCCCAACGAGGTATAGAGGTATATACGTGAACCCGGATGAAACTCAATTAGTGAGTGCCCAAGCCCTCCCAGCCGGCTGGGAAATTCTCGCTCGCGAGACGTTCCGCGATTTCCCGGTCGGGCCATTCCCTTACGATTACACGGCGTTGGCCGAATATCACGACGTCCAGTTCGCGGAATACCGGGGCCGCTGGCGCGAGGCGACGACTTACCACGCTTGGCGCGACGCGGCGACCTGGAACGCGATCGACGACAACGGCCAGATGGCAATCGAGCAGTCTTGCGTGCGCGATAAGCATCTGCCGATTCTGGAGACCGGTCGACGCGAGTGGTCTGACTACCGGGTTTCGGCACGCATTCGTCCGATTTTCGCGAAGCCGGCGCCAGGCAAGCCGGTCGTCGCTCCGATCGCCCAGACTGCTCAGGGCATTGTCGGACTGATCGCCCGCTACGTCGATAGTCGCAATTATGTCATGGTGGTTTTCACCAGCGACGATACAATCGAGCTGCGGCGCAGCACCCACGATGGCTTCACCACGCTCGCCAGCGCGCCGCTCGCGGTCGACCAGGATCACCAGTACCTCGTTACCCTCGAGGCGATTGGCGAACGGCTAACGGCGATCGTCGACGGCCAAACCGTACTCACTGTGACTGATCCAACCTTCCCAGCCGGCAAGATCGCATTGGTCGCTAACGTACCGGCTCGCTTCCAGGATGTCGTCGTCAGCGCGCCAACCGAAGCGCGGCAATCGCTTCAGCGGCGATTGAGCGAGGACCAGCGCGTCCTCCTCGCCGAGCGCGAGCGATATCCCCAGCCGGTCCTCGATCGGGTGATCCGAACCCCCGGCTTCGGGGCGAGCAAGCACGTGCGCTTCGCCGACTTGGACAACGACGGCCGCAAGGAGATCGTCCTCGTCCAAGCGCTCGACCGGGGCGTGCGCGACACCTACCGCATGATCACCTGCGTGACGGCGATCGATCTCGACGGGAACGTGCGCTGGCAATTTGGGCGACCGACCAGCTTCCGCGGCTTGCCGACCAGCGACGTCTGCTTCCAGGTCTACGACCTCGATCAGGATGGCAACCTCGAAGTCATTTTGACCAAGGACTTCCAGATCCTCGTCCTCGACGGCAAAACCGGCCAGGTCAAGCAGAACGCTCCGACGCCGCCCGCGCCACCGCCGGAGAACATGTTCTACCGGACGATCGGCGACTCGCTCGCCATCGCGAACCTGCGCGGCACCTCGGCCCCCCAGGACCTCCTGCTCAAAGATCGCTACCACAACGTCTGGGCATATGACAACAAGCTGAACCTGCTCTGGACCGCCCAGGGCATCACGACCGGCCACTTCCCGGCTCTCTACGACCTCGACGGCGACGGCAAAGACGAGATCGTCATGGGCTATAGCTGCCTCGACCACGACGGCGCACCGCTTTGGGAGATCGGGATCGGCGACCACGCCGACGGGATCGCGGTGGGCAAATTCAACCACGAGCAACCCAACGAGGTCGAGATCCGCCTCGCGGCGAGCGACGAAGGCATGCTCTGGCTCGACGCCAATGGCAAGATCAAGCAGCGCGACCGCAACGGCCACGTCCAGCGCTTCACCATCGCCAAGCTCCGCCCGGACAGCCCTGGTCTCGACATGGTCTCGATTACCTTCTGGGGCGAGCCGGGGATCATGTGCTTTTACGATGGCGCCGGACGCCGCTACACGTCGGTCGAGCTCAATCACCAGGCTAGCCCGCTCCATCCAACCAACTGGACCGGCGATGGCCAGGAGCTGATCTTCTACAGCGGCAATCCCAAGGAAGGTGGTTTACTCGACGGCTGGGGATGCCAGGTCGTGCTTTTGCCGGAGGATGGCCACCCGACTGCCTGCCATCAGTCGGTCGATCTGCTCGGTGACGAGCGAGATGAGCTGGTCGTCTGGGACTACGACCAACTCTATGTCTACACCCAGGACCGACCGTCGGCCAGTTCGCGCCGCTACCGCCCGCGCCGCCTCGAGGATTACAACGTCAGCAACTACCGAGCGGAAGTGTCGCTGCCGGGTTGGGAAGACGGATCCTAGGCCACCCCTCTGCACGTGCTCTCGCACCCCTGCTCTGTTATACTTGCTAGCCGCAGGGGATACCCAAGATCCGGCTGGGCACTGAGGGGTAGTGATGACAGACATCCATGTCGGCAATGCGCCATGTTCCTGGGGCACCCTGGAGTTCGAGGGAAACGAAGGTGACCGAATCGGCTACGCGCAGATGCTCGACGAGCTTGCCGAGACTGGCTATCTCGGGACCGAGCTGGGCGATTGGGGCTTCATGCCGACTGATCCGCAGATCCTTCGAGGCGAGCTTAGCCGCCGGGGGCTGACGATGCTCGGCGCGTTTGTCCCGGTCGCCTTCAAGCATCCCGAGGCCCATCGCGCCGGCGAGGCTCAGGCCCTGCAGGTCGCACGGCTGCTGGCCTTGGTCGCCGATGCTGGTCCGTCGGCCCCCCGTCCCTTCGTCGTCCTGGCGGATGACAACGGAAGTGAGCCCAAGCGTGGCCAATCGGCCGGTCGGATTACTCCGGACATGAGCCTGAGCCCGGCCGAGTGGGAGGTCTTCGCGCGAGGTGTCGAGCAGGTCGCCCGAGCGGTACAGCAGGAAACCGGGTTGCCTACCGTCTTTCATCACCACTGCGGTGGCTACGTCGAATCCCCAGACGAGATCGCTCGCCTGCTGGATCTGACTGATCCCAATCTGGTCGGCCTTGTCTTCGATACCGGACATTACGCCTATGGCACCGGCACCAGCGACTTCCAGGCGGTTCTCGACGGGTTAGCGCGCTTTGGCGACCGCATCCAATACATTCATTTGAAAGACTGCCACCCAGGCATCGCGAATCAGGCCCGGACTGAGAAACTGAGCTACCTCGAAGCTGTGCGCCGTGGCCTGTTCTGCGAGCTAGGGCAGGGACTCGTTCCGTTTCCCGCGGTCCTCGATTGGCTTCGGACTCACGGTTATCGCGGCTGGGTGCTTGTCGAACAAGACGTCCTGCCCGGCATGGGTACTCCCAAAGCGAGCGCCCGGCGCAATCGGGAATATTTGCGGTCTATCGGACTTTGACGAGGGAGGCGGGAGTCCGGAGTCGGGGGTACGGAGAGGGCCAACTCCGGACTCCCGCCCCTACGCAATCTCCGACGAGGAGTTAGCTCGACATGGCACATCGTCGGCTGAAGGTGGGACTGATCGGTACTGGCCACATCGGACGTCTCCACGCGGAGGATCTCGCGCGGCGCGTTCCCAACGCCGAGCTTCGGGTGGTCGCCGACGTCTTCGTCGACGCGGCCCGGCAGTGCGCGGACCGGCTAGACGTGCCGGAGGCCGTCGAAGACTACCACGCCATTCTCGACAATCGTGAGATCGAGGCGGTCGTGATCTGCTCGCCGAGCGATACCCACGGTCGGATCATCGGCGAGGCCGCCGCGGTCGGCAAGCACGTCTTTTGTGAGAAGCCGATCGACTACGAGCTGGCGAAGATCGACGCGGCGCTTGGCGATCTGGATACCGTGGTCATCACCCTGAGCTTTACCAACGGCGTGATCGGGACGATCGACAACTGCCGACATGCCGTCTACGGCTACGATCAACGCCTGGAGCTGTTCGGCAGTGGCGGCTCGATCAGCGTCGGCAACAATTTCCCGGATAACGCCGTCCTGAGCACCGGCGACCGGATCTCTCGCGACCTCCCGCACCACTTCTTTACCGAGCGCTACGTCGAAGCCTACACCGCCGAGATGCGAGCCTTCGTCGACGCGGTTCTCCAGGACCGGCCGGTCCCGGTGACCGGATTGGACGGTCGGATTCCGGTCGTCATGGCGCTCGCCGCCCAGTGGTCGGTTCGGGAAGGCCGGCCGGTTCGCCTGGACGAAGTTGAATCTAGATCCCCATGATGGGAATGAGATCATGTGTCGAAGCATCAAACAACTGCGACGCCCCGAGCATGACGTGAGCGAAGCCGAGATTCAGGCCGCGGCGCTCCAATACGTGCGAAAAATTAGCGGCTACCGAAAGCCAACTCGTGCCAACTCGGCCGCGTTTGACCTGGCCGTGGCCGAGGTCGCCGCCGCGACTCAGCGTTTACTGGTGGGCATCAACGCGTTCGGCGAATAGGTGCATGTTCATGTTACGGAGTCTCCTCACCCGCGTCGAGCGGGCGAGAGGCAGGAGGTGAGGGCATCCCATGTCCAGCCGCTCGGCGCTGCTCTAGCTCGTCGACCGTGCGCGGCCAGTCCGCACGCAAGAGGCGGGAGAGCGCTCGATCGGCGAGCAAACGGCCACCAGTTTGGCAGGTCGGGCAGTAGTTTGCCTCGTTCTCGGCGTAGACGATCCGCTGAACCGGCGTGCCGCAGGCCGGGCAGGGCTGCCCGAAACGACCGTGCACGGCCATCTCCGGACGGAAGGCGGTGACCGTCTCCGGAAAGCCATCGCCAACCTCGCCGCGCAAGCGATCGATCCACTCGGTCAGCGTTTGTCGCGTGGCATCATGCAGTCGAGCGACCTCCGCGTCGGTGAGCCGGCGGGTGAGCTTCAGCGGCGAGAGACGGGCTCGGTGGAGGATCTCGTCCGAGTAGGCGTTGCCGATCCCGTCAAAAAGGGACGGATCGGTCAGCGCCCGCTTCAGGGTATGGTTCTCACGACGGAGCGCCTCGGCGAAATCGTCTGAGGTCACGGCCAGTACGTCGATCCCGCCGCGATCGAGCTCGCCGAGCGCGGTCGCGCCACGGATCAGGTGCAGTGCCGCCCGCTTCTTGGTGCTGGCCTCGGTGAGCACCAACGTCCCGTTTGGAAAGTCAAAGGCGGCGAGCCCGATCCGGCCCGGCACCTTGGCGCCAGGCGTCCGCCAGTGAAGGCGCCCAGCGATCATCAGATGAAGAACAAGAAAGAGCTCGTCGCGGTCGAGCGCGAAGACAATGCGCTTCCCAAGCCGCGAGACGCCAACGATCCGCGTGCCCTCGACCGAGCGAATCGGCGGGACGGCCGTGCGAACGAGAAATGGGCTGACCAGACGAACACGCTCGATCGGTTGGCCAGCAACCCGCATGGCGAGCGCTTTGACGTAAACCGTCACATCTGGTAGTTCAGGCATGCTGCCAGCATACGAAAAGCCGACGCGATCTGCAATCTCTCTCCCGGCGCGCCGGCGTCCGCTGGTTGATCCGGTGAAAGTCATTCTTTAGAATGGCGGTGCTGCTATCTGGTCATCGGGCAACGAGATTGGATTCAGGGGCGCGAGAGTGCCAGGCTCTCTCCTTTTGGGCCGATCTTTGGACACCCTTTGGAGCGGGAGGAGACTGGGATCGTCGTCTGGAAGGCGGTGCTCCCAGTTCTCCCAAAGCAAGTAATCTCTCTTCGTCCCGGGAGAGTGTATTCTTGGCTAATTCCGCCAGTTCGCTCCGGATCGGCGTGGACATCGGTGGCACGTTCACCGATCTGGTTCTGATCAACCCCACCGGGCAGGTCGCCACGCGTAAGGTTTCCACCACTCCGGACGACTATCTTCGGGCGATTCGCGAAGGGATTCTTGACCTGTTGGACGAGCTGGCGTTTCCCCCCGAGTCGATTTGCGAAATCATTCACGGCACGACCGTCGCGACAAACTCGATCCTAGAGCACCGTGGCGCCCGGACCGGCCTGCTCACCACTCGGGGCTTCCGCGATACGCTCGAGATCGGACGACTGCGCTATCCTCGCCTCTACGACCTGACCTGGCAAAAACCCCCGCCATTGGTCGAGCGTCGCTGGCGGCGCGAAGTGAGCGAGCGATTGGATGCCCGCGGTCAGGTCGTCGAGCCGCTCGACGAAGCATCGGTCCGCGAGGCGATCGCCTTTCTCGTCGGGGAGGGAGTGCAATCGCTCGCGGTCTCGCTCGTCCATAGCTACGCCAATCCGGCTCATGAGCAGAAGGTGGCCGAGCTGATCGGTGAGCTCGCGCCAGGGCTGATGCTGTCACTGTCCTCTGAGGTGCTGCCGGAGATCGGCGAGTACGAGCGGACGAGCACGACGGTGATCAATGCCTACCTCCAGCCGGTCGTCGGCCGCTACCTCGCCGACCTCGAAGCGGACCTCGCGCGTCATGGCATCGGCGCGCCGGTGCTGGTGATGCAGTCGAACGGTGGAGTGATGTCGGCGAGTTCGGCCGCGCGCCGGCCGATCCACATCGTCGAATCCGGGCCGGCGGCCGGGGTGATTGCTGCCCAGCACCTCGCCATCCGGCTCGATCTGGCCGATGTGATCACGCTGGACATGGGAGGAACGACGGCCAAATCCTCGATCGTCGAGAATCGAAAGCTCCAGCACGTCCGCGAGTACGAGGTGGGGGCCGGCCTGAACGTCGGCAATCGGCTGAATCGGGGAGCCGGCTACATTCTCCGGGTGCCGGCCATCGACGTCGCCGAGGTCGGCGCGGGTGGCGGCAGCATCATCTGGGTGGATCCGGCCGGTTCGCTCCACGTCGGACCACGCAGCGCCGGCGCCGCGCCGGGGCCGGTTTGCTATGACGCCGGGGGCAAAGAGCCAACGCTCACCGACGCGAACCTGATTCTCGGCTATTTGAATCCGGCCGCGCTCCTTGGCGGCGCGCTGCCAATTGATTATGAGCGGGCGGAGAATGTCTTCGCGGCGAAGATCGCCAAGCCCCTGGGGATGGACACACTAGAGGCCGCCTTCGGTGTCCATCGGCTCGCGGTCGCGAACATGGTTCGGGTGGTAAAGGCCGTGTCGTCCGAGCGTGGCCGAGACCCGCGACGCTTCTCTTTGATCGCCTACGGTGGAAACGGGCCGGTCCACGCCGCGCTGGTCGCCCGCGAGCTCGGCATCCGGCGGGTGATCGTCCCGCGCTGGCCGGGCTTGTTCAGTGCGTTTGGCTTGCTCGGTGCCGACCTGGCCCATCACGTCAGTCGGACGATTCTGCGCGTCACTCGTGACCTGGACCCGAACGAGCTCGAAGCGACCTTCGAGGCGCTGGATAGCACCATTCGCGCCGAGCTCCGCCGCGAAAACAATGACCCTGCCGGCTATCGGTTCGAGCGCGCGCTGGATCTCCGCTACGCTGGGCAGTCTTTCGAGCTTCGGCTGCCACTTGGGCCCGATCGCCTCGACGCGTCTGCCCTGCGTGCACTCGACGACCGTTTCGGCGCCGAGCACGAGCGCACCTACGGACACCGAGCGGACGGCGATCCGGTCGAGCTGGTCAACGTCCGGCTGAGCGCGGTGGCCCAACGCTCCTCGGCCGAGCCGGAATGGTCTGAATTCCGCCGGCCAAAGGCGGAGGTCTCGCTCGCGCCGCGCTTTGCCTACTTCGGCCCCACGCTTGGCTCGCTCGAGGTCCCGGTGATCGGACGGAACGCGGTCGATCAGGTGCCCCGTCCGGGGCCACTGATCGTCGAAGAGTACGACGCGACGACGGTGGTGCCGCCGGAGGCAGTCATCTGGCGCGACCGTCTGGATAATCTCATCGTTGATCTGAGGTAACCCCTGATGACCTATCACCTCGATCCGATTACCCGCGAGCTGATCCGCAGCGGTCTCGAATCGCTCGTCGACGAGATGGCGCTCACCCTGGTTCGCACTGCCTATTCGCCGAATTTGAAGAACGCGATGGATCTCTCGACGGCCTTCTGTGACACACGGGGGCGTCTCGTCGCCCAGGGACTGACCCTGCCGGTTCACCTGGGAACGGTTCCCGACGCCATGCAGGCGGTGCTGGCCCGCTATGGCAACGTGATCCAGCCGGGCGACGTCTACCTGCTCAACGACCCCTACGAAGGTGGTACCCACCTCCCCGACCTGGTGCTCTTCAAGCCGATCTTCTACGAGTCGCGGCACCTTGGCTTCGTCTGCACGGTTGCCCACCACACCGACATCGGCGGTCGGGCCCCGGGGGGTAACGCTTGCGACTCGACCGAAGTCTTTCAAGAGGGGCTTTGCATTCCCCCCATGCGTCTGTATGACCGGGGCGTGCCCAACGAAGGGCTCTTTCGTCTGATCGAGAAGAACGTTCGGATTCCGGTGAAGGTGCTTGGCGACCTGCGTGCCGAGCTTGCCGCCTGTACGATCGGTGAGAACGGGTTTCTCGAGCTCATCGGCCGCTACGGCGAGGAAGCCGTCGTCCTGGCTACGTCCGAACTGCTCGACTACAGTGAGCGATTGGCTCGGTTGGAGATCGCCCGCTGGCCGGATGGCCGCTACGAATTCGAAGACTACCTCGACGACGACGGCATCGATCCCGACCCGATTCCGATCCGGGTGGCCGTCGAAGTGCGCGGCGATCAACTCGAGGTGGACTTTGCCGGCTCGGCGCCCCAGGTAAAAGGGGCGATCAACTCGGTGCTCTCCTTCACCAAATCGGCGGTGTACGCCTGCGTTCGCTGCCTGCTGCCGCGAGACATTCCGAACAACGAGGGCTACTTTCGGGCGATCCAGGTTCGCGCGCCGGCGGGCACCGTCGTTAATCCGCTCCCTCCGGCCGCGGTCGCCGCGCGCGGGCTAACCGGCTTTCGGATCGCGAATGCCGTCTTCGGCGCCTTGGCCAAGCTGGCTCCGGACCGAATTCCCGCCTGCGAAGTCGGCGGGGACACCGGCATTACCCTGGGTGGTTACGACGCCGAGCGCTGCCCGTTTGTATTTCTGGAATTCTTGAACAGCGGCTGGGGCGGGAGGCCCTTTGCCGAGGGGATCGACGGCTGCGCCTCGGCGGTCGTCAACTTTTCAAATTACCCGACCGAGGTAATCGAAAACGAATATCCGCTCCGGATCGAAGAGTACAGCTTCCTGCCAGACACCGGCGGCGCCGGCGAGCACCGCGGCGGCCTCGCGTTGGTGCGCGAGTACCGGTTCCTGGAACGCGAAGGAACGATGCACATCCGCGCCGATCGCACCCGCTTCCCGGCTTACGGCCTCGCCAGTGGGCAGCCTGGCCAGCTTTGCCGAACGATCCTCAATCCCGGTCCCGACCAGCAGATCCTCCCCGGCAAGACCCTCCTCACCTTGCATCGCGGCGACGTGATCCGCCACGAGCTCGCCGGCGCTGGTGGCTGGGGAGATCCGCTTCGACGGGATCCTCAAGCTGTGCTTGCCGACGTTCGGAACGAGAAGCTCTCGGCCCAACATGCCGCGGAAAAGTACGGAGTGATCCTGACCGCCGATTGCACCAAGGTCGACGAGGAAGCCACTCGAATCCAGCGAGCACGGCGGGGATAACTCCTATCGATCAATCCCTTCCTCGTAGATCCTTCGGATAATCCCTTCGATGGCCGGTTCTTCGATCGAGAGGTCGCGGATCCGGTAGCGGGCGGTCACTGTGCTAATCAGATCGGCCGCGGTAAGCTCGCCGCGGTTGAAGCGCAGCCAGCGGCGAGGGCCATCAGCGCGCACTTCGGTTGCGAAAGGAACGTCAAGCCTCTGGTCGTTATTATCCGCGTCATCGGCCAGGTCGACGATCAGGGTCCGCTCGGTTCCGAAGCGCTCACGAATTGCTTCGAGGCTGCCGTCGTAGAGGAGCTTGCCGTGGTCGACGATCAATAAGCGGGAGCAAAGCTGCTCGAGGTCGGCCACGTCGTGGGTCGTCAGCAGGATCGTCACACCGCGCTCGCGATTGATCCGCCGGAGAAAGTCGCGGATCCGGTGCTTGGCGACGACGTCCAGGCCAATCGTCGGCTCGTCGAGGTAGACGACCTCCGGCTCGTGGAGGAGCGCCGCCGCCAGGTCGCCGCGCATTCGCTGACCCAGGCTAAGCTGGCGGACCGGCGTCCTCAGAAACGAATCGAGATCTAAAAGCTCACGAAACTCTCGAAGATTTGCTTGAAACCGCGGCCGCGGCACGCGGTAGACGTAACCGAGCAGGTCGAGCGATTCGATCAGCGGCAGGTCCCACCAGAGCTGGGTACGTTGGCCGAAGACGACGCCGATCCTTCGCGCCAGCTCTTTGCGCTGCCGGTAAGGGACCAGACCGCAAGCGGTAAGCTGACCGCCACTTGGCACGAGAATACCGGTCAGCATCTTGATCGTCGTCGACTTCCCCGCGCCGTTTGGGCCGATGCAGCCAACCATCTCGCCTCGTTCGATCGCGAAGCTGATTCCGTCGACCGCTCGGACTTCGTGGTACTCCCGCGACAGCAGATTCCGTACGCTTCCCAGGAAGCCCCGGTGGTGCCGAGCGACGCGGAAGACTTTTTCGAGCTTATCAGCTTCAATCAGCGCCACGCGAAGCCTCTCAGGTTCCGGTGCTTTGGTAGTGTCGGACACCGGTCGACCACAATGCCCATGCCACGAGACCGACGACCAGAGCGACCAGCGGGGACAGCAGCCGCATCCACCAGGGTAGCTCGAACGGATCCGGCCGTCCCAGGACGAAGAGAACCGGATAGTAATTGATAAAGCCGAGTGGCAGGACAAAGGTTACCAATCGGCGGAGCCAATCCTGGTAGATCTCCAGGGGGTAGCTTGTCAGCAGGACTCCGCCATTGGTGAAGACATTCACGATCTCGTTCGACTCGACCGTCCAGAAGCAGGTCGCCGCGCCGATCACGAAGATGGCGTAAAAGATCACCGCGCCGCTCGCGATCGCCAGGAGCAGCACCAGCACTTTCGTCGCGGTCAACTGGATTGCCAGTAGGCGAACCGCGATGAGCAGAATGATCAGGCCCTGGCCAAGGCGGCCCACTTTCCAAAGCGCCAGCTCGGTCGCGAACACCTGGAAGAAGGCGCCAAGAGGACGGGTCAATACTCGGTCGAACTGCCCTTGGACGACCTGCTGGCTGAGCAGCTCGAATCCCCGGGCGAACATCTCGGCCAAAGCGAACGACATTGCCGCCGTCCCGTAGAGCATGGCCACTTCACCCAGCGACCAGCCCGCTAACGTCGGGATCCGGCCAAAAATCACCAGGACTTCGACGAAATCGACGACGGTTGCAAGAATCCCGTTGGCGACGAGCAGCCCGAAAGAAAACTTGTATTGCATCTGGCTGCGCGAACGGGCCCCGACCAGGCGAAAGTAGAGTGTGATCAGGTGACGCAGGCCAGACCGGTCTGACCGCGCCGAGCCAATCGAAGCAGTCTCCTCGACGTCGACGACTCGCTCGCTCATCCGCCCTGCACCACGACCCGGCGCGTCGCCCGCCCGACCAGAAGCTGCGCTCCGGCCAGCAGTGCGATCGTCCAGAGCGCTTGCCGCGCGACCGCGAGCAGCAGATCGGGCCCGGCCAGCCGACCCAGAAAGACGTCACAGGGGACTTGAATGATGCCGGCAAACGGTAAGAGAGTCAGAACGTCGCGGACTGCGCTGGGAAAGAACGGCAGCGGCACCGCGAAGCCACTCAGCACGAGGATAACCGAAGTCGCGAGGTTTCCCAATCCCCGAGTATCGGTCGTCCAGAACGCGCTGAGATTCAGCGCGAAGCGCCAGGCAAAGCTAGTCGCGATTGCCAGGACAACGCTGATCGCGAAAGCAAGCCAGGTCCAAGGCGAGGTTGGCCAGCTCACGCCGTAGGTGAGCTGGCCAACCAGCAGGATTGGCGCGGCGCGAAAGAGCACGAAGTAGTAGGCACGGCCGTAGTCGCGGGCGAGCCAGAAGCCGAGATAGGAGAACGGCTTCGCCAGGTCGGAAACGACGTCACCGGTCCGGATCGTCTGCTCGACGTCCCACCAGTTCCAGAGGGCCACAACCATGATCAGCGCCTGAGTCAGCCAGGTGTAGGTGATCGTCTGGCCCACGTCGTAGCCAGCGACCGTCGTCTGATTCTGAAACACCGCGACGAAGACGACCGCGCGCAAGTAGCCGAAGCAGATGTTGGTGACGAGCCCGTTCAGATTCGCGGCACGGTAGGCAAGTTGACGCTGACAGGCGCGCTTTGCTACTTCCCAGTATAGACGCATACGGAAGAGTTTAGCATAGCAAGGCAACGTGCTTCGCCGGGGATATCAACCCACGTCCAGACCGGTTACGCCGCTACACTGGCAACAATCACCATCGGTCCTTCGGGTTCTTCAGGAATCTCCTAGAGCAGCTTCCGCAGATCGTCGGCACTCAAGCCCGCGCTCCGTAAGATGGCAGGCAGCCGCCCCGTTGGCACGGGGCGGCTGCCTGCCATCGCAACAGTCACTAGCGAGCCTGGATGCTCAGGATGCGTCAACAGGATGCGTCAAATGGACGTGAGAACCGTTCTATCTCAACTCTTGCCAGCTAGCTCGCTACAAAGCCCGGAGCAACTCAGCACAGGTCACACGTGGCAGTGTCGGGCTCACGTCTGATCCATCTCTTAGGCGTTGCGGACGCAGCGGAAGCCGGCGTGGCCGGTTGAGCTGTCCGGGGTGCTCTTCGTGCGGGCCGCGACTCGGTAGCGATTGCAATACGAGGCATGGCAAAGATAGGAGCCACCGCGTTGGACCTTCTCGTGCCCGGTGGGCGGACCTTTCGGGTTATCGTAAGGACCAGTCCGGTGGAAGGTCGCACTCCACCAGTCGGCGCACCACTCCCAGACGTTTCCCGAGGTGTTGTAGAGTCCGAAGCCATTTGGCTTGAAGGCGTCGACCGGACAGGTGCCGAGGTAGCCGTCCTCGCAGGTGTTCTTCGTGGGGAAATTCCCCTGCCAGATGTTGCAGCGATGCTCGCCCCCCGGTCGAAGCGAGTCGCCCCACGGGAAGCGCTTTTGTTCTAAACCACCCCGTGCGGCATATTCCCACTCGGCTTCGGTTGGGAGCCGCTTGCCGGCCCATGTTGCATAGGCAACCGCGTCGTTCCAGGAGACGTGGGTAACCGGATGGTTCAGCCGCTTTTCGATCGAAGACCCCGGTCCTTCCGGCTGGCGCCAGGTCGCGCCTTCGACCCGCCGCCACCACTCGGCACCGACGACCGCCCGCGTCGCCTGGAACTTTTCCGGCAGCAACAGATAAAACACGAATGACCAGCCAAACTTCTCGGCTTCAGTCACGTAGCCGGTGGCCTCGACGAACTCCTTGAACTGAGCGACCGTGACCGCGTAAGGATCGATGTAGAATGGCTTCAGAGTCACTTTCCGCACCGGGCCCTCGCCGTCGGCCGGGAAGCCCTCGCGATCATCCGTTCCCATCAGAAACTCACCACCGGGCAGATAGATCATCCCTTCGGTTGACCCAAGCTGTGCCATTGGCGCTTCGGCAACCGCCACCTGCCCCGATCCGGATTCATCTCGCGAGGGCGCACAACACACCTTTTTTTCTTCAGCACACAATAATTCCTACCTCCTACTTCCTGGTCAGCAAGGTGCGCAGTAAGACGTGACCAGCCTTGCTTCGATTCTGCTGAAAGAATATTATCATTCTCCGGGGATTCCACCAGCGGCAGTGATTTCATCTCGCACTCCTGCAACACTAATCACCCCTCATTCGTCGTATGATAGAGGGGAGGTATTGCCCGATGACAGAGATTCCAGAGAACCAATCGGCCGAGGAGGATCTCGTCCTCGAGCCTCCAAAGCCGGTCCGACCGGTAACGATGGAACAAGCGGCGAAGACAATTCGGGTTGACGACGAGACAGCGCAGCGAATCTCGACCGCGGTGAATAACTTCGTCGATTCGATTATGCGACTTGACGCCCAATCGCCCGAGTTCGAGCAGAAGATGCGGTCGATCCGTCAGATGGGGAGCGAGGAGATCCGACGCTCGTCCGAGGCATCGAGTCGATTTTTGGACCGGCCAACCGCCGCGCTGCAACAGGGGCCGCTCACTCAGGGCTCGCAGGTGTCGAATGCCTTGCTTAGCTTGCGGAAACAAATCGAGGAGCTTGATCCATCTCGCCATCTTGGCCGCCGGCGGGGGCTGATCAACCGACTTCCGTTTACTAATCAGGTTGGCGATTACTTTCGCCGGTACCAAAGCAGTCAGGCCAGCATCGAGGCAATCGTCCAGGGGCTGTACCACGGCCAGGACGAGCTCATGCGCGACAACGCCGCGATCGAGCAGGAGAAAGTTCACCTCTGGGAGATGAAGAATCGCCTCGAACAGTACGCTTACATGGCCGCCCTTCTGGATGATACACTAACTAAGAAGGTCGTCGAGCTCGAAAGGAGCGATCCGGAGAAGGCTCGGGCGCTGAAAGAAGATGCTCTCTTCTACGTGCGCCAGAAGCGTCAGGATATTTTGACTCAGTTGTCAGTCAACGTCCAGGGGTATCTGGCGCTTGACCTGATCCGTAAGAATAACGTTGAGTTGATTCGGGGGGTCGAGCGGGCGACGACGACAACGGTCGCAGCGTTGCGCACGGCGGTCATCGCGGCGCTTGCCCTGGGCAATCAGCGGCTCGTGCTCGATCAAATCAGCGCCTTGAATACAACGACTGGGAACATCATCGAATCGACGGCGCAGATGCTCCGACAGCAGGTTGGCGAAATCCAACAGCAGGCGGCCAGCGCAACGGTCAGCATCGAGAAGCTGCAAGCCGCTTTCAACAACGTCTACGCGACAATTGACACGATCGATTCCTTCAAGCTCGCAGCGCTCGACACGATGCGCAAGACGATCGATAGCCTGTCAACCGAAGTTGCCAAGGCCCAGGGGTACATCTCCCGGGCGCAGGCCGCCGACCAGGCTCGACTGAACGCCGACAATCTTGGAAACGAGCTCGCTCTGCCAGGGAGCAAGGAAGGGGCTTAATGATGCGCCTCATCTTCTTTGGGCTAGCCGTGCTGACGATACTGGTGATCGCCGTGCCGATCGTGATCGCGGTCTGGTTAGCAATTATAGGAGTGATCATCTCGGCGCTCAGCTTTGCCATGCCCTGGGTGTTATTTGGATTGGTGATCTGGGCCTTTCTCGCGCTGGGCCGCCGACCGGAGCGGCGTCGCTTAGCCCATTACGGCTGGCAGCCCCAACCGACTCCGGGCTGGCGCGGATCTCAATCCAGTCGTCCGCGGGTGCAGACAGAGACCCGGCCGCAACCACCTTCGACACCAAAGATGGAGCCACGCCCGGAGTTGCCGATTGCCGTTCAGGTGAAAGTTGAGCAGATCCGGCGGAAGGTGGAAGTGCTGCTGGGTTATGCCTCGCGCTTCCCGCCGTTCTCAAAAGAGTTGTATCTCGTACGCCAAACGGCCAACGAGTACCTCCCGCGAACGATCGACGCCTACCTGGCACTGCCACCGGGTGATGCCGACCGGATCTTGACTCCCAATGGCAAGACAGCGCTCCAAGAGCTCACCGAGCAGCTCGATCTGCTCGACGCCAAGCTCAGCGAGATCGCCGAGAATCTACAGCGTCGCGACCTCGATCGCTTACTTGCCAACCGCCGCTTTCTCGAGGAGCGCTTCGGGCGGACAAACCTTTAGATCGAATTGGCAAGAGGTCCCTGCCAATACTTTACTTTCGCCCAGCGACGTCGACCTCTTCTACAAGCTACAAGCTGTTTCGAACGCTCAACGTGTGCGCCAATCAACGGCTGAAGGTGCTGCCGAAGGTGCGAACGGTGAAAGAATGAGAGGATACGGCGCAAAGCTCAACCTGACCTGCAGCCGATTGTCCAGGGCATCGTCGATGCCGCTGAAAAGCCCCGTCCGGGAGCGACGCCGATCCCAAGTCGGGCTTACGGCGTTTTACGCGCGGCCGCCCATCTGGCCTAAGCCACTAGCAACGACCCGGTCGACCTCCAGGCGATCGACGAGGAGATGCGGGCACTTTGGATCCAGACGGCATCCCCGATTCCCCAATCTCAGTCAAAAAACGCCTTATCCTCGTCTCTCAAATGCCCCTTCGCGGCTTCGATATTGAATTCGACGCCCAAACCCGGCCGGTCCCAGACCTCAATAAAGCCCTCTTTGACAATCGGGTTCGGCAGCCCTTCGATGATGTCATACCACCAATCGGGATGGCCGACCGGGTATTCGAAGGCAATGTAGTTCTGAGGCAGGGTGGCCGAGACCTGGACGAGCGCGGCCAGGCCGATCAGGCCGTCGAGGACGCCATGGGGCGCCATGAGAATGCCGTGGAGGTCAGCGTACTCGGCGATCCACTTCAACTCGGCGATGCCACCGACGTCGGCCGGGTCCGGACCGACGACGTTCACCGCGTGCTTCTCGATCAGGTCCATGAAGTTCTGCCGCAGGTAGATCTCCTCGCCGGTGTGGATCGGGGTCGAGGTTTTCTGGGTCACCTCGCGGAAGAGGTCAGCAGTGACGTAAGGCGTGTAGTCGCCAGTCAGTAAGTCTTCGAGCCACATCACGTTGAGTGGCTCGAGTGCGCGGGCCAGGCGAACCGCGTCAGGAACAGTCCAGCCAGGACCACAGTCCAACGCTAATCCGATCCCATCGCCAAGCACTTCCTTCATTGCCTCGACACAGGCGACGACGTGCTTCAGTCCCCGTTCAGTCAATGGCCCGCGGTTCGGAAAGCGATTTGTTCTTTGATACTCGTTGAAAGTCAGGTCGGGGCCATGGCTGAACATCGGTCCGTGATAGCCAATGCCCTGCTTGATGATCGTGAAGCCTTCCCTGGCCGCCTTCATCTTTGTCATCGCATCAGCGTAATCGGCAGGCGCATGACCTGCCATTGGGAAGCGGACCCCACCGTTGTACACGCGCACCCGGTCGCGAATTTTGCCTCCCAGCAGCTTGTACACCGGTAACCCAGCCGCCTTGCCCGCGATGTCCCAAAGCGCCATCTCGATCGCACTTACCGCGCTGCCCCATGGCTTGAAAGCGCCCAACCGGCGAATCCGAAGCATCGTCCGCTCGACGTCGGTCGGATCCTCGCCGATCAGCAATTCTCTGTAGAACAGAATTTGCGGCTTCAGGTAAGGCTTGCTTGACTCGACCTGGCCGTAGCCGTTAACTCCCTCGTCGGTCACGATCCGAACAACCGGATTCTGGCCGATAACGGCGCACTTGAGATCTGTGATTTTCATGACTTCTCCTCTTCAGATGCATTAGATCACCCTGAAACGTTCTGGATCGAGCGGGTATCCACCATTATTTAAGAAAGCACGACACCCACCCGCGTGACGAGAATCTTACACCGCGAGTGTCGGTAATTCTAGATCGACGAATCTCGCGATCAAGCAACCGTGAACCTGTGTGATATAATACCAGCCACTCGCTGGCTGGGCGTGGCATATCTGTGCCCCGGTGCTACCTTCGGAAGCCCGGTAACGCTTTTGCAACTCGGGTATCGGGTTAGATGCTGCGACAAAGAGGTGGATGATGGCACATTTCGAAGACCTAGGCATTGCGCCGGAGATCTTGCGCGCGCTCGACGAGATGGGCTACGAGGAGCCCTCGCCAGTTCAAGCGCGGTCGATTCCGGTTCAGCTCGCGGGAAAGGATGTCGTCGTCCAGGCGCTCACCGGGACCGGCAAGACTGCTGCCTTCGGCGTGCCACTCGTCCAGCGAATCAACCCCAAGCTCATCGAGCCTCAGGCAGTCGTCCTCGCCCCCACTCGTGAGCTCGCCGTCCAAGTCAGCGAAGAGATCACCAGCCTCGCCCGTCACCGACCGATCTGGGTGCTGCCAATTTACGGCGGGCAGCCGATCGGTCGGCAGCTCGGGGCACTCAAGCGGGGCGTGCACGTGATCGTCGCGACGCCCGGGCGCTTGATGGACCATATGCAGCGGGGAACGGTCCAGCTTGGCGGCGTTGGACTACTGGTGCTGGACGAGGCCGACCTCATGCTCGATATGGGATTCGCCGAGGACGTAGAATACATCATGGAGCACCTCTCCCCGGAGCGTCAGACTGCCCTCTTTTCAGCCACGATTCCAGGTCCGATCCTCGACCTCGCCCGACGCTTCATGCACCAGCCGGAAATCATTCGGTTGTCGCTTCCCCGGGAGCTAACCGTGCCGCAGATCGAGCAGGTCTATTTCCAGATTCCCTTCCCGAAAAAGACCGAGGGATTGGTGCGCATCCTCGAAGCCGAGGCCCCTGAGAGCACCCTGGTCTTCTGCGCTACCAAACGGATGGTCGATCAGCTCACCGAGGATCTGCGTGGTCAAGGCTTTCGGGCCGCCGGTCTCCACGGCGATATGACCCAAGCCGTTCGTACCACGACGCTGAATGAGTTTCGTCGTAAGCTCATCGACGTCCTCGTCGCAACTGACGTCGCTGCACGAGGACTGGATATCCCGGACGTTACGCTGGTCGTGAACTTCGACATTCCCCAGGATCCCGAAGCCTATACTCACCGCATCGGTCGCACCGGGCGGATGGGCAAGGCGGGTCGGGCGATTACCTTCATCAATCCGCGCGAGATGCGGGAACTGCGCGTGATTGAGCGCATCACTGGTGCGCGAATCCGTCGCGGTGAGCTTCCCACCGCGGCTGAGGTAGCCGAGCGGGAGCGCGAGATTCTCGAGGCCGAGCTAGCGCGGATGCTCCAGTCTGGTTCCTGGGGACAGTACCGCGAGCTAGTCGAAGAGCTTGCCGACGAGCACGATCCGGTCAACATCGCTGCCGCCGCGCTCGCCATGCTCGTCCAGCGCCCCAAGCGTGCCCCGAGCCAACCCCTCCCGGCTGCGAAGGTGCGCACGAGATCCGCTTCCTGACCGGTCCTTCTTCTTAATCTTACTTATACGCTCCCTCCAACAGACTTGCGAGCTATTCGCGAACGCCCTCCATGGTGGTGATGATGGTGCTCGCGATGCTGGCAGATCTGATTTTCATTCCGGTGCTCGTGGGCAACCTCGACGGCTCGGCGCAGGCGCTCCTGATCGATGACAACCTGACCATCGGCGATCATGAACGGCACCCGGAGCTCTTTGACCGCCAGGGGAAACTCGTCGATGCGATCGCGGTAAAAGTCGTTGGAGACAATGGGCAAGTAATCATGCTCGGCTAGCGAGAGCAAGAAATAATCGGCCTGAGTGTCGGCAGGGGCCTGGTGAATCTGCCCACTCTGTTCCAGATGGTTGAGCCGATGCGGTTCGTCGACCCAGTGGCGCAACGATGCGTCCGCAATGACAAATGGGCAAAAGCCGAGTTCTTCCAGTCGCTCGCGCATTTTGAGGATATTTTCGACGCTCGGCTTAGCATTCGGTAGGTTGCGATTCTCGTAGGCTACATTGGAGGCGTCCACCAACACCTTCAGCCCCTCGTCGGGGAAGAGGTCGGAATCTTCTGGTCCATGGTACTTGCGCGGCATAGTCCCTTCTCCATAGACTGACCACACGCCGTCGGCAGGCCAACGTATGCATAGAATGCGCCAATCACCGCGTACATTCCCAGTCAGCCGGATCATCGCAACAGAGTAATTGTCTCAGGCCAGGTCGTTTTGTTATTATGTGAATCAATTTCCAGCCTGTCGCAACGGTCGTACCTCTCTTTTCCCGGGAGACCCTCTCTGAGCACCGACAGATGGTCGATCACTTCTATATTGGAGGTCATTGTCTTCTCATGGGCCCATCTTCTCCTCGTTCACGTCGACAATTTCTGGGCTGGTGTGGCGCGGCAGCAACACTCGGGACGCTCGCTCTGAGCGCGTGCCAGCCGGTTCCGCAGTTATTTCAGAAGGGTTCCACGGCCTCGACGGCCGCTCCGCTTCCGACTCCGGCCGTAACTACGCCAATGGCCGCGCCAACTGCGCCTGCATTCGCGCCCACACCGAGCGCCCCGATGCCCCAGAAGACGACTGGCTTACAGTATCTCCACACCGTGGGAAGCAAGATCGTCGATGTCGAGGGGAACGAGGTCCGACTGACCGGCCTCAACTGGTTTGGCATGGAGACCGACACCCTCGCCCCGCACGGCCTATGGCAGCGACCGTACGGAGCAATGCTCGACCAGATTGTCGAGGCCGGCTACAACTGTTTACGCCTGCCCTATTCGAACGATCTCTTCGATCCCAAGCGCCAGCCCAACGGCATCGACTTCAACCAGAACCCGTCGCTCAAAGGGCTAAGCGGGCTGCAGATTCTCGACACGATCATCGTCGAGGCGGGGAAGCGGAATTTGAAAATCATCCTCGATCAGCACCGACCAGACTCGCATGCTCAGTCACCGCTTTGGTATACCGATCATCTCTCGGTAGAGAAATGGGTCGCCCAGTGGGTCACGCTCGCCCGGCGCTACGTCGGCAACGACGCGGTGATTGGTGCTGATCTGCACAACGAGCCAGCCGGACCGGCCACCTGGGGAAGCGGCAATCCGAAAACCGATTGGGCGATGGCGGCCGAAATGGCCGGGAATGCGATCCTGGATGTCAACCCCAATTGGCTCATCTTCGTTGAAGGCATTGAAAAGATCACCGATAAGGACGACAATCCGTTGGACTGGACCTGGCAAGGTGGTGAGCTGATCCCGGCGGGCAGTCGGCCAATTCATCTGAAGATTGCCAATCGCGTTGTCTACAGTCCCCACGACTACGGTCCCTCGGTTTACAATCAACGCTGGTTCCAGGATCCAACCTTCCCGGACAACATGCCAGAGTTCTGGGATCAGCACTGGGGTTACCTTCAGCGACAGGGCGTGGCGCCAGTTCTCGTGGGTGAGTTCGGTGGGCGCTCGGTTGGTACCGATATCGAGGGCACTTGGCAGCGAACTCTCGTGCACTACCTGCACGCTAACCAGATCCATTACACTTACTGGTGTCTCAATCCAGATTCCGGCGACACCGGTGGTCTGCTCGAAGACGACTGGGTGACGATTCACCCGGACAAGCAAGCGCTGTTGAAGACCTACCAAGGGAAAATGCTCCAGAATAGCGCGCCGGACGTGGTCGACGAGTCGGCCGTGCCATAGCGCGCGGTCACGAGCAGACTGATCGGCTGGTGCTTGTAGAGACGGGTCGGTGACCCGTCTCTACACCTACCTGGGCACGGGTGGCGATGTCCTCAACTGAGTTTCCGCACCGGCTTGACATGGGATCCTTAATCTTAGGACAATGGTGCACAATCAAATGGTTTAATTTTCGTGATTGTCGTGTAGCAGGAGGTCAGCATGGTCCGCCAGTCTTTCCGTGCGACGGCCACTCGGCGCGCTTTCCTTCGTCAGAGTTTAGGCTTGGCCGCGCTTGGCGCCTTGGCGGTCAGCACGAACGCCTGCAGCGTCTTGCCGATTGGCAAACCGGCGACCGAGATAACCCTCGCCGATACGTTTGTCGGCGACGACGCGAAGTTCTGGGATAAGTACATCGATCAGTTCAAGAAACAGACTGGCATCACTGTCAAACACCTTGGCATCCCGTTCCAGGGCTATCACGACAAGATGGTCTCGCAGACGACCGCTCGATCTCTGCCGGACGTGATCTGGACGTTTGACGCGACGATTGCCGAGCAGGCCGGACTCGGCGGCTTGAAGGACCTCCTTCCCCTGGCCAACCAGGAAGGCGCGGGCTTTTCGAGCGACTTCGTCGAAGATACCTGGAAAGCGGTCCAATGGAATGGCAAGCTCTTTGGCATCCCCTGGGTCAGTGCAACAGTCGGTCTCTTCATGAACACCCAGATGTTCCGGGAGGCCGGGCTCGTCGACAGCGCGGGCAAGCCGATCCCGCCGAAGGATTGGCCGACCATGCTCGACTACATCCAAAAACTCACCAAGCCCGGGCAGCAGGTCTGGGGGTACACTCAGGGATTGCAGTCAAACACCCAGGGAATCTGGCACTGGTCGCCCTGGCTTTACCAGAACAAGGGCTGGTACATCAACGACGATCTCACCGCGACGTTCAACAACGACGCCGCCCTCGAGGCCTACGGCTTCGCGACCGACATCTTTCTGAAGTACCAAGGCATGCCTGATCCTTCGAACCTCGGGATCACCGACTACACTACCCTGTTTGCCAAGAATAAGGTGGCCATGATGTATGGCAACCAGGGAAATCTCGCGACGATCACCCAGAACGGGGGCAAGGACTTTCAGTTCGAAGTCTTCTATCCGGGGGTTCAAAAGCTGCAGTATGGCGCGAACCGCGGACCGCAATGGTGGTCGCTGAGCGCCTTCACCAAGGAGACGGACGCGGCCTGGCAATGGGTCAAGTTCATTTCGAATGGCGACGTCGTGAAGGAGCGCTGCTATTCGACCTTGAGTGCGCCACTCCGTCAATCAATTGTTCAAGATCCGACCTTCCTCAAAACGATTGGTCCGCTCGGCGAGACCTTCGCCAAGATCTCGGTTCAACCGACCACGCGGGCGCTGCCGATGCTTAAGAACACGGCAAAGATGATGGATCTGATCCAGGTTGCCCTGCAAGGGGTGGTCTCGAAGCAGAAGACGCTAAAACAAGCCCTGGACGACGCTGCCCAGCAATGGAATGAGTTCGTCAAGAACAACCCGCAGCGATAGAGCGTGGCGGGGAAAGAGACGATGGTCGAATCTGGCCTTCGGGCTACCCGCCGACGACGGTGGAAGTGGCGGCGCGAGTACTGGGGCTACGTCTGCGTGATTCCGGCGATCGCCTGGATCGTCGGAGTCATGCTGGTGCCGTTGATCGACGTGCTACTGATCAGCCTCCAGAACGCCGCTCCAAGTGGAAGCTCCTACGCCGGCCTGGCGCACTACCAGCAGATTCTGACCGGGAACTTCGGTCAGACCTTGTTCTGGCCCTCGACCTGGCGCACCGTCTGGTTTACCGTCGGGTCGGTCGTTTCTCACCTCGTCGTCGGCCTTGGTCTGGCGCTTCTGGTCAACAACGTGCGCTGGCGCGCGCTCTTCCGTGGGATCGTGCTCATCCCCTGGGTGATGCCGGGGATCGTCGTCGCCTTCATCTGGCTCTGGATGTACCAGGACCAATATGGCATGATCAATGGCGCGCTGAGTCACCTCGGCCTCGCCCAATGGCGCCAGGCCTGGCTGGGCCAGGCCGGCACGGCGCTACCGGCCGTCCTCGTGGCAAACGTCTGGCGGCATTCGGTCTTCGACACGATCATGTTTCTCGCCGGCCTCCAGGGAATTCCCCGCGACTACTACGAGGCCGCGAGCATGGACGGGGCGGGAGCGTGGCAGTCCTTCCGGCACGTGACGATTCCCGCTTTGCGGAGCATCACTTTGACCGTGACCTTGCTCGACTTCATCTGGTCATTTGGCGCTTTTGACCTGATCTGGCTGATGACCGGCGGCGGTCCGATGGACACGACCCACGTCCTGGGCACGCTGGTCTACCGAACGGCGTTTCGCTACATCGACGTCCCCGAGGGGGCGGCCGTGGCCACGGTGATGTTCGTCTTTATTGCCGTTGCCGCGGTAGGCTACGTCTGGCTGAGTCGGCGGCTTGCCCCGGAGGACCTCCAATGACGATCCGACTGCCACTGCACATCTTGCACTATACGACGCTGCTCGTGGCGGTCGTCATTATCCTGATCCCCTTCTACTGGCTCGTCCTGACCTCGCTCCGCCCGGAAACCCTCATGTTCCAGGTTCCCGCCAGCTTCGCGCTCCAGGACTTGACGATCAAGAACTACGTTTCGGCCCTGCAAAATTCGAACGTCGTCGGCTGGCTCGGGAATTCACTGCTCCTTTCTTTTGTCATCGACGCCATCGTGATCACGATCGCCGGCCTCGCCGGTTATGGCTTCGCGCGCTTTCCCTTCAAAGGCAACCGGATTCTCCTGCTTGGAATCCTTGGCAGCCAGATGTTTCCCGGTATCCTGCTCGCCATCCCGGTCTTTCAGATTGCCGGCTGGCTGGGTCTGCTGGATACCTACACTGCCTTAGTGCTCGTCACGGTTTCGGTGCAGCTACCAGTCGGGATCTGGCTGTTTCGCTCGTTCTTTTTGTCCATTCCGCGTGAGCTCGACGAAGCGGCGCTCGTCGACGGCTGTACCCCGGTCTCCGCCTTTCTCCGGATCATCTTCCCTTTGACCGCGCCGGGGATCGCCGCAGTTGGGCTCTTTTCGTTCGTCGGATCGTGGAACGAATATCTCTTGCCGCTGATTATTCTGACGACACCCGAAAAGTGGACCTATCCGCTCGGCCTGGCCAGCTTCGTCGGCTACTATGGCACCGATTACGGCGGGATTCTCGCCTCGAGCGTGCTGGCTACGCTGCCGATGGTCGTCGTCTACCTCGTCTTCCAGCGCCGCCTGGTAGCCGGGCTGACGGCGGGATCGATCAAAGGCTAAGAGTACGTAACCGGACCGAACCACAGAGACACAGAGAGCACAGAGACAAGATCACATAATTCAAAAATTCTCTGTATCCTCTGTATCTCTGTGGTTTCGTTACCTTAGAATCGCCCTTCTAAACAGACACGGAGAATGGAGAATCGATTATGACTAAGCGCCCGAATCTGCTCGTGATCATGACCGACCAACAGAAGGCGAATGCGATCCGGATGTACGGGAATCCAGACGTGCCGACACCAAATCTCGAGCGCCTCGCCGCGCGCGGTATTCGCTATGACCATTGCTATACCCCCCATCCACTCTGCGTTCCCGCGCGCGTCTCATTTTGGACCGGCCGCTACCCGCACGAGCACGGCTCGCGGACGAATGAGATTCTCATGCCATCGGGCGAGCAGCACTTCGCCCGGATTCTCCAGGATGCCGGCTATCGGCTGGCGCTGCTTGGCAAGAATCATTGCTTCCAAGAGCCGGATCTGACCTGCTTCGAAGACCAGTACATCTTTTCCCATCAGGGACCGGATGATCCCGAGAATGAAGACGTCGCCGAGGTCGTTCGCTGGATTCGGACGCCGCGGCCTCCGGCTAACCCGAATTTGCGCTTCATGGGAGCGCGGATCAATCCGTACAAGCCCGAGCACTGCCCGACCGCGGTCTTGGCGCGCCAGGTGAATCGCTTCCTCGAGCGTCAGGAGGGTGATCGTCCCTTCTGCGCCTGGGTCTCAATTCCGGATCCCCACGGTCCACTGCAGTGTCCAGAGCCTTATGCGTCCATGCATCCGCCGGCCAGTATCACGCTGCCTCCCTGGCGCGACGACGACCTGGACCACAAGATGGAGCGCATCCGCGTCTTTCGGCGACTTCTCGGCTACGACCAGCTCAGCGAAGAGGAGATCCGCTTCCGGGTGTCGATCTACTACGGCATGATCCGCTTTATCGACGATGCGATTGGCCAGATTCTCGATACCCTGGACCAGCGCGGCTTGACCGAGAACACCATCGTCGTCTTCACCTCGGACCACGGCGACTATTCCGGCGAGCACCGCCTGACCGACAAGTCGAGCACTTTCTACGATTGCATGACCCGGGTGCCGCTGCTCATCTCCTGGCCCGGCCACCTGCCCGCCGGTATCGTCGACCGAAACCTGGTGAGCCTGCTCGACGTCATGCCCACCTGTCTCGGCCTGGCGGACGTCACCCGACCGGTCGGCATCGACGGTCGCATGCTTCCGGGCACTGGCGACGATCCGCCCCGCGACGCGATCTTTTCCGAATACGGCGCGGGCGGTCCAAGGTTGCACCTGGACGACCTTCCCCGGCTCATCGCCGGTTGGGAAGATGTTCCCCGGCCGGGGATTCCCCTGCTGCGCTGGCGTGAAGCCGAGGGCCATCCGAAGATGGTCCGCATGGGCACCTACAAGTACATCTACGATCCCACCGACCCGACCGACGAACTCTACGACCTCGCCCAGGATCCATGGGAGCTTACCAACGTCGCGAGCGATCCCGCCTACGCCCCGATTCGGCAGCAGCTTCGCGACCGCCTCTTGGATTGGAGCATCCTCACCGAAGGAGCCCGTCCGACGCCGCTGTATTTCGATCCGAATACGGGGCGGAATACGACCGAGGCGTTCTGGCTGAAGAGACTCTAGGACTATGAAAGCGCCTCATCTCCGTCCCCTCAGTATCCAGACCAGATGCCTGCTTTCCTACTCCTCCTCACCCCGGCCAGCTAAAATTGGCGAACACCCAATTGAACAAAGGCACCGCATCGCTCACGATGTCACCGCAGTTCATCAGCACGACGTAGACGCGATGGCCATTCCGGCTGGCCGAGGCGACAATCGTGTGACCGGCCGCGTCGGTGTAGCCAACCTTGACCCCGTCGGCGCCGGGGTAGCTCCAAAGAAAACGATTCAAATTATCAACCGGAAAGGTGCGCGTGCCATGGACGGTCCAGGTGCGGGCGCTTACAAGCTGCCGAAACTCGGGATAATGGGTCATCCCGTAGCGCGCCGCCATGGCCAGATCGTACGCGCTCGTGTAGTGCCCCGGGGCGTCGAGACCATGAGGATTCACAAAGTGAGAATCTTGCAAGCCAAGGTCGGTCGCTTGGGCATTCATCAACGCAGCAAAATGGGCAACCGATCCGCCAACGCCGTTGGCGATCGCCAGCGCCGCGTCGTTGCCCGATGGCAGCATCAGACCATAGAGCAAGTCCTCGAGAGTGTAGGTTTCTCCGGGATGGATACCCATCAAAGTGCTGTCGGTCAATTGATTGGGATCGAATTGCACGGTGATCCGCTGCGACAACTGCCCGTACTTCAAGGCAACCAGCGCGGTGAAGATCTTGGTCAGACTCGCCGGTGCCAGCTCCCGGTAGGGGGCCCGCCCGTAGAGAAGCGCCCCGGAGGTCTCATCAATCACCGCGATTGATAATGCGTTCACGTTGGGAGGTGGAGCCGAGCCGGTCCTGACCGGTGCACCGGGGGACGTGGTGAGTGATGGATCAACCACCTCGATCGGTTCAAAGGCACGAGTCAGATCGGTGTCGGGCAACTGGCTTGGACGATCGACCCAATTGGCTTTCGACGGATTGTACTGGTCGAAGTAAGGGCTATCCCGGGCTACCGCGAGGAGGTCGGGGGGAAGGTTTTTCCCGAGCAGAACGTCCTTGAAGTAGTCGGCGAGCAAGATTCCTTGGGTACAGCCACAGCTCGCATCATATTGCAAGATGCCGCGTTGGAAGCGTTGATAAATGAAGCCATGGTTGTTTGGATCGAACGTCGGCGCGCTGGTGGGAATACCCCAGACCTCCAGATCGAATCCCGCGAGCAAAGCCGGATTGGCCTGTCCCGAGGAGAACGCAACGCCGGGTGACACGGTCGCGAGGAAATTCTGGTGAAAAGCCACGGGTATCCCTTGCCATTGGTCCGGTGAAACGCTAGAGATCCACTTGAGAATCGCCGTACTGTAGTCCGACGAGCCGACCGGGGGAGCAGTCGCGATCAGTGTGGAATCTACCCCTGGGAAAACCGCGCCGTTCACCCGGGTATACGGAAAGAGACCAAAGTCGAGCAGGTTCAGAAGCTGGACGTGGCCATCCGGATACCGCTGCATGATCGCGCGCTGAAAGATCTGGCTGGGAAAGCCGAGGAACGTAAACTCCCGCGAGACCGGATAGCCAAAAGTACGCACCCCACCGCGTTTATCGAAGAAGTCGAGGAATGAGCCATCCTCAATGGCGTAGCCGGTCTCAGAATAAAAGCGCGCGCCGGCCGCCTGGACCACCGCCGGCCGAGGGGCCAAGGCAACCAGAAGCGCCACGATCCAGGCCAGGATCCATCGTCTCCTCCACATTCGGCCAACCACCCCGACCTTTACTCTACACCGAGCGTGAATCTCGATTCTAGATCTACTACCGGATTCTAACCAGCGTTCCCCGGAATCGGTGGCTTCTGGTCGGATGGGATCAAAAGGCGATAGGGCACACCGCCGCGACGTTCTTGGAATTCTTTCTTGGCGCGCTCGCGGAGACCGGCGTCGGCCAGGAGCTCGAGCGCGGTGCACGCGAGGGTTTTCGCGGCAACCATACCACCTTTCTCGCCGATTGAGGTGCCGGTGCAGGCAGTAATCTGCCAGCTATGGCCCGGGCAGCCGTTGGCCTGGGTCGTCACACGAAACTGCTCGGTCGGTACCAGCCAGCTCACGTCGCCCACGTCGGTCGAGCCAGCGCCCCGTCGCGGCTCGGTCGAAAGAGGCGCTATGTCCTCATTGAGCGCTGGCCCCTCGGGGGCGTCGGGAATCGTCGCCCGGATCCGCGTGGCGAACTCCTTTTCCTCATCTGAGAACCGCGGCGGACCAACCAGGCGTAAGTTACGATCGAGGGCATCGGCGATCGCGCGGTTGGGAACGAGCTCGTGGCAGTCCGTGTCGATCTTGCGTTCGACGAGCATCGTCTGAGTCATCATGGCTGCCCCCTTGGCAATCTGATCGACCCAGGCGAGATAAGCCTCGACGTCTTCGTGACGATCGGCCCGAATGTAGTACCAGACCGAGGCGCTGGGTGGCACGACGTTCGGCTGGATACCACCGTCGGTTATAACGTAATGAATGCGGGCGTCCTCCTTGACATGCTCACGCATGTAGTTGGCAGCGACGTTCATCAGCTCGACGGCGTCGAGCGCGCTCCGTCCACGGTGGGGCGATGCCGAAGCGTGGGAAGCAACGCCGGCAAAAGTGTAATGAACCGAGACCATCGCTTTACCCGAGCCAAGCGAGACCTGGGTTTTATCGGCCGGGTGCCAGGAGATCGCCGCGTCGAGATCGTTGAAGAGCCCGGCCCGAGCCATGTAGACTTTCCCGACTAGTAGCTCCTCGGCCGGGCAGCCATAGACGCGCACCCGACCCGCGATCCCGGCCCGCGCCATGGCTTGCTTGGTCGCGATACCGGCGAAAGTGCAGGCGGTACCAAACACGCTGTGACCGCAGCCGTGCCCGTAACCGCCGGGGACAATCGGCTCGCGCTCTGGCTGCGCCTTCTGAGACAAGCTCGGTAAGGAGTCGTACTCGGCCAGGATTCCGATGATTGGCCGACCCGTGCCCCATTCGGCAACGAACGCGGTCGGCATATCAGCAACACCGCGCGTTACCGTGAATCCATTCTCTTCCAATAGACGCGCGAGCTGCTCAGCGGATTTATGCTCGAGCAGACTTGGTTCGGCAAAACGCCAGATGGCCCGATTCACCTCGGAAAAGGCGTCGGCATCGCTATCGATGATTCGGATTGCATCTTGTTTCGCACTCTGCAGACGATCGGTGAGTACAGTTGACACCCTGATACCTCCGCGATGACCTCGTGAGCCTTCTTATCGGCCCGCGACCCCTCAGGCAGCAGTCGGCGCGCCGAAGCATGGCAGTAGTATACGTGGTCGCCTCTCGTCCAACAACTTCGGAAATTCCCCCTCTCGCTGAGAAAAGGCGAGGGTGGCCTGCCGATCATTAGCTATAGTGACTCAATGAGTCACGGCTGATTCATTACTCAACCGGCTCATCCGACCGGCCCAAGTTGTCTCTCACCAGGTCATCAGGTGCTCACGGACTCAAGCGGAACGGCGGATAGCGGTCGGTCACCAGCAGGAAAGCGTAGCCGCTCACCCGTAAGCTCCAACGAAGAACGCCGACGACGAAGTCAAACAGACCACGGGGATAGTGGCCAGTGAAGAGAATCGCGAACCAGGCGATGACGACGCAGACGAGGACGGCGATGAAGAGGAAGAAGAGTACGACGTAGTGGGGAATAGCCAGAAACCACTTGATCAAGGGAAGCCCAGGGTTCAGATCCTCCTGGGCATTGGGATAGGGAATCGTGAGATGAACCGCCTGCTCCTCATCAGATGAAGGATACTCGTCGCGCAGCAAAAATAGGTAGGCCGATACGCGATAGCTGAAGTTGGTTAAAGCGACGTTCCAGTCGTACCACCAGCGCGGATACTTCCGACGGAACAGCAGCATCAATACCGTTGGCAGGATGACGAGGCCGACACCAACCATTCCACTATATCGCCCTCCGAACTGCCATCCGCCGCTCCCGGTGAGTAATTCAAAGATGATAACAATAGGAATGCTAGTGAACAGTCGAAAGGCCGTAGTGAGACGGTCGAGCGGAAGCTCTGGATAATCGATCGCTAAGTCAACGGGATAGGTCACGAGTGTTGCCATGGCAATCTCCTCCGATCACTTCTCCAATCTGGCGACCGCTTGCCTCCGCTATAGCCAGAGGCCGATGGCGATACCTGCGGCGAGCAGACCCCGCAGCACACCAGCCATCGAATATTTTAGATCAAATCGGATGCCGGGCAAGCGTTAGATAGCCGTTGATATGACGGCACCCTTCCCAATCTGGCCCGAGGACACTCTGGCCTCCTCCGCCTCCTTGTCGCCCTGTTTGCCGTGCCTCTTGCGATGGCACCCCATTACACGAGATTGCTACAAGGCTAATCTTTGACAACCGGCGGACGAAGCGCCACAATGTTTTCAGCCTTCTGAAATGAGATTCAGTGAGCTAAAACATGTCGGGAAATTCATCTGCTGACCGGTCGCCTTGCTCGCCCCGCTATACCGACGCCGTTCCGGCCATCGTACGCGCGCTCGACCTGATCGAACATCTGCAGAGTGTACCCGCTGGCCTCAGTCTCAGCCAGCTTAGCCGCGCCCATGGCATTAATCCGAGTAGCGCACTCGCCATTCTCCGTACCTTAGCTCACCGGGGCTACGTCGAACACGACGCGACGGATGGGACGTATCGGCTTGGTCCGGCGCTCGAGCGTCTGGCCGACGAGAGCACGGCAAGCCAAGTCGTGCGACAGGTCGCCAAGTCGGTCAGCGTACTCGCCCAGGCGACAATCTGCGCGGCTGGCCCGGGACGGACGGTTGATCGCCAGCGGGATGCTCTCTACGCGCTGGGCTTAGCCAGTCGCCAATTGTCGGCGCTGCTGCTCGAGGCGAGTGATGATCCGGGGCCAGTCTGGCACGCCGAGGCGTCTGGCCCGCTCGGACGGGCCGAACTTGGTCGGTTCCTCGCCGGTGCCTGGATCGCGACACTCTCGTGCGTGAAGGAGAACGGCTATCCCTATAGCGTGCCGGTCTGGTACCACTGGGACAGTGAGCGCTTCTGGGTCGTGCCTCGAACCGGAGCGGAGTGGGCACACCACGTAGAGCGTAACCCGTGCATTTCCCTGGCCATCAGTGAGCCACGACCGCCGTTGCAGCGCGTTCTCGTCGAAGGACGTGCCGAACTACTGACCGGGCCCGGCAGCCAGGAACGGACCCGTGAACTCACTGCGCTCATGGCTACACGCTACCTTGGCTCGGCCGCCACTCCCTATTTGGAAGCAACCTCGGCGCAGCCAAGCCGCGCCTTCTCGATTCTCCCAGAGAAACTCGTCACCTGGCATGGCCTGGCTCCCCATCCACGTTACCAATCGGTTCACCAGATACGAGTAAATGATCGGGGAGTGGCCTGAATGAAAACCTTCGCCGCCTTTCACGATCGGTCGACGTTGGACCTTCCAATCCACGAGGTACTTGCCCGCGCGGTTGAGGGAGAGTCACTCACCCCCGGAGATGGCTACCGACTGATCCGTTCCAGCGCCTCGGAGCTACCGGCGCTCATGTTGGCCGCCAGTCAGCTCCGTGATCGCGGCAAAGGGCAGACCGTTACGTATTCCCGCAAGGTTTTTATTCCACTCACCAACCTCTGCCGGGACAAGTGTGGCTATTGCACCTTCGCCAAGGCGCCAAATCACCCCGAGGCACACACCATGACGCCCGACGAGGTGCTCGCAGTGGCGAGGGCCGGCCAGGCTCAGGGCTGTAAAGAAGCGCTGTTCAGCCTCGGTGAGAAACCCGAAGAGCTTCACGCCCGCGCCCGCGCGGACCTCCGCCGACTCGGTTACTCCAGCACGGTCTCCTATCTCGCGGCGATGTGCGATCTGGTCTACCGAGAAACCGGCCTCCTGCCGCACGCCAACTGCGGTGTGCTCACCCGCGATGAGCTGATCGAACTCCGCGAGGTCAACGCCTCGATGGGGCTGATGCTCGAAAGCATCAGCGAGCGACTCCTTCAGCGCGGCCAGGCGCATTACGGTTGTCCGGGCAAGGCTCCTGCCTTACGACTGGAGACGATGGAGACGGCCGGCGAGCTTGGAATCGCCTTCACAACCGGCATTCTGATCGGCATTGGTGAGACCCTCGAGGAACGAGTTGATTCGCTTTTCGCGATCCGCGACCTCCAGGCTCGGTGTGGCAACATCCAGGAAGTCATCATCCAGAACTTCCGGGTCAAATTCGACATTCGCATGCGGGATCACCGCGAGCCGAGCCCGCTAGACATGCTTCGGACCATTGCCGTGGCCCGATTGATCCTCGGGCCCGACCAGAACGTTCAGGCGCCGCCGAACCTGGCGCCAGACATTTATCAAATGTACCTGTTTGCCGGCATCAATGATTGGGGAGGGATCTCGCCAGTGACAAAAGATCACATCAACCCGGAGCGTGCCTGGCCGATGATCCAGGAGCTCTACACGGTGACCGCCGAAGCCGGCTTTGCGTTGCGGGAACGGCTATGCATTTACGCGGAATATCTCGCCCGACCCGAGTTCGTCCGGGATCGGTTCCGCGACCGCATCGCCAGCCTCGTCGACGAACAGGGAATCGTCCGTCAGGAGGAAACCAGATGGTAGACTATAGCGATTTCCCGATCGGCCGTCTCTTCGCCGGTCTGGATCGTCAGATTATGCGCACCCTCGAGCGGGCGCTCGAAGGCCACGAGATTACCGTCGACGAGGGCGCTGCCCTGTTCGACGTGCATGGGCGAGAGCTGCACGCCCTAAGCCTCGTCGCCGACGAGCTGCGCCGACGCTCAGTGGGCGACGTCGTCACCTACGTCGTCAATCGCAACGTCAACTTCACGAACGTCTGCATCAAGCGCTGCGGCTTCTGCGCGTTCAGCCGCGGCCATCTGGAGGAGGAAGGCTACTTCCTGCCGCTCGAAGAGGTCGTCCGCCGGGCCAAGGAAGCCTGGGAGCTTGGCGCAACCGAAGTATGCATCCAAGCCGGTCTGCCTCCGAAAATGGAGGGCGACCTCTACCTGAACGTCTGCCGGGCGATCAAGGCCGAGCTTCCTAACATCCACATTCACGGCTTCTCGCCCGAGGAAGTCCTCTACGGTGCGACCCGCTCGCGCTGCACGATCGAAGAGTATCTGGCGCAATTGAAGGAGGCCGGCGTCGGCTCCTTGCCTGGCACCTCGGCGGAGATCCTCGACGACGAGCTGCGTCGTCGGATCTCGCCGGGGCGCATCTCGGTGGCGAACTGGCGGCGGGTGATCACTGGCGCGCACCGTCTGGGAATCCCGACCACCTCGACGATCATGTACGGTCACGTCGAGACGGCTCACCACCGCGCGGCCCACCTCGCCTTCCTGCGCGAGATCCAGAAAGAGACCGGCGGCATCACTGAATTCGTCCCCCTGAGCCTGGTCCACTCGGAAGCCCCGATGTATCGCAAGGGCACGGTACCGGGTGTTCGGCCGGGCGCGACCGGCGAAGAGGTGATCAAGATGCACGCGATCGCCCGGCTGATGCTCTATCCGTATATCAAGAACGTCCAGGTCTCCTGGGTCAAAGAAGGACCGAAGCTGGCCCAGTGGTGCTTGAACGCCGGCGCCAACGACCTCGGTGGGACCTTGATCAACGAGAGCATCTCGACCGCGGCTGGGGCCAGCTACGGCCAGCTCATTCCCCCTCGTGAGCTTCGGCGCTGGATCTACGACGCTGGTCGGACGCCCGCCGAGCGCTCCACCACCTACGCCATCCGCCGAACCTATACCGATCCGGCCAACGATCCGATCGAGCCGCTGGACGAGGCCGCCGAGCACCCGGAGCGCTTCGGCTCCTACTTCGAGCTGATTCACCTGGATCGCTTCCGTTTCCAGGACACCTATCGCCCGGCGATTCCGCTGATCAAGCGGGAAAAGCCGGTCGCGAGTCCGGTGGGGTGATACCGGGGATCCCCCACCCCCTGTTCCCCTTCAGTACGCAGGGGAAGGGGAACCGGAATTCCCTCTCCCAGAGAGAGGGTTAGGGTGAGGGCTGTGTGTACGATTGTTCACCGAAGTCGCGTCTACGCCAATCTTCGACCAGAGGTAGTCGAACCGCGCGTGGCCAACAAGCCGATCACCACGCTCAGCGACGACGTCGTGTACGCCAATCTTGTGCAGCGGGCCGGGCGTATCAAATCGAGGGGCACGTGTACCGATATATCGCCGTCCTAGCCTGGCGGCCGCACCGGCTCACCGCCGACGCAGGTCGCGCGCGCTTCGGTACCGTGCAGCCAACGAGCGGAAGACGTCGACCGGTGCGAGACCGGCATCCTGGAGGACAAGGAGCGAGTGAAACCATAGGTCGGCCATCTCGTTGGTCAGCTCTTCACCAGAGCGGTTCTTGGCGGCGATGATCACCTCGGCGCCTTCTTCCTCGATCAGGTTTTGCCCGACCACGCCAAGGTCGGCAGTACCCGATGCGACGTATTGGGGGATGCCGTCATCCCGAGTGAAGAGTAGATCCAGACCGAAGTTACGCACGGCGCTGTAAAGGCGCTGCCCATAGGCATCAAAGTCGAGGCCAATCCCACGCAGGAGCGCCAGGGTCTGCTCCGTCAGGCGACGTCTTTCTGGATGAGCCTGCTCAGACTGCGGCCGTCTCGGCAAGCTCGGTCGGCCGCGCGTTTTGCCGTGGAATCTGAGCGCAGACGACGCAGGCGAGGGCGCCCATCGCGAGGGCGAAGATCAGGGCCAGGTTGTAGTTCCCCATGAGATCGTAGTCGAGACCGGCCAGATAGGTGAAAGTGCCTGACGCGAGGTACATGAGCGCAGTCATAATGCTGACGATCGTCGCCAGCGAGCGCGTTCCGAAGACGTCGGCAGCCACTGTCGCGGTCAGAGGAACGGTCGCTCCCCAGGACAGTCCGAGGACGAGGCCAGCCACGAGAATCATGCCGGGCTGATTTGCTTCGAGCAGGATCGTGTAGGTGACCGCGCGGAGGAAGTAGGCCACGGCGAGAGTTCGCTGGTGGCCTACGCGGTCGCCGAGGAAGCCGAGAGCAAGCGAGCCGGGCAGAGCGAGCAGGCCGGCGATGCCGATCGCCTCCGAAGCGGTCATTGGGGATATGCCCATGTCCATCGTGAAGGCCATCAGATGGTTGTTCGGGAAGCTCATCGTCACCCCGCAGGCGATCAAGCCGAAGGCAAGCTGCCAGAAGATGCGGTGGCGCATCGCCGCGCTTAGCGGGAGCCCGACTTCCTTTGTACGTTCCAAGGTGTCCGGGATGCTCCCGTCATCCGGCCGCAATCCTTTCTCGGCGGGGGTATTCCGCACCAGCGTTGCCGCGATCGGCACGATAATCAGCAGAACAACCATCGCCAGGGCAACGCTGGCTAGCCGCCATTCGGAGATCAGCAGCACCAGGGTAATAATCGGCACAATGACGAACTGGCCAACGACCACTCCACCACTCGCCAGGGCCATCGCCACCGCGCGTCGCCGTCGGAACCACGCTCCAATGATCCGGGCCGACGTTCCCCCACCGGTCAGCGCCAGACCAATACCACCAATCAGTCCATATGATAAATAAACGAGGATCACGTTATGGGCGAAGGCGAGGGTGAGCATCGAAACTCCGAACAAGCTCGCTCCGAGCAGCGCCATGGCCCGGGGCCCCAGCCGGTCGGCCAAGTAGCCGCCAAACGGCTGGAGCAATCCAGCCAACCAGCGGTTGAGTGTCGGAGCCAGAGCCAGGGTTGCCCGGTCGACCCCAAATTGCTGGGTCAGCGGGATAAGGAACATACCAAAGGCAAACGAGCCGCTATTGTTCACCGAGGAAAGAAGCAGCAAGGCCAGGGCAACGATCCAACCGTAGTAGATCCCGCGCAACACCATCGCCTCCTCGGTCCGGGCAGATTCGCGCCCGCTCCTCGTCTTCCATCTTACGCGAATCGCGCTGCTTATAGATTCCGCCTTTACCTTGACCCACCTTTCCGCCGTAAAACTGACCCACCTCCTGGGCGGGGCAGGCCGGTCGGGTCAGGGGTGAGACGGCGATCCCTCCTTGCCAAGCTTCCCGCGCAGACGGTAACTGGGGCCGTTGATGGCGAACACCTCGCTGTGATGTAACAAGCGATCGAGGATCGCCGCCGCGAGCACCTCGTCGCCGCCAAAGATCTTGCCCCACTGGTCGAAGGGCAGGTTCGTTGTCACCGCCAGCGAGCTGTGGCCATACTTCTGGCTCACCACCTGAAAGAACAACGCCGCCCGATTAGGAGCCATCGCCGTGTAGCCCAACTCGTCGACGGCCAGGAACTCCTGGCCGCGCAGGATCTGCAGCACCTTCCCCAGCGTATTGGACACCTGCGCGGCAACCAGCTCGTCGAGCAAGTCCGCCGCCGTCGTGAACAAGACCCCCTCACGAGCAAGACACGCCTTGATCGCCAAGCCGATGGCCAGATGGGTTTTCCCCAACGCCCGGCGGCCCGATCAGGGAAATATTCGTCGCGGTGCGCCGGAATGTCAACTCGCCCAGCTCGCGGATCCGCGTTGCCGACACGCTCGGCGGGAAGGCGACGTCGAACTCCTCGAGCGTGGCCCGCCAGGGAAGATAGGCCATCTACAAGCGCGTGTTCACCGAGCGGTCCACCTTCGCCGCCAGATCCTCGTCGACCAGCTTCGCCAGGAAGCTCAGGTCGGTCGTCCCGCTCTTGGCCGCCTTGTCGGCCTCCGCCTCGACCACGGCGGCGATCGCCCGCACCCCGAGCGTGCGCAGATTGGCCTGCAGGCGCACGACGTCAGTGCTCATCGGCCCACCCCTTCCAGGATGCCCTGGGAGACGGCCAGGCCCCGCTGGACCGGTGTGGCCGGCACCTGGGCGAGCAGGCCGTCGAGGAATGGCCGCTGATCGGGGAAGCGCGCCAGAAACGCCTCGGCGAGGACGACTTTGGTCAGCGGCGTCTGTTGGCGCAGGCCAGCGTCGCGCGCGGGGACCAGCACCGTCACGCCCTTCTTCCCGCTGAGGGCATGCTCCGCGATGCACTGGCCCCGCTGGTCGTAGACCGCGAGCCGTACCCCCTGGGAGGCGCGGACCCAGACCTGCTGGCCGGCGTACGGATGGGGTACGCTGTAGCGGCTCCCTCCGAAGCTCACCAGGCAGTCCCAGCTCACCTTTTAAAAGACGAGCCGGATTGACAAATCGATTAGATCACACTATGGTTGCCTTTAAACGACAGAAACAGAAATTGAGCGGTGGAGAGTCGCATGCCAACTATTCGTCTACCCGGGGCCGGTCCGGTCGATAACTCGACCAGTCCCCACGCTCGCCTGCGCACCTTACCGTTTGGCGCCGTCCGACTGAGCGAAGGCTTCTGGTCGAGGCGCCAAGACATCGTCCGCGAGGTCAGCCTGCCGACTGGCTTTCACATGCTTGACGTCGCCGGCAACCTACATGATCTGCGCCTGGCGGCCGGGCTAGTCAAGGGTGAGTATCAGGGACCGGTCTTTATGGATTCCGACGTCTACAAATGGCTAGAAGCTGCGGCCTACACGTTGGCCCGGCGCCCGGATCCTGAGCTGGAAAAGATGGCCGATTCGCTGATCGAGCTGATCGGCCAGGCGCAAGGGAGTGACGGCTATGTCAATTCCTACTGGCAGGTCGTCGAGCCCGAGCGCCGTTGGGCAGACCTTAGCTTCGGCCATGAGCTCTATTGCGCTGGCCACCTGATCCAGGCCGCAGTCGCCTACGACCGTGGCACGGGCAATCCCCGTCTCCTGGAGATCGCTCAACGCTTCGCCGACAACATCGACTCCGTCTTCGGTCCGGGTAAGCGTGACGGCACTCCGGGCCACCCGGAGATCGAAATGGCCTTGGTCGAGCTCTACCGCGATACTGGCGAGCGGCGTTATCTCAACCTGGCCCAATTCTTCGTCGACCGCCGCGGGCACGGCCTGCTCGATCCGGGCCGACAGCGCCACTCCGCCTACTTTCAAGATCACGTCCCGGTTCGCGAAGCAAGCACCGTCGAGGGGCATGCCGTCCGCCAGCTCTACCTCACTAGCGGACTTACCGACCTTTACTTGGAAACCGGCGACGCTACTCTCTGGCAAGCTCTCTCGCGGCAATGGGATGACATGGTCCGGCGAAAGATGTACGTCACCGGCGGGGTTGGCTCGCGCCACATGGGTGAAGCGTTTGGCGAAGCGTACGAGCTCCCGAACGATCGTGCCTACTGCGAGACCTGCGCGGCGATCGCCAGCGTTATGTGGAACTGGCGGATGCTGCTCGCTACCGGTGAAAGCCGCTACGCCGATGTGCTCGAGCGCGCTCTCTACAACGCCATTCTGAGCGGCATCTCGCTCGACGGTCAGCGCTACTTCTACGTCAATCCCTTGCTCAGCCACGGCGTCGATTCGCTGATCGGCCGCAAGTTCGCTGAGCGCTTCGCATGGCATAGCTGCGCCTGCTGCCCGCCGAACGTCATGCGCCTTTTCGCCTCGCTCGACCACTACGTCGCGACCCGAGACGGGCAGGGCCTCCAGATCCACCTCTACACCCCGGCCAACCTCGATGTCACGCTCGAATCAGGACAACTCGCTCGGATCGAGTTGACGACTGACTACCCGTGGCGTGGCGAAGTCCGGCTCACGATCCAGGAGAGCCCGACTAACCCGTGGTCACTCAGCTTGCGGATTCCCGATTGGTCGGCGAATGCCACGATCCGAATCAACGGTCAGCCACAGTCCAACGTCGAAACGCGCAAAGGCTACGCGATCCTGAAGCGAAGCTGGCGATCCGGCGACATCGTCGAACTCGACCTGGCCATGACAGCGCGCCTGACCGAGGCACATCCTTGGGTCGATCCCGCCCGAGCCAGCGTCGCGATCGAGCGTGGCCCTCTCGTCTACTGTCTCGAGCAGCCCGACCAGGAGGCCACGACTCACGTCCTCAACGTCGAGATCGACCCATCGTCACCGTTGACCGACTGTTGGCGACCGGATCTGCTTGGTGGAATCATGACAATTCAGGCGAATGGCAGCACGGTAGATACTGTCGCTTGGTCCAGCCGCCTTTATGCCCCGTTCGGCACGACGGCTCGCCTGCCGCGGAGATCGACTCGGCTCACCGCTATTCCATATTACGCCTGGGCGAACCGGGGTAGAGCCGCGATGCGCGTGTGGATTCCGAGGGCAAGGTGACGATGCAACCTTCCTGACCAAAAGGACTTGACGACCGGGCGCTCGCTCAAGCTGATGTGCCCGATTACCGACCGAGCCGCTCGACGCTAGACGATATCCCTTAGCTTCAGCGCAAGCTGCAACCGGAACCGGTCGTCTTCCTCGTCGAGGTGGAGACCGGTGATCTCTTCGATCCGCTGGAGACGGTAGCTCACCGTATTGCGGTGGAGATAGAGCGCCTCAGCGGTGCGACTGAGGTTGCCGTGGTTGGCGAAAAACGCCTTAAGGGTAGGGACCAGCTCGCTGCCGTGGCGATCGTCGTGCTCGACAACTCTTTGCAGCGTCTCTTCATAAAAGCTGGTCAGTTCCGGCGTGCCGTGGAGATGAAAGAGCAGACGATAGATTCCAAGGTCGTCGAAGACAGTCGTTCGATTCGGACCAAAGAGCCGCAAGGCAATGGTGAGTGTCTGCTCGGCTTCGCGGTAAGCGCGCGGCGCATCCAGTGCGCGGGAATAGGCGCGGCCGACGGCAGCCGAGACCGTCATGCCTTCCAAGCAGGTCACGACGCGCTGGCGTACCTCTTCGATCTGGCTCCGCGCGACTGCCAAACCCTCCTCCGGATCGACCGGATACAGCGCCACCGCGCTTTCGGCATTCATCCGAAGCAGCGCGCCCGGATTTACTCGGGTGAGCTCTTCGCTGAGCCCCCGGCTGAAGGCGCCACGCAGTCGTGCACTGTATTGCTCATTGTGGCTGCTCATCCATTCGAGGTAGGCTGATGAGGTATCGAGATCAAAGATAACCACGACGTACGGCCTGGTCGGATCAAAGCCAAGCAGTTGGCCACGACTGAGGATCGCCGCCTCCGACGTAAAGCGACCAGCAAAGAGATCATCGAGAAAGTCGCTGCGGATCCGAGTCTCGGCTTCAGTAATCGCCTGACGCTTCGCGATCTCGAGCGCGCAGACCGCGGCGGCCCGCCCCGTGGCGACCCGATCGAGTTCGTCGAGCTCATCCTCGCGGCCAATGATCGAAAGGAAGCCAACTGGTGTCCCCCGAACAACGATCGGCGCGACCAAGCGCGCCCAGCCGGGCGCGGCAAGCGCTCGGCGGACCACCGGAGGAGACGTACTCGTCAGAGTTTGCCCTTTGAACCAGTCGGTTTCTCCGCGGCTCTGCCGCAGAGCCGCCTGGAGCTCCTCGCGGCTGATCTGCCAACGAGCGTCGCTCTGAAAAAATTCCAAAGTACCGCGATCGTCCTCGATCGCGACCGGCTTCTGAGCAATCTCCGCCAGTGTTTCGATGATCGCCTCGATGCCTCGGTTTTCGATCGTCTGCTGAGCAAGCTGGCGATAGATTTGGACGCCGCGCTGCTCGAGCTCGGCTCGGCGGTTGACGATGAGTCCAATGATTGACTTCTCAACCTCGGGAAGACGGACCTCAGGCGGCAGGCTCAACAGTGGAGTTCCGATCGCATCGGCAAGTGCCTGCGCTCCCGGTGGCACGTTCCCAGAAACGGCCAGCCCAGAGATTCCTCGTTCGGCAAGCATTTGGAGTAGGCGGGCGAGCAAAGAATGCGGCGCTTCGCTTTGGGTCGGCAAAACGGCGAGGGCCATTTCCCCTTGCTCAATGCGCTCGAACGTCGGCAGATCAAGGTGAATCAAGCGCGCCCAGGTCACCGCGCGCTCCAAGCCGCTCGCTCCACCAATCACTGTCGTTCCGGCAGGCAGCACCAGACGCATCACATCTCGAACGGTGACGGCCGGTCGGTCCCCCCCAATTGTTCCATCAAGCACACCTAATGGATCGGTCACGTCTCTCGCCTACACCCTCTTCTTCTTCGGACCTAAGAATCCGTTCCTCAAGTTACTCGCCGGGCTATCTGACATTATAGGGATTATAAGGCCTCTCCGAAACCGCACCACTCAGCCTGGGACCACCCGACCATCTGGCTGGATCTCCTGCACACCAGAGCGGCTTTCGTAAAGCACGGCGCGGAATTGAACCGTCTCACGAGCACCGGGGGCGATGTGTCGAGCGGTTCCCATCTTTTGGGTAGCATTCAGACCCTCTCCCGGCCAGCTCGTCCAGATCTCCACGCCCATCACGTAAGCTCGGCCGAACCAGGGATAGCCGAAGGAGCCATTCAACTCTTGCCAGAGCCAAACGTATGGGAAGAATTCTTTTGGCCAGACTAAGCCCACGCCGAAGCCGAGCTCCTGATTCGTCAAGCCATACCAGCCAGCTTCGAGATCAACGAGATAGCCGAGATTATTGACGCGCTGGCCCGGACCGGGAATCTGGCGCAAGTCGCGGCTTTGCCCATCCCGACCAACAATCACCGGCCAGCCAAAGCGACCACCATTAGGAAACCAGCTTCGTTCAGGGTCGCTTTGCTGGACGCTCATGACAATCTGTCGTGCCGGTACGTCCAGTCGACAACTCTCGCTCAGAAATGGCGCTCCGTAGGCAGGGTGGTGCCCCCACATGTAGTCTAAACCGATCGCCCCTTCGTTCACCAGCCGCTCTTCGAATTGGATTTCGGGACGTCCGGATTCGATGGTCATCGTTCGCTCGAGAAAGAAAGGCGTCCGCGTCGTCCGAATCGAAAAGCGTACTGCCGCTCGATCGCCGTCCGTTTCGAGGATCTGATAATCCCAGGGAGCGGTCGCCAACTCACCGTGAAAGGGCATCTCGATTCCGAAGCAGGAGGCTGGTCCACCGCCAGATGGGAAGATCTCTTGCCATCCTCCCTCGTAATGATCGAGCCAGGCGACCTGCGAGCTAACCGCCGATGGCGCCAGGGCCCCCAACTCTTTGAATCCCCAAGGTGCCTTCCAAAGAACGTCGAGATCGCGCGGTTTGAAGCGCAGTTCGTAAATGTCGGCCCCCTTATCCGCTAGAACCACACAGCGCAACAGCTCGTTCTCTAGGATCACTGTTCGGGTGAAGCGTCCGGTCAGCGTTTCGCTGACGCGGCATGTCTCCGCCATGTCCAAGCCTCCTGCGTGAGCTTCTTTTGGAGTCCTTTGCCTCCGCCGGACAAGAAAACTTGGGGTATCTCCCAACTCCCGCCCTGACGGGATATTAGCCAAGTATAACAGGTACCTACCGCTGCTGCCCTAACTCGCGTGCTATACTGGGGAGAGGACGTAGACTGAGCGGCGTATGGCAGATCAATCTTCTCACGAACTGTCTGGATACAGCTCGTTGTCCCGGCGTCGGTTGCTTGCTAGCATAGCCAAATTGGGCGTGATCGGCCTCGCCAGTGTCACGACGGCTGGTTGTGGCCCGGCCATTCGTCTTTCTCGGGTTGCCGATCTCTATCAGCAAGCCATCGGGCAGGCGAAGCGGGCCACGGGAGCGACGCCGCCGCCCAAACGGCTCGAGTGGTTCACGCCGATTCCCGATCCGTCTGAAATTCTTGCCCGGGCCCCGTCCGGCAGTCCTACCTGGAATCAGGCGATGGGCTGGCAGCGGATGTTGGATCCCTGGAAAGCCAGCCATCCTGACATCACGCTCGTCTACCACGTCGCCGCAGCGAGCGACTTGACCAAACAGCAGATCGCGGCAGCGGCCACTGGCTCGCCTGGTGACGTCGCCTACACTGACGTGGGAAGCACGCTCGGAAAGGCCAGAGTACTCGACCCGCTTGACGTCGGATCACTCGCTCGGAAGATCGTCAGTGTCGCCCTGACACCACAGAGCACGAATAATCAGGTCTACGCCTTGCCCATCTTTGTTTCCTGCCTGGGGTTATACCTGAATCACCAGCGCCTGAAAGATGCCGAGCTGGATCCGAACACCCCGCTGCGCGATTGGGCAAGCTTCGAAACCGCCTCCCAAAAGCTGACGAATCGCTCGCGCCAGCTTTATGGCTTCGATGTCTTCGGAAGTGGCTCGCCGATGAGCGGTCAGGCACGTTATGGGCCGTTTCTCTGGTCAGCCGGTGGCAGCTTCTTCGACGAAACCGGTCAAGCCGCGGTCTGGAATCAGCCCAATGGCCTGAACGCGATTGTCTACCTCGCCCGGCTCTCTCAGAATTACGCCTGGCCGGGCGCCGCGGTCGCCCCGGATGATACCCTGATCCAAAATTGGCTTTCCGGACGGACGGCAGCGATTATTTACGGCCCCGAGTTGAGCGCTCAAGCTGATGATCAACACTTGAGCTATAGTGTTCAATCGATACCGGCTTACGTTGCCGGCCAGGCCTCGTCGCTGGCAGTCAGCGCAGGGGCGGTTGGCATCTTCGCTCAGTCGAGCCATAAGGATTGGGCTCTCGATTTCATCCACTACTTGGCCGATAAAGACGCTCAGATTGCCGGTTTGGACTACCTGCGCCTGTTGCCCGCGAACGTCGACGCGGGTGACGCCGCGCCCATCTTCCAGCGTCATCTGGGAATGCAAGAGTTTCTGCGCATTCTCCGGGAGGATGACATTCATCCGTTCCCAATGGCACCAACCCACGACGCCGAGATCCGGGAGATTTTCCGAGTCTACCTGGGCATCGCTTTGCAAGGCCTCTCGACTCCCGAAGCCGCCTGGAACACCTCCGCCGCCATGGCAACAAAACTCTTGAAAGCCCCCGTTGCCACCCCAACGCCGCACACGAGCAATGAGTGATGAATGACCAGCTGTAACACACTCCTCATCACTCCTCTTCGCTCGCCACTTCGCTGGCACATCTTCTGCCGTTACCCTGAGTACCGTCCGAGGAGGGTGGCCATGGAAAAATTTGCTCTCACACTCTGGGATTACGGCCGCGATCATCAGTGGGTCCGCCTTCTTGGTTGGACCGAAGATGAGCTCCGCGCAACTCCCATTCACTATGAAGCGACGTCGGCGAGTGACTACCTCAACCTGGCCAATTTTGGGAACACCGCACTGGGTGTCTCATCGGTAGCTGGTGGTGGCACCAGCGCCCACACTCGTGCACTTCAGAACGTCTACGTCTATCAGAGCGATACTCCAGCCGAGCTGTACGAGCGTCTGCAACGGCTCATGGATCAGGAAGGACCTGACCCTTATCCACCACGAGTATAGGGATCGGGAATCAAGAGCCAGGGATACGGGGAGCGCAGGTATCTTGCCTGCTCCCAGGGCAGCCGTCTCGGCCGCCCTCCCGGTCCCGCGTGCTCAGACCCCAGATCCCTGCCCTTCGATGGCCATGTTCTACTCGGTAGAGCAGCAATTTCTCCGCTCGAACGGCAATCCCTAGTAGGAGGCAGATTACGGTGGCGTACCCAGTCCAGGCGCAGACCCTTGGGAATGGCTTGATGGTGATTACCCGTGAGGTACACGATGCTCCGGTCGCGACGTTCTGGATCTGGTACCGGGTAGGCTCACGCAATGAAACGGCCGGTATGACCGGCATCTCTCACTGGGTCGAGCACATGATGTTTAAGGGCACGCCAGCGCTCGCCAAGGGGGAAATCTTTCGCTCAGTCTCGAAAAATGGTGGCACGTTGAATGGCTTCACCTGGATTGATTACACCACCTACTTCGAGACGCTGCCCAGCGACCGCCTGGATCTGGCACTCCGGATCGAATCCGACCGCATGGTAAATTCGCTCTTCGATCCCGAGGAGGTCGCCAGTGAGCGCACGGTAATCATTTCCGAGCGCGAAGGGAGTGAGAATTATCCCTCGTTCCACCTGGATGAGGATGTCACGGCCACGGCATTCAAAGTACATCCCTACGGCAACAGCGTCATCGGTTGGAAATGTGATCTGCTCGCGATGACCCGCGACGACCTCTATTGCTACTATCGCACCCATTACGCACCGAACAACGCAGTCGTCGTTGCCGTCGGGAACTTCGAAACTGAGGCTCTGTTCAAACGCATTGAAGAGCTATTTGGCCTGATACCTCCGGGCCCCCCAATTCCACCGATCCGCTCATGCGAGCCGCCCCAGGAAGGCGAGCGGAGGGTACTCTTGCGTCGTCCCGGTCCAGCTCCCTACTTCATCGCCGCCTACCACGCGCCGGCGGCTGACAATCCGGATGTCTATCCCCTCTTCGTCCTCGATGCGATCCTGTCCGGCGCCAAACCCATGGGATTATTCGCGGGTCGTGACGCGATGATGGGACGAAGCTCGCGGCTGTATCGCTTGCTGGTCGATACCGGTCTCTGCACCGGGGCCGGCTCTTCCTTCGGCTTGACTCACGACCCATACCTTTTCCAACTCTCAGCCGCGCTTCGTCCCAATACCGGCCTCGAAGAGGTCGAGCGTACCCTGTTCGACGAGATTGATCGCATTCACCACGATGGCGTGCGTTGCGAGGAAGTCGAAAAAGCGATCAAGCAGGTTCGCGCCCAGTTTGTTTACGCCTCGGAAGGCGTGACCAACCAAGCCTACTGGTTGGGTGACCTCGAAATGGTGAATTCCTATAAGATGCTCGACGACTTCGTCGACCAGATAGCCACGGTCACTCGGGAGGACGTCCAACGAGTCAGCCAAATCTACCTCAGTCGCGATAATTGCACGGTCGGCTGGTTTGAGCCAACCGGCCCCGGGGCTTCGGTAGAAGCTCCCATGGCACCGGTCCAGGCCGTTCGGCCATATTTCTACCAGACACCGGGCATGGCAAGCACTTCGACTCTAGCGATTCACCACCAGCGTCTCTCCAACGGCATCACGATCATCGGCCACGAGCGCTCGCTGAACCCGGCGGTGATCATTCAGGTAAGCGCCCAGGCTGGCTCGATCTATGATCCCCCGGGCAAAGCGGGGCTTGCCTACTTTACTGGACGGATGATGCAACGGGGTACGAGCCGCCATACCTTCCAGCAGATCAGCGAGCTGACCGACCGCGTCGGCGCCTCGCTCAACGTCGCCGGACTCGAGCACACGATCCTGGTCAGTGGGCGCTGCCTCCGCGACGACCTCGACCTCATCGTCGGGCTGATCGCCGAGGTCATCCGCGATCCGATCTTCCCACCCGAGGAGATCGAGAAGCTGCGCGGCGAGGTCCTTGCCCTACTCCACGAGGAGCGTAACGACACCGGTGCAGTCGCCGGACGCCATTTCCGCGAGCTAGCTTACCCGGCTGACCATCCCTATCACCACTGGTCGCTCGGCAACGAAGCCTCGGTTGCTAGCTTCAGCCGCGACGACCTGGCGAACTTCCATCGTCGCTACGTCCAACCCAGTCGCATGAACGTCGCCTATTCGGGGGCCATTGCCTTCGACGAATTCGTCGACAAGATTACCAAGGCATTCAACGGCTGGACCAGTAGCGGCCCCTCGGCGCCATTCGTCGTCCCCGACGTCACGCCGCCGAATACAGTTATCCGTCAGGATTACACGCTGGCCGGCAAGACACAATCCGACATTATCCTTGGTCGACCAAGCTTGAAACGTTCCGATCCCGATTTCTATGCTTTGAGTCTGGCCGATCTCATTCTTGGCGGGCTGGGGCTCTTTGGACGTCTGGGCACGACCGTACGCGATCAACAGGGCCTCGCCTACTACGTCCATAGCAACCTCGACGCCACTCTTGGCCCCGGTCCCTGGGAGGTGCAGGCCGGAGTAAATCCAGTCAACATCGAGCGGGCGATTGAAAGCATCATTCGCGAGGTCGACACCATCCGCACCCAGCCGGTGAGTGACGAGGAGCTGGCCGATGCGAAAGCCTATCTGACCGGTGCTCTCCCGCTCTCGCTCGAGACCAATGATGGAGTCGCCCGCCTGCTCCAGCGGATCGAGACCTATAACCTGGGACTGGACTATCTCGACCGCTATCCGGGCATCATCAACGCACTGACCAAAGAGCAGGTACTCGAGGCCGCAGCACGCTGGTTCAGCACTGACCAGATCGTCATCGTCACCGCAGGACCACCGGTTTCCCTCTAACTTTCCTCTAACAGAATTCTATCGCCGATCATATTCTCGGCCATTACGATTCACACGTGTGAAACTGCGGCCGAGAGTATGCCGATGGCTGGATCGGTCGATCGACGATTTGCCCCGAGCGGAGGCTACACCGGCGCCAATTCTGACATCGTCTTCGACTGGCAGCCAACCCGGGTTGGGCAAACCGTCTACTGCTGTCAGGGCTGTGCGGAAGGTGACTCCTGTGATCACGACAATCTGCCAGTCAGAGACCTCCAACGGCCAGGTTTGCCGAGTTCGGGGTAAACGTCGTGATGCCGACCGCTAGAGCAGGTGAACTCGACAGCGTGGCCTGGTGAGCAGTGCGATAGCTCATTGTCGGCCACCAGGCCGAAAGCAACTACCAATCAATGTGTCAGTGTGGAGGAGGAAGTTTATGGCACTTCAACCATTGGGTGACCGCGTAGTCGTCAAGCCAAAAGAGCGCGAGGAGACGACGAAGAGCGGAATTGTCCTGCCAGACACCGCGAAAGAGAAGCCTCAGGAAGGCACAATCATCGCAGCCGGCCCGGGCCGCGTTCTCGAAGATGGCACCCGGGTTCCCCTCGACGTCAAGGTTGGCGACAACGTGCTCTACGCGAAGTACGCCGGGACCGAATATCGCATCGACAACGTCGATCATCTGATTCTGAAAGAGTCTGACATTCTTGCAATCGTAGGTTAGTAATCCAGGAGGATTGAACGCATGCCCGCCAAGCAATTGGTGTTCGACGAGCAGGCGCGACGTTCCTTGAAGCGAGGTGTCGACATTCTAGCTGACGCCGTCAAGACGACGCTTGGCCCGAAGGGCCGCAACGTCGCCATCGGCAAGAAGTGGGGCTCACCCACCGTCAGCCACGATGGCGTGACCGTTGCCAAGGAAGTCGAGCTACCCGATCCGTTTGAGAACATGGGCGCCCAGCTTCTCAAGGAAGCAGCGACCAAGACGAACGACGTCGCGGGCGATGGCACTACCACCGCCACTGTCCTTGCCCAGGCGATCGTCAACGAAGGTCTGCGCAACGTCGCCGCCGGCGCCAACCCCATGCTCTTGAAGCGTGGCATCGACAAGGCCAATGCGGCTGTCGTCGCCAAGATCAAGGAGCTTGCCGTCGCGATCAACGGCAAGGAAGACATTGCCCACATCGCGACGATCTCAGCGGCGGATGCCGAGATCGGCAACCTGATTGCCGAGGTGATGGATAAGGTCGGCAAGGACGGGGTCATCAC
>JAJPIK010000105.1 GCA_021324795.1 Chloroflexota bacterium
GTGATGACCCCGTCCTTGCCGACCTTATCCATCACCTCGGCAATCAGGTTGCCGATCTCGGCATCCGCCGCTGAGATCGTCGCGATGTGGGCAATGTCTTCCTTGCCCTGGACCGGAGTAGCCATGTTCTTGATTGCCGTGACAAGCTCGGAGACACCCCGGTCTAGTCCGCGTTTCAGAAGCATCGCGTTGGCACCCGCGGCGAGGTTGCGCAGACCTTCGTTGACGACGGCCTGGGCAAGGACGGTGGCGGTGGTGGTGCCATCGCCCGCGACGTCGTTCGTCTTGGTCGCTGCTTCCTTGAGAAGCTGGGCGCCCATGTTCTCAAAGGGGTTCTCGAACTCGATATCCTTAGCGACGGTCACACCGTCGTGGGTCACAGTCGGTGCGCCAAACTTCTTGTCGAGCGCGACGTTGCGACCCTTCGGACCGAGGGTGGTCTTAACCGCCTCGGCAAGAATGTCGGTACCGCGCTTCAACGACGCCCGTGCGTCCTCGCGGAACTGTAGCTGCTTCGCTGGCATCTAGTATCCTCCCTTTAGCCAATCACTGCCAGAATGTCGGATTCCTTCAGCAGGAGGTGATCGGTGCCGTCAATTGTGATTTCGGTGCCGGCGTACTTCGCGTAGAGCACCGTCTGGTTCACTTGCACCTGCATCGCGATCCGCTCGCCCTTGTCGTTGCGGCGGCCCGGGCCAACCGCGACCACGACACCTTCCTGCGGCTTTTCCTTCGCGGTGTCCGGAAGGAAGATTCCCCCGCGCGTCTTTTCCTCACGCACCTGCGGGCGAACCAAAACGCCATCGCCCAAGGGGGTCAGCTTCGTTGCGGTGAGAGTAGCCACGTTGAACTCCTCCGTTCTCACATTGAATATACAAGCACACGCGCGCTTGACGCTACTCGTGCCAGGCACGACTACCGGCTTGTACCGCGTGGGACAGTCAATACTCAGTCCAACACCAAACATGATCCCGTCCAAGGTGCAAGAAGCGCGTAAGAACAAAGTAGGACGGAAGTTAGAAATTGAAAGCCGGCAGAACGGTCCGGTAGGATGTAGAGGTGAACAATGACCGATCACGCGGGATCCGAGCTTTAGCTCCGATCAGCCGTCGCCTAATCCTGAGTGGACTCGTTGGAGCAGGTGCTTCCCTTCTCGCAGCGTGCGCCGGAACCCTCGGTGGAGCTATCGGGGGGACCACGCCACCATATGCTGGCTCCGCGACGCCAGGACCGATTCTTGGGCTGATTCCACGGCCGGCCGCGCCCCCACCAACCCCGACGCCCGAGCCAATCAAGCTACGCTTCGCCCACTGGGAGACTGGGGCTGCAGCCCAAACTCTTGACGCGCTCGCCCAGCGATTTTCTGCGGCGTCCTCCGGTGTGATCGTCGAGACGAGTGCCACGACTTTCGCAGATCATTTCGCTCGCTTGCTGACCGGTCGTGCCGCCGGCATGCCGCCCGATATCTTTGTCAACAGTGGGGTTTTCTTCGATCGGTTGCTCAAAGCTCAGATCATTCGTGACCTCGCGGGCAACGTCACTGCCGATGGATTCTCGCTCGACGCTTATTGGACTGATCCCCTCAGTCAGATGGTGAATGGTCATCTCTATGCGCTTCCGTTCTGGGGTGCGTGTGACCTGCTCTATTACAATCGCGACTGGTTTGCTCAAAAAAAGGTTGGTGAGCCGGCCGCGGACTGGACCTGGGACCAGCTTCTCGCGGCTGCCAGACAACTGTCCGAAGGAAAGCCCGGCGCGATGAGCCGTTGGGGGATCCTCGTTGTCAACGACCTGCAAGGAGGTTGGGGAAGTTTTGTTGCGAGTAACGGTGGCGATTGGCTAGATCCGTCCGGAAAACAGGTCATACTGGGCGCTGCGCCCGCGCAAGAAGCTTTGCAATGGGTCGTCGACGCGATCGTGGTCCACCAGGTCGCGCCTTCGGCGATCGAACAGCAGCAAATCAGCCAGGCAGGGAGCGTAGACCCTTTTTTAGATGGTCAGGTTGCGATGATCGTCAATGGGACCTGGGAGATGCCAAACGCCCTGACCGGAGCGCATTTTCAGTGGGATGTGCAGCAGATCCCGCGAGCGCCGCGCACGGGCCAGAGTGTTGCCACGACGAGTGTTCAGCCAATCAGCACAGCGCGAGCCAGTGTCTACCCGGACCAGGGATGGAGTTTTCTCAAGTTTGCGCTTGGCACGGCTGCCCAGACACTGCTGGCGAAAGACAAGATCAAGCTGCCGGTGCGAAAGGATGTTGTGAATACGGCTGGAGTTGGCTACGTGATTGTGCCACCAGCTCACGCCGGTGTGGCTTTTGATGCGATGGAGCATGGGCACGATCTCCATTTCGTGCCCCGCTGGCAGGAATTTCGAACGGCCGTGGTGCGTGCCCTCGACCCCGCCTTCGCTGGCTCCCAGCCTCTCGTCGATGCGCTCAAGACCGCGGTGAGTGCTGGTAACGCCGCGCTAGCCGGATAGATCGCCCTTTAATGGGCTTCCAATGGCGCGAATGACCTCGACAACGTAGGATAAGGGGGCCATGGAAAAGCTAGTGGAAGGCGGCATTGATGGTTCTCCCGGAGATCTGGGGGAGTGTCTCGATCTCCTTCAAGAGCAGGTGTGCGAGATGCACTGCCTGCGCCGCGAGGTGGCCGCGCTTCAAATCCAGATCCGACAACAAATCCTTAGCTGTCGCCTGGAGACGACCGTGAGTGACCCGAGTGCTCAGATTGTCAGCCAACGGGCGACACTGCGAGCGGTCTGGCAGCAAATTTCGGCCAAGCCTCGCAATCGGTCGGTGACGCAGCGCTGGTTTTTTTGGTGGCCGGTTCACTCCTCAGGTCATTAACCCCAAGATAAGAGGATTCACCGGATATCCCTCATCCCCCAGTTCCCCTCTCCCCGGCCCGGGAGAGGGGACGTTTTTCCCTGCCTCTTGTCGGCCGCGTTCGCTTTCGCCTATACTGGCACCACCACACGGCAAGAGAGGTGTGTGACATGGAGGCGTCGAGGACAACGGCAGCCAACGTCGCGGACGTGCTCATCGTCGGCGCGGGTGCCTCGGGTGCCGCAGTCGCATGGCGGCTAGGTAGCCGAGGCTATCGGGTCGTCTGCTTAGAGCAAGGGGGATGGATCCCTCCCCATACTTTTCCAACGAGCCACTCCGACTGGGAGATTCACCGATATACCGACTTCAATCCCGACCCCAATATCCGCGCGCGGCCAGAGGACTATCCGGTTGAAAATAGTGAATCCTGCATCGCGCCGCTGATGTTCAACGCCGTGGGCGGCAGCACCATCCACTGGAGCGCGCACTTCCCGCGCTTCCATCCGTCAGATTTTCGCGTTCGCTCTCTGGACGGGGTTGCCGACGATTGGCCACTCACCTACGAGGAACTCGAGCCGTTTTACGACTTGAATGATCGGGAGATTGGTGTCAGCGGATTGACCGGAGATCCATCCTATCCTCCCAAGTCCGAACGGCAGACCCCTCCGTTGCCGATTGGTCGCTTCGGTGCCACCTTGGCCCGTGGCTTCGATCGGCTCGGCTGGCATTGGTGGGTGTCCGACAGTGCGGTGATCAGCGCGCTGTACGGTGAGAACCGCTTGCCTTGCAATTACTGCGGCCCCTGTGACATTGGCTGCACCCGCGCGGCGCGCTCGAGTGCTGACGTGACCTACTGGCCGCGTGCGATCAAGCATGGCGTGACGCTGCTTACTCGGGCGCGAGTGCGCGAGATTACCGTGCAGAATGACGGACTGGCTGGGGGCGCGATCTACTACGACTCGGAGGGGCGACTGCACGAGCAGCGGGCTCATCTGGTCATTCTCGCCTGTAACGGCATTGGAACACCGCGACTTCTCCTCAATTCGCGCTCGCGTCATTTTCCTGATGGCCTTGCTAACCATAATGGACTGGTCGGCAAGAACCTGATGTATCACCCGTTCGCCGCGGTCGGCGGCGTCTTTCCGGAAAAGCTGGATAGTTATTATGGTCCGATTGGTACGAGCCTCTTCAGTCACGAGTTTTACGAAACAAACGAGGCGCGCGGCTACCTTCGCGGCTTCATGCTCCAGGCGGTCCGTCAGTCCGGGCCGTTAGGTACGGCGATGGGCGGGCTGGTCGGTCAAGGGATTCCCTGGGGGCCAGATCACCACCGGGTGTTCGCTGAGCGCTTTTCCCACATGGCCTACTTTGGCGTGATGTGCGAAGACCTACCGGAGGAGCACAACGAGGTCGTGCTGGATTCAACGCTCGTCGATAGTGACGGCATTCCGTCGCCCCGGGTCCGCTACCGATTAAGCAAAAACAGCGAGCGCATGCTCGACTACGGCATCGCCCGGGCGCGGGAAGCCCTCGAGGCCGCCGGGGCAACCGAAGTACTGATCAATCGTGTCTTGCGTCCGTCTGGCTGGCATCTGATGGGCACAGCGCGCATGGGCGACGATCCTAACCGCTCGGTTGTCGACCGGTGGGGACGTGCCCACGCGGTGAAGAACCTGTTCATCGTCGACGGAAGCGTCTTCGTCACCTGCGCTGCGGTGAATCCAACGGCGACAATTCAAGCGCTTGCCCTGCGTACCGCTGATTACATCGACGCTAATCGACGGAATTTATAACGGAGTCCTCGCCGTGGAAGGGCGGGGCAGGGACGAGGGGCTAAAGCTTCGAGTGCTCCAGCATCAGACTCTTGCCCTTCCAGGCGAGGATTAGCAGGAGGAAAGCATGGCTGCTGAAGAGGTATTCACACCTGCCCAGCGCGCGCTCTTGCGGGCAGTCCTCAATCGGATCATTCCGGCCGAGGGCGAACTCCCGGGGGCGGGAGATCTTGGAGTAGACGAGGTGGTCGAACGCGCGGCGGTGGCGGCGCCAACGTTGTGTCGGACCTTGCTCGACGGTCTGACGGCAATCGAGGTGGCCTCCTGGCAGACCGGTGGTCGCGACTTTGTCGAGCTGCCCGAGACGGCGCAAGATGAGGCGCTGCGCCAGGTCGAACGTGCCCAACCGATTTTCTTCAATCACCTCATTGTCCAGACCTACCGCGGTTACTACGTGCAGCCAAAGGTGATTCAGCTCGTTGGGATGGAAACCCGGCCACCGCAACCAGAAGGCTTCACTCTGCCGCCGTTCGATCCACGCCTGCTCAGAAAGGTCGAAGCACGGGGACCAATCTATCGTCCAACCGAAGGACCATGATTCTTTACGCTCCGCCCAATTCCCTCCCTCTGGGGGAGGGAATTGGGCGGACTGCCTACCACATTGCTCACCACAATTGGCAAGAAGGAGGACGCGATGGAATACCGGCACATGGGTAAATCTGACCTGGTGGTATCGGCAATTGGCTTTGGCTGCTGGGAGATGGGAGGGAATTACGGAGCGATCGATACTCAAGAAGTGACCACTGCGATTCGACGTGCCCTGGACCTTGGCGTGACGCTCTTCGATACGGCGCGCGGTTATGGTGCTGGGCGGTCCGAGGAGATCCTCGGTCGAGCGCTGGGAGCCGATCGTAAGAACGTGGTTGTCGTGACCAAGTGTGCGATCCCCACCCGTCCCGATCAGAAGCCGCGTCGCGATGCGCGTTACGACTCGATCATGAAAGACGTCGAGCTCAGCTTGCAATCACTGGGAACCGACTACATTGACCTACTCCTCGTTCACTGGCCCGATCCCGACACGCCAATTCCCGAATCGATGCGGGCGTTGAATGACTTGCGCGGGGCCGGTAAGGTGCGTTACGTTGGCGTCTCGAACTTCAGCGCGGCGCAGCTTCGGGTGTGCAAGCAATTCGCGCCGGTGATCGCCAATCAGGTCGGCTACAATCTCTTCGATCGCCGCTGGGAATACGAGATGTTCCCCACTGCCCAAGAGCTTGGCATCGGGATCATGGCCTACGGGCCGCTTGCTCACGGCTTACTGACCGGTACCTTCAGTGCTGAGATGGCATTTGGTGAGAATGATTGGCGCTCTCGGGGCATTGTCTTTGGCCAGGCGCTGTTCACGCCGGAGAACCTGCCGAAAAACGTCGAAGTTGTCGATCGTCTCAAGCGGTTCGCGACGCGACGCGGCGTTACCCTGCCGCGTTTGGCGCTCGCCTGGGTGCTTTCGAATCCCCTCGTCGCAGTGGCGCTGTCCGGTACCCGCCGCCCCGCCGAGATCGAAGAGAACGTCGAAGCGCTGGCGATCAAGCTGACCGAGGAAGATAAGGCCGAGCTGGACACGATCATGCAAGGGGCAGTCGGCCAGGTCAAGGAAATTCCGACGTAACTATTGTCAACTAAAGGGGTGTCGAGGGGGATTGCCCCCCTCGGCACCTTTCCCTTGACTCAACTCTTCGAAGCGAGGATTTGCTCATGAATGCACCTCCGTACGTGGTGGTGCCACAATATCTACACGAGCCGGGGCTGGGAATGGTCCGGGACGTGGCAAGGGTGGAATACTGGCCAGAAGAAAGCGTCATGCCCCGGGAGAAGCTGCTCGCGGCCGTCGCAACGGCAGATGGCATCTTGTGCCATCCGCCCGCGCGCTGCAATCGTGAGCTCCTCGACCGGGCGCCTCGCCTGCGGGTGATCAGCAACGTCGCGGTTGGCTACGACAACGTCGACGTCCCCGCCTGCACCGAGCGCGGCATCATTGTTTGTAACACGCCCGGCGTGCTGACCGATGCGACCGCCGATGCAACGCTTGCGCTCATGCTGGCCGTCTGTCGGCGAGCGATCGATAACGATCGGTTCACTCGGAGCGGGAACTGGCACTATTGGACGCCTCGGCTGCTGTTAGGACAGGATCTGACCGAAGCGACGGTTGGCATCGTTGGCATGGGACGGATTGGCCTCGAGGTCGCGCGGCGAGTTCGAGCTTTTCGCACCCGGATTCTCTACCACAATCGGCATCGGCGGCCAGAAGTCGAGGCTGAGCTGGGGGCAATCTATGTCGATCTGCCCACCCTGCTTGCCGAGTCGGATTTCGTCTGCTTGCACGTGCCAGCGAACGCCGAAACGCGCCATCTGATCAGCGCCGCGGAGCTTGCGCAGATGAAGCCCACGGCTTATCTGATCAACGTCGCGCGTGGTGCGGTGGTTGACCAGAAAGCGCTTGCCGAGGCGCTCAAGGCTGGCCGGATCGCCGGGGCTGGGCTCGACGTCTACGATCCCGAGCCAATCGCTGCAGATGATCCGTTGCTCTCGCTTGAGAACTGCGTGCTCTTCCCGCACGTCGCGTCAGCGACGCTGCGGTGCCGCCAGCGCATGTCCGAACTCGCGGCGCGCAATCTGCTCGCTGCCCTGGCCGGTGAAACACCTCCGGCCTGCGTGAATCCAGAGGTCTTGAAGAATTAGCGGCTCTGACTGCTACA
>JAJPIK010000114.1 GCA_021324795.1 Chloroflexota bacterium
CACGGCTGGCGGAGCGTCGCCGATGCGCTCCGCCACTATGGCGCCTTCCCCGACCGCGCACTACGGCTCATTGGCGCCATCCCAGGATGACTTTGACATGACCCTACTTTGCCGCCGCGGCACTGGTCGAAGTTTCGCCAGGAGACTCTGAAAGACACGCTCCGGAGTGATACTTTCCATGCAGACGTGGCGTTCGCGCAAACAGCCTTCATTGAGGAAGCGGTTCTCGCGACAGAGCGAGCATTCTACCATCGGTAAGCTCACCTCGAGCCAGGGCAATCGAGGAGCCCAGAGTTCGGCGGGACTTGCCCCGAAGAGCGCGACGGTTGGTACACCTACCGCCGCGGCGAGATGCATAATGCCGTTGTCGATCGTCACACAGCCACGCGCATGGGCGAGCGAGCCGGCTACCTCGGGTAGGGTCAGCTTGCCCCGGAGATCAATCAAGCCGGTCTCGCTCAAAAGCAATGCTTCAGTGTCAGCCGAGCCGTAGGCAGCCTTCTGGAGTGAGGGGGCTGCCCCGAGCAGACCGACGCTCAGCCCCGCTTTGGTGCAACGGCTAATCAACTCCTTCCAGTATTCGACTGGCCAGAGTTTCGCCGAGCGGGTTCCACCGGTTGCAACCAAGACATCGGGCACCGGAATCGGAGGAGGTGCGGTTGGGACTTCGGTACGCTGAAAATCGGTCTGGACCCGTGCCGCCCGACAAAAGATCTCGCCAATGAAATTCGAGCTCAGGTGATCACCAAAGCGAGACATGAAACTCTCACTCGCCCAGAACGTTTGCGGATCCTGGATACGGTCAAACACATTCGGCCCCCATGGCAAATCCCCGCGCCCGTCCATGCGGAGGCAGCGGCCTACGACGTAGCGGGCGTTGGTCATCGCCGTGACGACCGCGTTCAGCGGGTTGAAGTCGAGGTTGATCGCCAGCGCGTATGGCCCAGCGATATGCTCGCGCTCGGCCAGGAATTCGCTGACCACTCGCACGCCATCCGGTCGACCGTAGAGCGAGAAGCGCGCGTCAATATGCCGGCAGGCGGCTTCGAGCTCAGCAGTGCGCTCGCCACCGAAGTAATCGAGCACTGCCCCGGGATACTTCTCCTTGAGCCCGCGCAGCAAAGGGGTGGCAACGACAAAGCCGCCCAGTTTATCCTGAAACAACACCGCGAGATGCGGCGCGTCTCCTAGCGGCTGGTCATCAAATCGCTCCACCTCTTACTCGTGCTCCTTCCTCTGGGAATAATGTGACCCCGCTCGCGGCCAACTCACTTTGCCAGCTCGCAAAAAGAGTACCACACTCTCCGTCCCGAGTCTTGGCATCTTCCTCGACCCGTGAAAATATGCTAAGCTTGGCGAAGTATATTGAGCGGTATCCCCACCTGTCTGCGCCCGCGCATTTTGTGAGAGGAACCCATGGCTAATCGAGTTACGCGTAGTTTCGGGATCGGTCACTCCCCTTCCACCCGCTCTGGTGGTATCCGCCACCCATTCAGATCACTCGCCGTCCCCACCTATCGCGCCTTCTGGATTAGTCTGCTCGCTAGCTACTGCGCACTGCAGATGAATATCGTCGCCCGGGGCTATCTCGCCTTCCAACTCACCAACTCCGCCACTGCTCTGGGCCTGGTAAGCCTGGCGCGCGGGTTCTCCATGCTAACCCTGTCCCCCCTTGCCGGGGTGGTAGCGGACCGCGTGGATAAGCGAAAGCTGCTCATCTCCACGCAGACCTGTCTGATGGGCACTGCGCTGGTCACATCGGCGCTCATCCATTTCGGTGTCATTCAGTTCTGGCATTTGCTCGTCGTCGCTTTGATCGAGGGTGCCGTATTCACCTTCAACGCTCCGACCCGCCAGTCCGTCCTGCCCCAGCTCGTTCCCCCGGGAAACCTGGGCAATGCGATCGCGCTCAACGCCTCGACCCGCAATCTCACGCGTATTGTCGGACCGAGCCTGGCCGGTGTCTTGATCGGGCTTCCCACCTTCGGCATATCGGGATCATTCGACGGCGTCGCCATTTGCTACTGCCTCGCGGCGATTCTGCTGTTCCGCCTCGAGCTTCTAGAAACGGATGAACCGCCGGTTGCTACTGCGACCGGACGTCGTGCGGTTGGCCTCGCCGAGATGACTTCCGGCTTCCGCTACATTCTCAATGACAAGCGACTCTTGCTCTTGGTCGTCCTCGGATTTGTCCCGGTGATGCTGGGCAATCCCTATCAAGCGCTTCTCCCGGTGTTCCAGGATCGCGTCCTCCATGTCGGACCAGAAGAATTGGGCCTGATGTATGCCGCGGCCGGGGTAGGGGGTGTAATCGGAACCCTCGTCGTCGCGGCGGTCGCCGACCACCCCAAGAAGGCGATCCTTCAGCTCGGGTTCGGTATGTTCTACGCCGCGGGCCTTGTGCTCTTCGCGATCGTACACGTTCTTGCCGCCGACCTCTTCTTTCTTGGCATTGTCGGCCTGGCCGGCGACGGCTACTCGACGCTCAACAGCACGATGCTGATGCTGAATACCGATCGCGCCTGGTACGGCCGTGTGATGAGCATTTATATGATGAACTGGTCGCTGATGCCCCTGGCGACCTTACCGCTTGGCGCCCTCGCCGACCTGATCGGCGCTCCCTTTACCGAGGCCGGTGCCGGCTCGATTATCTTGATCATTGTCGCGAGCGTGGCGATTTTCTATCCGAACTGGCGCAAGCTCGGCGAAACCGGTCCGGTAGCGAGCCAAGCCGCCACCAGTCCCGCGACCTAAAATCAAGCCGGTGGCGCAACCCCGCCCGCCCGACGTTGCTCTTCGGGCGTGAGCAATCGTCGCTCGGCCTGTACCTGGTCGGTCAAACCTCCAACGCATCCCGGAGAAAAACGTACCGCTTTATGGTAGGAGTACCGGGATGCCCCCATCCGTAGCAATCGAGCAGGGTATTGACATCGGCGGTACAATTGAGCTGGCCGGCTGATCCCTTGTCCCGTCGCTCTTTGTACACCGGTTTCTAATTCCTCGTACGTACGTCGGAGAGGAGGTGGACACGTTACCTATAACGACAAGTGCGGCTAATTCTAATTATGGTCGAGACCGATGAATAACCTGAGGAAAGGCCATGCGACGATCACCCTTTTGGCGCTCTTTGATCGCCACCCTCCTGGGCGTTTTGGGCATAGTCGCGCTCCGTGTCATTGGCGCGGGTGGTCTCCTGCCACCACCACCGACCACCGGTCGCGCCGTCCAGAGCTACCCGTCGCTCCCGACGCCGCCGACCGCGGCGATGGTAACCTACCCGGGTCCCACCAAGACCCCGAACTATATTGTTCTCAATGGTACACCGGCCCCCACTCCGCCACCTCGGCCAGGGCGGACACATACCTAGTCCGTCTGAGCTAATGAGTCGGCGCGAGCCACCCCCCCTTCCGCCGACCCCAACGTTTGGACCGGTTCCAACCTCGCCAACAGTCATACCAATAGCTTTCCCGACACCTGTTGGCCTTCCGACTGGCCTTCCCCGGCCGGGGCTGATCATTAACGCCGAAGATCGGAATTCCACGGCGGACGACGTCCGTTACGCCGCGCTGGTGGTACGGGCCCGGATCACTCGGATTGCCCCCCCTTCTTCATGTTCATGATACCTAACCATGCACGCCCCGTTGGAACAATTGACGACCATAACGTGGCGACCCCGGCTCTCCTCCACGTCGAGCACGTGTACAAGGGACCGGCCGTCTCTGACATATCTGCGACCATCGGGGGTGCCTGCTTCGGTCCGAACAGCTGCTCGACGTTCTCCACGGAGTGGGCGTGGCAGGATCTGGTCGGATACGATCTGATTTTGTTCTTAGGCGCACCCTATGCGGGCGATCCATATATGGTCCAGCACAATTACTACTGGCCATTTCGAACCTTCATAATCGATACGACGAATCCCAACCAGGCGCTCGTGATCGAAGGGCCGCTGCGTGGCATTGTTCAGGTCGACGCTCTTGAAGCACGAATCCGAACGGCGCCCGGGGTGAACTCCGGCGCTTGACGTTGTTCTCCTTGCAGATATTGATCGACGGAGACTTCGAATGTTGCCAATTTTTGATATTCCTCCGGCGGTAGCTTGACTTGCCGTCCTCCCCGCCCTGTGGCTTTTCTTCCTTGTAACACCCACGCCGGCTCTGGCCTTCAATCCGGCCGGACGCTACCAGAATCCTCAGCAGTATTACTGGTTTACCGCTGGCTTTGGTGATTTGTACAATGTAAGCGCGGCCGACGCCGAGAATGCGATCGTGGGCGGAGCTGGTGGCTGGTACAAGAACACGTCCTGGATTCTTCGGCAATCGACGTCGGGCAACACACCCATCGACTCGTGCTTCTTCGGAGGGCTGGGAACGTGCGGAGGAACGTTGCCTCCCGGCACACCAGCGGTCACGCAGCAGTACATCAATAACGGGATCATCACCTCATCGCCCATGCATTTCAATACGGGAATTGACCCCTATACCAAACAGGTTTACATTAACTGGACGACGAGTTGCCCCGTTGGCAACGGCCAGCTCAAGGTGGGGACAATCGCCTTCCATGAGTTCGGCCACGTCGCGGGTCTGGGGGACCTCTACGCGTGTCAGGGAAACAGCTGCTTTACACCCTGGAATCCGCCGGACTCGATCATGGGGAGTTACTACGGTCCGGACGGGTGCAACCGCTCACTCGGCCAGGACGACGCAGATGGGCTGGCACAACTCTACGGACAGCGTTACTTCTTCCCCGCCGTCTACAGCAACTATAATGGCTGGTCCTCTGTCATCTTGGTGATGGAGGGAACTCCGGGGAGCCCGTACAATACGGGCGTTTTTCTTCGATTTGATCCAGGGACAATATACAATATACAATCCAGGCGCAAACCTCCCAGGTGGCGCGGGCGAGATCTATCTCGGGGCGACCATAAACCCGAACCAGCCGTTCAACTTTGATGCGAGCCAGGGTCTTCCGCAAGGGCAGTATTATGCGGCGGTGATTGATTCAGGCGACAGTGTTTCGGTTGTCGACAAGATCTATGTATCAAGGGAACCTCGTTGCGGAATCCGTCGGTCAAGAAGCTCCCGATGGAATAGGCGGCATTAGCGAAAACAGCCCATCACCGGATCAGATGGCGACTAAGATGGCGTTTACCAACCCCTGTCCAACCAACCGCGTCACCACGACCTCGATTCCCCTCGTGATGAATAACAACCACGGCTGGTCGACCCAACTCGACGTCATGGACACCGGTCCGGAGACGTGCGGGAATGGGAATAACGTTTTCACGATTACCTATTACGACGCCAATGGGAATGCCACCGGCACGGAGAGCTACGCCGTCGGTGAGATGCACACCGTACTGGTACCCCAGGGCGGCAAAGGCTTCGTCCCGACCGTGGGCTCGGCGACAATCACATCCAACGACAGCCTGGTAGTGACGACCGAGGAGGTGCTAGGAAGTCCTCCCACGAGTGCACTGTTCTACAGTGGATTTTCTACCGGACCGAATGGCGCTGTCCAATATGTAAGTGGCCCTACCGCCTTCATGCCCCTGCTACAGCTCAGCAATCACGGGTGGCAGTCCGGGATCGCGGTCCAGAACGTGGGGACAGCTTCGACGCCGATGACGCTCTACGTCAATGGGGCGCCGGTTCTGAACTCGCCACAGATTGCTCCTAACGCGAGCTGGATTGTCTATCCGGTTCCGGGCTCAGGAACCGGCACCGGCTACATTACGACGAACCCTGCGGTGCAGGTCGTCGCGATCGCCAATCAAGTCACCTCGTCGAGTCCCGCCGGATCTACCTATAGCGCCTTCGGGAACAACACGACGATCCCGAACTACGACGACCTCCCAGCCTTAGCGACAAATTTCTCGGAAGGGGGTTCAACCTGGAACAGCGGACTGGTCATCATGAACATCAGCACCAATTGGCACTGTTACTATTTGTACATCAACAGTCCGACTGACCAGGTATGTCTTGCACCTTACGCCTCCTATACCTGGTACCCGATTCCCGGACAACTCGCGGGGCTCTGGTCGAGCTACGTTGCCTCACCGGATGGCGGGTCGTCGGCCGCAATCGTCAACTGGATCGGCACCCAATACGGAACCAACGACGTTTTCTTCACTTATCCTGGCGGCATACGATAGACCGTCTTTTCACGCTCCTGATGGGCGAAGTGTCGTGCCACGCGGAGTCTTACCGGGATCTGCCAGCAGGCAGCCCTCCTTGCCGCGTGAGACTGGGCAAACGCAGTCGCATCACGCGCGGAGGGCCGCTCCGATGGACAGGACGACCGGTCCTTTCCGGCTGCTGCTGAAAACTCGGTGCGTCACATTGAGGTAGAACTTACCTTATGGCTCCTGGACTTGTAAGATCTGCAATGCGGCCGTGAGCTGGGCGTCGTTGCGTCGTTGGTAGTCGGCAATACTCATCGAGTGCATCTCTTCGGGCAAGAGCGGCTCGACGTTCGTCGGCTCGGCAACGATCTTGTTCGGCGTGATGCCGTTCTTCCAAATGACGTGGCCATTCGGTGTGACCCACTCCTCCACGCCGAGTAGAATCGCCGAGCCATCGCTGAGGCGAAACTCTTTGAGGACGGTACCGGTGCCAAAGGTTTGATCGCCCACGATCTCTGCTCGACGATGATCCTGGAGCGCACCCGCCACGATCTCGGCCGCGCTAGCGGTCCCGTGATTCACCAGGACGACCAGCGGCTCGCTGGTCGCAGCGCCGCCCGAATCGACTGGTACTGACTTACGGCTGCCAGATCGGTCTTGCTCGAAGAGGACGTTGCCCGATGAGACGAACTCACTCGTCACTTTCACCGCTTCATCGAGCAAGCCCCCCGGATCGTTTCGCAAGTCGAGCACAACGCCGGTATCTCCGGCCGCTTTGGCGTCGGTCAGTGCCTTGCGAAGCTGCTGGTCGGTGCGATCGCCAAATTCACTGATCCGAATGAGCGCAACGTGCTGGCCGGGAACCGTCGACCAGGTAACCAAAGGCACCTGAATTTGCTCACGGACCACGGTGAAATTGAGAAACTCCGACGCGCCGGGCCGCAGTACAGTCAAATGGACCGACGTTCCCTGGGGGCCACGGATGAGCTGGCTGGCCTGATCGAGTGTCATGTGGGTAACGTCTCGACCATCGACTTTTTCGATCACGTCGCCGGGCATCAAGCCTGCCTTCTGAGCCGGCGAGCCATCGAGTGGCGCGACAATGGTGAGACCTTGATCACGCATCTCGACGGTCACCCCAATGCCGTCGAGGGTGCCGGCCAAGCTTTGCTGCTCATCTTTGGCTTCTCTCGCCGAGAGAAAGCGACTGTGGCCAGTGTCGCCGAGCGCATTAATCATGCCGGCAATCGCGCCATGGGTCAGGTTCTCCGGGGTGAGCACCGAGGGATCGACGTAGTGTTGCTCGACGAGCCGCCAAGCCTCCCAGAATACGCCGAAGCTTGTCCGCGCGTCGGCTGGCTCGCTGGGCGGCGCTCCCTGAAAAAGGACCGAGCGATCGAAGATGACGCCACCCCCAAATCCGACGAGGAACGTTAGAAGAATTCCCAGACCGATCGGAATGATTCGCCGGTTCACGGAAGCACTCCTAGCGCGTGGAGGAGTGCAACGATCTCGCCGCGTTCCAGCCGCTCACGCCAGACGCGGCCGGTTGCGTCCAGCCGAGTCACCGCACCAACCATTGCCGCGAAGGCACTCGGCGAGAGGCTGGTCATCCCTTGTGCTTCCAAAAGCTCGATCAGCTTTTCGCGCCAAACGTACCGATCGACGAGCTCTCCGTCAGATGCCCGCAGCGGTGGCCGATAAACGCCGGTCTCTGCGACGAATTGTTCGACAATCGGCGGCACGCCCACCAACACCCCTTCGGAGTGGGCCGCGTCGCGTAATGCGGTCGACGACTGCCGACGGTATTGCTCCGAAAGCGCGAGCGGGAGAACCTTGGCGGCATAGCGCCGGTTCTCCGGCTGTGCAAGCAGCGCGGCAAGTGCCTCCGGACCTTCACCGTCTCGCGGAGCAACGAGGAATGAAGCCAAAGCAAAAAGGCGATCGAGCACGGCCTCACGGTCACGATAATAACGCGGATCGAAGATCTGAACGATCTTGTCGTGACCGACGACGAACCACAGCTCGTCGACCGATGGCAGACTCTCGTGCACGAGCTCGGCCTGCTCAGCGTAGAGTCCCCGGTTCACCAGGACAACTCCCTCGGGCGGGTGTTCTTTGACGAACTCGATTAAGCAAACCAGCCGATCAGCAAGCGAAGCGCCTTCCACGCGCTCTTTATTCACCGTCCGACTTGCCAAAAGGTAGCTGAGACGATCACAGCGACCGGTCGCCAGCGCGGCGTCGGCCAGGGCCAGGTGAGCATTGGTAAGCGGATTGAAAGAGCCGGGCAGCAAGGCAAGCCGTCTCGAGGACACACCGGCCGGGCAAACGATCTCGCGCAGGGACGGAGCCAGGCTCGGATCCAACTCGGTCAAGGTTCGGCGCAGCGCCAGCAGTAAGGACAAGTCAAAAAATGGTGAATCGGCCGCCATGGGCGAAGCTCCCTTCTTCCCAATTATACCGGTCTCGATGCTATACTGTCAGAAAAGATACCCTCTGACGGGGAGTGAGATGCCGGTAACACCTGGAATGCGGGGCGAAGCCAGCATGACAGTCGACCAGGCGCACACCGCGAGTGCGCTTGGCAGCGGAAATGTGCCTACCTTGGGCACCCCTGCGGTCGTGACCTTGCTCGAGCGCGCCGCGGTTAACGCTGTACGCCGCGGTCTGGAGGAGGGTCAGGAGACCGTCGGCACGTTGATCAACATCCGCCACCTTTCGCCAACCGCGATCGGCAAGCACGTTCGGGCCCAGGCCATCGTCACTGGCGTCGAGGGGCGCACGATCACTTTTGAGGTCAGCGCGACCGATCCGTCAGGGAAGATTGCCGAGGGCACCCACGAGCGAGTTATTGTCAACCGCGAACAATTCATCTGGAAAGCAGCATCTCGCGGCATTTGATCGCCAGCCTCACTCTGATTGCCCCGTCGCGACCACTCTATGCTAAGATACGAGCCTGGCGGCATTTCACGCTGTGCTGGCCTTCACTCCACGGAGGATAGGTTGGTGCCACGGTACGCAGTCTGTTAAACGCGGCGCGTGACTTTGCGTTCAATGCTCGCTTCTGGAAAGAGTACCCGAGGAGAGACGCGACAGTGGCGCGTCTCTCCAAGATCAGACATCAGAAAATCGGAAAGGAGTGCCATTAGCAATCTAGCCGGGATTATTCTGAGCCAAGAGGATCGGTAGCGCGGGCGCTTGTGCCCTGCACTACTGGCCCCATACGTGTAGGGGGCTCACGACTAATTCACGATAGTGGCAAACGAGGAATGGAGAAGACTCTCGTCATTATCAAGCCAGATGGAGTTCAACGCGGCCTGATTGGACCAATTCTCACCCGGTTCGAGCTGCGGGGCTTCCGGATCCTTGCCTTGAAAATGCTGACCGTACCGAAGGAGATGGCGGAAAAACACTACGCTGTCCACCAGGGGAAATTCTTTTACAATGATCTGGTCAATTACATCAGTTCGGGACCAGTCGTTGCCATGATCCTCGAAGGCGTCGAGGCGATCAAAGCTGTCCGTCTCATGGTCGGTGCAACCCGCCCGTACGAAGCTGCTCCGGGCACGATCCGCGGCGACTACGCGCTGACCGGCCTCCGCAACCTGATTCACGCCTCTGACTCCCCGGATACCGCCGCCGCCGAGATCGCTCTCTGGTTCCCCGGAAATGAAGTCCAATCTTATTCCCGCGACCTGGACCGTTGGATTTACGAGTAGACAAAGGGAGAGGAGACGGGAATCGGGAGTCAGGGGAAAGCTCCCTTTCCCTCTCCCGCTGGCTTCCTCTCTGGACATGGAGCGGAGCAGAGAGGACTACCCCTCGAACGTTGTGCCAACCGGGTTATTAGCGCTAGCCTCCTTGCCCCATCGCCGGTGGTTGCCAGCCTCCAACTTTTCGCTCGATTTCCTGAGCAACTGCCAGGGCAACGTCCTCGCGCCACGGCGCTGCGACGACCTGAACACCGATTGGCAAACCTTCCGGCGACGTGCCCGCCCGAACGACGACCGCCGGCCAGCCGGTGAGATTGAAGGTCACGGTGTAGCTGAAACCCGGCAATTTATCGGGAGCCAGGGTTTCGCCATGCAGTGGGGCCGGGAAGGCACAAACCGGACAGATGAGGACATCGTGATCCGACCAGAACGAGACTAGACGATGCCGGAATTGGTCCCAAGTAACGAGGGTGTCAAGCAGGGATGTCAATGGCATAGCCTGGGCTCGCTGGATTGCCAGCAATCCGTCGAGGAGTGGATGAAGCTGAGTGGTCCCGCTTTCAGCGAGAAATCGGTCAAACGCGTGGCCACCGTCCCCCATCAACAGTCCCATGAAGAGTTCAAAGCTCTGTTCGATGCCGGACGGACGTTCCTCGGTCACGTCACGAGCGACGTCGGCGAGCGCGCTGGCCGAGCGCTGCACGGTTGCGACCGTTTCGGGCGTTGGCGGAGCAATGAGGTTACTGGTGAAAAAAGCAATGCGGAGAGTCTTCAGGTCGACGTTCGCTGGCTCTCCCAGGGGCATATCAACCACATCAGCATCCTGCCAATCAGGCCCGGAAATAATTGGCAAGGCTAAGGCCAGGTCTTCGACGTAGCGGGCCAGTAGGCCGACCTGGCAGAGACGGTCGTAGAGTCCACTCGCCGGCACAAACATTCCCATGCGGGAGACGCGGCCAGTAGTCGGCCGAATCCCAGCCACGCCACAGAAGTGCGCCGGAACGCGAATGCTACCGGCCGAATCGTTCCCCAGTCCTAGCGGCGATCCACCGGCTGCGATGATCGCTGCTTCGCCCCCGCTGCTCCCGCCGGGAACACGATGCAGGTCGTAGGGGTTGTTTGTCCGACCATAGATGAGATTATCAGTCTCGAATGCCACGCCAAGCTCCGGCAGATTCGTCTTGCCGAGCACGATCGCCCCGGCCGCTTTGAGACGAGCCACGGTGGATGCATCTTGCTCGGGCATCCAATGAGCGCGCCCTAACGTACCGCTCGTGCACGGCAGACCAGCCACGGCCATATTATCTTTGACCGTGATCGGCACACCGTGCAATGGACCGACTGATTCTCCTCGCGCCAACGCGGCGTCTGCTCGCCGGGCCTCGGCCCGCGCCTGCTCGCCAACAATCTGGACCATCGCATTGATCGTCGGGTTCACCAGGTCGACTCGCTGCAGATAGGCGTCGACGACCTCCTCTGCCGCGACATCCCGACGCCGAATCCGTCGGGCCAACGCACTGGCCGAACTAAATGTGATGTTATCCACCTACCCTCCCGTATGTCGCTTTATGCTCCGTACTTCTCCAGCTTCAAAGCATTCGCCATGAGCATGAGCATCGACTGCAAGGCCGGAAAGCGGCCTAGAGTACCGCGTTGACAGGCACGCTCGGTGAACTGTTCGACGCTGTCCGAGATTTCGTAGCGCGATCGCAGCATATAGGGAACCGGATTCCAGGAATGGGCTCGCAAGATCGACGGCGTACTGTGGTCACCGGTGACTGCGATCACGTCGGGGCCAAGCGCGAGCAAGTCCGGTAGTGAATGATCCACCTCTTCGATCGCCAGCACCTTCGCAGTGAAGTCACCATCCTCACCGGTTGTATCGGTGTACTTGAAGTGGATATAGAAGAAATCGTAGTCGGCCCAGTTCTGGCGGACGGTCGCGATCTCATCGGCAAATTTTTCGCCAGTCTTGAGAACGTCCATCCCCACGAGTCGTCCCAGGCCCCGGTACATCGGATAGGTCGCGACCGCGGCGGCCCGCAGCTTGTAGAGTTCGCCAAACTGTGGCAAATGCGGATACTTTGCGAAACCCCGGAGAAGAATCGCATTCGCCGGCTGATACCCCTTAAGAAGCTGGCGAGCCGCGGTCAGGAACTCATTCACCACGTCAGCAGTGTGTTGGGCAGACGGTTCCAATGCCGTGGCCGGCAGGGGAGGAACACCGGTCTGTTGGGGATCGGTATCGGTGACCCTCTCGGAAAGGTTGGGGCCCCGGAAAATGATCACGATCCGGTGCATGCTTTCGGTTTCGACGAAGATCTCGACGCCGGGAATCTTGATCTGGCGCAAAAGGGCCACGATTTGACGGTTCTTTTCGGTCGAGATGCGACCGGCTCGGCGATCGACGACAGCCCCTTCATCATTGACTGTTGCCAGATTTCCACGGACTGCGAGGTCGGTTGGCTCGAGTGGAAAGCCAATCCCGAGTGCTGAAAGCACACCTCGCCCAACGTAGCATTTGAGCGGATCATAGCCGAAGAGCGCCAGATGGGCCGGGCCACTCCCCGGGGTAATCCCTGGCGCGATGGGAATGCTCAGTCCGCAAATCGACTCACGGGCGAGCGCGTCGAGGTTCGGCTTGGTCGCAGTCGCCAGTTCGGTTAATCCGGTATCGGGACGCGGCAGGCCGCCCAAACCATCCATGACGAGCAAGACGATCTTACTCGGCGTCTTCATCGATAGCTCAGACATAAGCTCATAGGGAATCATAGCTCACTCACAATTTCCTCAAAACTTGCCTGAAGGTGTGGAAACGCAACCCAAACCGTCGTCGTGCCGAACAACGCACCGGTTATCGAGCGCAACAGCCATGTGCTCTCGCGCCAGCCGAACATCTGAGTGAACCCATCAACGGCAATAAGCAAGACGGCGAGGAAATACCAGTGCCAAGGTAACGCCGGCAGGCCCTGTCGGCGCAAGCGGACGTAGGCAAGACCGCTCAGTGCCATCGACCAATAAAGGGCAGTGCACCGTTCGCAGAAAGCCAACTGATGGCCAAACAGGAAAAAGGAGTGCGATGGCAACTGATTGCAGACGATCCAGTAGCTCTGGAAAATCATCGTCGCGACTGCATTTTGTCCGAGTACGGCAAGAATTGGCGCTAGGACCGGCAGCGTCGCATACAACAGCAGGAATGTATTTGCCGCGAAGAGCCAGTGACGCGCGGAAAACCCGACGACAGCGACGAGCAGCGGGCTCAACTGTCCGCCACGCCGGGGCTGCCCCGAGGTGGTTGCTCCTACGGCCATGGCGAATAAACCTCCTTCACCGGGCATCCTCATCCCTTAGCCTCTTCTCCCACGCACTAAGGAAAGGGGCTAGGGAATAAAGGCCCCCGGCTTAGCTGAGACCCGGCCCAGCTCCGTGAAAGGCCGTCCCATAAGGACGGCCGGCGTAATAGGCGATCGACTGACCCCCATGGCGATCGAGCACCACGCGCACCCGCTCACCCATCATCCGGTCAGCAACGCCAACGAGCACCAGAATCTTTCCTTCCTGTAGCAAACCGTTGTAAATCAGTGCGTCGCGTTGGGGAATTCCTTGCATAACCATTGCTCCGATCGGACTGGTATTCGGCGAAACAGCCAGAACGTCGGCTAATGGTCCCGCCACTGCGAGTGCGCCGATGCCACTACGATCCAATCGCAGCGGTTCGCTCAACCAGTTCGCATTCTTCCCCAACACCGCGAAGGGCCCTTTGCCGCGTTGGGTAGCCCCGGTGGCCTCCAACACCTCGGCCTTCGCGGCAATTGATACATCGACCGAGCGCACACCCAGGCGCTGCAAATCGTTCAACACCTTATCCAGGTCGGCAGCGCGGTCAAACGCCCCGATCACCGCGCGGCTCGCCAGTCGAACTAATCCCATTCTTTCTCCACTGAAATTCCCTCTCCCTCCAGGAGAAGGGTAAGGTGAAGGCTGCCTGCTCATTCATCGGTATATGGTAGCCCAACGGACCGGCTACAGACCATTTCATGTAACATTCCATCAATTGGGTGAGCGTCCTCGCATCAGAATCATTTCCACCACGTCTCGCCGACACTGTTCGCAAAGCATGACTGAATCACTACGCTCTTGCTCGGCAACGCGGACAAGTTGCGCCACCGTCGTCGCTGGTCGCAACACGCAACGGTTGGTGCAGAATCGGCGCCCCTCGGCTAGCTCGATTCCCGATTGACGTGACCGTGATGGCAACCCAAGCACCTGACCAAACTCTTGCAGGACCAGTCGTCGCAGTGCTAACTCGCGATGCTCAGCCCGAACGAGTCCGCGCAAGCGGTGGACCGAGAGAACCGTGCCAAGCTCGGGCACCGTCATTCCCAAGACAAAGGGCTGACGCGATTCATCGGCTGGCGCCCGAGCTTGATCGACCAGATCCCAATCGATCACCGCGACGTCCCAGTGGGGGCTGGACTTCTGCCATGGCTCATTTCGAACGAGATCAAGAAAACGCGCCCCAATGACTTGCTGGCGAGCGGCGTCAAAACTCGTGTCTACATACCAACGGGTTCCCCAGTACGGCGTGCCCTCCGGTACTGATGGGATATACCAGGTACCAAAGGGACGGATGGTGATCGTGGGTAAGGCGAGCCCCACCTGATTTCCGATCGTATAGACCAGTTGCAGCAACTCACGCACCGTGGATACGACGAGCTGAGCCTCGACGTGATCCACGCCTTGAGTCCACATCACCGATACTGGCTTCAGCGGGGCCTCGCGTCCCTCCGGGGTCCACCGAGCCATGCGCGTCTTACTCCCTCCGCGCGTGCTTGTATTTCTATTGCTCTGCGATCGTGATCGTTTGGATTCGGACGTCCACCGTCGGCTTCGAATTCTCGCCCGTTGCGCTGGTTGTTGTCGGAACGTTGGCGATCTTATCCAAGACGTCAAAGCCAGCGGTCAGCTTACCAAAGATCGTGTAATTAGGCGGTAATGGATAGTCTTGATGCATAATAAAGAACTGGCTGCCGTTCGTATTCGGCCCCGCGTTAGCCATCGCCAGTGTGCCCCGGGTGTACGGTCGCTTCACCGGCTCGTCCTTGAAGCGATAGCCTGGCCCACCAGCTCCGGTGCCGGTCGGGTCGCCAGTCTGGACCATGAACCCCTTGATGATCCGATGAAAGGGCACATTATCATAAAAGTGCTGTTGCGCGAGAAAGACGAAGTTGTTCACCGTTACCGGTGCCTGGTCCGCGTACAGGTCTGCCGTCATGTCCCCCATCGTCGTCTTAATGACCGCGGTGTAATGCTTCTTCGTGTCGATTGTCATCGGCGGGGGCGATGACCACTGCTTGATCCCGGAGCTAGTTGCCACTGTACTACTTTCTGGCGGGCTAGCCTGGGTCGGCGTCGGCGGTGCCGCTGCCTGACAGGCGCCCAAGCCGAATAAAGTCACCAAGAGGGCAATGGATCGCCCTAATTCTCGTCTACGCATGACGTTTATTTATCCACCCTCTCGTGAGGATTATCAGGGACGCGCCGGTCTCTCGTCAACTCGAAGCCACCGCCTGAGATCGCAACGTCATGAACGTCAGCTCTGGTCGGGCCAGCAAGCGGATGCGATGTGTGCTCGTGCCCAGACCACGATTGACGTAGAGCGGCGTGCCACCAACCCAATACAGTCCGCTTGCAAACATGGTGTCCGAATGAGCGAGTGCCCGCTGAGTCAACAGCGGCAAATTAACCTGGGCACCATGGCTATGGCCAGCGAACGCGAGATCGAACTGGTGAGCCGGCAGGTCGAGCAAGAAATCCGGGTAATGGGTGAGCAAAGTGCGCGGCCGATCGTTCTCGCTCAATCCTTGCTCCGCATCGGTCAGACGGTCGTGACTGGTGTAGGCATCGCCTATACCGACAAACCAGAGCCGCGCGCCATTGCGTTCGAACACAGCCGTGCGGTTGTCCAGCAAGGTAACGCCGACGTCAGCAAAAGCGCGGCTCAACGCCCGGCGATGATTGGGACCAAAGCGATAATCATGATTGCCAAGCACCGCGAAAACTGGTCGAACTGTTAACCGGCTCAGCAGATCGACCAGGGTCGGAATCGCTCGACGATGGCTCAGGTAGTCCCCAGTCAAGACGACCACGTCGGGGCGCTCTTGATTGCAAACGGAGATCGCTTGGACCACCGGACAGCGCGGGTCGAGGTTTGGGCCGAGGTGAAAATCAGACAGATGCGCGATGCGCAACCCATCCAAAACGGCAGGCAAGCCGCTGAGCTCGACGGTAGGATGGCTCACGTCCAACCAGTAGGGCTCGATCCAATGGCTGTACGCCGCCACGCTCACTAACGCCGCGCTGAGCCCGGCTGCCGCCAGGCCGACTGGCGCCCGTGCGACTACTGACTCTAGTAAGGTATATACAGTCGTGGCGACCGAGGGGGTCCGACTGTCACGGTCGACGCGCCGATCGGGTCCCGCGCCCATGCTACTCCTTTTTGCACCCAGCCGGCCCAGTAGCGCCACGTCCCCGTTTGAGTCAAGATAATTTCCCTATGAGTCGTCGCGGTCTCGCCGGGGTTCAACGCATCCGGGAATCCCCAGCAGTACGGGTGATCGCGACCGGTGCTATTGCCATCGTAGTCTACCCCACCGACCAGCACCCTTGGATCTCGGAATAGCTCCGGCCGGCGAAGGTATCGCTTTGATTATATAGGAAGCGGGGAAAAGACGATCGGCACAGAACTTGCAGTTAATCTAACGACGCGGTGTTCCGTGCTCCCCGTGGCAGTTGGACAACGGGCGACAACTGATCCCCGATTGGAGCGCCGCCGAGACCCCGCACTGGAGAATACACGCATGAAGTGCCCACGTTGCAATTCGACGAATACCCATCTGAGCTGGCTCCGAGAGTTCATCGTCGTCTACTGGTGTGACGCTTGCCATTCGGGGTTCGACGTGGATCGTCACCAAATCCGCTCGGCCATTGGCTATCACCTGCAGCAGAAACCGAGTGAAAACGGCCACCAAGAAGTTGCTCAATCGGTCGCTTAGCGAGGGGGAATCTGGCTATCGTTGTTGGGCCAGAGGTAATCCATGAGCTGGCGGGCCATCGGGGAAGCGATCTGCATGCTTTCGCCGCGTCCTTCGACCATCACGAGGATCAAGTACGTCGGGTGAGTCGGCGGCGTATATCCGACGAACCAGGCGTGCGCGAGAACGTTCTGGTTCTCGGCTGAACCGGTCTTCACTTCCATGGGATGTTTGTAGGTCGAAAAGGCATAATAGGCGGTTCCTAAAGGATCGCTCGTTGTCCCAAGCATCCCTGCCTGAATAGTCTGAAGCTCCGTCGGCGAGTCGGGAAGGCGCCCGAGTTCCTGGGCATCGAACGTCTTGACCACCTTCCCCTGTTGATCGACCTCTTTCCAGACCAGGATTGGTGTTCGGCGCAATCCGTTGTTGGCAATCGCCGAGTAAGCGTTCGCCATTTGAATTGGCGTCGCTTCGAGATAGCCTTGACCAATCGAAAGATTAACGGTATCACCGAGATACCACGGTTGATTCAACGTCTTTTGCTTCCACTGAGGGTCCGGCACTATCCCGGCAATTTCGTTTACTCCGTTGATTCCCGTCTTCGCGCCAAGGCCAAATTTTCGAGCATAGTCAGGGAGAATATTCGGGTTTTTCCGGTCGAGCGCAACCCCCATGGTGTAGAAGGTGGGGTCGCAGGAGCCAGTGATCGACTGGACCAAGGTGAGATGTCCCTGCGGCTCCCAGTTGTGCATCATCAATCCGCCCGGCCCGTGCCACCAATAGCTGCAATCAAAAATGCTGGAGGCCGTATAACCAATCTGCTCCATGCCAGCGGTTGCCGTGATGACCTTGAAGATCGAGCCAGTCGGGTAAGCAGCTTCGGTCGGACGGTTGAGAAACGGCTTGTCCGGTGAGGAGTTCATCGCCTGCCATTCCTGGGGCGTAAAACCAGTCACGAACTTGTTGGGATCGAAGTTCGGATAGGAGGCCATGGCGAGCACGGAATTATCCTGCGGATTCATGACGATCACACTACCGTCGAGCTTGCCCAGGACTTGCTCCGCTTCCTTTTGAATGTCAAGGTCAATACTCAGGACAACGTCATCGCCTGGCACAGCGTCGCGTTGGGCGATAATGCGCACTACTTCGCCGGTCGGTGCCACCACGGCGAGCTTTCCGCCACGCTGTCCGGCAAGGATCGAGTCCGCCCATTGCTCAACACCGGCACGTCCAACGATATCGTCGATCGTGTACCCTTTGTCTTTGAGTGTCTTTAGCTCGTCTTCAGTAATGTGTCCGACGTAGCCAACGATGTGCGAAGCAACTTCGCCTTGTGGGTAGACACGAATTGGCTTACGGCGAAGGGAAACGCCCGGCAACGGATCGAGCTTCTGATGAAGCTCATTTTCCAACGAACCGGAGACGTCGCCAAGCGGAATAAACCAGTCTGGCGGCTGGTTCGCATAGATTTTCTTTAGGTCAGCCGGAGATTTTTTCAGATATTGACTGATGATCTGAAGGGTTTGATCTTCGTGGCCACCCTTGGCGAGATCGCTTGGCACCACGCCGATCGTCTCTTGGAATCCCATCATCGCCAGCGGACGCCCTTTCCGGTCCAGGATACTACCCCGGCGCGGATCAAGCGGAAACAAGCGAACGGTATCGTTCGGGGCAAGCCCACTAAAAAACAGGGAGGGCTGCCAGTCAACCCGCCATTGGCCATCTTCCAAGACCAGCGGCACACTATTGTTCTCCTGGAAAGTACCAACACGGATCGTCTTGAACTCGACGGTAAACGGAACCTGAACCGAAGCACCGTTCCCAGCCCCGGGCGGAAGGGTCGGGATCGAGGTGATATGCGTGGAAATTCCGGTGATCGTCGCTTCTTTGGTCAGGTCAGTGTACCACTGGATGAACTTCTGCTGGGTTTGCGCCCCCTGAGCCTCCTTGGAGAGCATGGCGTACATTTGCTGGTAGTTGCCCGCACTCCAGGCATCGAGAAAATGTGACGCGGTAAGCTCCGGCGCCGGAACGTTGCCGAGAGGAATTGGACTATCGACGACGACAGTGAACGTCGGCGTTGCATCCGGGGAGAGATTTACCGTCGGTCGATGCTCGATCACCGCCGCAGCGCGCTCGGCGAGGCGACCACCTTCGCTCTCAATCGCATGACGGAAGACGTAGCCACCAACCAAGAGGACAACCAGAGTCACCAGAAACGTCGGCCAGGGGCTACCCCGCTGCCGTCGCCGACGATATGCCACCCTTCAGACCCTTTCAGGAACGCTTGCTCTCCGGTCGGAAAGACAGAGAGTAGCACACCCCTTCTTTACCACCACAGCTTATCGGCCATATCCTTGCTGAAAGCGATCGTGTCTTTCAGCCAGAGCCCGGTGCTCAGGTATTTCCAGACGCCGTCGGCCAGTAAAGCGACGATCGTTCCGTGCTCCAGTCGTTCGGCCATGCGCAATGCCCCATAAATCACCGCGCCCGACGAAATGCCACCAAAGATGCCCTCGGCCATCGCCAAACGACGCTCGGCTTCCAGCGAATCACCGCTACTGCAGAGTATCTTACCATCGAGGAAGTCAGGGTCAAGTATGGGTGGTATAAAACCATCTTCGAGACTACGCAGTCCCTGGACGAGATCGCCTTGCTCTGGCTCGACGGCGACCACCTTGATCTTCGGGTTATGCTCCTTCAAACGCCGCCCTACCCCCATCAGCGTGCCACCGGTTCCCAGACCGGCAACGAAGACGTCGAGGTCAGGCACGGCATCGACAATCTCTTGGCCCGTTGTCAGGTAGTGCGCCCGGGGATTCATCTGGTTACCGTATTGGTAGGGCATGTAATAATCGCCAGTTTTCGCAAGCTTCCAGGCCAGCTCAATCGCCCCGTTGCTACCCTTGTGACCATCGGACAGGACGATCTCGGCACCATAAAGCTCAAGTAGTTGGCGACGCTCGACACTGACGTTGTCGGGAATGACGATCTTCACCGGATAGCCTTTGACCCGTCCAACCAGCGCCAGAGCAATCCCGGTGTTTCCACTCGAGGGCTCGAGAATCGTCCTCCCCGGGATTAGATCTCCCTGCCGCTCGCCCTCCTCGATCATTGCCAGGGCAATACGATCCTTGACGCTCCCGCTCGGGTTTTGCCCTTCCAGTTTCGCCAGGATCCGTACCCCGGGCTTCGGCGAAAGCCGGTTGAGCTCGACGAGGGGCGTGTTGCCAATCGTTTGGAGTATGTTGGAAAAAATCACGATTGCTGCCTTTACCGCGGCGGGGAGTAGGATAATCTCAAGTGCAGGAAATCAACCACCGGCCACGGCTGGTAAGATTGAGACGACATCTCCCTCTTTCACCTCGGTGTTGAGCCGATCGAGGTAGCGAATGTCTTCGCCGTTCCGATAAATGTTGATAAACCGATGAACGTTGCCTTCGGGACCGACGATCTCGGTTTTTAGACCGTGATAGTTTCGATCCAGGTTATCGAGTAGCTCAGCAATTGTTTTTCCTTCGCCCTGAACCGAGTTTGCACCCGTGGTGAACTTACGCAGCACTGGCGGCACACGTACTTCAACCGGCATTGCAGCCTCCGTCGTTTCGGGATAGGTCTACGCCGCCCGCCCGTAAACAACAGCGATTGCGACGTTCGTCCCCCTGCCAGATAACGCCTAGCTGGAGCTCAATCCAGCCAGCCAGGACGATTATAACACAAGCCGGTCGACAAACTCGACAATTAACCGCATGTCTAGCCTTCGATCTGATCGCCAACGGCGATTTGTCCATCGGTAAGGACATCGACACGCAGCCCTCCCCGGTCGACCAGCGCTTTCAGGACGCCAGGCGTCGTCTTCTCTTCGAGATAGCTACACGGCTGGCATAGGCGAATCCCCTGCAAAGTGACCGTGCCAATCCGGAATCGTCGCCCAACCAGCGAGCGCAGGTCGACGCCGGTCGTCAGCACGTTACGCCGTGAATCGACTGGCGCGAGGCGAATGCCAGACTCGCGTGCCATGGCCTCGAGGTCTTCTTGAGCGATCAAGGTAAGCTCACGTCCGCCGCCCGGCCGCTGCGACCAGGTCCCCTCGCCGGCTTCATAACGGTCGCCGACAATACCGTATCCCGCGCGCACTGTCACGGCCGGAACCGGCTCAAGTGGTCGACCAGCGGTGGGTGTGATGAAAATGCCAGAGATGTGGCCCCGGGCCGTCGGCCGAGACGGCCTGGCCGCGACGGGACAATCTTCGATCGCCTGGCGCAGCGCGTGCAGGTTCGCCGCCGGTGCGTTGGTCGGGATGACACAGCCGGGCGCGACGATCAGCCGGTGGCCGCCGGTCTGGGCAACCGCATCCCGAACTTGCGCTGCTGCCTCCTCCGTGGTGCCGCTGACGACCGCTCCCATCCGGGCGATCCCAGCGACCAAGCTCCGCACAGTCTGACCGAGAGCGGCGCTCAGCCCCGGCTCGGTCTCCCGGTCGTGCCAGTTCACCGCGTCGACCGGGTATTCCTGGGCTAAACCGAACAGTGGCTCCAGACCATGGAGATGCAGGATCGTACACCAAGCGCCGGAGCGCAGCGCCCGGAGCACTTGGAGATCGTAGGGCACCCCGAAGCGTCGATAGACCGCTTCAGGAAAGGTCGCACGGGACGCGAGCTGGGTCGCGAAAAAGAAGCCGTCGGCACCCGCTTCAAGGCACGCTCGGCCGAATGCCACCACGTCGGATGCCATGCGTGCTAGTCCCTCCTCGAGGGCGGCCTCGTCCCTTTCGATCGCCGCGAGCACTGCCTCGTTGGTTCCGGCCACCTTAGTCGCCATCGTCAAGGGACTGAAGATGGTCTGAATGATCGGAACGTCGGGGCCTAGAGCAGCACGCACTCGGCGCACCACCTCGACCTGATCACCTAGCGCGCCCCGCTCTGGCGACACCACCGGCAGCCCGGCCCAATCGGACGGTGCTTTGATTGGCCCCGCCGCGAAGCGAGTTGTACCAACCGTATCACCCGAGAGATACACCTCGACGCCGTAGTCAAGCACACTGTACATGCCGGTTGGCATCAGCTTGATCAGATCAACGTCATACTCCTGCTGGAAAGCAATCGTCGAAGCGGTGAGTTTCTCTGGTGTATCGTCCTGCCCCGGGAAATGGTGCCAGAGGCTGATCGCCGGTCGGTCAATCGCCTCGCCTTGTAGCACCGCGCGGACCCGCTCGCGATGAGTCATCTGCCCAGAATTCGCCTGACCGTGCCTCGAAGATATCGCCATCTTTCTCCTCCGATCCCTCTCTATACCTGAATAAAATCCCGACGGGTCCTGGTAAAGAACTCGTAGCCGTTGTCGGTAACCATGAAAGTATCCGAGTGCTGAAGACCACCAAACTCGGGAATCCTCAGGTTTGGCTCGAAAGTGAAGACCATGTTCGGTTCGAGTATGGTCTGGTCGGACGGTCCGAGCGAGGGATGCTCATGCGCCCCCAGACCAAGGCCGTGACCGATCCGACCCGGCAGATACCGGCCGTAGCCAAGTCGCTCGTACGCGTGCCGTGCCACGTGGTACAGCTCGGCGCAGGTAATCCCCGGCCGAATCGCCATTTGTGTCTCGGCACGGATCTCCAGCAGTGCGTCGTACGCTCGGCGCTTGACGTCGTCGAGCGTACCGATTGCGACCGTTCGCTCGTTTTCCGCGTGCAGGCCATCACAGTTCGTCCAGGTGACAATCATCATCAGTTCGCCGTCTTTCGGCACACGCAGAGTCGGATTGTCGCAGTTCATCGCGACCCGATCACCAACGAGGCAGTAGCACCAGAGCCCGTTCTGGATGCCGCCTTCGAGGCTTCCAAAGTCGGCGACTTCATACTGGGGGTAACGTTCGAGCCAGGCCTGGTTCATCGCCGCCATCGCCCGGATGCTGATCTCTCGCTCGCTGCGCCGCTCGGCCGCCGCGGCAATCGCAGCTTCAACGCCAATGTCGGCCAGGACTGAAGCCGCGCGAATACGCTCGATTTCTGATGGCTCCTTGACCAGGCGCGCCGCGAGGATCAGCTCGGACGCATTCACGAAACGGGCGTCCGGCAGTCTCTTTTCGAGCTGCTGCATCACCCCAATTGGGAGGAACTGGTCTTCGATGCCAATGATCCCGCGGCTTACCTCTCGCTCATCGAGAATCACTCGGAGCGCCGCGAGCCAGTCTGGCCCAAGGGTTTGCTTCGTCGACCACGCACCAAACAACCGCACATCCTTCACCCATGCCGAATCGCGGGCGTGGTCATCGCGCAAGGCGTGAACGAGCAGCATTGGCTCGCCCTCTTGCGGCAAGACCGCGACGACCGGATGGCTGTAGATGATCGGGTTGAAGCCGCTTAGATAATAGCTATTTTGGGGTTGTAAACAAAGCAGCACATCAATCCCGTGCTCTCGCATCGCCGAGCGTAACCGGGCGATGCGCTCGGCGCCAATTCGTGTATCCACTGAAATCAGGCCTCCTTGTAATGAGCGCGCAGTGGGGAGTCCCTCGATGCCACCATCTCTCCCGATACTTCCGCGACCGGCAATTGCCGAGTACCCCGCTGCAAGCGCAGTCGCGGATTCAGGTAAATGCTCAGCCAATCGCCAACCAGATTGACACTGAGCACGAGCAAGAGTATCGCGAGCCCAGGGAACGCGGCCAGCCACCAGGCCGTTGCGACGAAGTCGCGTCCGTCGGCGAGCATGCGCCCCCAGCTTGGCGTTGGCGGTTGAACACCGAGCCCGAGAAAGCTCAGCGACGCTTCGAGAATGATCACCTTGGCAAGCTGGAGCGTCATGATGACAATCACCGTCGAGCAGACATTCGGGAGAATGTGTAAAGTCAGAATGCGCCAATCGGTCGCCCCGATCGAACGCGCTGCCTGGACGAATTCGCGCTCACGGATCGACAGTGTCTCGGCACGGGTTACGCGCGCGTAATCCACCCAGCTCGTGAAGGCGAGCACCAAAATCAAGTTCGAGAGGCTGGGACCAAGGACAGCTATGACCAACAAGGCGAGCAGAATAAACGGAAACGCCAACTGAATGTCGACGAGCCGCATAATGATCCGTTCGAGCCAGCCACCATAGTAACCAGCTACGAGCCCCAGCGCGCAACCGACCGTCCCGCCGACCACGACCGCCGCGAGCGAAACCAGCAAGGTGATCCGGCTCCCAACGAGCAGACGACTCAATATATCGCGTCCCAGCTCATCGGTACCCAGCAGGTGAGGCAGGCCGTTCGCCGTTGGCACGAGGGTAGGCGGCGACAGCCGACCGACCAGATTCTGGAGCGTCGGGTCATAGGGCGCGATCCACGGCCCGAGCACACCGACGATGACAAACAGGACGAGAACGGTCCAACCGAAAAGACCAGCCGGGCTTCGCCAGATTGCTCGTAACATGGGCTAGGCCGGCCCCGACAAGCGAATCCGAGGATCGAGCAGCGAATAGGCAAAGTCGACGAGTAGGTTCACCCCCACGATCATCAACGCCACGATACAGGCTGCAGCCTGGACGACTGGAAAGTCGCGGTTCTCAATCGATTGCACGATCAAGCGCCCCTCACCTGGCCAGGAGAAGATTGTCTCGGTGATGACCGCCCCGCCCAGGAGAACCCCGACCTGCAGGCCAATCACCGTGATCACTGGGATCAGCGCATTTTTCAGCACGTGGCGAAAGAGGATTGCCTGAGCAGTCAGGCCCTTTGCCCGAGCGGTACGCACGAAATCTTGGGATAGCACTTCGATCAATGACGTCCGCAGTAGGCGAGCGATGCTCGCACTGGCGTAGGTCGCCAGGGTAATCACTGGCAGAATGTAGTGGGACGGACCGCCGATTCCACCACTCGGCAGCCACCGCAAGGTCGCGGCAAAGATCAGGATGAGCATGATCGCTAGCCAAAAGACTGGCGTCGCCTGGCCTAGGAGTGCTCCCACCATGATGATCAGCTCGAAGGCGCTGTTCGGCCGGAGCGCGGCAATAATACCGGCCGCGCCCCCCAAAACGATGGCCACGAGCATCGCCAGGATCGCCAGTTCAGCAGTGGCCGGCAGACGCTCCAGGACAAGCTGAAGCGCCGGCTCACCCGCCCGAGTCGACGCCCCGAAGTCCCCATGGAGTGCCCGACCCAGGAAGGAAAGGTACTGGATGACCAGCGGACGGTCGAAGCCCAGGGCATGCCGCAACTGCTCAATTTGCTGCCGTGTTGCCCCGATCGGCAGCAACAGTAAGACCGGATCACCGGTCAGTCGTAAGCTGAAAAAGACAATCGTCACCACACCCCAGATCGTTACCACCGATTCGATGAGACGGGTGATGAGAAAAGCACGCATGGATGCTGAAATCCTTCTAGCTGATTCCTTCTATCCGAGCGGCTTCATCTCCCAGACGCTGACCCAGTCATCCGGCCTTGCTTTCCATTGAATCGTCTTTGCCGTGGCGTAGGTCGCCGGCTGTGGGAAAAGAAAGATGACCGGCGCTTCGTCGCGCATGCGAGCCGTCGCCTGTTTGTAAAGATTCAGCCGCTTCGCCTCGTCCATCGTCGAGCGCGCTTCGTCAAGGTCCTTGGAAAACTCCTCGTCAGCCCAATAGGCGTACTGGTTACCTTTTTCAAAAAGCGTCAGTAAGCCATCGGCATCGAGGGTTGGCCAAGCCTGAGTGATGTAGATCATCGGCGCCATCGCCTGCTGTTTCAAATACTTGTCCATGTAGACCGAGAAAGGCATCTCGGTGAGCTTGGCCTGTACCCCGACCTGCTGGAGCTGACCAGCGATTGCCTGGGTGATCTCCTGGCCGAGCAGATAGGTGCCGGTCGGCACGTCCAGTTCTGCGGTAATCGGCGAGGTGACGCCCGCGTCGCTCATCAGCTTCTTCGCCTGCGCGACATCATACGGATACGGCTTAAGATCGGGGTTGAAGCCGAAATAGGCATCGGTCAGGACTTGTCCCTGGCTCGGCGTCGTCATGCCATTGAGTAGGGCCTTGATGATGCCTTCTTTGTCGACCGCGTAGTTCAATGCCTGGCGGATCCGCCTATCATCGAACGGCTTGGTCAGGGTGTTGAACTTGATCATCGCCGTCCGTGAGCTCGGCACGGCCCCGGCCGTCGCCCGGCCGCTGCCATTGATCTGCTTGAAATCCGATGGTGAGATGCCAACAGCCACGTCGATGTCACCGGCCAAGAGTCCGGACGTGCGGCTCGAGTTCTCCGGGATGGGGCGGAACGTGACCGTCTGGTACGGCGGCTTCGTGCCCCAGTAGTCAGACTTTGCGATAAGCGTGACGTGATCGTCCTTGACCCACTCCTTCAGAGTGTAGCCACCGCTTCCCATCGCCTCCTTGGCCGGGTCGTGACTCTGCGTCCATTTCGGCGCTAGTAAGAAAAACTCGGTCAATTGGGCGACAAGCGCGGGATAGGGCTGGCTGGTCACGATCTCGAGCGTCGCGTTGTCCACCACATTTGCAGACTTGACCAACGCAAACCAAGGCGCGACCCGCGCTTTCGTGTCCGGATTGAGAACCCGATCGATATTCCACTTGACCGCGCTGGCGTCGAGCACCTCACCATTCTCGAATTTGATCCCGCTCCGCAGCTTGAACTGCCAGGAAGTGTCGGAGGTTGCTTTCCAGGACTCGGCCACTTCGCCGACTATCTTCAGATCCGTCCCGCGCGTGACCAAGCGATTATATATGTGGCTGATGACACTCAGGTCCGTACCCACAGTCGCGGTCATGTGCGGATCGAGAGTATTGATATCGGAGTTCAGGCCAATTCGCACCTGTGGCGCCATCTTCTGAGCCGCGCCCGGGGCCGTCGCAGCAGCCGTCGGCACCACGGTCGAGGCCGCTGCCTGGGCAGTTGGTGCCTCCGCCGAGGGACTTGCCGCCGTGGCAGCGGTCGGTTGAGCTGACGGCACCGGCGTCGCGGAAACGCTTGTCGAGCTCGACGAGCCGCCACAGGCAGCCAGGAGTGCTGCGAGCGATGCCCCGGCTCCCAATCTCACTAAGACGCTGCGCCGGCTGATCCGGCGGATGTCCAAATTCATCCCTTCTTTCCTCATTGCGTATCTATTCCTAATCCTCCAGCCATCCTTGGGCAGAGCGGTCATTCTGAGCAACCTGCGGGAGCGAAAAAAATCCTCTGGGTGGGAGGAGATTCTTCGTCGCTGCGCTTCTCAGCATGACAAAGCGCGAGGGGAGTACAAAGCACCATCTCTCGCCGCGCACGGGTGATCCAGAATCGACCAAAACTGGCCATCCTGTAGACTCGCGATCGAGGCGTAGACCGTATCGGTTGTCCCACCATCCTGCGCGTGCCGACAGATCGAGAGGTTTGGGTAGCCATCATGGTCGCCCAAGAGTCCAAGAAGCCTGGCAAAGTCCCAATGACCATGTTCAGCAGCGATTCGCTTGGTTGCCATCGCGCAGCGATGGTGCGACGAAGGGTGCTCGCTCGACGTCGGCGCCAAGGGAATGATCTCCGGCGTCAGGTAATGGTTAGTTCGGACGACAACACCCGCCTCGGCATCGTGGCGCCAGAGATCATCCGCAGTCGCTTCAAACGCCGCGCCGTTTTCGCGGTCGCCGGCGACGATGTTCAGACCGGTCAGCCGCGGTTGCTCGCGCAGCCGCTGGGCAAACTCGTTCAGTGATCGACTCTCTCGCAGAAGAACGTGGCAGTTGATCAAGAGCCACCCCTTCGGCGCCTGCCCGATATCGACAACCGTTCGCTTCGACCAGACGCCACTCGTTGCGTAGGCAACGCCATCGCTATTGCAGCCACTCCCTGGCCAGGTAACGCTCCCAGCCGCGTTAACCTCGACCAGCTCTCGTCCACTGACATAGCGACGATGGAGAACCACGTGCTCGAGTCGACCGGAGAGATCGCGCGTCTTGGCCAAAAGAACCTCGCCATTCTTGGTTGCGGGCGGGCCGAGATAGATCTGCGAGCAGTCGAATGGCAGGTGGATGCCGACGATGTAGAGGGGGACGTTGAGGGCGAGTACGTCGCGATAGGGTAATCCCGCACCCTCGGCGATGCCTGCGACCTCATCAAGCACCTCCGGAGCAACGCGCCCGATAAAGGCCTCGCTTTCCCCAAGGACCCGCTCAACGGCGTACGTGCGGCCGCGCTGAGACAGTCCGTCCAGCCACCGTCGCATAACCCCTAAGTTAGTAAGAATCGCCTCACGAGCGTGCTCGCCGTGGAGTCTTCCCTGCTCCCGCGGGCTCCCAGTGACCACGACCGGCCTCGCTCCCGATACTGCGAGTCCTCGCCTCGTCTGAATGCTCATGCGCGGCCTCCTTACAAACAACACCCTGTTATCGTAACCTAACCACATGCGAAATTCTAGGATTACTCCCATTGATTGACGCGTTGCGCGCCCTGGCGTATCCTCGTCGTGTCACTAGCCTAGTGCAGAATCAGGAGGTTTGATCTCCGATGCCACCGGGTTCACTCGATCCGACCACCAAACGACCGTTTGGTGCCACTGGTCTCATGGTCACTCCTCTCTGCGTCGGCTGTGCCCCCTTGGGCAACATGCCAGAGACGTTTGCTTACTCGGTAAGCGAAGAGCAGGCGCTCCAGACCATTCGCGCGATTTTCGCCAGTCCGATCACTTTTGTCGACACCGCAGCATCGTACGGCGATGGCGAGAGCGAGCGACGGATTGGCATCGTCTTGCGCGAACTTGGTGGCGTGCCACCCGGCTACGTGCTGGAAACCAAGGCCGACCGCGATCTCACGACCGGCGAGTTTACCGGCGATCAGATGCGGCGGAGTGTCGAGCGGAGCCTTCGTTCGCTGGGCGTTGATCGCCTCGCGATCTGCCATCTCCACGATCCCGAGCATGTCAGTTTCGAGCAGATTACTGGTAAAGGCGGCGCGCTCGAAGTGCTTCTCCGCTATCGGTCAGAAGGCATCATTGAGCACCTCGGCGTAGCCGGGGGTCCAATCGACCTGATGATGCGTTACGTCGAACTCGGCTGCTTCGAAGCGGTGATCACCCACAATCGCTTCACCTTGCTCAATCGAGAAGCCGAGCCATTGCTCGAGCTCGCCGCTGCGCGCGGCCTAGCGGTGCTCAACGCGGCTCCCTATGGCAGCGGCATCCTTGCCAAGGGACCAAGTACCTACCCCCGGTACATGTACCGCGACGCGCCGGCCGACGTAGTCGAACGCGCGCGACGTATGGAAGCCGTTTGCCAGCGCGCCGGGGTGCCCTTGGCAGCCGCTGCCCTTCAGTTTTCGTTACGCGACCCTCGCATCACTTCGACCATCGTCGGCATGACCCGGCCGGAGCGCCTGACCCAAACGATTGAGCTTGCCCAAGTGCCGATACCAGACGATCTCTGGCCCGAACTGCTGAAGATCTAATGCCGATCCCGTTCTCTCTCGGGTAGAGGATTAGGAGGGAGGCTATCTGGCTAATAGGCTAGAGGCTGACGAGACAATTAACTGTAAGTTGTGGAGGATCTCTATGGCAGAGCGAGTCAAATACGCAGCCGTGGGCTGCGGCGGCATGGGACGCCGCCATCTACGCGGCATGGCCAAACTCTACGGTAGCTCGCGGTGCAACCTCGAGCTTGCCGCGGTCTGCGATCTGAACCAGGACAACGCGAACTATCTGGCCGACGAAGCCGAGCAACTCCTTGGCACGCGCCCGCGGGTCTTTGCCGACATCGAGAAAATGGTTCGGGAGATCTCGGATCTCCAGGCGGCCGACGTCACGACCGACACCGGCTCGCACCACGTCGTGACGATTGCCTGCCTCGAAAATGGCCTCAACGTCATGTGCGAGAAGCCGTTCGCGGTGACCGTCCGTGGCTGCACCAAAGTGATTGAAACGGCCCGTCGCCAAGGCCGCATCGTCTCAGTTGCCGAGAACTTCCGACGCGATCCGATCAATCGCTTGATCCGTGCTCTTCTCGACGATGGTGCGATCGGCACCCCTCGTCTGATGATTGAAACGAGCATCGGCGGCGGCGATCGGATCATTATTACTCCCTGGCGCCACATGAAGAAGACCGGCGCGATTACCCTGGACGAGGGCGTGCACCACGCCGACATCCTCCGCTACTACCTCGGCGAGTTCCGCAGCGTCTTCGGCGAAACCCGCTTGCATGAGAAAGTTCGCTACAATACCCGGTCGGCGGGGCCGGGTGGCTTCTACGCTCGCTGGTCGAGCGATTTCCCGGAGACGATCGAGCCCGATGGCGAAGACGCGCTCTACGCCCAGATCTCCTTTGCCAGTGGCGCGATCGGCCACTGGATCAACGATCACGCCGGCCACGGGAAAGCCACCCACGGTCGCACGGTCTATGGCTCGAAAGGGTCAATCGAGTCGCCGGGCGATCGCAACGGACGACCAGCGAAGCTGTACTTGGACGACGGTAGTGTGATCGACGACGGCCGAATCCTCGAATTTGCCCCGAGCTATCATCTCAGTCCCCTGGCCGCCGAGCTATTTGGTGGCGAACGCATCTGGACCTATCAGTTCGAATTCAACGACACCGACTCGCGGATTCTGGCCCTCGAATACTATGAGCTTGGCGAGTGCATCAAGAACGGCACCCAACCCGAGATGACCGGCGAGCAAGGTCGGGCCGACGTCGCGTTGAATTACGCGCCATTTGAGTCGGGGCGGCTTGGTCGACCAGTCACGTTGGAAGAGCTCGTCACCAGTCAGGCCGACGCCTACCAACGCGAAATCGACGAACAACTCGGGTTACTCTAACGACAAACGAAGGGGTGAAGGAGGAATCAGCTCGTGAAGATCACCAAAATCGAGACAATCCCGGTCGACCGCTTTCTGTTCGTCAAGGTTCACACTGATGCCGGCATCACCGGTTTGGGCGAATCGGGCGCCTGGGGTTTCCTCGAAGCCTCGGAAAAAGCCGTGGAGTCATTCAGTCGCTATCTGCTCGGCGAGGATCCCCTCCGTATCGAGCACCATTGGCAAGTGATGGCCCGGACCAGCCATTTCCGCGGCGCCGCCATTATGGGTGCCATCAGCGCCATTGACATCGCCCTCTGGGACATCGCCGGCAAGCACTTTGGTGTCCCCGTCTATCAACTCCTCGGCGGCAGGTGCCGCGACAAAGCACGGGTTTACTACCACGTTTTTGGTCAGACAACCGAGCAGCTCGTCCAGGGCTGCGTCGACGCGAAGAAGCGGGGATTCACCGCGGTCGGTCATCTCACTCCATTCCTCGACGAGCCGCGCCACATCCCATATTTCAAGACCCACGTGAGCAAGATGGAAGATGCGATCGACACCGTGCGGCAGTATCGCGAGGCAGTGGGCAACGAGGTCGATCTATGCATCGAGATCCATCGGCGCCTGACCCCAACCGAAGCGGTCGTCCTGGGCAATGGGATCGAGCAATTCTATCCCTACTTCTACGAAGACCCGGTCTTACCGGACAACTTCGACGAGATGGCCTACGTCGCCCAGCACATTAACATTCCCATTGCAACCGGCGAGCGCATCCACAACATCTGGGAGTTCGAGATGCTGCTGAGCCGCAACGCGGTGCAGTACGTACGTCCAGACGTCTGTCTGGCAGGGGGAATTACCCATACGAAGAAAATCGCGGCGCTCGCCGAGGCCCACCACGTTGGGGTCGTGCCACACAATCCGTTGAGCCCGGTCAGCACCGCGGCTTGCCTGCAGATTGCCGCCTGTATCCCCAACTTCGCTCTCCAGGAATACCCGCTGGGCGAAGACCGACCACCGAAAAGCGAGATCGTCAAGAGCACAGTGCGATTAGAAGACGGCTTCCTGATCATCCCAGACGGTCCGGGCATCGGCATCGAACTAGCCGAGGATGCCGCTGAGAAGTATCCTTACCGACCGCGCGAGATCGGGACTCGCTTGCACGTCGACGGCTCGGTCGTGGATCAGTAAATCGATCAGTCATCGCTCAGCAAGCCGGGGCTCATCTGCTATACTGGTTTGCGGTGCGGCAGCCGGGTCTCTTCGCCGGGTGCCGATCGCTAGATCGAGAGATGGAGGTAATCCGATGCCAGAAAGTCGCGCAAGCGCTCAATGGGAAGGTAACTTAGTCAATGGTAAGGGTACGGTAACCTCGGGGACGGGCACGTTCGGACCAATTCCGGTCTCTTGGACCGCCCGAACCCAGCAGGCTATCAACGCCACTACGCCTGAGGAGCTACTCGCCGCGGCGCAAGCAAGCTGCTACTGTATGGCCCTATCCCACGAGCTTACCCAGAAGGGCCATGCGCCCAGCCGCCTCGATGCATCTGCCGTCGTGACCTTTGGTCCCCAACCAGGCGGTGGGTGGGCAGTCACTACCTCCAAGATCAGCGTCCGCGGAGTTGTACCGGGGATCGATCAGAAGACTTTCTCCGAGGCAGCCGAGGCGGCTGCCAAGGGCTGCCCGGTCTCACGGGCGCTGGCCGGAGTCCAGATTAACCTCGAATCCGCGGTCCTTGAGTCTTAATAGCTTCCCACTAACCGGCGAAAGGCGGCAATGCCGCCTTTCGCCGGTTAGTGGGAAGTCTCACTGAGACTATTACTCAGAAAGCGGGTTGAACCATGGTCTGGAGCTTTGAGCGAGCAGCAAGACCATTCGGCTTCACCGAAGGCCCGATTTGGACCGGCGAGGCGCTCCTCTTTACCGGCATCCGGAATAGCCGGATTATGCGTTACTCGCCACGCAACGGCTCGTGCGTCGAGTTTGCCACCGGTACCAACGAGGCCAACGGCTTACCCCTCGACCGCCAAGGACGACTCTATGGTAGCGAGGGAAGCGGCCGATGCATGGCACGCTACGAGACCGACGGGAATCGAGTCACAGTTGCCGACTGTCGGGAAGGCAAGTACCTGTTCCTTAACTAAACAACTTGGTTATCGACGATCAAGGGCAGGTGTGAGGTACTGCCCCCAGCCACGGCGACCGCTCGAAAATATGGAGAGCGACCACTCGCGTACCCTGTATCTGACCGGTTACGACAGATGCCTCTATCGCGCTCGCACTGATCACCAAGATGCCCGTCGCCCTTGACGTCATAAGTCGGTAATCACGCCCGCCAAGCGGTCACATCTACCGGTCACTGTCCCCACTTGGCAGTTCTCCTGCATCTTTAATCGACACGCGCGATTGAGCACGGCAAAATGGTGAAAGAGGAGCCTGCCATTGCCCACCTGCTTTCGGCGATTGCTGTGCCTGCTTAGCACACTGATGGTGATCGTTACCGCCTGCACATCTGGCCCGAACGACGAGGCAGAGGCATTTCTGTCATCGGTTCCCATTCGTCACCCCACGCCGATACTAACTCCGACCAGCGTAACTCCGAAGTCGAGCGCAGTTGAGCCGAGCAGCGCCGGACGAGGCAGGGCCACCTCGATTCCCACGGCAACGGATGAGGCCAGATCGATTCCCACGCCAACCGTTACCCCCGCCCTCGTCTTTCTCGATCCGGGCCACGGTGGGGTAGATACCGGCACAATCGGCGAAACCGCGGATGGCCAGCAAGTCGAGGAAAAAACAATCGCCCTCGCGATTGCCCTTCGGACGGCAGACTACCTCCGTAAGGATGGGATCACTGTCGCGATGTCGCGAACCGACGATTCGCTGCCGGGTAGCACTCCAGCGGATTATACGTCCGACGGTACCGAGTTGACCCCTGCTGGGGTTCTCGCTGACCTCCAGCGAAGGATCGATCGGGCGAATGCAAGTGGTGCGAAAGTGCTTTTGAGCATACACTTGAACGCCTTCGCCGACGATCCCTCGGTTGGCGGCACCCAAACTTTCTACGATAGTTCACGACCTTTCGCCAAGCAGAATCAGCAGTTTGCTAGCCTCATTCAGAACACCCTGATCGCGAACCTTCGCGCGGCCGGTTACGATACCCCTGACCGTGGCATCACTGACGATCAGGACCTCAGCGCCGAATCTTTGAGCAGCTTCGGTAGCGACTACCATCACCTGGTGCTTTTAGGGCCCCCGGTGCCCGGCCAGCTCCGAGCGAGTCAGATGCCCGGTGCGCTAAACGAGGCATTCTTTCTTTCTGATCCGGCCGAGGCAACCGCTGTCGTCCAGCCAGACATGCAGAATTTGGTCGCCCGTTCTTATTGTCAAGCGATCGAGAAGTTTTTGAACCGCGCGAACCTCGGCTGCTGATCGAGAATATGACATAGCAAGCCGGGATCATTAGAATTGTTTGACGGTGCAAAGCTTGCAAAGGAAACTTGACGCGCCGAACGCGACGGTGCCGCGCTTGGTGGAGGAAGAATACGTGAAAGTCATCCTGCCATTGGCCGGTCTCGGGACACGCCTCCGGCCTCATACCCATTCAAAGCCCAAACCACTCGTCAGCGTGGCGGGCAAGACAGTGCTGGGCCACGTGCTCGATAGTTTGGCCGGTCTGCCGATCGAGGAAGTGATCTTTATTACCGGTTATCTGGGCGATCAGATCGAGCAACACGTTCGCTCACACTACCGTTTTCCGACCCGCTTCGTCGAGCAAACCGAGCTAAAAGGGCAAGCTCATGCGATCGATCTCGCCAGCGAGTTCATCGACCAGCCGGTTTTGATTATCTTCGTCGATACGATTGTCAAAGCCGATTTGACGCGATTACTTACTGCCGAGGGGGATGGCGTCCTTTACGTCAAGGAGGTCGAGGATCCGCGCCGCTTCGGGGTAGCGGTTCTCGAAAATGGCAAGATCCAGCGACTGGTCGAAAAACCGAAGACGCCGGTGTCGAACCTCGCGGTGATCGGGGTGTATTACCTACGCAACTGGCAGCTTTTACGCGAAGCCCTGGCCGACGTGATTTCCCAGAACATTCAGACCGGCGGTGAGTATTACCTGGCCGATGCGCTTCAATTGATGATCGATCGGGGCGCGCAATTCGAGGCGTGGAGCGTCGATGCCTGGGAAGACTGCGGCACGGTCGAAGCGCTGGTTCAAACGAATCGCTATCTCCTCAGCCACGGTCACGACCGAGCTCCAGATGAAGTGACGAACTCGATCATCATTCCGCCGGTCTACGTATCGCCCAGCGCCAAGATCAAAAATTCGGTGATTGGTCCGTACGTGAGTGTCGCCGACGGCGTCACGATCTGCGATTCGGTCGTCCGCGACTCGATCGTCAGCGATGGCGCGAGTATCGCCAACGTCGCCTTGCACGAATCGGTCGTCGGAAGCCGGGCCGCCGTCAAAGGATCCTACCAAAAGCTCAACGTCGGAGACGACTCCCAGGTCGAATTCGACTGAGCGCCCGCGTGAATTTCCTTGACGGGTGATCCCAAAGCGCGCATACTTTCGCTGGACGTTCGTTATTAGGAGCATGACATTGGTTACATTAACGCCGCTCGCCGTTGAGCAGATGACAGACCTGCTGCGTGAGCAGAACGACGAGGAATTGAAGATTCGTCTCTTCGTCCAGGCAGCGCGCGGCAACGAAGTGGCCTACGGGATGGGCTTCGACAACGAAGTCGCTGACGACGATCTTGTCTTCCAGGTCGAGGGCATCTCGTTCGTGGTGGACCCGGATAGCCTTCCTTTCGTCGAAGGTTCCGAGATCGATTTCGTCGATGCTCTGATGGGTCGCGGCTTCACCATGACGAACCCTAACTATCAGCCGATGAGCAGTGGCTGTGGCTGCGGCAGTGATTCCTGCGGCTGCGGTCATCATCACTGATCGTCTCGTCCGATGAAGAGCGGTCGTCTTCAGGCCTTCTCCTATTGTCCAACCTGTGCGAATATTCGGGCAATTCAGGGAGGTATGATCACCTACTTTCCAGAATCGACGCGCATCGAAGGCTTGTGTGCGTCCTGTGGCGCGCCCCTCACTATCGTCGGTCAGCGTCATGCCGCGCTGAAGATTCGCTCGGACAAGCGCCGCTGGAATTAGCCGAGAGGCTCCTCCCTCAGGTTCTGCTAATCATTCGGGCATGCAGTGCAGGACTGGGGGCAACCAGCTTCTAGGCGGTGCCTCCAGTTCTCCCACCCTCGCGCCGGAGTACGTATAATAGACCCTCGTGATCACTGGTTCCGATTCAGCGAACCCCATCACTTTGGAGATCGTACTTTAGGAGCAGGGGATTATTGATGACTCGTTCGAAGATCAAAGTCGGCGTGATTGGCTGCGGTACCATTAGCGGCATCTACTTCCAGAATATGAAGACCTTCGATATCCTCGACGTCGTCGCCTGTGCCGACATCGACCTCGAACGGGCGAAGGCACGAGCCACGGAATTCGGTATTCCCAAGGCATGCACCGTCGACGAACTTCTTGCCGACTCGGATGTTCAGATTGTCGTCAACTTGACCATTCCCAAGGCACACGCCGAAGTGGGCATGGCCGTGCTCGAATCTGGCAAATCAGTTCACGGTGAAAAACCCCTCGCGGTGCGCCGCGAAGACGGCCGTCGTCTGCTTGACCTCGCGGCTTCGAAGGGCTTACGCGTCGGCAGCGCACCCGATACTTTCCTCGGGGGTGGCCTACAGACCTGCCGCAAGCTGATCGACGATGGCTGGATCGGCGAGCCCGTTGCTGCCAACGCCTTCTTTATGTCGCACGGCCCGGAGCACTGGCACCCCGACCCCGATTTTTACTACCAACCGGGCGCCGGTCCGATGTTCGATATGGGACCGTACTACCTGACGGCGCTTTGCTCCATGCTCGGCCCGATTCGCCGAGTGACCGGATCGACCAAAGCCAGTTTATCTGAGCGCCTGATCACAAGTCAGCCGAAGTACGGAACGATCATCAAAGTGAACACCCCAACTCACCTGGCCGGTATTATCGACTTCGCCAATGGGGTCATCGGAACGATCACCACCAGTTTTGACGTCTGGGGCTCCGAAACGCCACGGATCGAGATCCACGGCACCGAGGCATCGCTCAGTCTGCCGGATCCAAATACCTTCGGAGGACCAGTCAAGATTCGTCGGGCTGGTGAGAAAGAGTGGAGTGAAGTTCCGCTCACCCACCGCTACACCAAGAACAGCCGGGGCATCGGCGTCCTTGACCTTGCCTACGCCATTCGCTCGGGGCGACCGCATCGTGCCAATGGCGAAATTGCCTACCACGTCCTCGACGTCATGCACGCGTTCGACGAAGCATCGCGCGCCGGCCAGCACGTCGAAATCGCCAGTACGTGCAGCCGCCCTACAGCAATGCCAGTAGGGATCCGTGAAGGCACAATGGACGATTAGCCAGTAACGAGCAACAAGTAGCGATCTACCAGCGATCAGTAGCGAGCGATCAGAAAGATCTTTTCTCTTTCCCAATGTGGCCGCGGGTCGGTCCTATCAATTCACCGAAAGTCTGCTCTATTTCATCGGTGATGGTAGCTCATTCAGCCACGCATCACTGGACCAGCAGAAGCCCCTCCCTGCTCGTTATTCTTCCTCATCGCGCCGACCAATCAAGAGTGCTCGGACTTCATCCGCGCTGGTCAGATTCTGGGCGGCCCTCGCCAGGTTCACCGCGTCGCCCGCAGCCGTGGCCCGAATCACTTCTGCCACGGCTGGAAGAGCAATCGGGTTCACGCTCAGCTCGTCCACACCCAGTCCGATCAGAAGTGGCGCGTTGAGGGGATCTGTCGCCATCTCGCCGCAGACTGCTACGCGCTTACCCGCCACGTGCGCGATACGGACGACCTCGCTTATCAAAGTCAGCAGGGCCGGTTGAAGCGAGTCGGCGAGAGGCGCTACGCTCAGATTGCCACGATCGGCAGCAAAAACGTATTGACTAAGATCATTTGTGCCGATCGAGAAGAAATCAACCTCGGCGGCGAAGTCGGCGATGCGGAGCGCCGCAGCGGGAACCTCGACCATGATGCCAGTCTCGAGTCGTCTCGGCACCGGGCCCCTACCGTCGCCAAGCTCTTCCACGACCTGATTTAGCTGCTCGCGCGCTGCCCGCCATTCCGCCAAGGTCGCAACCATCGGAAACATGACCTGCACGGGAAATTCGGCGGCCACCCGAGCGATCGCCCGTAACTGGGTCTTGAAGAACGTTGGCTGGGCGAGGCAAAGGCGAATCCCGCGCTGACCAAGGAACGGATTCGCTTCGGACGCGAGGTGAAGATAAGGCAGCGGCTTGTCGCCGCCGGCGTCGAGCGTGCGAATCACCACCGGTCGGCCGCCTAGTGCCTCGGCAATTGCTCGATAAGCTAAGTACTGTTCATCTTCACTCGGCGAGGTCGGCCGATCAAGGAAAAGGAACTCGGTACGGAGTAGGCCCACGCCCTCGGCGCCAGCCGCGGCCGCGGCCCGGGCATTGGCCAGCGAGCTAACGTTCGCCAGTAGGGAGATCCGTCGTCCATCGTAAGTTTGGACCGGACCGGCGACCACTGACTTCACCACGGCCGGCGCCTTTGGCGGGCTGGCATAGCGCGCCAACGTAACTGAATCAGGCGAGGTGAGAAAGGCTGCGTTTGTCGCATCCAGGATCGCTAGCGTTCCGTCCGGCAGATCGAGGACCGCCGCACCGAGTCCGACGACGACCGGCACACCCAACGACCGCGCGAGAATCGCGCCGTGCGCGGTCGGACCACCGAATGCCGCGGCCAGCCCAAGCAGGTTGGCTGGATCCAGTTGGCTCACTAAGCTCGGCATAATCTCCGGTACGACCAGAATTGCCGGCTGATCCAACTGGGGGAGGGACACTACAGATTTGCCCAGATGCCCCAGTACCTGCTGGCCCAGATCAGCCACATCGGATGCGCGCTCGGCCAGATAGCCGTCACCAAGACTCCGAAACCGCTCGACGACCACGTCGATCGCCTTCTGCCAGGCTATTTCCGCGCTCAGAGATTGCTGAGCAATCATGTGTCGAGCAGCGTCGACCAGCAATGGGTCCTCCAGCATGATGCGGTAGGCATCGAAGACCGCGGCCCCCTCTTGATCACCGGACGCTCGAAGCATGTCGCGTCGTCGTTGGACGTCAGTTCGCGTTTTCGCCAGCGCAGCGGTGAGCTTTGTCCATTCCGCTGATGGATCATCGGCTGGTATCATGGCCCCGCCTGGGGTAACCGAACGCCCCACCAAGACACTACCAATCGCCACTCCCTCGGCCACCATCAAGCCTGTGAAAGTGGCCGAAGATGGCTCTCCCTGTAGTCCCCTCGTGGACGGGGGGACCTGTATGCCCTCCCCGTGAACGGGGAGGGTTAGAGGCTGCCCTGAGCAAAGCAAAGGGTTGGGCTCTTCCTCCGCGGCCTCGACTATCTCACGGATAGCTGCGAGCGCCGCAGTAGCACCCGAGCCGTCGGCCGTTACTAGGATCTCCTGTCCTTGTCCAACGTCGAGGGTCGTCAGCGCAATAAGACTCCGCGCGTCGGCCGGGCCACGTCCGGTCGTCAAATTCGTCACCTGCACTCGTGCCTTGAACTGCCCGGCCGTCTGGACCAGCCGCGCTGCGGGACGCACGTGCAGGCCATGGCGATTGCGGACGAGCAGACGAGCTTGCTCCATCGCCGCCACCCGCTCGGGCAAGCTAGTCGGCATGGTTGGATTACCTTCGGATCGCAGGTGCTTATGCTTCGGCACAAGTGCCACTCGAGCTTCGGCGGCCACCTGCTCGAGTGGGCTGCCCAGCCGCGCCTGGACCGCTGCTGCCACCGCGCCTTCGACGAGCGGGGCTTCAGACAGCACGATACGCGAACGCCACGCCTCCGGAAGCTGCTCGACGGCGAGCTCGGCGCTCAAGAGCGCGCTCCCGAGATCGAGCAAGACCAGCACACCCGCCGCCGAATAGACGCTTTCAATAGCCTGACGGATCAGTTCCGCATCCGTTCCCAGCGGAGAGCCTGGCAGCGCCAGGCCACCTGCCGCGGCCAGTCGCACCCCGGGACCAGCCATCTGCTGCGCCAGTTCGGTCACTCCCTCGGCTAGCTTGGCGCTGTGGGAGACCACGACCAACCCCACACAAGTTTCTCGCTCCGAGCCAACGTCGGCCACGGCTCCCCCTTAACTCGGATTAGTTCGGCCGATGTGCTCAGCCGCGGCTCGCAGAAGCAAGGCGGCCGAGGTAGCACCTGGATCCTGATGGCCAGCGCTTCGCTCTCCCAGGTAGCTCGCTCGGCCTTTGCGGGCGATCAGCGGAATCGTCGCCGCTGCGCCTTGTTCGGCCGCGCTGGCGGCAGCGGCAAGGGCCACTTCCGGCGCAGCCCCTTTCGCCGTGGCAGCTTGTAACACGGAGAGCGCCGGCCCGAGCGCATCGATCATCGTTTTGTCACCCGACTCTGCCTTGCCCCGGCGGATTACGCCCTCCACGGCGGCCTGCCACGCGGCCGTCCACTCGGCCAAGCCGAGCGCCGTCTTGCCGTTCGTCGCGCTGCCGAGCTGCAAGAATAGCGTGCCATAGAGCGGTCCGCTCGCCCCGCCCACCGTCGAAACCAGGGTCATACCCACCATCTTGAAGATCGTGCCAACGTCCTTATCCGCCACGGTTGATAGCTTCGCCAGCACCGCCTGCATGCCCCGATGGAGATTTACCCCGTGGTCAGCGTCGCCGATCGCCGCGTCCAGCGCGGTCAGTCGGTCCTCATTTTCGGCAACAACCGAGGCAAATCTCTCGAGCCAGGCCAGAATCTCTTCACGGGTAATCATTGTCATATTCCCCAGCGAAGGGCGGCCGTCCGAACCGGCGCGTCCCACAAATGGATGAGATCGTCGTCGAGCTTGAGCAGGGTAATCGAGCAGCCGGCCATATCGAGCGACGTCATGTATGAGCCAACCAGATTGCGGGCGATTGTGATCCCTCGGTCATGGCAAAGCTTCGCCAGCTCGTTGTAAACGACGTACAGCTCGAGCAATGGCGTCGCGCCGAGTCCGTTCACGAACGCCAACACCGAATCGCCCCGCTGGAATGGCAGATCGCTGAGAATTGGCGTCGCTAGCATCTCGACGACATCGTGGGCCGGAGCTAGCGGCACCCGTCGACGTCCCGGCTCGCCGTGAATGCCGATGCCAATCTCCATCTGATCGTCCGGTAGATTGAAGGTTGGTTTGCCGACGTAAGGAACGACGCAGGACGTCAGCGCCATGCCCATGCTGCGCGCCTGGGCATTCACTTTTCGGCCAAGCTCGGCCACGGCCACCAATGGTCGGCCTTCGGTGGTAGCAGCGCCGCAGATCTTCTCGGCGAGGACAGTTGCCCCGACTCCGCGTCGCCCGGCGGTATAAAGACTATCCTGCACCGCCACATCGTCGGCGATCACGACCGACTCGACGTCGATACCCTCGGCCTCGCAAAGCTCGGCGGCCATCTCGAAATTCATCACGTCGCCAGTGTAATTCTTGACGATGTAGAGCACGCCCGCTCCGCCATCGATTGCCTTCGTCGCCTCGACGATCTGGTCCGGCGTCGGCGAGGTGAAGATCGCTCCCGGGCAGGCCGCGTCGAGCATGCCCGGACCGACGAGTCCGCCGTGCATCGGCTCGTGACCCGATCCACCGCCTGAAAGGATCGCTACTTTCCCCCGAACCGGCGCATCGGTGCGAACGATGAAGACCGGATCGAGGTTCACGCATACCAGGTCAGCGTGCGCGAGGGCAATTCCTTGAAGCTGTTCCCTGACGACGTTCTCCGGCTGGTTGATCAGCTTTTTCATGACGGTTACCTCACAGAAGGGACTTCACCTGTTGGCAGGCGGCGTGCGTCGCGTCTTTCGCGCTCTTGTTGTTCGCAACCAGCACGTCGTCGAGATTCTTCGTAATGGCGTCGTTGATCTGCGCCCAGTTATTGAGATAGAGCAACTGGCGCGCAAAGGCGATCGAATCGAGCAGAAGGTTCCGGTGCTGTGGGGGCGGCGGGAGGGCAAGGTAGCTCTTGCTCGTACTTTGGCGAGCCATCGTCATATGCGCGGTGATGGTCTCGTAGTTGGCCATCTCTGGACCGGTAAAGAACTCGACCCATTTCCAGGCTGAATCCAGGTGCTTCGAATCTTTCAGAACAACGATGCTCGGCCCCTGCACAATCGTGGCCCGTTTGATCTTTCCCTTGGGCACGTGGGCAACGTCCCAATCAAACTTAGGTTTGGCGCGCTCGATCGTGCTCACCCCCGAGCTTAGCGTTATGTCCATCGCCAGCCGACCGGCCGTGAATAGGTCATCCTCGCTGGTCCCACTCAAGTCTGCTTGCCGAGGTGCGACCCCATACTTGAAGCGCAGGTCACCCAGCCATTGCACCGATTCATAGGCGGAGGGCTGGTCGAGTACACAGCTCTTGCCATCTTCAGTGATCACGTCGCCACCGTTCGCCCAGATCACCAGCTCCATCGGTGGTAGCGACGTTCCGTACTGCTTCGTCGCGCCATTCCCTTTGATCAGCTTTTGCGCGGCTTGAAGAAAGTCTACTTCCCAGGTCCAATCATCGGTGGGATACGCTACCCCCGCCTGATCGAACAGCGTTTTGTTATACAAGATGACGTAGAGGCCGAGCTGCAGTGGTACGCCGTACTGCTTGCCATCTTTGATCACCCGTGTCAAGGTTTGCGGATAGAAATCATCCGGTTGGAACGTCGCCTTATCCCGGGCGATATATGGACTGAGATCTAGCAGCAAGCCTTTACTGTACATGGGAGTAATAATCTGCGGATTGAGCGCCGCCGTATCCGGTGGCGTCCCTCCCGCGATCATAGTCTCCAGTTTGGCTTGGAGCTGAGCGAGACCGGGATTAAAGAGCGGCTTGACTTCGATTTCAGGGTTCCGATTATTGAATGTTTCAACCGCGTAGGGGATGACCAGCCCTTGCGGCGAGGTCGGCGCGGCGAAGTGGAAATAGCTGATCTCAATCTTCTGGCCCGACACGGCCGGGGTTGGCTGGGCAATCGGCGGGGCGGCGGTGCCGTTTCTCGCGGCCGTGGCAGTAGGCGCACCCGACGTAGGCAAGCTACATCCAACCAGCGCAAGAAGACCAGTCGCGGCACTGACGGTGAGAAATCGTCGACGACTCAGTGGGCTGAAATACGTGCCTTCCATGTCTCGCCATCCCCCAAGCGCACTTGGCGCTGAACCCAGTATATTCGCGTCGCCCTGCCCAGGTCTACTACGCTCGTCCGTGCCTTCTCTGCTTCTCCGCCTCTCTGCTTCTGGCTTTATTGACGGCTTCCTAGCGATCGCATAGAATACGGGCCAGCCAATGACGTGATCAGTGTAAGGCCCGACCGGGACCGACTTGCGTGCTGCCCTCGCCCCGTTGAGATGACCGATTGGCTAGGGAGACCATTGGGCGAGATCGTAGTAGCAGGCCAAATGAAAATATTATGTTATGACAATTAGTTGATCTCAACGCTTCGGAGGTTAGTCAGACAATATGGACGCTCCTGGTCTTGGCAACTCACGCCGCGCTCTATCCCAGACCCACCGGACAAGACGTGACTTCCTCGTCGGGGCCGGCAAAATAGCCGCCGGCGCGGCGATGATTGGCGGTTTCAGTTCCCTCATGGCGGCCTGTGGCATTACGCCGTCGTTGAGCAGTACCGGCGGCGCGACCGGGAAAGGCACGGTCGCGGGAAAGATCACCTTCTCCTGGTGGGGCACCGGCGAGCGAAACACGAAGACCCAAGCGGTGATTGACCTGTTTGAGAAGAAGTACCCTCAAGCTTCGATCCAGGGCGTCTCGGTCGGTGACTTTAATACCTATTGGCAAAAGCTGACGGTCGAGGCCGCCGCGCGCAACCTCCCCGACGTTCCTCAGATGCAAGTACGTTATATGTCGGCGTATGACACCCGCGGCGCGCTCATGGCCTTGGATGATCTCATAAAGTCAGGCGCGATTGACGTCTCCGGCATTCCCAAAGTCGTTCTCGACTCCGGGCGGGGGCCGGATGGCAAACTCTACATGATTCCGACCGGTTCAGCGACCAACAACTGGATGTACAATGACACGTTGGTCACCAACGCGGGACTCCCTTCGCCAACCACCCTCAAAACCTGGGACGAGATTCAGAAGTGGCTGCTGGCAGCTAAGGACAAACTCCCGAGCGGGGTTTACGCGTGCGATCTGAGAGGCGATGACGACTCCATCTGGTGGGCCTGGGTGTCAACAAACGGCCAGAAGGTGTTCAACGACGACGGGACGCTCGGTTTTCCGAAGCAACTCATGATCGATTATTGGAATTGGTGGGAAACACTCCGCAAGGGGGGCGCCACCGTGCCGGCGGCAATGCATTCGGAGGAGCCGAGCAGCAACGTGCAGCGCTACCTTGCCCTCGGCAAGGTGATGTTCGATGAGGCTCCAGCAAACCAACTGGGCGCCTACCAGTCGGCACTCACGGCGGCCGGCAAGGGGACGATGAAGCTCGCGGCTTTCCCCAATGGACCAAGCGGGAATGGCCAGGTACTGATCAACAACGGCTTGTCCATCGCCGCCAACACCACGAACCTGCCAACGGCCGCTGCCTGGGTCAACTTCTTCACCAATGACCCCGACGGAGCAAAGGCCTACGCTTCGGATAATGGCACGGTCACCGTCACCAAGCTGCTGGAAGATCAGATCAATGCGACTGGCATTGATCCTTCGACGAAGCTGTACCTACAATTTCTCAAGGATGTTATCGACAGTAAGCCCACGATTGTCAATTTTCCGGCGAACTACCAGGCGGTTAACCTAGCCCTGGTTAACAACTACTCCAACGTGGCGTTTGGTAAAGCAACGGTCGAGGCAGCCGTTGATGCTTTCTTCTCCCAGGCCAACGCCGCGGCAGCTAACAAGTGATTGCTCGGGAGAACTTTCCTACCGCCATCAGCAGGAGGGAATTGCAACGATGACGGTCGGGACTCAGGCGGCAACTATCCGAAGACGCGAAAAACGGAGGCTCCTTGGTCGAGATGGCCGAGTCGCTTACGTGTTTTTGGCTCCGTGGCTGATCGGATTAGTCGGCATTACTCTGGGTCCCCTCGTCGCATCGCTTTTCCTGTCCTTCACCCACTACGATCTCTTCAACAACCCCACCTGGATAGGGCTCGGCAACTATCACCAGATGCTCGTCGACCCGGCCTTCCTCCAGTCGCTGGAGGTGACCCTGACCTACGTTGTCATGACTGTCCCTTCTATTCTTATCTTGTCGCTGGCTCTGGCGCTGATGCTGAACCAAGGGCTGAGCGGCTTAACCGTCTACCGCGCTCTCTTCTATCTGCCTTCGCTGCTGGGCGGAAGCGTTGCCATCGCGGTGTTGTGGAGGCAGGTGTTTGGAGTAAGCGGCATGCTCAACCAAATCCTCTTGCTGGTCAATATTCACGGCCCGTCCTGGATCGGTCAGCCAAGCACGGCCCTGTATACGCTCGTGGTTCTGAACGTCTGGCAGTTCGGAGCGACCATGATCATCTACCTCGCCGGTCTTCGTCAGATCCCCAAGAGTCTGTACGAGGCCGCTCAGGTCGATGGCGCGAACACCCTGCGGCGATTCTGGTATATCACGGTGCCCATGCTTTCACCCGTGATCTTCTTCAACGGCGTGCTGGGATTGATTCGGGGGTTTCAAGTCTTCACTTCCGCTTACATCGTGAGTGGTGGAACCGGGGGACCAGCAGGGTCAACACTGCTATACGCACTCTACCTCTATCAACAGGGCTTTGCTGACTATAATATGGGCTACGCCGCGGGCATGGCGTGGATTCTTCTCGTCCTGATCGCCGGCTTGACCGGGGTGGCATTCCTGAGCGCCAGGTACTGGGTATTCTATGCAGATCAATAGTCAAGGGATGGGAGCAATGCTCCGCGCCGGCCGAGCCACCGGGAGGATACGGAGCCAGCACATTCTGTCCGTCGGAGTTCGTCACCTGTTCCTCATTGTGCTGCTAATCATCATGCTCTATCCATTAATCTGGATGCTGGGAGCATCGTTCGAGCCCAGCATGGAGATCTTCTCCAACCCCGGTCTGCTTCCTCGAACCTGGACGCTTGCGAACTACAAGACGGGCTGGTTTCCGCTGCAAGACCTCTCCTTCACCCGTCTTTTTGCGAACTCAATCATTATCGCCAGTCTGGCCGCGGCCGGAAACGTTTGCTCGTGCACCATGGCCGCCTACGCGTTCGCGAGGCTGCAGTTCCGCTTTCGCAGCATCCTTTTCGCAATTATGCTGCTCACGATCATGCTGCCTTACCAAGTGCTGATCATCCCCCAGTACATTCTCTACCTCAACTTCGGATGGCTGAACACCTACTTCCCCCTGGTGATCCCGCGTTTCCTGGCGGTTGACTCGTTCTTCGTCTTCCTCATGGTCCAGTTCATCCGAGGGCTTCCCAGAGAGCTGGACGAGGCGGCGATCATGGATGGTTGTGGCCACCGACAAGTGTTCACCCAGATTATCGTGCCACTTTCGGCGCCAGCCATGGCGACCACCGCAGTCTTCACCTTCATCAATTCGTGGAATGACTTTCTGGGACCGCTGCTGTACCTGACGAAGTCGTTTATGTACACAGTCCCCCTGGGGCTCAATCTGTTCATCGACTCGAGTGAGACGTCGCAGTGGGGGCCGCTCTTCGCCATGTCGGTGCTCAGTCTTGTACCAATCCTCATCATCTTCATGCCATTTCAGAGGCTGCTGACCGAGGGAATAGCAACTACCGGAATCAAGTGAACGATCTTTTATCCGAAGAGTTATGAGAAATCGACGGCGGACGATCCGGTCGTCACAAAGGAGAAAGGGTCTTGGCTACGGTTGATACATACGCATTGGCGCCACGTTTTGCGAAATACCTGCGGGTGACTGACGTTACCGACGCGCTGGACGCCGTGGGACGAGCTGACTTAACGCTGCTCGATCCCGCGATCCGACCACTCTGGTTCGGGCTGAAGTTCTGGGGACCGGCCGTGACGATGCGCGTGGTACCAACAAACCAGCGGATGCCCGTGCTCACGCGGGAGGAGGCTCGCCGTTCTCACGCCATTTGGAATGACATGACTGGCCGAGGCTTGCGGATCCAAGAACACGTGCGCCCCGGCTGTGTGATCGTCACTTCTACGAACGGTGCCCGCGAAACCGGCTACTGGGGATCGAACAACAGTATGGCGATGCAGGCGGCCGGTGCGGTGGGCATTGTCACGGAAGGGGAATGCCGGGACACCGATGAAGTCATCATGCAACGCACGCCGGTGGCCTGTCGTCGCATCGGCCGCACGATCATCCCCGGTCGCGTCGAACTGGTCGACCTCGAGGTGCCGGTCGGCTGCGGTGGCGTGATGATCCGCCCGGGCGACATCGTCGGCTGTGACTGGGATGGCGTCATCGTGGTGCCCCAGGAAGTCGCGGAAGAAGTGCTGGCCATTGCCGCTCAGATCGCCATCGACGACAAGAAGGGCCGCCGCCGGCTCTATGAGCGCCTCGGCAAGCCATTAGACGAAACCGTGGACGTCGAAGCGGCAGAAGAGTATTACAAAGACATCCTCTAACTACCCGTGGAAGGCAGTTTCGCAAGCTGGTGCCGGTCGATGCCGGCACCAGCTTGCGAAACTGCCTTCCTTCCCCTAACCCTATTTCTGCATCAGTGCCAGCTTGTTATAAATCGACCTTGCCGTCCCATCTGGATTCAGGATCCCAAACAGTGCCGTTTCATTGGTATGGTAGTCGGCGATCATCCGAAAGTTCAGGTTCCAGATGAAGACCGCGCCAACCCACGGCCGGCTCTGTTGGATCATCTGGATGCTCTGCACGAAGAAGTTCCCGACTTGGTCCTCCGTCAGATCCAGCGTCCATTCGTAGCCGGCCGGCACCGGTGGCGTCGCCGCGCCCCACTCGTACTCGGTGAGCCACATCGGACGATTATCGCCTACCGCCATCATAATGTTGTGAAGCTGGTCGATCCGCTTGAAATAGAACTGCCCATTATCCTTGAAACAGAAATTGGACCCGGTGTATTGCCCGGTGTTCGTGTAACACGGCGCCAGGTAGGAGTGCGAGTTGACGAAGTCCTGGGGTGGATTGTTGTAACCCGCCATGTGGGCGCCAACCACGTCGGCAACCGACTTGAAGAGGCCATTCTGATACTGGTACAGCTCGGTCAGATAGATTGTGTCGTCGACCGCCACGTTTGGATCGTTATAGCCGGTCGGCGTCAACCCCCCAGAGACCACGATCACGCTCGGATTGATCGATTTCACCCGATTATAGACCGCTCGCAGTAGCTCGACGTAAGCGCCAGCGTTGATTGGCTGACCGCCCCACTCCCGACTGAAGTTTTCTTCGTTCCAAATCTCATACGCCGCTACCTTGGTGCCATACCGGGAAACCAGCGCCCCGACGAAATCAGCCAGGTCGTTCGGATTATTCGGTGGACCATCGACTCCCGGTCCTGACCGCGACCAGGTCGGTGCAGTGACCACACTAAAGAGCAACTGCACGCCGCTCGTCGAGGCGGTATCGACGACTGGATCAATCTGATCGAAAAGGATCTGTCCTTTGCTTGGTTCGAGATCGGCCCAGCGAATTTGCTGCTTCAGCCAGCCAAAGCCAGCGTTCTTGGTCACATTGACAACGAACTGCTGGTTCACCCCGAGCATCTGCGCTTGGAAGCCGTAGCGCAATGGAAACTTGTTTCCGGTCGGCGGGGGGGCAATGGGCGGTATCTCGGGCTCGAAAGCGTTCGTCATCTTCGTATTCGGCAGTGCCGCCGGATCGTTGACCCCATTCGGAACCGCGTTATTGTACTGCTTGAAGAACGGGCTATTCGCTGCTTCAGACGCGAGGTCGGCTGGCAAATTGCTGCCGGTCAGAATCGACTTGAAGTAATCACCGAGCAAGA